>REER01000074.1 GCA_007694945.1 Paracoccaceae bacterium | reverse complement strand
GCAAACCAAGAACATGCTGGTCAGCTACAACCCCAACAAGCTCGGCTTCTTCTGAGCGAAAGCCTTAGTTGAAAGGCGCCGCCCCGCAACTGCAGGGCGGCGCTTTGCTTTGTTGAATCCAGATGAACCAGCTACTTACACCTCCAGAGCGGGCGGTCGAACCAAATACCGAATTTCCAGAGGCGATGCCATATTAGGACTAGCTTGGATTCCTAAGGTGCGTCAAACCTCCAGCACCGCATTCACTGAACGTTTCCAGCGCGCGTAGCGAGCGTCGCGGGCAGCGGCATCCATGCTGGCGGTGAATTGCCGCTCGACAGCCCATACCTTGGCGAATTCCGACATTTCGGGCCAGACCCCCGCGTGCTGACCGGCCAGCCATGCGGCCCCAAGCGCTGTGGTCTCCAGAACCTCGGGGCGGTCTACCGGTGCCCCGATGATATCGGAGAGAAATTGCATCGCGTAATCACTCGCGGCCATGCCCCCATCGACACGCAAACTGGGCTGCGCACCCTCCCGCGCCCAGTCGGCCTGCATCGCTTCCAGCAGGTCGCGAGTCTGGTATCCCACCGATTCCAGCGCCGCGCGGGCAAACTCCGCCGGGCCGGAGTTGCGCGTCAGGCCAAACACTGCGCCGCGCGCTTGGGGCTTCCAATAGGGCGCACCAAGGCCGACGAAGGCCGGCACGAGGATCAGGTCCTGCGAAGAGTCGGCCTGCTCTGCGAGCGCTTGCGTTTCTGGAGCGGCGCGGATCACCTTGAGCCCATCGCGCAGCCATTGCACCACGGCGCCCGCGATGAAGATCGAGCCTTCCAGCGCATAGGTGGGTTTACCGTCGAGTTGATAGGCGATCGTGGTCAGCAGCTTGTTCGTTGAGGCAACGGGCGTCTCCCCCGTGTTCAGCACTGCAAAACAGCCTGTGCCATAGGTAGATTTCAGCATTCCGGGCCTGAAACAGGCCTGCCCGATGGTCGCGGCCTGCTGGTCGCCCGCCACCCCGAGAATGGGGATTTCGTGACCGAAGAGGTCCGCACGCGTTGTTCCGAAATCGGCGGCGCAATCGCGCACTTCAGGCAGCATCTCGCGCGGAATGTCGAACAGATCGCATATGGTCTGGCTCCAGCGGCCCTTGTGGATGTCGTAGAGCATGGTGCGCGCGGCATTGGTGGCATCAGTGGCAAAAACCTTGCCGCCAGTCAGATTCCAGATAAGCCAGGTATCGACCGTGCCGAAGGCCAACTCACCTTTGCGCGCCCGCTCACGCGCGCCATCCACTGTATCGAGAATGAATTTCAGTTTGGTGGATGAGAAATAGGGGTCCGCCAACAGCCCTGTGCGGGCCGTGATCATCGCCTCCTGCCCGTCCGCGCGTAACGTGGCGCAGAAATCTGCCGTCCTGCGGTCCTGCCAGACAATTGCGGGGTGAATGGCCTTTCCGGTCCTGCGATCCCAGACCAGCGTCGTCTCACGTTGGTTGGTAATGCCGATGGCCGCAATCTCGCGTGCCGAGAGACCCGCCTTCTCTATTGCGGCGCGGGCTGTGGAGGCAGTCGTGGACCATAGATCCATTGGGTCATGCTCGACCCAGCCCGATTGGGGATAATGTTGCGGGAACTCTTCCTGCGCGACGGACCTGATCGTCATACCCGCGTCAAACACGATCCCACGGCTTGACGTCGTGCCCTGGTCAAGTGCCAGAATGTAGCCCATCAGCCCCTCCCCTGCTGCGTTCCGCGTCTCGCTTCTTTGCCGCCAGCTTGCGCATTTTCCTACAGGGTTTCAAGCATCCACCAAGCAAGGCCCCGTCGCCCGTCAGCCTGCAAGCAATGCTGCGTTTCCTCCGGCTGCCGTGGTATCGACACAGAGATGGCGTTCATGCACAAGATGAGCGATGTCGGGCCGTGATGTCAGCAGCGGGATGATGGCGCCGTCGCGTGCGGCGAGTGCCTGCGCATAAGCGCGCCCGGTTTCCGCATCACCCCACCAGAGTGCGGCTGACAGGCCCTCCAGCCCTGTCAGAGCCTCGGAAGCAAGCGTACCGTCGACCGGGATTGCGTGCCCACCGAGAGCCACGACCGCCGCCACCTGCGCTTTCGCCGCCTCGGCACCCGGTCCCAGGCAGAGGACCGGTGGTCTGCGATAGAGCGCGAGGCGGTTCAGCTCACCTGTTGGGCCGGGCATGATCGTCTCCGAGAGTTTCGCAGCTTGCGGGTCGCCGAACGCGCGTCGAAGCCGCGCGCCTTCGGCAGCACCCTGCCATTCTCTGGCCTCGGCATCCGGCGATTTCGGCGCGAAAAAACGCGGCAGATAATGCGGCCCACCCGCCTTTGGGCCAGTGCCCGACAGCCCCTCGCCACCAAAAGGCTGGCTACCCACCACGGCACCGATCTGGTTGCGATTGACGTAGATATTGCCGACATGCACCGCCTCGGCCACCTCCTGCACGCGCGAGTCGATCCGTGTGTGCAGCCCGAAGGTCAGCCCGTATCCGCGCGCGTTGATATCGGCAATGACCTGGTCCATCTGCTCGGCCCGGTAGGTCGCGACATGCAGCACAGGCCCGAAGACCTCGCGCTCCAGATCGGCAATACCGCAGACACGCAGCATTGTCGGCGGCACGAAATACCCTTCTTCCGGTGCATCCACCTGATGCAGGATCCGATCGCGATGCGCGGAGATATAGTCGAGGATGTCTTTCTGCGCACGCGGATCGATCACAGGGCCGACATCGGTTGACAGCTCGCGCGGGTCGCCGAGTCGCAGCGCATCCATCGCGCCTTTGATCATCTCGATGAAGGATTCCGCCACGTCTTCCTGAATGTAGAGACACCGCAGCGCCGAGCAGCGTTGCCCCGCCGAACGAAACGCGGAGTTGATTATATCTCGCACTGCCTGTTCCGGCAGGGCGGTGGAATCGACGATCATCGCATTCAGCCCGCCGGTTTCGGCAATCAGCGGCGCACCCGGACGCAGATGGTCTGCCATGCTGCGCGCGATGCGCTGCGCGGTCGCGGTCGAGCCCGTGAAGACCACACCCGCCATCTCACTGTCCGAGGAAAGCGCCGCGCCGACCACCCCGCCCTCGCCGGTCAGCAGTTGCAGCGCCGTTTTCGGCACCCCCGCCTCGTGCAGCAGGCGCGTGGCATACGCCGCGATCAGCGAAGTTGCCTCTGCCGGCTTCGCGATGACGGCGTTTCCGGCCATCAGCGCTGCAGTGATCTGGCCGGTGAAAATCGCCAGTGGAAAGTTCCACGGGCTGATCGCGGCGATGATACCGCGCGGGTCGCGTTCGCTGTCCTCGCCCTGCAACGCGTAGTAGCGAAGGAAGTCCACCGCCTCGCGCAATTCCGCCACCGAATCGGGCAGGGCCTTGCCGCCCTCGCGCGCGAGTATACCGAAGATCGGCCCGCTATGGGCCTCGTATAGATCGGCCGCGCGGCGCAGGACCTCTGCCCGCTCGCGGGGCGGAGCGTCCCAGATCAGCGCATCGGCAACGGCGCGATGTGCCGTCTGCGCATCGGCCATCAGCACCTGCGCGATACTCTGCCCCGTGGTCGGGTTGATCACGTCCTGCTGGCTGCCAGTTGGGGGCGTGACAGTCAAAGGCTCGACATCGGAGAGCGCAACCTCGCGCTCGACCCGAATGCGGGCGAGGCTCTCGGCATCCGTCAGGTCGAAACCCTTTGCATTGCGTCTGCCCTCACCGAAGATTGCCTCTGGCGCGACAAGCCCGCGCGGAGCGCGGGCCTCCGAGAGGTTTTCAAATGGATCGCGGGCAATCTCTTCCGGGGTCACCGCCTCATCCACGATCTGATGGACGAAACTGCTATTCGCACCATTCTCCAGGAGCCGCCGCACCAGATAGGCCAGCAGGTCGCGATGTGCGCCTACAGGCGCATAAATCCGGCAGCGCCCGCGCGTTTCGCGCAGTACGATATCATGCAACCGCTCGCCCATGCCATGCAGACGCTGGAACTCAAACTGCGCATCGCCCGCCATCTCGAGGATGGCCGCCACAGTATGCGCGTTATGCGTGGCAAATTGCGGATAGATTCGGTCGGAATAGCCGATCAGTTTGCTGGCATGGGCGATGAAGCTCACATCAGTGGCCTGTTTGGAGGTGAGGAGCGGGAAATCAGGGTAGCCCTCGACCTGCGCGTGCTTCATCTCGGTGTCCCAATAGGCACCTTTGACCAGTCGCACCATGATCCGCCGATCCAGCCGCGTGGCCAGTTCGTGCAGCCAGTCGATCACCTGCCCCGCGCGCTTGCCATAGGCCTGCACCACAACGCCGAACCCGTCCCAGCCTTCCAGCGCCGGATCGGCCAGCACCGCCTCAATCACCTGCAGCGACAGCACCAGACGATCCTGTTCCTCTGCGTCGATATTCAGCCCCATTCCAGCGCGCGCGGCCTGCCGCGCGAGCGTCTGCACCACCGGCACAAGGTCGGCCATGATGCGATCTTCCTGCGCCACCTCGTACCGTGGGTGCAGCGCCGAGAGCTTGATCGAAATTCCGGGATTCTCGGCCACGCTCGCCGCTTTGCAAGAGCCCGCAATTGCATCGATAGCCTGTGCATAGGCCTGCCGATAGCGCTCGGCGTCGGCAGAGGTCATCGCCGCTTCGCCCAGCATGTCATAGCTGTAAGTGTAACCCTGCGCTTCCAGTGTGCGCGCATTCGACAGTGCTGCCTCGATGGTCTGCCCCAGTACGAACTGGCGTCCCATCTCGCGCATGGCGCGACCGACTGCCGTGCGGATCACTGGCTCACCCAGTCGCTTGACTGCGCGGCGCAGTGTGCCCGCGACCCCGACATGGTCTTCCTCCAGCACCTTGCCGGTCAACATCAAGGCCCAGGTCGAGGCATTGACCAAAGAGGACGAGGCCGCGCCCAGATGCCGCCCCCAGTCCGAGGGCGCGATCTTGTCCTCAATCAGCGCGTCTATGGTCATGCGGTCAGGCACGCGCAGCATGGCCTCGGCCAGGCACATCAGCGCGATCCCCTCGCGCGTGGAAAGCCCGTATTCTGCAAGGAAATGCTCCATCAGGCTGGGCTGCGAGTCAGCGCGAATGCGGCGAACCAGATCGGCGGCGCGCTCACTCATCGCGGCGCGGGTCGCGGGAGCCAGACCGGTTTGCGCGACCAGCCGCTCAAGCAGGTCGGCCTCATCGGCGAATTTGGCCTCGGTGGTGAACAGGCTCTCGAGCGATGTCGGGTTGACAGCAGACATGCGGACCTCCTTATTCCGTTCCGCAAGATTATCAGAAAGGCTTTGGTGAGTGTGTCTGAGTGAATGCTATTTCATAGCCGAATAGACCAAATTCAGAGAGGTTTTCAGTATGCATGCCAAGCTGGACGCACTTGATCGCAAGATCCTCGCAGAATTGACCGAAAACGCGCGCCTGCCCATCGCCGAACTGGCGCGCCGCGTCGGTCTGTCAAAAACCCCGGTCGCGCTGCGCATCAAGCACCTCGAAGAAATCGGCCTGATCACTGGCTACCGCGCTATTCTCTCGCCGCTGAAATTGGGCCTGACCCATGTAACCTATGTCGAGGTCAATCTGATCGACACGCGCGAACAGGCGCTCCAACAGTTCAACGCCGCAGTCCGGGCGATTCCCGAAATCGAGGAATGCTATCTCATTGCCGGGCGTTGTGATTACCTGATGAAAGTGCGCGCGCGCGATATGGCCGATTACCGCCGCATCATGGCCGAAAAGATATCGGTCCTGCCCCATGTCAGCAACACATCGAGCCATGTCTCGATGGAAGCTGTGGTCGAGCAGAATTTTCGGCTCGCCTGAGCCAATACCCCGCCTATACCGCACGGGCATGCAGCGCAGGCGAAGGGCCGTTTTGGAAACCCTGACCGGGCGCGGCTTCGATGCTGCGAAACCTCAGTTCCGCTGCTGTCGTCTGTCTGGCAGCAGGCTGACTGCCGCCTGATTGGCCTCGAGAAACGGCAGTATCAGTGCTGCTATCTCGCCCGGTGCTTCTTCATGTACCAGATGCCCGAAATCCGCTAGCTCCGCATATTCGCCGCGCGGCAAAGCACGCGACGCTTGCAGCGAGACAACAGGCGGCACGGCACGGTCGCGCGTTGCTCCGATCAGCAGCGCGGGCACAGCAATCTGCGGCAGACGCTCCAGTAAAGGTTCGAGTTGCCATTGCGCCATCATGCCCAGTGTGCCCTCGATATGTGCCGTGCGACTGACCAGTCGATGGTAGGCATCGATCCCGCCTTGGTCGATCTGCGAGCCCATGCCGATGAGTAGCCGTTCCACCTGCTTGCGGTTCGACGACAGACGCGTGACCACAGCAGCAGCAAAAGGGCTCGAGGCCATTGCGCGGGCGAGTTTCGGAAACAGCCAGCCTGCGAAGCCGTCGAATGGGCCGAGAGCTGCGTTGATACCGATCACGGCATGCGGCCCATGCGGCATGATCTCGGCCATCCGCAACGCAATCGCCCCTCCCGCAGAATGGCCGACAATCGCCATCGGGCGCCAGCCCTGATCGGTGCAAAGCACGGTCAGGTCATCGGCCATCTCATCAAGCCCAAGACGCGGCATTCCGCCTGCACGGGTAAAGCCCTGGCCAGGCAGGTCGGGTGCGATCAGGCGATGGCCGGGCAGATGCGACATCAGACGGTGAAAACTGTGCGCCGATGCCCCGGCCCCGTGCAGAAGCAACACATCCGGCCCTTCACCCACAACTTGTACATGCCATTCGTGGGGACGGCAGCGGATGATCCGGGAGTGTTCGCGCAGTGGCCAGTCCGAGGGCAGCTCACTCATGGCTTACCCTTTCAGGGCAGCGCCCAGCGTCGCCGAGAGCGTGCGCGCATCGGCGCGCGGGAGCGCGATGAGAGTGGCATGCATCTGTGCCGCCAGTTCGGTCAAGGCCGGTTTCGGGCGCAGGCTGGTATCGATCACGAGCGAGGGGATTCCCCGTCCGGCAATTGCGCGGGCCAGTTGAGCAGCCTCGTCAGCAGCCTGCACACGGTTGGCGCTGCCATCCAATGCGATATTGCCACGGCCGTCTGTCAGTAGCGCGAGTGTGGGCGTCATGCCATGCCCGCGAGCCTGTTCGGCTGCGGCCAAGGCCACTTGCAGGGCACTTGCGAGCGGTGTGGCGCCACCACCCGGCAGCCCGGCGAGGCGGCGCTTGGTCTGCACGAGTGAGCGCGAGGGCGGCAAGACCAGATCGGCCTGTGTTCCGCGAAAGGTGACAAGAGCGACATGATCACGGCACGAATAGGCCTCGGCGAGCATGAGTTCGACTGCGCCCTTGGCCTCGCCCAACCGCGCCAGGGCGCTCGAGCCGGACGCATCGACAACGAAGATCAGAACGCGGTCAGTCTGGTCCTGATATCGCTTGATACGGATATCGGCAGGCATGAGCAGAAGCCGTCCATCAGCCCGTTCCGGCATCATCCGGCGCCGCACCTTCTGCCACGGTGCAGCCTGCCGCAGCGTGGCGATCACATCGACCCGCGCGCCCGCGCCGGGTTTGCCTGCCCGCGCAGGCATCGGTCGCCCGCGCCGCAGTGACTTGCGTTTGGCCCCGGCACCCGACTGACTCGGTGCACCGCGCGCAACACTCGCGGCCTGAAGTTGCGCCAGCAGCCCGGGCGGCAAAGCCGACCGGGCCGCGTCAATCAGCATCTCTTCCGGCAGATCAAGCGGGCTCTGGTCGTGATCCTGCTCCGGGTCCTGCGCATCGGGTGGCGTATCGGGCGGCGACTCCTCGGGAGGTGGCGCTGATTCCGGAAACTGCGAAGCGCGATGGGCCAGTGTCAGGGCAACGGCCAGTTCCAGATCATTCTCTTCTATAGCATCTGCCCCCCGCCATGCCGCATGTGCGCGCGCGCAAGCCAATGCCAACATGGGCGCGCGCAGGCTCTCTATACCCAGATCCCGCGCGACGCGGGCGAGGCGCATTTGCGCCTCGCCTTTGCGTATATGGTTCAATCGGGCCCGCGCTGTCTCGATAAGTCCTTGTGGCAAGGTGATCTCGGAGGTCTCGCCCATTGCAAAACCGTCAAGCTCGAGAAACAGCCCCAGTCGGTCCGCAAGCGCCGGAGGCAAGCCCTCACCCTCTTCGGCGGCTTCGTCTAGCGCCACAAGGCTCAACTCAGCACGCTGGTCGAGGGCTTGCCCGAGCCGAACCGCAAGCCCTGACGGACAGCGTTCAGCCATGCTGAGCGCCAGAATCCCGGGCTGCTCCAGCAGCCCGGCGTGGCGCTGCATCTCGCCAGTGGCAAGTGTCGCACTCAGGTCCATGCCGCCGAAGAGCGCTTCGTCGCTGACGAATGGGTGCAATTTGCGCGGCGTGAGTGCTGCAAGCGCTGCCAGCACCCGGTCGCGTACTGGACCCGCGCGAGCGCGCAACCAGAGACCACGCAGACCGGCAGGTTCGATGGCATAGAGGGTGAGCGCCAGCCCGACCTGTGCCCAAGGGTCAGTTGGGGGCGGGGGACGGCCGGGCAGGCCGCTGGTGTCGTCAAACGGAGTCATCTTGAGCAGACCGCGGGACACTCGCAGCCTCGAGTATTTGGGGCAAGATGAAGCTGTGTGGCTTCATGGCAGCACTTCAGCGAGCTGGCGAGCGACGCGGGCGCTGGAGCCAGCCTCGTCGAGCGGGTCGCGGCGGAGGCGATGGCGCAGCGCCATTGGGGCAGCGGCACGAATATGGTCGCGTGTGATTTCGCCTGCGCCCTCATAGGCGGCCAGCGCGCGGGCTGTGCGCAGCAGCGTCAACTCGCCCCGCAGCCCGTCCGAGCCGAGCGCGAGGCAGACCGAGGCGCAATCATGCAGCGCGATATTCGATGTGCCCACATCACCAAGGGCTGTGCGTGCTGTCAGGATGCGGTCGCGCAGCGCGGCATCCTGGGGTTCCCATTCGGCCATGAAACCATCGTGATCGGTCTCATAGGCATCGCGGCGCCGGATGACCTCCACGCGCGTGTCGATGTCGCTGGGGCTTTTGACCTCAACCGAAAGGCCGAAGCGGTCCAGAAGTTGTGGCCGGAGTTCGCCTTCTTCGGGGTTACCCGAACCGACCAGCACAAAGCGCGCCTTGTGGCGAATGGACATGCCTTCGCGCTCGACGACATTCTCGCCAGTCTGCGCCACGTCAAGCAGCAAGTCGACGATGTGGTCCTCAAGCAGATTGACCTCGTCAATATAGAGATACCCGCGATTGGCCCGCGCAAGCAGCCCCGCCTCGAAGGCCTTTTCACCGCGCGTCAGCGCGCGCTCGATGTCAAGCGCACCAGTCACGCGGTCCTCGGTTACGCCGAGGGGCAGATCGACCACCGGCGTTGGCCGCGAAACGATCTTGGTGTCGGTCACATCAGCCCAGTCAGGGCAATCGTCCACGTGGGCCGAGTTGCAAGGACAGCCCTTGACCGCTTTGATCGGCGGCAGCAGGGCCGCAAGGGCGCGCACGGCGGTCGATTTGCCAGTGCCGCGGTCACCGAAGACCAGCACACCGCCGATTTTTGGATCGATGGCTGTGAGCACCATCGCGGTCTTCATCTCATCCTGCCCGACAATGGCAGCGAACGGGAAAGGCGTCATGCGGCCTCCTGTTTTTCCAATTTTGGTAGAGGGTTACGCCCCTGCCAAGTGCCCGTTACTCCGGCAAGGCGAAAGCGGGCGTAAAGTTCTTCGTTGAACCAGCCTTCCTCGCGCACGGCGCGGATGGCTTCAGCATGGGGGCCACGGCGGGCAAAGGCGGACATGCTTTCGGCGTCGGGCCAGATCGAGAAGGTGACCTGATGCAGCAGTGGCACCTCACCAATGCCGATCTTGAACAGCACATTGGGGTCTGCGCCCACCTTGGCCGAGATATCCGGGACACGCCCCCAGAAGCGCAGCGCGCGCGAGGGCTTGACAGTGGCCCGCGTCATTGCGGCAACCGGACCGTCGCTCTGGCCTTCGGGACTGAAGGGGCGCGCGCCGGACCAATGGCCGCGCGCGGAGAAGGGTTCGAGAAAGAAGGTGGCGCTTTCATCGGCCTTTGCGCGCCAACGCGCGAATGGTGGTCGCTCCAGACCTGCGCGCGCGGCCGTTTGATCGCTCCAGACCGCGAGAATAGCCCAGGTGCTCCAGTTCGGGCGCGGGGTAAAGCCTTCGCCAGTGCCTGACCCACAGAGCTTCCAGAATTGCAACCCCTCGACGCGCGGAAGTGCAAAACGTGCGGCACCCATCTGGCCCAGCACCCAGAGCCGCGCGAGCGCACGATCGAAGCGGAACAGGCTGAGCGAGACCGTTTGCATAGGCGATTCCAACCTCCAAGTGTCAACTCAGATTGTCACAACGACTGGACAGTGTAAAGAGCTTGATGTAAATCTTGATTGACACTTTGGCGCAGTGTAAGCTGGGTCCAATAACAAGGATGGGAACCGAAGATGAGTGATTCTGCACCGACGCGGGCGATTGTCATTGGCGCGGGGCTTGGCGGGCTGGCTTCGGCCATGCGGCTTGGCGCCAAGGGCTATCAAGTGACGGTTCTGGACCGTCTCGACCTCCCTGGCGGGCGAGGGTCTTCGATCACGCAAGGCGGCCACCGGTTCGACTTGGGTCCGACCATCGTGACAGTGCCGCAAGGGTTGCGCGACCTCTGGGCGGCTTGCGGGCGCGATTTCGACCACGATGTGACCTTGAAGCCGATGGAGCCCTTCTACGAGATTCGCTGGCCGGATGGCTCGCATTTCACCATGCGTGATGGTGAGGCCGAGATGGAGGCCGAAATCACGCGGCTCTCGCCCAATGATCTGGACGGATACCGCAAATTCCTGGCCGATGCCGAGAAGCGCTACTGGTTTGGATATGAAGATCTTGGCCGCCGTCCGATGAACCAGCTTTGGGAGCTTATCAAGGTCTTGCCGAAGTTCGCGTGGTATCGCGCCGATCGCTCGGTCTATGCCCATGCCGCGCGGCGGTTTCGCGATGAGAGGTTGCGCTTTGCCTTTTCTTTCCATCCGCTTTTCATCGGGGGCGATCCGTTCCGCGTGACCTCGATGTATGCGCTCGTGAGCCACCTCGAAAAAGCCTTTGGTGTGCATTACGCGATGGGCGGGGTGCAGGCGATTGCCAAGGCCATGGCGGGAGTTGTCCGGGATCAGGGTGGCTTGTTGCGTATGGGAGTTGAAGTGGATGAAATCCTTGTGCGCGACGGGCGAGCAGCCGGGGTACGGTTGCACGATGGTCAGGAGATCCAAGCCGACATCGTTGTCTCGAATGCCGATGCGGGCCATACTTACACTCGGCTGCTTCGTAACAGGCCCAAACGGCGCTGGAACGATGCGAAGCTCAAACGAACCCGCTGGTCGATGGGGCTTTATGTCTGGTATTTCGGCACCAAGGGCACGCGCGATATGTGGCGCGATGTCGGGCATCACTCGATTGTCGTCGGACCGCGCTATCGCGAGCATATCAAGGATATCTTCATTCGCGGGCATCTGGCCGATGACATGAGCCTTTACGTGCATCGCCCTTCGGTCACCGATCCATCCGTCGCACCCGAGGGGGGTGACACCTTCTACGTGCTCTCACCCGTGCCGCATCTGGGGCATGACAATGGTGTGGACTGGGCCAAAGAGGCTGAGCCCTACCGAGCGAAAATGCTGGCTATGTTGGAGGAGAGGCTGCTTCCCGGTCTGTCAGAGCACGTGACCGAAAGCCTTGTCTTCACGCCGGAAACCTTCCGCGACCGCTATCTCTCGCCACTGGGGGCGGGGTTTTCGATCGAGCCGCGGATACTTCAGAGCGCATGGTTCCGCCCGCATAATGTCTCGGAAGAGGTGCCCGGGCTTTACCTCGCCGGGGCGGGGACGCATCCGGGGGCCGGGGTGCCGGGGGTGATTGGCACCGCGGAAGTTCTGGCCCAACTTGTGCCCGATGCAGCGCCGGTAGCGCCATTGCGGATGGCTGCAGAATGAGCGCCGCGGAGGATATGGCAGCCTGCCGGACCGCGATCCGCACGGGCTCGCTCAGTTTTCACGCGGCCTCCAAGCTCTTGCCCGCAAAGGTGCGCGACCCGGCACTTGTGCTCTATGCCTTTTGCCGCCTCGCGGATGATGCCGTTGATGAGGGTCGTGACCCGGTCGCGGCAGTCCTGCATTTGCAGGACCGGCTCGACCGCGCCTATGCAGGCCGCCCCAAGGAGGCACCGATTGACCGCGCCTTCACCCGCCTGATCGACACGCATGACCTTCCCCGCGCACTCCCTGACGCTTTGCTAGAGGGGCTCGCCTGGGATGCAGAGGGGCGCCGCTTACACACACTCTCGGATGTTCGCGCCTATTCGGCACGCGTCGCTGCCGTAGTGGGCGTGATGATGTCCGTGCTGATGGGCGTGCGCGATCGCGATCGGCTGGCTCGGGCTTGCGACCTTGGACTGGCAATGCAACTGACCAATATCGCCCGCGATGTCGGCGAGGATGCACGGCGCGGACGGATTTACCTGCCGCTGGAGTGGTTCGATGAGGCCGGGATCGACCAGGCCGCCTTTGTGCGCGCACCCCAACCGCTGCCCGAAATCCGCGACATGACCAAGCGACTCTTGCGCGAGGCGACGCGCCTTTATCAGCGTGCCGACCCCGGCATCTCGGCACTGCCGCCGACCTGCCGTCCAGGGATCTACGCCGCGCGCCACATCTATGACGGGATCGGGGGGGTGATCCGTGACCAGGGTTTTGACTCCGTTACACGCCGCGCCGTCACCGCGCATAAGCGCAAACTCGGCTGGCTGGCCCTTGCCGGAGTGCAGGCCGGTGCCTCGCTGCTGGTCCCGCGTATGCCGACGCTCTACGCCCGCCCCTGCCCGGAGACAGCCTTCCTTGTGGAAGCGGCCGCTATAGACGCCCCGCAACTGCCCCGTTCGGAAGCCCTGATCGACGTGCTCGCGCGACTGCATGAACATGACCTGAAAACGCGGAATGCCTATCACATCATGGACCGGCGCAGCGCCTGAGCTATGCTCTCTAACGAAGGGTCTTCCCAAACGCGCCCGGCAACGGGCGCCCAAGTGAGATCTCGCACCCGTAACGGGTGCGCCTTTTGGTCAGACCGCGCAAGAGGGAAAGCTGATGGACTGGATGCTGTTTCTGACCTTTCTCGCCGCCTGCGGGGCTGCTGGGGCGACCGGGTCAATGTTCGAGCCTGGCAAATGGTATCGCGATCTCGACAAACCGGTCTGGACACCGCCGGGCCTCGTGTTTCCACTGGTCTGGATGACGCTTTATATCGCGATGTCCTATGCCGCCATGCGCGTCGCACTGCTCGAAGGCTCGCAGCAGGCACTTGCCTTCTGGGCCGCACAGATTGCTTTCAACACGCTCTGGTCACCAGTATTTTTCGGACTCAAGCGGATGCGTGCGGCGATGGTGATCCTGTGTTTCCTCTGGGTCTTCGTCGCCGCTACGATGATCAGCTTCTGGGCGCTCGACCCCATCGCTGGGGCATTGTTCGCGCCGTACCTGCTATGGGTCACTATTGCGGGGGCGCTGAACTTCTCGGTCTGGCAGCGCAACCCGCAATTTGCCTGAGATCTTACTGGTTCGCCGCGATCGGCAGATCGAGCCACGCAGCCTGCGGGCCGAAAATCGTGCGCGCATGATCGCGGAGATAGATTCGCAGCCAAGGGGTGAAGCGCTCGGGGAGGCGTTCGACGACAGCCGCCAATGCTGTCAGGTTGATCCAGTCGGTATCAACGACCTCATCAGGGTTGGGTGAAACCACCAGATCGGGCATCGCACGCGCTGTAAAGACCTGCACCACTTCATGTTCGATCAGCCCGTTACCGACCTCGGCGCGATAATCGATTTCGGTCACATGGGTCAGTGGCAGGCCCGTGATGCCCATCTCTTCCTCAAGCCGCCGCGTAGCACAGTCCAGATCTGACTCGCCCCAATGCGGATGCGTGCAACAGGTATTCGTCCAAAGCCCGGGCGTATGGTACTTCGCCAACGCCCGGCGCTGGATTAGCACACGGTCGCCCTCAGTCACGAAGACCGAAATCGCCTTGTGCTTCAGCCCGCGCCGATGCACCTCCATCTTGTCGACGGGTTTGAGCGTGCCGTCTTCCCAAGCCGGGATCAGCCAGCTCATGTATAACTCGGTCGCACAAGGCCGCTCAGATGCATCAGGTTCTTGATGCCAATCTTGACATGGGCCAGCGGGCGCGCCGCCACCAGTTTCTTGTTCATGTAGGCCTCGAAGGTCAGACGCTGCACGTCAATGTCATGACATAAGCTGACAAAACGCTCGCGCCGTTCGTCAGACTTGTAGTAAGCATCCTGCATCTGGCGCAACACCCGGAACACGGTCTTGTGTTCGCGCATGAAGAGTTTGCGCGCCAGTGAGAGATCTTTCGCCTTTCCCGAGGCAAGCGCCGCCTGAGCAGCCGTTGCTGCTACGCGACCACCCACCATGGCGTAATAAATCCCTTCGCCCGAAGACGGAGCAACCACCCCCGCAGCATCACCGGCCAGCACGACATCGCGGCCATTGTCCCAGCGATCCATCGGATGCAGCGGGATCGGCGCGCCCTCGCGGCGGATCGTTTCGCAGCCGCTCAGCCCTGACATTTCGCGCAATGCCGCGGTGGCCTTCTTCAGATCGGCCTCCGGCTTCTCCGTGCCCATGCCGACCGAGCAGCTTTTCCCATGCGGGAACACCCAGCCATAGAAATCGGGCGAGATGCGGCCATCATAGATCACATCGCAGCGGTCGGGGTCGTAGACATCATTGGCCGGCGGAGATTTGATGATCTCGTGATAGGCAATCACATAGGGGATCTTGTCGCCACCTGGCACCTCGGCGCGGGCCACATTCGAGCGCGCGCCATCCGCGCCGATCACAAATTTCGTTAGGCTGCGGCGCTCTTCTCCGCTCGTCTTGTCGCGCCACACGACATGGGTGCCCTCCGCATCGCGCTCGATGCGCAGAAACGTGCCGGTCAGGCGGGTCGCGCCATGGCTCTCGGCGCGGCTGCGCAGGAATTCGTCGAAATGCTCGCGATCCACCATGCCGACAAAGCCGTTCTCGATGGGAATATCGACCGCGCGACCCGTGGGCGAGATCATGCGCGCTGTGGTGATATGCGCGACAAGCTGATCCTCGGGGATCTCGAAATCCGCGATCAGACGCGGCGGGATGGCGCCCCCGCACGGCTTGATACGACCAGCCCGGTCCAAAAGCGCGACCTTGCGGCCCGCCCGGGCAAGGTCATCGGCAGCAGTTGCGCCAGAGGGGCCACCGCCCACGACAAAGACATCAAAGCTCATGAATCATTCCCCCGGAACGAGTTGCGGTGCGCGTGGCACCATGATGCGGGCAGCGAGAAGCGCTGACGCTACGAATATTGCAGCCTGGATCGAGAAGACCGCGCCAAAGGCCTCGGCAGTCGGCATCAGGCTGCGGGCGAGGTCAACGAGCGCCGCACCTGTCAGCCCCCCGAAGCCTGCTGCGATGGCTTGCGACGCGCCCCAGAGGCCGACGCGCGTGCCCTCTCGGCGGTCCCGGCCCTCGCCTGCGAGCTGCATCATCGAGCCGATGGCGGCGACGGCAAACATACCGTTGAAGAAGCCAAGCGCGATGACCAGCGGTACCAACGGAAGAGCAAGTGCCGAGGCCGAGGCAATCGCCATCAGCACCAGTGCAGAGCCCATGCAACCCGTGACCACCCAGAAGCGGAGCGAGCCGCGCCGCAGCCCCGAAGCCGCGACGCCGACCAGCACCATGCCGAGGAACACGCCGCCATTCTGCGCGCCCGACATTGAGGTGGATTGCCCGGGCGTGAAGCCAAAGACGAGACCAGCGTAGGGCTCGAGGATCAGTTCCTGCATGAAATACGCGGTCATCGACAGAAACACGAAAAAAGTGAAATTCCGCGCGCGAGTATCAGCCCAGATCTCACGGATCCCATCGCGGAAGCGTGCGGGCGGTGGGGCGGGGCGCGTGATCACGCGCCGCTCAATGCCCCAGACAGCGAGCACTGTCAGCGCGACTGCGCCAGTGCAGATGATGGCCACAATGACCAGCAGCCGCGCATGGCTGTAAGGATCAAGGAACGCCCCCGCTGTTATGGCCGTAGCGGCGATGCCGAAGATCATCATAAGCCAGGTGATCGTCGCGGCCGCAGGGCGGCGGGACTCAGCGGTGCCGGTCGCCAGTAGTGCAAGCAGCGATGTGCCCGAAGCGCCCACGCCCAGACCGATGACCGCATAGGCCACGACCGAAACAGCAAGCCCAAGCGCGAGGTTCGTCTCGAGCAGCGGAATGGCGAGAGCGGCGTTCAGCCCGCCAAGTGCGAGCATGATCATGCCAAGGATGATCCAGCGCGTGCGATTACCGCCCTGATCGGCCAGGAAACCCCAGTTGGGCCGAGTGATCTGCACGCCGTAATGCAGCGCCACCAGAAAGCCCGGCAGCACCACAGGAAGCGACAGCTCCACGACCATCAGGCGGTTGAGCGTAGAGGTCATCAGCACCACGATGGCGCCGAGGCAGGCTTGCACCACCCCGAGGCGGAAGATCTGCGCCCAGGAGAGCGTCATGCGCCGATCCCTCTCAGCGCAAAGGCCGCGACCATCATGCCCAGCACATAAGGGCCGACGCCGGTGCCGTTGAACCATGGTGCAAGCCGTGCCGGGTCCTGCCGCCAGCGCTTGAACGCCCAGACCTGCACCGCGATGCCCAGCGTGATGATTGCGGCGTGGATCGGTGCGCCCCAGATCACCAAGAGGCAAGCCACGATCAGTTGCGCCATGATCATCCCGGTGCCCGCGACAGTCGCGGCATCAACCGGGCCAAGCGTGACGGGCAGCGACTTTAGACCCATCTGGCGGTCGCCCTCGATGGCCTTGAAATCATTGATGGTCATGATGCCATGGGCACCCAGTCCATAGAGCAGCGCAATCGCCACAATCTCAAAACTCGGCGCACCAGCAGCGATAACGGCCGCGCCTGTGAACCAGGGCAATGTCTCGTAGCTGAGCCCAACCAGCCCCGGCCCCCACCAACCCGAGCGCTTGGCGCGGATGGGTTCGGCGGAATAGGCCCAAGCCGCGATGACACCGACAACAGTCGCGCCAAAACCCCACGGGCCAAGCTGCCAACCGACCACCAGCGCCAGCACCGTCATCGCCAGTGCAATGTAAAGCCCCCAGCGGCCCGGAATACGCCCCGAGGGGATCGGGCGGTCAGGTTCGTTGATCGCGTCCACATGCCGGTCGCACCAGTCATTGGCGGCCTGAGACATGCCGCAGACGATGGGACCTGCCAGCAGCACACCGAGCACCACCAGCGCCCAGCTTTCCGGCCAGACACCGACCGAGATGATGCCACACAGATAGGCCCACATCGGGGGGAACCATGTAATCGGCTTGATCAGTTCCAGCGCTGCCCGTGGTTCGGGCGTGTTGCGTCTGGATTGGGGCATTGCGCCCGAGGGGGTGAAGGTGCTGTCAGTCATCGGTCTGGTTCCCTTTTGCTGTCAACTTTGCCTTCCATTTTTGAGTCGAGCAAGTGTAAATTTAGATTTACAGTCAAAAAGTGTATGAAGACCGGCATTCACGATGTGGGAGGGTGGGCGGGGCGTTGTGAATGCCGGTCCGTCAGTGCGGCGTAATGACAAAACGACAGGCGTTTACGCCATGTGCGCTGCAAGCCACCTCTCTCACGCTCAGCTTCGACCAGACCAAAGCGCCATAGAGCCGCTCGAACACGGCCACATGCCAGTCGCAGATCGGCGCGTCTGCCGCGTGACTCGCCAGCGGATTTTCGACGATTTCGAGCGTCAAAGGGGCGAAGCCGCAAATGCGGAAAACCCCAGAGCCTGCGAAAGTCCATGAATGTTTCGCAATCGCCATGGTGAGCACGCGCGCGCCCCACGCGGCGGGTAATGCACGGATGAGACGCTGCGCGAGCTTCGGGATACGATGGGCGAGAATATAGTCTCCTGTCGCCAGCCCCGCTGCACGCTGGATGCGCGCAAAACGGTCGGGCAGGAATAGCCGCACGGCATGGTGCAGCCGCGCGACATCTTCTTCTGGAAGCATGCCCGCATCCGCGGGAGGTTCCTCGACCCCAGCGCGGTGCAGCAACGCACCGCGCAGCCGTTCGCCGATCTCGGCATCAAGCACCGGCAGATGCTGCAGGATCGCATTGGGGCCGATCCGGGCTGTCGCGGCCATGGGCCTTACTCCGCAGGTTCCCGCAGTACCGGCTGCGCGCCATTGGGCATGCGGAAAGCGCGCTGGCCAGTCTCAAGTTCTTCCAACTGGCCGCCGCCGCCGCAAGCCTTGATCGCGTTGCGCTCTTCCGCGCGGGCCTTGCCCTGCGCGCGCAGCGCTTCGCGCCGCTCTTGCGCCTTGCGCTTCTTGTCGGCGTGGTCTTCCCAGTCGGCCAATTGTGCATCGGCGATGGTGCGGGTCATATCAAAGCCGAAATCGAGATCGTCGCGCGATTTCATGCTGAAATAATCAGTCTTGCCGAGGTCGTAGAACTGTCTTTGCACCCCGGCCTTGAGGAAGGCCTTGAGACAGCCAAGCAGATATTTCCGCCGATAGCCTGTGCCGCGCCACGGATAGTGGAACAGCGCCTTGCGCATGTAGAAGCGACGATAATTCTTCAGCACACCTTCCAACAATCCGCCACGTGACATTTCCTTGGGCTTCATGATTGGCGTGACGAAATTGTATTTCGAATAGTCGAATACTTCGACCTGATCGCGCAATTCCTGAAATAGCGGGGTGAATGGCCACGGTGTGTACATTGCCCAATTGGCCAGATCGGGTTGCCAGTCCCAAGCCATCTGGAAGGTCTCTTCCAGCGTCTCGGCGGTCTCGTTGTCGAGCCCGACGATGAATTGCGCTTCGGTGAATATATCGGCCTCGCGCAGCAGACGGATTGCTTCCTTGTTATCCGCGACCGTGGTTTCCTTGTTGAATTGGTCGAGCTTCAACTGCGCGGCAGCTTCAGTGCCGAGCGAGACGTGCACCAGCCCGGCCTTGCGGTAGAAGGGCAGAAGCTCCTTGTCGCGCATGATATCGGTCACGCGGGTATTGATGCCCCACTGGATTTTTTCAGGTAGGCCGCGTGCGATCAGCTCCTCGCAGAATTCGATGAATTTCTTGCGGTTGATCGTGGGTTCCTCGTCGGCGAGGATGAAGAAACCGACACCGTGGTTCTCGACCAGATCCTCAATCTCATCGACCACTTTCTTGGGGTCGCGCACACGGTAATCGCGCCAGAATTTCCACTGACTGCAGAAAGAGCATGTGAATGGGCAGCCGCGCGCCATGTTGGGGATGGCGACTTTGCGGTTCAGCGGGACATAAATGTATTTGTCCCACTCAAGGATCGACCAGTCGGGCGTGATGCCGTCCAGGTTCTTGACGGTCGAGGCAGCAGGCGTGGCCTTGATTTCGCCCCTGTCGATAAAGGCGAGCCCTTGGATCTTGTGCTTGTCCGCTGGCCAGCGCCCTTCGGCAATGGCGTTCATCAGGTTGACCACAATCTCCTCACCCTCGCCGCGCACGATCACGTCGACCCAAGGTGCCTCGGTCAGCACCTGACGGAACATGAAGGTCGCATGCACACCGCCCAGAACGGTCACACAGTCAGGTGCGACCTCGCGGGCTATATTCAACACCTGTTCGGCAACATAGATCGACGGTGTGATCGCTGTGGTGCCAACCACGTCGGGCTTTAGCGCGGCGAGTTGCGCGCGCAGGGCGTCATCATCAACATGATTGGTCATCGCGTCGATGAAATGGATATCGTCAAACCCGGCTGCCTTGAGCGAGCCAGTCAGATAAGCGACCCAAGCAGGCGGCCAGCTTCCCGCAATCTCGGCGCCGCCGGAATGATAGTTCGGATGAACGAAAACGATACGCATGCCAACCTCCGCGTTTGTAAGCATAGGCTGACAGTTAATGTGTCAATTGTATTTGACATGGATCAAGCTGACGCTAGATACCTACTCGTCCTCGCGGCTGAGCATGCCATATTTACGCAGCTTGACGTAGAGCGACTGGCGAGAGAGCCCTAGCATCTCGGCCGCGGCTACGCGGTTGTTGCGCGTGAGCTCAATGGCCGTTTCGATGCAAATTTTTTCGATGACATTGGTGGTGTCCGAGACAATGTCCTTCAGCGTCGACGACCCTACCAGCTCCATGATGCCGCGCATATCCGATTCTGAAGAGACCGGGTCAGAGCGGCTGGCCGACACGCTCGAGGCATTGCGAATGACCAGCGCCAGCACCGGATCTACCCGATCATCAAGCCAAGTCGCCGAAATCTCGACTGCGATCTGCGCCTCGAAACCGGTCTTGAGCTTGGTGGCATACATCCGCAACTGTCCGGCGCGCTGTGCGTTCTCCAGCAGGACCTTCAGATCAACAGTGCCACGCGCGAGAAATTCCGAGACGCTGACACCGCGCAATTCGCTCATGTTCGAAATATCTGCGAGATTGAGGAAAGTCTCATTGGCCTCGAGAATATTGCCATCGCGATCGACGAAGACCATCCCGTCAGGGCCACGATAAAAAAGCTGACGCAGATTCGCGACCAAGCGTCCATCGGCAACGGACCCGAACTCGGGGTCGGTCAGGCGGACCAGTATGAGTTGCTCACCAGCGGCGCGGAACAGTTTGGAACTGAGCAGTAAATGGCGCTGCGTGTCCTTTAACTCGACATCAATCGGTGCCGCCGCTTCGAGTGCGACATGCGAGGTAAGCGCGGTAATCAGGCCCGTCTTGCCCTGACTGACGAAGCGATCCGCAAACAACTTATCGAGCAGATCCGCACGAGCGGCCCCGAAAAGCGAGGCCGCGTTGTGATTGATATCGACGATGCGTCCAGTCGTCGCCGAGACCAGCGCAATCGCATCGGATGTGAAATCCATCAACAGCCGATAGCGCGTGTCCATCTCACGCTGCGTTTCGTAATCCTGCTCCAGCGCAATCTGCGCGTTGAGCAGTTGTTGCTGCATCTCGATCACGGGCCGCTGGTCTTGTCCGAGAAGAAGCAGGTCGCCACTGGCCTGTATCAGATGCATGGCATACCGAACCGGGACCGTCGCACCGCTGCGGTCCTGGTGTTCGAGCTCGACCCAGCGGAACGGCACTGCCTCGCCACGGGCGGCACGCTGTTGCAGATCGGAGTAGCGCTGTTCGAATCTGCGCTGGGATTCACTGTCCAGAAAGGCTGCAAACTCCATGCCGACCATGCTTTTTACATAATCCGCAAAGGAAGAGGGCTGGCGCGATCTTGCGACAGTGACAATGCGTTCTGCATCCAACGTCAGCGCATAATCGGCAAGAGCCGAAGTGACCGATGAGACTACCGGATCCTGCAAGATGGGGTCGTTCCCATGCGTTCGGATATTCGTTTCATCATTGGACACGCTCGGCCCGCTCCTTATGACGGCCCGCACGAGACCGCCTATCTAGTCCAGACAGATCATTCGGCAGCGTAGTGTCTGACCTGATTTCCCATGAGAGCTAGCGCCTCAGGGATGTTGGATGTTGCAAGATTCGCCCCGACCATGTCTGCAAGCTCGCTTGAACTCATCACCTGCCCCATCTCTGCCACGATGCCGCCGCCACAAACCACGGGCACATCCCCTCCGGTATCTCCGCGGATGGTTTTTATCAAATCGCCGCAAGACGCAAGGTTTGATCGGTTCGACAATGACACAAAAACCGCAGAAAAGCGGCTTTCCTTGAGAATTCTTCGCATTTCGAGAGGACCGGGCACGAAGGCCACCTTCACCGAGACACCCATCCGGCGCATTTGATTTGCAGCGATCATCGCGCCCAAGGTGTGCTGCTCGCCGGCGGGCAGTGTCAGAAGGACACAGTGCCCGACCCTCTGCCCGGCACGATCCGAAGCCCAGGCTCGGCCCATCTCACGCAGCAGCACCTGCAAGCGCGACAGCGCGATCGAGGTCTGCAGGATGTCGAATTCAGACTCGTGCCACTCCGCTCCGATCCAGTCGATCGCTGCCGGAAAATAGATGTCGATCACCTGTTCAGCCGATATTCCGCGATGCTTCATTTCTGCATAAAGCTTCGAGAGCGACGTTTGCTCGCCACAACGGGAGTGCCGTATCAACAGGTCCAGAACGTCGCTTTGTGGTTTGCCGGCCTCGATTCGATCGCTTCGTGTCAGTTCAGAGACAACGCGCATCGCGAATTTCGTGAGGACCGAATTGGTCGGTCGGCGCCGGAATTCATGCATATGGATAAGACTGTCCATGGCTCCCCACTATCCCCCGTAGCAGTTATTCGACTTTTGCACCGGCTGCGTCTCCATATCGACTCGCCATGGCATGAAGCGGCTATAAGCGTCGCAGTATTGGAGATGAATGTCAAAAGAAACTTACACCTCTGATCGCATCAACTGATCTCATGCGATAGCTGAGTGAAATACTCCAACTATTATTGACTATTCTGCCCCATACATGAAGCCAGGATGTAAAAAATTCTTGCCGACTTACCACTACAATAGTGTAAATTATAATTGACACTTTGCGCTGTCCAGCGCTAAGCTTTGGGCAAGAATCGCGTTTTTGGGGGCTGCCACATGGGCAGAAAGACAATCCACAAGCCACTTTACACGCCCGAGCAGCGCCGCATCCGCGACGCCTCGCGCTGGACGCTGGTGCAAGGCATTCTGGCGCCCGTCCAGCTTGTCATCTGCATTGTGTCTGCCGTGCTGGTAATTCGCTTTCTGATGACCGGAGAGGGGTATATCGCCGCAACCGTCTCGATCCTGCTCAAGACGCTGGCGCTCTACACGATCATGGTCACTGGTGCGATCTGGGAGAAGGAGGTCTTCGGCCAATACCTTCTGGCTGAACCCTTTTTCTGGGAGGATATGGTCAGCTTCGCCGTCATCGCGCTTCATACGCTGTATCTGGCAGCGCTATTCGGCGATTTCATGACTCCCGATCAACTCATGATTCTCGCGCTGGTGGCCTATGCCATCTACGTCGTCAACGCCATTCAGTTCCTCTGGAAACTGCGGATGGCGCGACTCAGCTCACCCCAAGAGACCGAGGCCCTTGCATGACATCTCTGCCCCAGACTGGCTGCCGCACCACCCCTGTCCTGCGCGAGCGCGGTCAGCGCGAGGTCTTCTGCGGCCTGACCGGTATCATCTGGCTGCACCGCAAGATGCAGGATGCCTTCTTCCTGGTTGTGGGCTCGCGCACATGTGCGCATCTGTTGCAGTCGGCCGCCGGCGTGATGATTTTCGCAGAGCCGCGCTTCGGCACGGCAATCCTTGAGGAAAAGGACCTCGCCGGCATGGCGGACGCCAATGCCGAACTGGACCGCGAAGTCGCGCGCCTGCTGGAACGCCGCCCCGATATCCGGCAATTGTTTCTCGTGGGCTCCTGCCCCTCCGAGGTGATCAAGCTCGACCTGTCGCGCGCCGCCGAGCGCCTCAGCGCGATCCATGGGCCCGCTGTTCGTGTGCTGAATTTCTCCGGCTCGGGCATCGAGACCACCTTCACCGAAGGCGAGGATGCCTGTCTCGCCTCGATGGTGCCGGCTCTGCCCAAAACGCAGGAAAAAGAACTGCTTATGGTTGGCGCCTTGCCAGATGTGGTTGAAGATCAGGCGCTGGATCTGCTGGCGCAGATTGGTGTCGGCCCTGTCCGCTGCCTGCCTGCCAAGCGCGCCGAACTCGACCCCGCCATCGGACCCAACACCCGTTATGCGCTTACACAGCCTTTTCTGGGAGACACTCACGCCGCCCTGCAACGCCGCGGCGCGCAAATCATCAATGCGCCTTTTCCCTTCGGCGCCGAAGGCACCACCCTCTGGCTCAAGGCGGTCGCCGCAGAGTTTGGGATCGGTCCTGAGAAGGTCGATGAGGTCGTGGCCGCGCCACGCGCTCGAGCCGAAAAGGCCATCGCTGCCGCCGCCAGCACCCTCAAGGGCAAGCGGATCTTCTTCATGCCTGACAGTCAGCTTGAGATCCCGCTCGCCCGGTTTCTCACGCGCGAATGCGGGATGGAGGCAATCGAGATCTCTACGCCATACCTTCATACGGATATTCACGGCCCCGAACTCGACCTGATCGCCCAAGGGCCGGTCATTTCCGAGGGACAGGACGTCGACCTGCAACTTGACCGTGTGCGCGCTTCACGTCCTGATCTCACCGTCTGCGGCCTTGGCCTTGCCAACCCGCTCGAAGCCGAAGGTCTGGCCACAAAATGGGCAATCGAGCTCGTGTTCACGCCTGTCCATTTCTTTGAGCAGGCCGGCGATCTGGCAGGCCTCTTCGCGCGCCCTTTGCGCCGTCGCGCCATCCTTGCGGCGCAACATCCCAACCGGATGGAGGCCGCTGAATGACTCGCCTCATTTTCTTGCCGAAAAAACTCAATATCCGGAGTCTGCCATGAAGCTCGCCGTCTGGACCTATGAAGGCCCGCCCCATGTCGGCGCGATGCGCGTCGCCACCGGCATGCGCGATCTTCATATGGTGCTGCACGCCCCGCAGGGCGACACCTATGCCGACCTGCTCTTTACCATGATCGAGCGGCGCGACCACCGCCCGCCAGTCAGCTACACCACATTTCAGGCGCGCGATCTGGGCGCCGACACAGCCGGGCTCTTCATGCAATCGGCGCGCGATGCGCATGAGCGCTTCAAGCCCGAGGCGCTGCTCGTCACCGCCTCCTGCACGGCAGAACTGATCCAGGACGACCCCGGCGGTCTGGCCGAAACCATGGGTCTGCCGGTGCCAGTCATTCCGCTTGAATTGCCGAGCTACCAGCGAAAGGAGAATTTCGGCTGCGACGAGGCGTTCTTGCAGCTTTGCCGCGCGCTGGCCCGCCCGATGGAGCGCACGGCCCGCGTCACCTGCAACATCCTCGGCCCGACAGCGCTTGGCTTCCGGCACCGTGACGATCTGCAGGAGATCACTGGACTGTTGTCCGAGATGGGGATCGAAGTCAATGTCGCGGCGCCAATGGGCGCGAGCCCTTCAGATATCGCGCGCATGGGGCAGGCGCATTTCAACGTGCTGCTCTACCCGGAAACTTCCGAATCGGCAGCGCGCTGGCTGGAGCGCGACCACGGCCAGCCCTTCACAAAAACCATCCCGATCGGTGCCATTGCCACGCGCGCCTTCATCGAGGAAGTGCGTGCGCTCTCGGGCAGCACCTTGCCTGTGGATGAGTCTCGCCTGCGGATGCCCTGGTGGGCGGCCAGCGTTGATTCTACCTATCTCACTGGCAAGCGTGTCTTCCTGTTCGGCGATGGCACCCATGTCATGGCGGCGGCCAAAGTCGCGCGCGACGAAATGGGCTTCGAGGTCTGCGGCATGGGTTGCTACAACCGCGAACAGGCCCGGCCCCTGCGCGCGCTGGCCAAGGAATTCGGCCTCACCGCTCTGATTACCGACGATTATCTCGAGGTTGAGCGCGCCATCGAGGAGGCCGCGCCCGAGATGATCCTCGGCACCCAGATGGAACGCCATATTGGCAAGCGTCTGGGCATCCCCTGCGCCGTTATTTCGGCGCCCGTCCATGTGCAGGATTTCCCTGCTCGCTTTTCGCCCCAGATGGGGTTTGAGGGCGCGAATGTCCTGTTCGATACCTGGGTCCATCCGCTGGTTATGGGTCTCGAAGAGCATCTTCTTGCGATGTTCCGTGAGGATTTCGAATTCCACGATGAAGCTGGCCCTTCGCATCACGGCCATAAGGCACAGATCCGCGACCTCGGGGCGCCGGTCGCGCCAGCGGCCGCGGCGGAAGGGGGCTCGGCGCCCCCGCCCGCCGCCCCCCCTTCCGCTGATAACGTGATCTGGCTGACCTGCGCTGAACGCGAGCTGAAGAAGATTCCCTTCTTCGTGCGCGGCAAGGCGCGGCGCAACACTGAAAAATTTGCCTCAGAGAAAGGCCTTCACGAGATTTCCGTTGACACCCTCTACGAGGCCAAAGCCCACTATGCTCGATAGTCAGCACATCCAGCCCAAGCCTTATCGCTTCGTGGTCGTGACGCTCGACGCCCATGCCGCGGGTCCTGCAAGTCGCGTTCTGACACGTTTGCGTGCCGATTTTCCGGGGCTTGAGGTCTCGATTCACGCAGCAGCCGAGTGGGCAGAGAACCCGACAGCATTGGCCGAGGCCAAGGCCGCCATCAATGCCGCCGATATCGTCGTGGCGAACCTCCTGTTCATCGAAGAGCACGTCACCGCGTGCCTGCCCGAATTGCAGGGCGCCCGCGAGCGCTGCGATGCCTTTGTCGGTGTGATTGCCGATCCACAGATCGTGAAACTCACGAAGATGGGTGATCTCGATATGGCGAAACCGGCCTCCGGCATCGCCAAG
Source organism: Paracoccaceae bacterium (assembly GCA_007694945.1). Classification (GTDB taxonomy): domain Bacteria; phylum Pseudomonadota; class Alphaproteobacteria; order Rhodobacterales; family Rhodobacteraceae; genus Roseinatronobacter. Next base: position 11,601 of record REER01000074.1, on the reverse strand, counting down.
ATCATGAAGAAACTGCGCGGCGGGGGCGATAAGTCGAAGCCCGCGAGCGGCGAAAAGCAGATGAGCCTCTTGCGGCGCCTGCCCAAGATCCTGCGGTTCATCCCCGGCAAGGCGCAGGATCTGCGCGCCTGGTTCCTGTCCATGCAATACTGGCTAGGCGGCTCGGACGACAATATCGAGGCGATGATGCGCTTCCTGATTGCGCGTTATGCCGACCGCCCCGAATGGCGAGAGGTCAGAGCCGCCGCTCCAATCGACTACCCCGAGGTCGGGCTCTACCACCCCGACCTGCCGGACCGCATCACCACCGACGCAAGCGCCTTGCCCCGCCCTGCAGGCGCCACGGGCACTGTCGGACTGTTGCTCATGCGTTCCTACATCCTTGCTTCGGACACCGCGCATTATGACAGCGTGATCCGGGCGCTCGAAGCCAAGGGCCTTGCCGTCGTTCCGGCCTTTGCCGGGGGTCTGGACGGTCGCCCGGCAATTGCCGAATATCATCAGGGCAAGATCGATGCTCTGCTGTCGCTGACGGGCTTCAGCCTCGTGGGTGGCCCGGCCTATAATGACAGCCCCGCCGCGGTCGAGACGCTCAGCGCGCTGAACGTCCCCTACATGGTCGCGCATCCGCTGGAGTTTCAGACCCTTGGCCAATGGGCCGCTTCGGACACTGGCCTTGGCCCGGTCGAGACTACGATGCTGATCGCCTTGCCCGAGATCGACGGTGCAACCTCGCCCACGGTCTATGGCGGGCGTCACGGGGCCGAGAAATGCACGGGCTGCCAGCACCAGTGCCATGTCGACAGCACCACCCGCGCCATGGCGCCTTGCCACGAGCGCATCACCTCGCTGGCCGAAAAGCTGGTCCGCACGGTCGCGCTGCGCCGCAAGGAGAATGCCGAGAAGAAGGTGGGGATTGTACTGTTCGGCTTTCCGCCGAACGCGGGCGCGGTGGGCACTGCGGCCTATCTCGATGTGTTCGAAAGCCTCTACAACACGCTCACCCGCATGAAGGCCGAGGGCTATACGCTCGATCTGCCCGACTCGAGCGACGCGCTGCGTGATGCCGTGCTCAAGGGCAACGCTGCACAGCACGGGCAAGAGGCCAATGTCGCCGCTCATGTAAGCGCTGACGAGATGGTAAAGAACTGCCCGCCTCTGTCGGTCATTGAGTCCGTCTGGGGCCCGGCACCCGGGCGCATCCAGTCCGACGGGCGCGGGGTGTTCATCCTGGGCGCGCAGCTTGGCAATGTCTTTGTCGGCGTGCAGCCAACTTTCGGCTACGAAGGCGACCCGATGCGGCTACTGTTCGAAAAGGGCTTCGCGCCGACCCACGCCTTCACCCAATTCTATCTGTGGCTGCGCAACACCTATCAGGCCGATGTGGTGCTGCATTTCGGCATGCACGGCGCGCTGGAATTCATGCCCGGCAAGCAGGCGGGACTGGGCGCACGCGACTGGCCCGACCGGCTGATCGGCGAGATGCCGAACATCTACCTTTATGCCGCCAACAACCCCTCGGAGGCATCGCTCGCCAAGCGCCGCTCGGGCGCTGTGACGGTCACGCACCTGACCCCGCCGGTGGCACAGGCCGGTCTCTACAAGGGCCTTCAAGAGTTGAAGGATTCACTGGCCCGCTGGCGCCGGATGGAGGGCGAGGACCCGGCCCGCGACGAGTTGGAGACGCTGATCGCCGAGCAGGCGCAAGCGGTTGACCTGTCAGGCACACCGGACTCGCTCTGGGTCCGGCTGCTCGAATGCGAGGATGCGCTGATCCCCGAGGGTCTGCACATTGTCGGTCGGAAGCTGGATGCCAACGCCCGCGCGAATCTTCTGGAGAATGTGGACGCTACCGAAGAGCAACGCGCGGCCATGGACGCGGCGCTGCAGGAAGATGGCGAGTTGACCGGACTGATGCGGGCGCTCAACGCCGAATTCATCGCACCCGTACCGGGCGGCGACCTGATCCGCTCACCCGAAATCCTGCCGACCGGGCGCAACATCCACGCGTTTGACCCGTTTCGTATGCCCACCGCTTTTGCACTGCGAGAGGGCGCCGCCCAGGCCAGCAAGCTGTTGGAGGCGCATGCCACGCTGCCGCGCTCGGTCGCGATCGTGCTCTGGGGGTCGGACAACATCAAATCCGATGGCGGGCCGATTGCTCAGGCGCTGGCGCTGATCGGCGCGACCCCGCGGTTCGACGCATATGGTCGGCTGTCAGGCGCCGACCTGATCCCGCTCTCTGAACTTGGCCGCCCGCGTATCGATGTCGTGATGACCCTTTCAGGCATCTTCCGCGACCTGCTGCCGCTCCAGACCCGGTTGCTGGCCGAAGCGGCTTACAAGGCCGCCATGGCCGACGAGCCCGAAGCGCAGAATTTCATCCGTGCCCATGCGCTGCAGACTGCGCGCGAGTTGGAGATCGATCTCGAAACCGCCGCGCTGCGGGTGTTTTCCAATGCCGAAGGTGCTTACGGGTCGAACGTCAATGCGCTGGTCGACAGCTCTGCCTTTGGTGACGAAGACGAATTGGCCGATGCTTACCAGACCCGGAAGGGTTTCGCATATGGTGTGAACGGCAAGCCGGTGGCACAGCCGGAACTTCTGAAAGCGACGTTGAAGAATGTCGATCTGGCCTACCAGAACCTCGAATCGGTCGAACTGGGTGTCACCACTGTGGACCATTACTTCGACACGCTGGGCGGGATTGCACGCGCAGTGAAACGCGCGCGGGGCCAGGAAACCCCGGTCTATATCGGCGATCAGACCCGCGGTGCGGGCAAGGTGCGCACGCTCAAGGACCAGATCGCGCTCGAAACCCGCTCGCGCGCGCTAAACCCCAAATTCTACGAGGCGCTCTTGTCCCACAAGGCCGAAGGCGTGCGCCAGCTGGAGGCCCAGGTGACCAACACGCTGGGCTGGTCGGCGACCACCGGCAATGTCGAGCCTTGGGTCTATCAGCGCCTGTCCGAGACATTCGTGCTGGACGAGGCCATGCGCCGCCGTCTGGCCGAATTGAACCCGCAGGCCAGCGCACGACTGGCTGGGCGACTGATCGAAGCCTCGGAGCGGAACTACTGGGCGCCGGATGCCGCCACGCTGGCCGCACTGCAGGACGCCGCCGACGAGATCGAAGACCGTGTCGAAGGGATTGCCGCCGAATGAGCAAGACCGCGACCATACCACTCCGTGGAAAATCCGGGGCGACAGCTTCCCGGGGTCCGCGAAGTATTTCCACCAAGATGAAGGGAATGAAGGCATGAGCCCCAAAGACGAAATACCGGTCCTGAAGGGCCAAGACGGAGAAGGATCGGTGCAGGTGCATATGGACCCGGCGCAGAAGATCGAAGGCGCAAAGGTGTTTTCGGTCTATGGCAAGGGCGGCATCGGCAAGTCGACCACCAGCTCCAACCTGTCGGCGGCCTTTGCCGCGCAGGGAAAGCGGGTGCTACAGATCGGCTGTGACCCCAAGCATGACAGCACCTTCACCCTGACCGGGCAATTGCAGCCCACAGTGATCGACATCCTCAAGGAGGTCGATTTCCACGCCGAGGAGTTGCGGGCCGAGGATTTCGTTACCGAAGGCTGGGGCGGCGTGATGTGTGTGGAAGCGGGCGGGCCGCCTGCGGGTACAGGCTGCGGCGGTTATGTCGTTGGCCAGACGGTGAAGCTGCTGAAACAGCACCATCTGCTGGAAGACACCGATGTGGTGATCTTTGACGTCCTCGGCGATGTGGTCTGCGGTGGGTTTGCCGCGCCCTTGCAGCACGCCGATCGCGCGGTGATCGTGACTGCCAATGATTTCGATTCGATCTACGCGATGAACCGGATCATCGCCGCCGTGCAGGCGAAATCAGCCAATTACAAGGTTCGCCTGGCAGGCTGTATCGCCAACCGCTCGCGTGAGACGGACGAGGTGGATCGCTTCTGCGACAAGGTCGGCTTCAAGCGCATCGGGCACATGCCCGATGTGGACGCGATCCGCCGCTCGCGGCTGAAGAAGAAGACCTTGTTCGAGATGGACGCGGATGAGGACATCATCGCCTGTCGCAATGAGTACCTGCGCCTCGCCGAAGTGCTGTGGCGCGGCACCGAGCCACTGAACCCGGCACCGCTGCCGGATCGCGATATCTTCGAGTTGCTGGGATTTGACTGATGCGTGACCTCGCTCCCTCCGGCAGCTATGACGCGACACGGACGCGCGTGGCCAGCTATTTCGATGGCACGGCAACGCGGGTCTGGGAGCGACTGACCTCTGATGCGCCGGTCTCGCGTGTCCGCCAGACTGTTCGCGAAGGGCGCGATGCGATGCGCGCGCTGATGCTTGGGCAACTGCCTGAGGACCTACGAGGGGCGCGGGTCTTGGATGCTGGTTGCGGCACCGGGGCGGCCAGTGCGGAACTGGCCGCGCGCGGGGCGGATGTGACAGCCATCGATATTTCGCCCAGGCTTGTCGAGATCGCACGTACGCGTCTGCCCGAGGGATTGCCGGGGCGGGTGGAGTTTCGCGCGGGGGATATGCTGGCCGCCGATCTCGGGCGCTTCGACCACGTCATCGCGATGGACAGCCTGATCTATTACACACAGCCCGACCTCGAGTCCGCCCTTGACAGTCTGGCCGCGCGGGTGGGGCAGGTGGTGTTCACCGTTGCACCGCGCACTCCGCTGCTGATGGCAATGTGGCACGCGGGGAAGGCCTTTCCGCGCGCGGACCGCTCACCAACGATGATCCCGCAGGACTGGAAGCGGCTGGATGTTTCCGGGCTGGCAAAGGTCGGTCGGGTCTCGCGCGGGTTCTACATCTCGGAATGTCTGAGGGTGCGGCCATGATCATCCCCAAGTCGATGTTCAAATCGATAGGCACCAAGTGGCTGCCCTTTGCGGACGCGTCCTCCGAAGGCTTGCCGCTGATGCAGATCCTGCGGCTGAGCCTGTTTCAGGTGTCGGTCGGCATGGCCTCGGTGCTGCTGTTGGGCACGCTCAACCGCGTTATGATCGTGGAGCTGTCGCTGGCGGCCTCGCTGGTGGCCTTCATGATCGCGCTGCCCGTGCTGATCGCGCCGTTCCGGGCGCTATTGGGCTTCAAATCGGACAATCACCGCTCGGCGATTGGCTGGAAGCGCGTGCCCTATCTGTGGTTCGGCTCGCTGTGGCAGTTTGGCGGGCTGGCGATCATGCCTTTCGCGCTCCTGGTTTTGACCGGCGACGTGGTGCACGAGGTACCGTTTGCGGGTGAAGTTATTGCCGCACTGGCCTTCCTGATGACCGGCTTCGGCTTGCACATGACGCAGACTGCGGGCATTGCGCTGGCCGCGGATCGTGCCGATGACGAGACCCGCCCACGGGTAGTGGCGCTGCTCTATGTGACCTTCCTCGTCGGGATGGCGATTTCTGCGCTGATCGTGGGCTATCTGCTGCGCGATTTCAGCGACCTGCGGCTGATCCAGGTGGTGCAGGGCTGTGCCGTGGCGACGCTGGCGCTCAATATCATCGCGCTCTGGCGGCAGGAAAAGATCAAGCCAATGACCCGCGCAGAGCGCGAGGCTCCCAAGCCTGCCTTCAAGGATGCGTGGCGCGATTACACGAGCGGCGGGCAGGCCGGCCGGCTCTTGGCCGTGGTCTTTGTCGGTGGCCTGGCCTTCAACATGCAGGATGTGCTGCTGGAGCCTTATGGCGGCGAGATCCTTGGCCTGTCGGTCGCGGCGACCACCACACTGACGGCGGTCTGGGCCTTTGGCGCGCTATTGGGATTCTGGCTCGCTGCGCGCTGGCTGGCCGATGGCATGGACCAGTTCCGCATGGCAGCGCGTGGTATCCTTGTCGGCATCTTCGCCTTTGCGGCCGTCATCTTCGCCGGACCGTTGCTCTCGACACCGCTGTTCTTCGCCGGTGCCTGGGGCATCGGGCTGGGGCTGGGGCTGTTCGCGGTCGCGACGCTGACCGCAGCGATGGAAATGCCCAAGCGTGGCATTGTTGGCGGCGGCATGGCGCTCGGCGCCTGGGGTGCGGCACAGGCCACGGCGGCAGGGGTTGCTGTAGCGCTCGGTGGCGGCATTCGGGATACAGTGCAGGGGCTGGCCAACGCGGGCCATCTTGGCCCCGGCCTCATGACCCCGGATATCGGTTATTCCGTCGTCTACCATATCGAGATCGCACTTCTGTTCCTGACGCTTGTCATTCTTGGCCCGCTCGTTCGGACCCGTATCGTAACCACACCTGAACAACGTAACCAACGGATCGGCCTTGCCGATTTCCCAACCTGACCCTCAAGGAGGAAAACCCATGGATACCCCCTATGGCTGGCTGTTCTTCGGCAATTTCGACCTCGCGCTGATTTCGCTCTACCTGTTCTGGCTATTCTTTGCCGGACTGGTCTACTACATCCAGCGCGAGAACATGCGCGAAGGCTATCCGCTGGAGAACGAGGATGGCAGCCACGCTAATTCACTGCTGTCGATCCCCGAGCCCAAGACCTTCAATCTCCCCCACGGGCGCGGCGAATACAAAGCCCCCGATTTCGAGCGTGAGAAGCGCGATCTTGCACTGGCACCGACGTCGGGCGGGACAGGTTTCCCATTTGCTCCGACGGGTGACGCTATGAAGGACGGGGTCGGTCCCGCCTCATGGGCGGCGCGGCGCGATGAGCCGGAGCTTGACGGCCACGGACATCCCAAGATCCAACCGATGGCAAAAGCCGGTGAATTTGCCGTCGCCGCGGGGCGCGATCCGCGCGGGCTAGAGGTAGTCTGCCATGACCGTAAATCACCTGGCAAGGTCAGCGACATGTGGGTGGACGTACCCGAACAACTGGTCCGCTATCTTGAAGTCACCCTCGATGATGGTGGAAAACGGCTGGTGCCGATGCCCATGGTCAAGATCAAGGCCGACCGGGTGGTCGTAAACGCACTGGATTCCGTTAGCTTTGCGGGGATCCCCGTCATTGCCTCGGACGCGCAGATCACCAAGCTCGAGGAGGATAAAGTCTCGGGCTATGTCGCGGGCGGCTATCTCTACACCGCTGACAAACGCGCCTCGGAACTGAAAGCCCTGAGCAAGGCTCTGACCGATCCGGTCTGAGCCACTACCAAGAACGACCCATAAAGAATAAAGGAACCGGCCCATGTCGCACGATGATTTCGCATTTGAACCTGTAAATGGGTTGCCCGAACGGCCCCCAGAACATGAACGCATCCTGTGGCAGGGCCAGCCTGATACCTGGCAGCTGGGGCGCGAAGCCCTCAAGATAAACTGGATAACTGCCTATTTCGCGATAGTCGTTGTCTGGCGCGCAAGTGTCGGAAGCATCGATGGGGGGCTGGCGGGCGCGATTGCCTTCGGTCTGCCCTATGTCGGGCTGTGGGCGGCGGCGATGGCTGTCATTGCGGTGCTCGCCCTCGCCATGGCGCGTAGCACAGTCTACACTATCACCACGGCGCGCGTGGCCATGCGCATCGGCGCTGCACTGAACGTGACGCTGAATCTGCCCTTCCGCCAGATCGCCAACGCCGACCTCAGCTTGAGCAAGAATGGCACCGGCACGATTTCGCTGGAAACGCTGGGAGAGACGAAATTCTCCTACCTGGTTCTCTGGCCGCATTGCCGCCCCGGCCATGTGCGCGTGACCAAGCCTGCGCTGCGCTGCATCCCTGATGCGGCCCACGTCGCGCAGATCCTCGCCGATGCCGCCGAAGCGCGCGTGTCGCAACCTGTTCTTGAACGCAAGACCCCTGCCTCGGCAGGCGGTCTGGTCGCAGCCGAGTGAGGCCCGAAATGACCACCGATCCCAATCCGCAAAAGCCCTTCCAGCCCGGTTTTAAGCGGAAAGACAACAATGACATGATCCCCATCGGACTGGTGCGGATGATGTTCGCGCTGCCAGTCGCGGCACTGATCCTGGTGAGCTACGCAACGCTTACCAACCGGGAACAGGTTGCCATCCCGCCTGCGGCCCCCGTGGCACAGAGCTGGACGATCAGCCTTGTCGGCCATGATGCGCAGGCCGTCTCGGTCTTTGATGCCGAGGGCAACCTGCTGGCTGATCTGAATCATGGCGGCTTCATCACGGTGATCGAGAATGGCCTGATGACCATGCGCCGCCGCCACGGGATCGACCCGACCCTGCCACTCGAAATCGTGCAATTCGAGAATGGTCGGCTGGCCGCTATCGACCCGCTGACCCCTTACCGGGTCGAACTGACCCAGTTCGGTCAGGACAATCTGGCTGCGTTCCAGCAGCTTCTGAAGATCGACTAAAACCACCACTACCGGAACTACGAAAACAAAAAAGGGAATCCCGAAATGTCACTCTTCTCGCGAAAGATCGACCACGTGCCCTGCACTGTCGAAGTCAGCCACCGCTTTGAAAGCCTCCACGCCCATGTGCGCTTCAATGACGGCTCTGTCGTCCATCCTGGCGACGAAGTGCAGGTTCAGGGTCCGCCCGTTCTTGCCGCCTGGGGTGAGGTGATCAGCGAAGACCGGACCGCCGTCATCACTCGCGCCAACGCGCTGGAGCGGCTTTGGACCCGGCTGACAGGTGATTTCGAATTCATGGAACTCTGTGAATTCTCGTTCTCGGAGGAGATGAGCGTATGAACGTGCATGCAACCACACATGAAGAACTCGCCGCCGAGATCGGCGATCGCTTCGACACTGACGCGATGGCCCAGGAATCCACCCTGCTGAACCCGCGTTTCTACACTACGGATTTCGATGAGCTTGATCGCATCGATGTCACGCCCGTGCGTGACGAATGGGACACCCTGATCGCGCAGATGAAATCCGACCCCAACAAGGGGCATTTCAAGAAAAATGCCGATTGGGACAAGGTCGACTGGGACAACATGGAGCCCAAACTCAAGCGTGAGTTCATCGACTTTCTGGTGTCCTCCTGCACTGCCGAATTCTCAGGCTGCGTGCTCTACAAGGAAATGAAGCGCCGCGGCAACAATCCCGACATCTGCGAGCTGTTCAACTACATGGCCCGCGACGAGGCACGTCATGCTGGCTTCATCAATGACGCGCTGCGCGAGGCGGGCGTGGCCGTCAATCTGGGGTTCCTGACCAAGGCCAAGAAATACACCTATTTCCGGCCAAAATTCATCTACTACGCCACCTACCTGTCTGAGAAGATCGGCTATGCCCGCTATATCACGATCTACCGGCACCTCGAGGCGAACCCCGACAAGCGGTTCCATCCGATCTTCAAGTGGTTCCGCGAGTGGTGCAATGATGAGTTCAGCCATGGCGAGGCCTTTGCGCTTCTCATGCGTACGGACCCCAAGCTGACCGAGAGTTTCGCCAACAAGCTCTGGATCCGTTTCTTCCTGACAGCGGTCTATTCGACCATGTATGTGCGCGACCACGCGCGCCCGGCGTTCCACGAAGCACTGGGCGTCGATATTGACTGGTATGATCAGGAAGTGTTCCGCAAGACCTCGGAGATTGCGAAACAGGTCTTCCCGATGGAGCTGGATATCGACCACCCGCGCTGGATGCCGAACCTGAAGCGGATGGAGCACGCGTTCCGCAAGATAGAAGCCGCCGAGAAAACGGGCGGCGTCGCCGGGAAAATGGCGAAGTTCACCGCAGGGGCCTCTGCGGCTTGGGCTTTTGTGGCGCTCTATACCATCCCGGTGAAGAAGAGCACGCCCCCGGCCTCGGTGCGGCTGGAGCCGGCTTATTGACTCTGTTCAGTAGGGCCGGGGTTTGCCCCGGCCCTACTGCCCCGCAAAGGAGTACCATATGTTCGAGACCCCCTGGATCGCTGCCCTTGCCGCGCTCTTCCTGTGGTGGTTCGCGACCGGCATCCTCTTGTGGCGGGTGCATGTCGCCGACCGAGGCGGGCCGGACCAGCACGCTTGGTCAGTGATCCTGTCGCTACCGCTCTTTGCGCTCGGAATGCTCGGGGTCAGTGCCACACTGAACGACCCCAGCCCGCAAGGGGTCTGGCTCGCTTTCCTGTCTGCTCTCGCGCTATGGGGCTGGGTGGAATTGGCCTTTCTGTCGGGCATCATTACTGGGCCGAACACGCGCGTTTGCGCACCAGGGCTGAGCCCGCAGGCACGATTCTGGGCCGCCTTCGGCACCGTCGCCTATCATGAGTTGCTGCTCGCGGGGATCGTCGTGGCATTGATCACGACGGCGTGGGGTGCAGAGAACTTGTTCGCGCTCTGGACCTTTCTCGTGCTCTTCCTTGCACGCATCTCGGCCAAGCTGAACCTCTATCTTGGCGTGCCACGGATCAACTCCGACTTTCTGCCTTCGCCGCTCTCGCATCTGGCCAGCTACTTCCGCCAAGGCCCGATCAGCGGCTTCTTTCCGCTCTCGGTCACGCTTCTTTCGCTGGCCGTGGGCTGTTTTCTCGAACGGCTCTGGCGCGCCACACAGGCGGGCGACCAGGGCAGCATCATCGGCTTCACGCTTCTGTCGATGCTCACCGCTCTAGCACTTCTGGAACACTGGTTCATGGTCTGGCGCGTACGCGACGACAAACTCTGGCGCTGGATGATCACCGCGCCCACGACCCGCAAGTCAAGAACGAACCCGAGGGGGACCCCATGAATTTCGACGCTCTTTTCGCCGCCGAACTGGACAAGCTCAAGTCTGAGGGAAATTACCGCATCTTTGCCGAGGTCGAGCGTCAATGCGGAGCCTTCCCAAGGGTCAAGCATTTCAACGGACCGGGTGTGCAGGAAGTCACCGTCTGGTGTTCGAATGACTATCTCGGAATGGGCCATCACCCTGAAGTGGTTGATAGCATGGTGCGTACTGTTGCGGCGTGCGGCACGGGTGCGGGGGGCACGCGCAACATCTCTGGTAACAATCATGCGCACCGGGTGCTGGAGGAAGAACTCGCCGACCTGCATGGCAAGCAATCAGCGCTGCTCTTTACCTCGGGTTATGTCTCGAACTGGGCCGCGCTCTCGACACTGGGTGCGAAGATCCCCAATGCGGTGATCCTCTCGGATGAGAAGAACCATGCCTCGATGATCGAGGGCATCCGCCACTCGCGCGCGGACAAGGTGCTGTGGAAGCATAATGACTGGCGCGATCTGGACCGCAAGCTGAAAGCCGTGGGCGACCGGCCCAAGATCGTGGCGTTTGAATCCGTCTATTCGATGGATGGCGATATCTGCCCCATGCGCGAGATCGTCGAGGTGGCCGAGGCGCATGGTGCGCTGACCTATCTGGATGAGGTGCATGCGGTCGGCATGTATGGGCCGCGCGGTGGTGGCATCTCGGAGGAGCGCGGGCTGGCGCACCGGATCGACCTGATCGAGGGCACTTTGGGCAAGGCATTTGGCGTGATGGGCGGGTATATCACCGGCTCGACCGCGATGTGCGATTTCATCCGCTCTTTTGCCTCGGGTTTCATCTTTACCACAGCATTGCCACCCGCTGTTGCCGCAGCCGCGACGACCTCGATCCGGCATCTGAAGCAGTCCGACAGCGAACGGATGGCACAGCGCGACCGCGTCGCGCGGTTGCGCGCGCGGCTTGATGCCAAGGGCATTCCGCATATGGCAAATGAGAGCCATATCATCCCGGTCATGATCGGAGACCCGGTCAAGTGCCGCATGATCTCGGACATCCTGATGC
>REER01000053.1 GCA_007694945.1 Paracoccaceae bacterium | reverse complement strand
TGGTGCGCGATATCCGCAGCACGCTCGGCTATATCGACGGGGACTTCCGCACCTTTGCCATCGACTGCGCCTCGCCCTCCTTTGACGCGCTGATGGACTGGTCGGGCGGGTATGACTATGTCCTCAACCTCTCGGCCCTCAAGCATGTGCGCAGCGAGAAGGACCCCTTCACGCTCATGCGCATGGTCGAGGTGAACATCCTCAACACGCTCTCCACCCTCGCCTCGGCGCGCAGCCACGGCGCGCAGAAATATTTCTGCGTCTCGACCGACAAGGCCGCGAACCCCGTCAACATGATGGGGGCGAGCAAGCGCATCATGGAGATGTTCCTGATGCGCGAGAGCGAGACGCTGCCGGTCTCGACCGCGCGCTTCGCCAATGTGGCGTTTTCCGATGGCTCGCTTCTGCACGGGTTCAACCAGCGCTTCATGAAGCGCCAGCCAATCTCGACCCCGCGCGATGTGCGCCGCTATTTCGTCACGCCGCAGGAATCGGGCGAGCTGTGCCTGATGTCCTGTCTGCTGGGCGAGAACCGCGACATCTTCTTTCCCAAGCTCAGCGAGGATCTGCATCTGATCACCTTCGCCGAGATCGCCGAGCGCTTTGTGCGGTCCATGGGTTTCGAGCCCCATCTCTGCGACAGCGAGGAGGAAGCCCGCGCCGTGGCCGCCACGCAGATTGAGGCCGGCCGCTGGCCCTGCTATTTCTTCGACTCCGACACCACCGGCGAGAAACCCTTCGAGGAATTCTACATGGCGCATGAGGCGGTCGACATGGACCGTTTCAACGCGATCGGCGTGGTGCGGAACGATCTGGCCTTCGACCCCGCGCAGCTTGACGCCTTCTGCGCCCGGATCGCGGCGATGCAGGCGCGCGGGCAGTGGGATCGGGCCGAGCTGGTGGCGCTGTTTCACGACATGCTGCCCGGCTTTGCCCATGCCGAGACCGGGAAGTTCCTTGATGACAGGATGTAAGCCATGCGTGGCCCGGACCTGACCCGGATTGTAGATATCGCGCTGTCGGTGATCGCCGTGGTCGGCTTGCTGCCGGTCTGGCTGATCGTCATTCCGCTGCTGCGCTTCACCGGCGAAGGCGAGGTGTTCTATCGCCAGCCGCGTGTCGGGCTGGGCGGCAAGCAGTTCGACCTGCTGAAATTCGCCACCATGCTCAAGGACAGCCCGAACCTCGGCACCGGCGATCTGACGCTGCACAATGATCCGCGAGTACTTCCTATGGGGCGGTTCCTGCGCAAGACCAAGATCAACGAGCTGCCGCAGCTGCTGAACGTGCTCAAGGGCGACATGAGCATCGCCGGCCCCCGCCCGCAGACCCCGCGCATCTTCGCGCTCTACCCCGAGGAGATCCGGAAGGACCTGGTGCGCATGCGCCCGGGCCTGTCCGGCGTGGGCGCGATCCTGTTTCGGGGTGAGGAGCGCATGACCCGCGAAGCAGAAAACCCAACATTGTTCTATTCGGATGTAATCAAGCCCTACAAGGGCAAGGCAGAGCTATGGTATCTGCAGCACCGCTCGCTCTGGGCTTACCTAATGGTCATATTTGTGACCATCTGGGTGATTCTTTTCCCCAACAGCTCACTTCCATGGCGGGCTTTCCCGGGCCTGCCCGCACCGCCGCAGGAACTGGCGCATTTCTGGAACCGCCCATCAACCTGAGGCGATCCACGGCAACGCTCACCAGAACCCAATCTGCGCGCATCAGCGCCACGAAGCGCGAAGCCAAGCGTTAATTGCTGTTAATCTCCTCCGCGATGGACAATTATCGGGCAAGTGTTCATAACGTTGCGCTCAATGCAGTTCCTGAGACGCATATTGCCATCACGTGCCCGCGCACTTCCACGCCCAGAGCATACTCTCGCCGTGATCGGCGATTTACACGGGCGCTCCGATCTGCTCGAGTTGATGGTCGGGATGATTTCGAAAAATGCAGGCACCGATTTGACGCTTGTCTTTGTCGGAGACTATATCGACCGCGGTGAAAACAGCGCCCAGGTTCTGATAAGCCTGCAGGCGTTACAGAGCTACATCTGGCCTTCGAATGTGATCTGCCTGAAAGGCAATCATGAAGCAATGATGCTCGCCTTTCTGGATGCTCCAGAAGAAGTTGGCGCATTCTGGTTGGAGAATGGTGGCACGAGCACTCTCGCAAGCTACGGGATCAGCCTGCCAGACCGGAAACCTGCCTCTCTCATCAATGCAAGTGATGCGTTGCGCAGCCTGTTGTCTGATGGAACCGAAGGCTGGTTAAGGCGACTTCCCTCAAGCCATCGCTCAGGGAATGTTTTCGTAGCACATGCTGGTGCGGATCCGCATGAACCCTTTGAGGATCAGGAAGAAGAGCATCTGATCTGGGGGCACCCTGATTTCTTGACGACACAACGCCATGACAATTCCTGGGTTGCTCATGGACATTGGATATCCACGGAACCGAGTGCTGAAAATGGTCGAATCTCGGTTGACACAGGCGCTTATGCAACGCACCGACTGACTGCTGCATTGATCGCGGATGGCACCTGCCACTTTCTGACGACAGGTTGAGCGCAAGGTACAAGAGACCACAGGGCGAGTTGCCTTGTTGGTCGACAACTAGGGCGAAAACGGATACGCTGATTGTCTATTGTAATAAGTTAGCCGAGAATCATTTCTCGCGTGAGCAGAGAAACCGGAGCAGCAGACGATGAGATCAAAGTACTCGACACTTCTTCAGGCGCTGATCCTCGGAACAGCACTTGGTGTCGCGCCGGTTGTTGCGCAGGACGCAACTGACGATATCGGAATACTCATCGAACTTGCGCGCAACGATGCGGCGCAGGATATTGTCGCGCTGCCTGGTTCTGCGCTTGCTGATATTCTGGGTGCAGCGAGCCAGGATCAGCTTGAGGAGTTGGTTGGCTCACTCGCGGCGGAAGATGTCGATGCCATTTTGGCCAGCCTAGCACTCACCGGTGCCGACCCCAGATTGCAGGCCAACATGGTTTCGGCTGTAATCACCTCAGATCCGGAAGCCACCGCTCGGATCATTGATGTGATCCTGCAAAATTCGCCTCTGATCGTTCTGCCCGATATAGCCCAGGGGCTCTACGAATTGATTGAGCGGGTTTATGCCGACATGTCACTGGCCGTATTCGAGGGGCATGTGCTGGCGGCCGTAACCTTCGACCGGCGCATTGCGGGCCTGCTGGTAGAACTTGGCAACACCTGGGACACGGCTAATGCCGCAAGGCTTGCACGCGCTCTTGTCACGATCGCAGAAGATGCGGAGGCCGATCTCGCTTCTGCCATTGAGACTGCTCTTGCACTTGCAGGCGGCCAAATGCTTCAACTGGCAGCAGAATTCCGTGACGAGATTGACGTTGCCGCAATTCCCGATCCAGCTCCCCCACCACCAGCAGCCCCCGGAGTGCCGCCGGCCGGTATCGGAGGGGGCGGAGCATCGCCTGCGGGAACAGGCGCCACAGCGCCAGGGCGTGACGCCATCTTCGCTGCGGGCGGCGGCACTGGGACAGGGCTTGGAAGCGGACCTAGCTTCACGCCGAGAGGCCAGCGTACAGATCGCAGTCCAACCAACTGACCTTTGAGTATTTAATCGCCGGCCTTTGGTGAACGTTCGCAATCCCGTGTAGAGCCGATCTTTTTCTGGCAACACCGTGCCCGCGGCTTTACAAACCGGTAACCGTGAAAGCCGCATCCTGGACCCGGAAATGAACAGATTGAATAGCGATGGTTTCAAGGCACAGGATGCCAAACCGGATCGCGCTGACGACGAAATCGATCTGAGCAAGCTGTTTGCGCTCATCAGGCGCAACTGGCACATTTTCGTCTTGGGCGGGCTTGTAGGGTTATTACTGGCTGTTGCTCAAGTTGCCACGACAACCCGCCTCTACACTGCGCATGTCGAAATCAACACGTTCAGATCCGCAGATGTTGAAACCTTTCAGGATTTCACTGGTGTAGCAGGATCGCGCAACATGAGCTTCGATTTTGATACAGAAATCGAGGTGCTGCGGTCGGAAAAGATCGCGGAACGGGTTGCCCGCAACCTACGTCTCCACGAGGACGCTGGCTTCAACGCGCCACGCAGTGCCGGCGTGCTGAGTCGAATTAGTGGTGCCGTGACCGGACAGCTGATGGGATTGGTCCGGTCGGTCCGGGCAGGTTTTTCAACCGGGGGCCCCGCACCGCCCTCGCCTGAGAGTCTCCATGATGCAGAGCAGCGCGCCATCGAAAACGCCGCACGGCGCTTGCGCGGAGGCATGTCTGTCACACCGGTTCGCAATAGTTGGGTATTGCGCATAAGCTATACCTCGCCATCGCGCAATGTCGCGGCGCGTGTCGCCAATGGCATTGCAGAAGCTTATATCGAAGATCAATTGGCATCGACTGACGAGGCATCCCAACGAGCGATCGAGTGGTTGCAGACACGGCGCGACGAGCTTCGGGTCCAGCTTGAACAGATCATGGATATTGCCGACCGGTTCCGCGAAGAGAACAACCTACTTGGCGTCGATGTCAATCAACTGGCAGATGCTGAATTGGAACGCCTCTCTCAGAACCTTATTACAGCGCGTGCCGAATTGGTTGAACTGGAGGCCCGCGACCGGCGGCTGACAGAAATCGTCATGAACGAAGACACGTCCGCTGTGGTTCGCGAGACAGCTACGCAGGGCATAACATCCGGGCTGCGGGCGCGCTATCTGGATGTGCTCAGCAGTTACAACACACTGGCAGCCAGCTTGGGTGATGATCATGCCCAGACACAGCGCCGTTTTCGCGAGTTGGAGGAGATAGAGACGCTGATGTTCGAGGAAATCCGCCGGAGTGCTCAACTTGTGCGCGACGATCTGCGGGCGGCACGCGAACGTGTCAGAAGTCTCGAAGCAGCACAGGCGCGCGTGGGTGAGCGTGTGGGCGCCGATCAGGCGACGATAATGCAATTACGCGATCTGGAACGCGATATCGAGACTGTACGCAACCTGCATGCCAGTTTCCAGCAGCGCCATCAGGAAGCAACGCAGCGTCAGCAGATTCCGGTCTCGAATGCGCGCATTTTGAACCGTGCCCAGCCACCCGGTGGGCCCAGTTACCCCAACACACAGCGCATGCTGGCACTCGGTGGTCTTCTGGGCTTTCTGGTCGCAGGCGGCTTTGTCGCGTTCCGGGAATGGCGCGATGACAGGGTGCGCTCGGAAGAGCATGTGCGCGAAGATCTCGGGCTTGAGTATCTTGGTAGCCTGTCGGTGATAAAGGGGCTGGCACACACTCTGCGCGGAGTATCCAATCCGGCGGGTGAGCGCGCAAAGGTCGTCCCGTTTCCCGAAATGCTGACCTTTGCCGCAGACAAACCGCTCTCAAGCTACGCGGAAACTTTACGAACGGGGAAAATTAGTCTGACATTGCGTCATGGACAGACTACGCGGGCGCCAAAGGTCGGGTTTGTTTCCTGTTTCCCGGGCGAAGGAAAAACTACCACCGCTGCAAATTTCGCCAGCCTGATGGCGCAGCAGGGTGCGAAGGTCATCCTGATTGATGGCGATATACGCAATCCGGGCCTGTCCCGCGCCACAGGAAAAACCTTTGACACCGGTCTTGTGGATGTGCTGCTGGGCGAGGCCAAGTGGCAGGATGTATGCAACCTTATCGAAGGGACCGAGGTACATCTGCTTCCCAATACAAAGACCCGTGTTGCCCATACATCGGAGCTTTTGGGCAGCAAGGGGATGATCGCATTGTTGGAGGAACTCGATCAGGTTTATGATTATGTGATCGTGGATCTCCCCCCGCTTGGCCCAGTGGTGGATGCACGCGCGATCCTCGACAAGCTCGATGGCCTGTTCTTCGTGCTCAAATGGGGTGGCACAAATCGTGACATCGCACGACGTATCCTGCGCATGGATCCGCGTGTGCGTGATAAATGCGTCGGCGCTTTCATGAATTTCTTCGACCCGAAGAAGGCCCGTGCTTATGGTAATTATCACAACTATCGATATTACAGGTCGTACTACAATCGCTACTACCACGATAACTGAGCCAAGGTATGCGATCTGTCGTTACACGAGTTATCTTCCTCGTCGCACTGGTCGTCAGTGTTATACAGACTGGACCGGAACTCCTGCGCCATCTGGACTGGAGCGCGTATGACGATTTTACCGATGAGGTAATGGAGGGCCGCACGGAGGTATCGGATCTTGCATTTCTAACCTCTGTTCTCGAGCAACAAGGCGATATGCCCTGCGATGTCTTGCTTCACAGCCCGATGCTAACGCTGCATCTCTACGCCAACGAACTTCTGGCCCTTCGAGCTGAAGTCAATCCATTCCTTCCAAGCGATGATCCTGACCTCTCGGCGCAACGAGCAGCTACGCGGGCGCTGATTGAGCAAGCCCTTGTTTGTGCGCCCATGGATGGCAACCAGTGGCTCAATCTGGCGCTTCTGTCGCGCGCGATGGGTGATCACCCGGAGGCGACAGCTGGTTTTGTCGACCTCTCGAGACAGTATGCACCGCATGAGGGTTGGATCCACACTCGCCGGGAACAGTTGTTCTGACACGCCGCTAGCTGCTGCCTGCCCCGCGCCGCATGCCATCGATAGTATGCCAAGCCCGGGGATCGTTACGGTCTTGTAGCATGAGAAAACGATGCCCGGTTTCGTTCCAGGGCAGAACACGCGCGGTCAGATTGTCCAGAACATAATCCGCGCTCCCAATCCGAACCAGAAGCACCGCATGCGGTACTCCCTGGGCTGTGCGTACGATTGCGATACGCAAATGATCGCTGGGCCAGCCCAGAGCCAGCAGGTCTGCACGCTTTTGCAGGGCGTAATCCTCGCAATCCCCATCGGAGACATTGATATCCCATGAATCGAAGCCCTCATCGGGTTTCGGGCGGATGGATCGATTGACCGCGAGATTGACCCGCTGCGCCTCATTTCGATGATCTTGAACACGCATCGCAGGATCGCGCCTGTCACGATACACATCGCATTGCCCTTCATACAGCAGGCAGAAGCGTACATGTGCCAACAATGGTCGACGCGGGGTCAGGTTGACCGCGTTATCAATGATGCGCGGCTCCATTGCCGCCTGTACAGGCAGGACCGGTCCCGCCATGGCAAGGAGAGTCGAGGCAAGCCCCAGAAGCGATGCTCTGGCGCTACGCGTCGCACCTACTAGAACAAAAAGCGCCTTGCACCAAACCGGAAAAGGGAAACCGACAGGTCCCCACACCAACACCAACCGCCATGCCATGACGCTCCCCACACCTGATTACACCCGCAATCAGGATGAGAGGGCGGCGGTGTCTCTCGCGGGCGTCACTATGGCGCTCAAGCGGCGTTTGGCTCTAGTCTTATGGAAGAAATTTAGGCTTTATTTCCCATAAATCGTTTTTGGCAAAGGGCGGCGTCGGATGGTCTTGGCTGACCGCGTCAGGATCGAGACAGCGCATCCTGCGCCCATCAGGGCCGCGAAATAGAGTGCCACCCCGGGGATCTGAAGCGGAAAATCAAGCACCGAATGCAGCAGTACAAAGGCAAGCGCGCCAAGGCTCAGGACTGGGATGGCCTGCAAGGATCGACGCATCTGCACTCCGCTCAGCAGTGTATGAACAAGCACAATGAGAGCGATCAACCAAAGCAGCCCACCCATGAGACCCATCCCGGCCAGAAACTCAAGGTGCGAATTGTGCGCCCGGGTCCATGCCCCATGCGTTCCGAGACAGTCTGGATCACGAAACTGGGGAAAAACGTCTGCGAATGTCCCGAAGCCCCACCCTAGAATCGGTCGCTCTTCGATCATCTGGAGCGTGGCCATCCAGACGCACAAGCGACCGTCATCTGACGTCACAGCTATGCGCGAGACGACTGGTTCACCGAATGCGATAAAGAGGGCCACACCGGACCCCAATGTCAGGAAGACTTTTGCGCGCACACTCAGTCGTCGCACGTGTTGCCGACTGTAGTCCGGTCGAAGAGCAACGACCATTGCCATTGCGAGGGTCACGCAGATCAACGCCAATGTCACGCCAGCCCGCGAACGCGTTGTGATCAGCGCAATCAGGACCAGAAACATTAGAGCGGCCAGAATAATCCTACCCCAGTCGAACCTCTCGGCCACTGTTTCTGGGGTGGTGTCACGCCGCGGCAGCGTCACCCAAGCCGCCGTCGCAAAGGCGGTAAGGCCGAGAAAAGCTGCTGTTGTGTTGCGATTGACG
This sequence comes from Paracoccaceae bacterium, assembly GCA_007694945.1. GTDB lineage: Bacteria > Pseudomonadota > Alphaproteobacteria > Rhodobacterales > Rhodobacteraceae > Roseinatronobacter. Next base: position 92,161 of record REER01000053.1, on the reverse strand, counting down.
AAAACCCCGTTGAATGCCCCGCGTCCAACCTCGAACCGGGAGAAGAAAGTGATCTCGGGGAAAGCAAGTTCCAAAAAAGCAGATAGCGCGGTGAGCAGCAGACCAAGGACAGCAAGCGCCTTCCATGCAAGGAGCGCTGTGCGCTTGTCCTGACAGAGTAGCAGCATCGCGGCGAAAACACAGAATGGCAGGATAAGCGCCGGGATCCCGGACAATGTCGTCGATGGTGCCACAGAGATCGTGCGTTGCGTCGCGATACCCAAGTCAGAAAGCTGGTCCCACACCGGATGGGCCAAGCTCCCGGATGACAGCGGCATGCTCTGTACCAGGGCCAATCCAAGAAAAGCGCCTGCGAGAGCCATCGACCAGCGAAACAGACGACGCGTGGCAGGCTGCTCAATGCGTGTTCCGAGCGTCGAGATAAGAGGAATGATGAGAAGAAGCACGGCAATCTGTCGGTAAGGCGCTGCGACTGCCCCATTCATCGTGAGTGCCGACCCAATCGCCGCGATCAGGCTCAGCAGCAACGCATGTCGTAACCTATCGTTTCTCATGCCCGCCGTTGACCGCGACCTAGGCAGATGATTCTTTTCAAAGGAAGTGGATGTAGACAAGCCGATTCTCCAACAGCGGGTCTGCTCATCCCGCACTGCTGCTCGATGATATCACATCTGCCAAAGCCGCTTCCATAACCGGCGCCGCTTCACGTTACCAAAAATTTCCGCGAAAGCGATTGTCTGCCTTCTCCGCTTGTGCTGATTCAGCAACAGTTTTTTTCTTGCAACGCCGATGAAGTGCCCCACTGGCCCGTCAAGATTAACAAAGAGCCGATTCTCAAGTATGTCTAGTGCAAATGGCGCTTTGGGCGTGAGCAGTACATAGGGACAGTACTATGAGGTTTTCAATAAGGGTGGCTACTGCCACCGCTTTGGTCGTTTCCATGTCGGGCTGTGCGATGCTACCAGGGTCTGGCCCTCGAGAGCAGCGTATCAATGCAAACGCTCTCGCGACTTCAAGAAACACCAATGCAACGCTCGGGTATGACTATGTCGTGGTAGATGTGACGCGTGCGACGCTACCCTTCATGTCTCGTGATACCGAAGGTGAATTCCGCACCTTCGGCGCTACAACGCGAGCAGCACCGTCAATCCGCCTTGGCCCGGGCGATGTCGTCCGCGTCACTGTTTTCGAAAGCCAGACGGGTGGGCTCTTTCTGCCCGAGGACGCAGGCGCTCGTCCGGGCAATTTTGTGCAATTACCACCGCAGCGCATCGACCAGGACGGCCGGATAACAGTACCTTTCGCAGGTGTGGTTCAGGCAGCCGGACAAACGCCTGCAACTGTAGAACGCATTATTCGGGACAGATTGCTGGACCGGGCGATTGAGCCCGAGATTTCTGTAGAAATCGTCGAGCAAAACTTCTCACGAGTCTCGGTTGTTGGTGATGTGCGCGGTCCGGGCGTTCTCCCGCTACGAGAAGGGGGGCTGCGCATTCTCGAAGCGATCGCACAAGCGGGTGGTATCTCCACTCCAGCTTCCAGCACTTTCGTCGTTCTCAAGCGCGATGGGCGCAGTGCCAAGGTTGCTTATCGTAGCATCACTGAGAACCCGAGGGAAAACGTATTCCTCGCGCCCGGCGACACGATCGAAATCCTTGAGGAAGACAAGGAATTCTTCGCATTCGGGGCGACGGGGTTGGTTGGTAACTTCAAGTTCGGCGCCGAGGACGTGTCACTGAACGAAGCTGTGGCGAGGTTCTTCAGCCTGCAGGATAATGTGGCAGACCCGCGTCACGTCCTGATCTATCGCAAGGAATCGCGCTATGCGCTGGAAAAAATGGGCGTCGATCTCAGTGAGGTTGCGGCCTACGGGCACGAATTCCATACGATTTTCCGGGCCGATTACCGTTCGCCCGACATCTTCTTCATGGCCAATGAGTTCCAGATGCGCGATGGGGACGTGATCTACGTGACCAATGCCGCTTCAATCGAATTCCAGCGTTTCTTCAACAATGCGACTTCGCTTACTGGAAGCCCGCTTGCGGTACGCGACAATATCGAGTCCTTCTAAACGAAGGAACCTCACCCATATTCCGAACGGTGCAGCTGCGGCTTTATCGGCACGGCTCTCTCGTACCCTTCCCCGGAGTGTCCGTGTCCAGCGAGTATAATCGCGGGCCGTTCACGTCGCTCTTATGGTTTGATCTCCGCGGGAGCTTATCACATGCTCGGCGAGTCATCCGTCTGCTCTGTTCGGCAGTGCAGCGTTTGAAGCTGTGGGACTTCACAGAAATCCTTGCGCCCGACGACAAAGCCGCAAGCAGAGCAACTGCCAAGGCAATGTAGAGCAGAAGAAACGTTTGCGAGAACTGCAGGAGGATCGACACGCTCTCAACCCAGAAGAGATTACCTTTTCCGCAGTGTGTCCCACAGAGCTTGATACTTCCTTACGAAAGTCGCGATATCGCGGGTTGCAAGCTTGCTTTCTTAACCACGATTGCCGATAACTCGTAGTTAACAAATTGTTGTTCAGGTACGATCGCGGTTAATGATTCTGACCCATCTTGAAGCACTTCACGGAGAGCGTGTTGCCTCCCTTCCTAAGTCTAGACATAGCGTTCACGCTCTTTGGCGTATCCTTTTTCATCTGCGGTGCACTTGTTCTGCTCCATCCTCTTCTGGTCAGATCTTTCCGCGCGCATGATGACTTGAAATCCGTGCAATGTGCCCATCAGCGCGTTACGCCCCGCGTAGGTGGTGTAGGAGTGTTGGCGGCCACGATTGCTGCATTTCTGTTTGTTATTCCAGCACAGAGCGAGCTTTACTTTTCGCTCTTCGCACTCACGCTGCTGCCAGTGTTTTTTGCCGGGCTCGCCGAAGACCTTGGCTGGCGGGTCAGACCAGCTGGTCGTCTGCTCGCAGCAGCGGGTTCCGCATCATTGGCCATGGTTTTGCTGCAAGTCTGGATACCCCCGCTCGCGATCCCTGGGCTGGATCTGTTGATCGGCATTCCCGCAGTTGCCATCATGATTACACTCTTTTGGGCTACGGGTGTGTGTCATGCGATCAATTTGATCGATGGTGTAAACGGGCTGGCAGCGGCTACAGGACTCCTGATCGCCACTGGACTTGCGTTGGTGGCACAACAGGTCGGGTCGATGGGCTTTGCGATCGGGGCGGCAGCTCTTGTTCCGGCACTTTTGGGCTTCTTGGTGTTCAATTGGCCACTTGGCCGGATTTTTCTTGGTGATGCCGGGGCTTATTCCCTGGGCCATGTGCTGGTTTGGTTGGCCATCGGGCTCGCATGGATGCACACGCAAGTCTCCGCCATTGCCTTGTCGCTCATGTTTTTCTGGCCAGTAGCTGACACATTCCTCGCCATTTACAGACGCTCGCGCGCTGGACGTCCTGTCGGCGCCCCAGACCGGTTGCACTACCATCAATTTGTAATGCGCGCTTTGATGCTGCTGGCGCGCGGACGCATGAGCAAAGGAGCGGCGAATTCCGCGACGGCCTTGGTTATGCTGCCGCTGATTGCAATCCCGATCGCAGCCGGAGTGTATCTGTGGGACCGACCCGTCGCGGCCTTGGTGGCGTGGGCCGTCTTCGGCGCTCTGTTCACCCTTAGCTATCTCGCGGGGGTGCGTCTGTTCCGGGAAAACCGATGGCGCCGGATTTCAAGGGTATTGGACGCGCGCCCCGAGAATCGCAAAGCGACAAACTGAACGATTTCGGGTTTCACCTGACCGAGGGGCGGAGCGCTTTCCGTTGACTAGCGTCTTGCTGTTCGCAAAGGTGTCTCTGCTGTGAGACTTGCCACTGGAAAGGTGCCTACCCCTTTCGACGGTGATCGAAGAGCCGTTCATGCGAAATGCAGTGCCTGCGCCACGCCCCGGTACCCGCGCCCGGATCAGTCTTCTTCCTCGGCCGCAATCCACGCGGCATAAAAAAAGACCTGCAAGCCATCGAGCAAAAGCGGCCTGAGGTTCGCAAGGCCCGCCGTGATTGGGTCATGCGTCGTCAGCCCTTCATGCGTAACATGCTGACGCGCATAGGGTTCATTGACGAAACGTCGCTCAAGACGAACATGGCCAAGTCCACAGGCTGGTCTGCAAAAGGCGCACGCCTGATCGACCATGCGCCGTTCGGCCACTGGAACACCCAGACCTTCATTGCCGCTCTGCGCCATGACAGGCCCGACCCCTGGGTCATCGACGGCGCAATGAACCGCATTCGCCATTGTGCTCGAGCCAATGGCGCATCAATGGCTCATTGTTCGAGCTTTACGTCGAGACCCAACTCGCCCCGACCCTGAGCAAGGGCGACGTGATCATTCTCGACAACCTGTCATCTCACAAAAGCCCCAAGGCCGCGCAGACCATGCGCGATGTCGGCGCAAGTTTCGTTGTTCGTGGAAAACGCCCCGCCGGGGCCTTTTCTGATCCCTCCAACCTTCCGCCATACAGCCCCGACCTGAACCCGATCAAGATGGCATTCGCGAAGCTCAAGGCCTTGATCCGGCGCGCAGCTTCCCCGACATACGATGATCTATGGCACGCCGACGGGCATGTCTGCGATCTCTTCACCGACGAGGAGTGCTACAACTTCTTCAAGGCTGCTGGATATGAAACCGATTGAGCGCAGCACGCTCTAGTGCAGCAATTCTGCAATACTGGCCCTTTGCGCGGCAGGCATGTTCGCTGCAGCTCCAACATGCGGGCTGTGCGCCAACTTGATCGGCGATGAATATCGGTTGAACTGTAAAGGAGCGGTACACGGAATTGAGTCGTTTTTCCATGATGCCCATCGGCTGTCGATCTGAACCAGCAGAAATCATCGCTTGCGCTCGACGGTCAAGATGCCTATATCCCCCTCTACAGCGGCACCTGCCTTGCAGGTTCCACCGGGAAGCAAAACGGGCCGCGTGGCCCGTTTTTTTGTTTTTGCCCATCGGAGGGCGTATGTCAGACCTGATCGCCAAGACGAGTATGGATCAGCGGCTTGCCGCGATCGTGACACCGGTCATAAAAGGGCTGGGATTCGAGTTGGTGCGCTTGCGCCTGATGGCGGGCAAGACACGCACTTTGCAGATCATGGCCGACCGTCCTGATGGCGGGATCGAGGTGGATGACTGTGCGGCCATTTCGACGGCCGTTTCCGCTGCACTCGATGTCGAGGACCCGCTTGAGGATGCCTATATACTTGAGGTCTCAAGCCCCGGTATCGACCGCCCACTGACCAGGCTGAAGGATTTCGAGGCGTGGGAGGGTTATGAGGCGCGGGTCGAGACCACCGAACTCATTGATGGTCGCCGCCGCTTCAAGGGCAAGCTGGCTGGGGTCGAGGGGGAAGAGGTCCTGATCGAGATTGAAGACGGCGGAGAGACTGTGACCATCGGTCTGCAGTTCGACTGGCTCTCGGATGCCAAGCTTGTGCTGACCGAGTATCTGATCGCCGAGATGTTGCGCACGCGCAAAGCCAGCGGTGCAATTGACGAATCCGAATTTGACGAGATTGAAACCGAAGCGGACGCGCCCGGCGCGCCCCATTCCGAGGAGTGAGAGATGGCAATCACCTCTGCCAACCAGCTTGAACTGCTGCAAACCGCCGAGGCCGTGGCTCGCGAGAAGATGATCGACCCGGAACTGGTGATCGAGGCGATGGAAGACAGCCTCGCCCGCGCCGCCAAGTCGCGCTACGGGGCCGATATGGATATCCGCGTCAGCATCGACCGCAAGACGGGTGTTGCCACCTTCACCCGCGTGCGCACAATCGTCGCCGATGAGGAGTTGGAAAACCACCACGCCGAAATGACCGTGGAGCAGGCGAAACCCTATCTTGATGACCCCAAGGTGGGTGACGAGATCGTGGATCAGGTGCCACCCGTTGAACTTGGCCGGATTGCGGCGCAATCGGCCAAGCAGGTGATCCTGCAAAAGGTCCGGGAGGCTGAACGCGACCGCCAGTACGAGGAATTCAAGGACCGCGCGGGCACGATCATTAATGGTGTCGTGAAGCGCGAAGAATATGGCAATATCGTCGTCGATATCGGTCGCGGCGAGGCCGTTCTGCGCCGCAACGAGAAGATTGGTCGCGAAAGCTACCGAAACGGCGACCGCATCCGCTGCTATGTCAAGGATGTGCGCCGCGAGGCCCGTGGACCGCAGATCTTCCTGTCGCGCACTGCGCCCGAATTCATGGCCGAGCTGTTCAAGATGGAAGTGCCCGAGATTTATGACGGCATCATCGAGATCAAGGCGGTCGCCCGCGACCCCGGTTCGCGTGCCAAGATCGGCGTGATTTCCTATGATAATTCCATCGACCCGGTTGGTGCCTGCGTGGGTATGCGCGGCAGCCGCGTGCAGGCGGTGGTCAATGAGTTGCAAGGTGAGAAGATCGACATCATTCCCTGGACCGAGGATCAGGCGACCTTCCTTGTCAACGCGCTGCAACCCGCCGAGGTCAGCAAGGTCGTGATTGATGACGAAGCCGGCAAGATCGAAGTCGTGGTGCCTGATGAGCAGCTGTCGCTGGCCATCGGGCGGCGCGGGCAGAATGTGCGCCTGGCGAGTCAGTTGACGGGGCTCGACATCGACATCCTTACCGAATCGGACGAATCCGCGCGCCGTCAGGCCGCCTTTGCCGAGCGTACCAAGCTGTTCATGGAAGAGCTGGATATCGACGAGATGATGGCGCAGCTTCTGGTCGCCGAAGAGTTCTCCTCTCTCGAGGAAGTGGGATACGTCGATATCGACGAGCTTCTGGCCATTGACGGGTTTGACGAGGAAACCGCCGAGGAATTGCAGACCCGCGCCCGCGAGCGGCTGGAAGCGATCGCCGGTGCAGCGCTTGAAAACGCCCGCGCACTGGGCGCCGAGGATAGCCTGATCGGGTTCGAGGGGCTCTCGCCGCAAATGGTCGAGGCGTTGGCAAAGGACGGGGTCAAGACGCTGGAAGATTTCGCCACCTGCGCCGACTGGGAACTGGCCGGCGGATGGACAACTGTTGACGGGCAACGCGTCAAGGATGATGGGCTCCTCGAGCCGTTCGACATGAGCCTTGAGGAAGCCCAGCATCTGGTGATGACCGCACGGGTCATGTTGGGCTGGGTGGACCCCTCCGAACTCGAGGTGGACGAGACCGAAGAGGGTGAAGAAGTCGCAGAAGAAGCTATTGTGGAGGAGGCGCGCTGAAAGGCGCGCTTGTGCCCATGACGCGCGGGGGCAAACGCAAGGATCGAGAGGTTCCCGAGCGGCGCTGCATCGTTACGGGTGAGTCGCAACCCGCGCGGGGATTGGTTCGTTTCGTTGTGGGGCCCGACGGTGCCATCGTGCCCGATGTGGCGCAGAAACTGCCGGGTCGGGGCATATGGGTCAGCGCTGACCGCGCTTCTCTGGGACTGGCTGTGCGCAAGAAAGCCTTCGCGCGCGCGGCCCGGCAGGCGGTCACTGTGCCAGAGCGGCTCGCGGATCTGGTCGAGGAGTTGCTGCGTGCACGCGTGTTGGAACTGATCTCGCTCGCGCGCAAAAGTGGCCAGGCGGTTGCCGGGTATGAGAAATGCCGCGATCTGGCGCTTAGGGGCGAGATGGCGGTGCTGATACAAGCCCATGATGGCTCGGAACGGGGCAAGACGAAGCTACGGCCTCCCGAGGGTCCCGAGAGTCATGTGACTTGCCTTAGCGCGCGGGAATTGGGTTTTGCATTTGCGCGTGATCATGTGATACATGCCGCGCTTCGCGCTGGCGGACTGGCTCAAGCTGTTGTAGAGGAAGCGGCAAGACTGGCAGGGCTGCGCAAGGAAATCGGTGGATACGCCACCGGAGAGGATAAGACGGACGCATGAGCGATACAGACGGTAAGAAAACACTCGGACTGGGCGGCAAAAGCGGTCAGGTGAAGCAGAGCTTCAGCCATGGCCGGACGAAAAATGTCGTCGTCGAGAAGAAGCGCAAGCGCGTGGTCATCCCCAAGCCGGGGCAAGCGCCCGCTTCTGGTGGGCAGGGTGCAGCACCCGCGCGCCCTGATCCTGCGCGCCGTCCTGCCGGTATTTCCGATGCAGAGATGGAGCGCCGCCTGAAAGCGCTCGCCGCAGCGAAAGCCCGCGAGACCGAAGAGGCCGAGGCTCGCGCCGCTGAGGAAACTGCGCGCGAGGAAGAACGCCAGCGCCGCCGCGAAGAGGCCGAAACACGCGAGCGCGAAGAGCGCGAGCGTGAGGCTGCAATGCGGGCGAAGGAAGAAGAGGAAGCACGCGCAAAGGCAGAGGCCGAAGCCGAAGCGACTGCCCGCAAGGCCCGTGCCGCTGAGCCGCCGGTTGATCCGACGCCTCAAGCCCCGTTGTCAGAGCGCGCTCGCCCCGCGTCCGCACAGGATACGCGCAAGGCACCCAAGCGCGGAGACGACGACCGCCAGAACCGCTCTAAGCCGCGGGACGAAGCCGGCGGGCGTCGCGCTGGCAAGCTTACATTGAAGGATGCACTCTCGGGCGACGGTGGGCGGCAGCGCTCGCTTGCGGCGATGAAGCGCAAGCAGGAACGTGCGCGGCAGAAAGCCATGGGCCAGAGCCAGTCGCGCGAGAAAGTGGTACGCGAAGTCCAGCTTCCGGAAACCATCGTGGTTCAGGAATTGGCCAATCGCATGGCCGAGCGTGTCGCCGATGTGGTCAAAGCACTGATGAAGATGGGCGTCATGGCAACCATGAATCAGACCATTGATGCCGACACGGCCGAGTTGATCATCGATGAGTTCGGTCACAAGGTCGTGCGCGTCTCGGATGCAGATGTCGAGCAGGTCATCGCCCAGGTTGAGGACAAGCCTGAAGACCTGCAACCGCGTCCGCCGATCATCACCATCATGGGCCATGTCGATCATGGCAAGACGTCGCTACTCGATGCAATCCGCAAGACCAATGTAGTCTCTGGAGAAGCCGGGGGAATAACCCAGCACATCGGGGCTTATCAGGTCACGACCGAAAGCGGCGCGGTGCTCAGCTTTCTCGACACGCCCGGCCACGCGGCCTTCACATCAATGCGTGCGCGTGGTGCAAATGTGACGGACATCGTTGTGCTGGTTGTGGCAGCGGACGACTCGGTCATGCCGCAGACTATCGAGGCGATCAACCATGCCAAGGCGGCCGAAGTGCCGATGATCGTGGCGATCAACAAATGCGACAAGCCCACGGCAGACCCGAACAAGGTGCGCACCGAATTGCTGCAGCATGAGATTGTGGTCGAAGCCATGTCAGGTGATGTCCAGGATGTCGAAGTCTCGGCATTGAGCGGCGAGGGGCTGGAAAGTCTGCTCGAATCGATCGCGCTTCAGGCCGAGGTCCTTGAGTTGACAGCCAATCCCAACCGTACGGCCATGGGTGCTGTGATCGAGGCGCAGCTTGATGTCGGTCGGGGGCCTGTGGCGACTGTTCTGGTGCAGAATGGCACCCTGCGTCAGGGTGATATCTTCGTCGTTGGGGAACAATGGGGCAAGGTGCGCGCACTGATCAATGACCAGGGCGAGCGCGTCAAGGAAGCCGGACCATCCGTCCCGGTCGAGGTTCTGGGCATTAACGGCACGCCTGAAGCCGGTGATGTGCTCAACGTGGTCAGCTCCGAAGCGCAGGCGCGCGAGATTGCGGAATATCGCGCACAGGCGGCCAAGGACAAACGCGCCGCCGCCGGTGCCGCCACCACGCTCGAGCAACTCATGGCCAAGGCCAAGGCCGATCAGGATGTGGCTGAACTGCCTGTTTTGGTGAAGGCCGATGTGCAGGGCTCTGCCGAGGCCATCGTGCAGGCGCTCGAGAAGATCGGCAACGAGGAAGTGCGCGTGCGGGTGCTCCACTATGGTGTTGGTGCCATTACCGATACCGATGTGGGGCTGGCCGAGGCTTCGGGTGCGCCGATCATCGGGTTCAATGTGCGCGCCAATGCCTCAGCACGCAACTCGGCCAACCAGAAGGGGGTCGAGCTGCGTTATTATTCGATCATTTACGATCTGGTCGATGACATCAAGGCCGCGGCATCCGGTCTGCTGTCCGCCGAAGTGCGCGAGAATTTCATCGGTTATGCCGAGATTCGCGAAGTCTTCAAGGTCTCGGGTGTCGGCAAGGTCGCCGGCTGTCTGGTTACAGAAGGTGTCGCGCGGCGATCTGCTGGTGTGCGTCTACTGCGCGACGATGTGGTTATCCATGAAGGCACGCTGAAAACCCTCAAGCGCTTCAAGGACGAGGTCAAGGAAGTGATCTCGGGTCAGGAATGCGGTATGGCCTTCGAGAACTACGATGATATTCGCCAGGGCGATGTGATCGAGATATTCGAGCGCGAAGAGGTGGAGCGTACCCTCGCTTGATGAATTCCAGTCAGTAATGCAAAGGGACCCGGCGCAAGCCGGGGCCTATTTTATTGTTCTGGTCAGAAGATCAACTGGCCGCGTAGCGCCGCGCGGGTTCATCGAACTCCGAGACCTCCGAGAGGCGGAATTGGCCAGTGGAAGACCGCTCAAGCCGACCCTCGCGCAGTAGAGTGCCGAAACCACGCAGCAAATCGTCACGCGGAACCTCCTTGCCCTGATTATTGGCAATGACGTAACCCATCAGCTCGGCGCGCGTGAATTCCTGCTGGTGTTTCTGATGTGTGACATAGGCCGCAGCGGCCTCGATCTGTTCGTCCAGCAGCCATGCATCCACCTCTTTGGCAAAGGCGCAAAACGCTTCGAGGTCGGCGTTGGAGACTGATGATTTTGCATTCTGGGCAAGCTGTTCAACGCCACTCATCGGGTCGATCCGTACACGGCGCGGCCGGACCGGACCTGCAGAAGTTTGTGCATCAACACGCTGCTCCGAGACCAGAACGAGCGGCGCGCGCTCTGTCCGAGGACGTTCGCGTCGAGCTGCGCCGATGGCTGCTGGGCGCCGAGGCAACGGCCGCGCTGGTGTAACTGTCTTTTCAGCGTCGGGTTGGACTTCATGTTCCGCCGAATCTGAAGCGGCGAGCGGGGGCTCTGCAGAGAATTTCTCCTCCTTTACCGCAGTGCTCTGTGGCTCTTCTTCGGTGCGCTCTTCCTCGGCTGCAGGGGCGATGTCATCGCTGCGTTTTTGGTCCGCTTCCGCCTTGGCGCGGATATTGGCGAGCGGGTCGGGTGCGTCCAGGTCTTCGCGATAGCGCTCGATCTGGCGCTGCTGTTCAATATCGACGCGACGCGGGCCAGTGGCTTCTTCCTCGGCGCGGGTCGCATCGACAGCTACGCGCATATGCTCGAAGACATCGCGGCGACGCTGGCTGTCTTTCTCGCCAAGTTCGGACTTGGCGACCTGCATCAGGCGGTCGGCATCCGCTTCTGTGGCCGAGGTAAACGCATCGATCCGTGCTTTGGCCTTCGGGCGGCGCGGGGTGACCTCCTGTTCGATTTCGGCCAATTCGGTCAGCAATGCGGCTTCGTCATCCGCGCGCAGACCGGTATGACCGAGAATGCCGCGGATCTGCTCGCGGAGGCCAGCAGCCGGAACCTCCTCAGGCTGTTCTTTGGTCTCTGCGACACCGGCTTCCGAAGTGTCGTCATCTGACGCCACCGCGCCGAAATCGTCCACGTCATATTCCACGTCGCTGAGTGGTTCCTCATCTTCGTCGATCTCGCGATCAAAATGTGCTGCGAGAACCGAATCGTCACCGGTGAGGTTCACTTCGGAAAGATCATCTGCCCAATCTTGTGGAGGTTCGGCGGCGCCTTGGTCAAAGCCGGAAACACGTTCAGCTTCCGCCTCCAGCGCGATATCCGAAACCGTGTCGGTCGACTCCGGCTGGATGTCGGCTTCCGGTTCTTCGGGTGTTTCGTCCGCCTGTTCGCACCGGATGGCATCGGCGCCCAACATTGCGGCACCCGCAGCAGGCACCGCGACCGATTTCGCGACCGCGGCGCGAATGCGCGCAAGCTTCTCGCTGAAATCAACAGGCTCTTCATCTGCGGGTTCAGCCGGCTCAGGTTCCGTGGGCGCAGCAACTGCCGCGCTATCGGTTATGTCGCTGACCGGCGTGCCGGGCTTTGCGGGCAGGTCAAATGGCGTCTGTGCGGGCTCTGACTCCAACGCGAGTTCGGTTTCTTCTTCTGCTGCCTGCGCTGAGTCCCGAAATTCATCCGGCGTTTCGAGATCGGCCTCGTCTGTAGCGGCTACGCTTTCGTCGGGAACGGTCAACTCTTCCGGCGCCTCGGGTTCTTCAAGAACCGTTTCAAACGCTTCTTCCGGCACGTCGTCCGCTTCGGGCTCAATCATGGTCTCGGGCATCACTTTGGCCAGCGCTTCGCGCTCGACCTCTGCCCCCGGTTGGGGTTCTTCTTCGGCCACTGGTTGGGGCTCGACCTTTGCAACCGGTTCGGGTTCTGCCTCTGCCAATGACATGTCCACAGCCGCGCGAGGCTCTTCCACCATTGGAACAGGAACAGGCTCGGTTGTGGTCACGGTTGTGACGGCAGCGGGCATCAGCGATTGCGGAGCAAGCGCCACCGCGAGCGGGTCCTGCTCTGGTTCCGGGCGTAGGCGAATGCCATTGCCTTCAACTCGCGCCTCGACACGGCGCTGGATTTCACGCTCTGCAATTCGGTGCAGCATCTCGGCGTCTGGAGTGGGCGGCTCAGCTCCGAAATAGCGATCCTGTGCGGTAAGATCACGAAAATATTCGGCTATGGCCTGCATTGTCCCGAAAGGCTCGTCGAACCCTTCAAGCGTGCACGAAAATGTGCCGTAGGACACGGTCAGAATCTTGTTGGGGGCAACCATACCATGCTCACTTTCTATACCTGTATCGTGGCACTCTCTTCCATCACCCGAGCGATTCAATGTTCAGACTTGGGTATTTTAATGATCTGACTATGACCAAATTGGCCACGATTCGTGCTGACGTTGAGAGTATAGCAATGCAGAGCAGGCTCCAAGAAAACCGCGCGGTCACATTGGTTGGAGGTGGTGAGGTTAACGAAAGTGACCTGACCATGGCCATGGGCATGGCGCCTCGGCTGGTGGCGGCAGATGGTGGAGCCAATCATTGCGCCCGGCTTGGGCATTTACCCGAACAGGTAATCGGGGATCTCGACTCGCTTGACCCAGAGTTGCACAAGGCACTCGGCGAACGAGTACTCCATGTTCCTGATCAGAACAGCACCGATCTCGACAAATGCCTGGCCCGAATAGCTGCGCCCTTCGTTCTGGCACTGGGCTTTGACGGGGCGCGGCTGGACCATACGCTAGCTGCTATGACCTCGCTTGTGGGGCATGGGCGCGCGCGGGTCGTGATGATTGCGGCGCAAGACATCGTATTCCTTGCGCCGCCGCGGCTTGATTTGCCGATGCCAGTCGGCGCGCGCGTGTCGCTCTACCCGCTGGGGCCGGTCCGGGGCCGCTCTGACGGGCTCCACTGGCCGATCGAGGGCATCGACTTCTACCCGGAAGCGCAGGTCGGCACCTCCAACCGCGCCAATGCGGACAGGGTTGTGATCGAGGTTGACCGTCCTGCCATGCTGGTTTTGTTGGAGCGCTCCAGTCTGGGACAAGTGCTTGACAGTCTGCTGTCAGGGCCGGAATGGAGCGAACCGACGCAACGCTGACGAAGGGACGTCAGCGTCCCGCGCGCCGTCAGAGCACCGCGCCCAACAGCACACCAAACCCCACCAACCCCGCACCAACAAGCGCAGCGGACAACGGGCCGACAGCACCTGATGGCTGGGCATGCTCCGGGCGATGCGCCTGCGCGATCAGAGCGTCCTCTATCATTCGTGGCAGGTGCGGGCCGAATCGCGCAAGGATGCGCGCGCTCTGTGCGAGATCACGTGCCAGCGCCTGCGGACCGATGCTTTCGCGAATGTACTCTTCCACCACAGGCCGCGCGACATGCCACATATTGATCTCGGGATTGAGTGAACGCGCCACGCCTTCGACCACAACCATTGTGCGTTGCAGCAGGATCAATTCGGTCCGTGTCTCCATCCCGAAACGCTCGGTCACCTCGAACAGATACGCCAGCAATTTGGCCATCGAGATATGGCGCGCGTCCATGCCGAAGATCGGCTCGCCTACCGAGCGCAGGGCGCGGGCAAATTCGTCAATGTCGCGGTCGGGCGGTACATAGCCCATCTCGAAATGGACTTCGGCGACGCGCCGGTAGTCCTTGCGGATGAACCCAAAGAGGATCTCGGCATAGGCCCGGCGGGTGAAGCCGTCGATGCGACCCATGATCCCGAAATCAAGCGCGATGATCTCGCCTGAGCCTGTGACTTTCAGGTTGCCCTGATGCATGTCGCCATGAAAAAAACCGTCCCGCAGCGCATGACGCAGGAAGAGTGTCAGCACTCGAGTACCCAATTCTCCCCGGTCGATACCCAGCACATCGAGCGCCTCATTGTCCCCAATGGGCACACCTTCGGCCCAACCCAGTGTCAAGACCCGGCGTGATGACAAGTGCCAGATCGGACGCGGCACCGAAAACCCGGCATCATTCTCGGTATTGGCGGCGAATTCTGCTGCCGAGGCCGCCTCCAATCGAAGATCAAGTTCGCCCTCCACGACGCTCTCGAAATGTGCGATCACGTCGCGCGGGCGCAGACGGCGGGTCTTGGGCAGCAACAACTCGATCAGGCTAGCTGCGAAGTAGAAGGCCTCCACATCGGTCCGAAAGGCACGCTCCACGCCCGGGCGCAGGACCTTGACGGCGACCTTGTTGCCGGTCTCGGCCTTTATTGCCCAATGCACTTGCGCGATCGAGGCCGCTGCGACGGGCTCGGAAAACTCCGAGAATAATTCGGTTATAGGTCGCCCAAGCTCTTCGGTGATGGTTTCCATCGCCTTCAGGCGCGAAAAGGGCTGCAGCTTGTCCTGCAAGTAGCGTAACTGGTCGGCCAGTTCAGGCCCGACCACATCAGGTCGGGTGGCGAGGGTTTGGCCAAATTTGATATAGGCCGGGCCCAACACCGTCAGCGCGCGGGTCAGTGGCGGCAGAGCCGGGTCCCCGCGCAACCCCAGAAACTTGAAGGGCCAGCCCAGCACGCGCGCCGCAAAGCGCAGCCGTGGCGGGACATCCATCTTTTCCAGCACCACCGCCATGGCGCCGGTGCGCTCGAATGTGGCGCCTGTGCGGATCAACCGCCAGATATTGAGAGGCCAGCGCAGCACGTCAGATCTTCCAGCCCGAATGCAGCGCGGCAATGCCCATCGACAGGTTGCGGTATTTAACCAGATCGAAGCCGACTGCGCGGATCATCTCGGCGAAGCGGTCCTGATCGGGGAAGCGGCGGATCGATTCGACTAGATACTGATAGCTGTCGCGGTCGCCGGTCACCACCTTCCCCATCTGCGGTATGACATTGAAGGAATAGAGGTCATAGACCTGCTGCATCAGATCATTCGGGATTTGGCTGAACTCCAGCACCATCAGCCGCCCGCCAGGGCGCAGGACGCGGAACGCCTCGGACAGCGCGTCCTCAACGCGCGTCACATTGCGGATGCCGAAGCTGATTGTGTAGACGTCAAAGCTGTTTGCCTCGAATGGCAGCGCCATCGCATCGCCCACTACCCAGTCCAACTGCCCGGCCATATTGGCTGCCTCGGCGCGTTTCTGCCCTTCGATCAGCATCGGCTCGGTCAGGTCGAGCACGGTTGCGCGTGCCGTGCCGCCCGCGCGCTTGAGGAAGCGAAAGGCGATGTCACCCGTGCCGCCTGCCACATCAAGCAGGTGCTGGCCGGGGCGAGGGGCGAGCCAGTCCATCATCGCGTCTTTCCAGAGACGGTGGATGCCGCCTGACATTAGGTCATTCATCACGTCGTATTTCGAGGCGACCGAGGAAAACACCCCCTGCACGAGGCCCGCCTTTTGATCCTCAGCGACGGTTTGAAAGCCGAAATGCGTGGTCTTGTCGCTGTCACTCATGTGTTCACCACGATTGCCTGCCCCTTGCCGGGGTATTCCTGCTTTCCTTATAGAAGGAACGAGGGGCGTTACAATGCGACCCCGTGACTGCAGGGAGCCCGCCATGCCTGAATTGCCCGAGGTCGAGACGGTGTGCCAGGGGCTCTTGCCCGCGATGGAGGGGGTGCGCATCGCACGGGCCGAGCTGCGCCGGGGTGACCTGCGCTGGCCCTTTGCGCCCGACATGGCGGCGCGGTTGACCGGCGCGCGGGTGGTACAGTTGCGGCGGCGGTCGAAATACCTGCTGGCCGATCTTGACCGGGGCGAGAGCCTGATCGTGCATCTTGGCATGTCGGGGCGGATGGTGATCTCAGGGCTGGCCGCGCCGCATGTGCCGGGGCAGTTCCGTTTCGAGCATCCGGCGCTGGAGAAGCATGACCATGTGATCTTTCACATGGAGAACGGCGCGCGCGTCACCTTCAATGACCCGCGCCGTTTTGGCGCGATGGACCTTTGCGCGACCGAGGCGCTCGAGGTGCATCCGCTGCTTGCCGGAATCGGGCCGGAGCCGCTTGGGAACGAGTTTCACGCGGCTTATTTGGCCAGTCGCCTGAAGGGGCGGCGCACGGCGATCAAGGCGGCGCTGCTCGATCAGCGAATCGTCGCGGGGCTGGGTAATATCTATGTCTCCGAAGCGCTGTTTCGGTCAAGGATCAGCCCGCGCCGCGCTGCTGGGCGGATCGCGGCCGCGCGGATCGAAACCCTGACACAGGCCATCCGCGACACCTTGACGGACGCCATCGAGGCGGGTGGCTCAAGCTTGCGCGACTATCGCCAAGCCAATGGCGAGCTTGGATATTTCCAACACTCCTTTCGCGTCTATGGGCGCGAGGGCGCGCTCTGCGTGACACCCGGCTGCCCGGGGGAGGTGCGCCGAATCGTGCAATCCGCGCGCTCGAGTTTCTACTGTCCGCGCTGCCAGAGATGACTTGAACCCCGCCCCCAAGCTGGTATGCCAAGGGACCTGATCGCAGCAACCAAGGTGCCACCATATGGCCTATGAAACGCTGATCGTCGACATTGATGATCATGTCGCCCTGATCCGGCTCAACCGTCCCGACGCGATGAATGCACTCAACAGCACACTGCTGGGCGAGCTGGCTGATGCGCTGGCGGATGCAGACAAGAACGACCGTGTGCGCTGCATTGTCATCACCGGGTCGGACAAGGCTTTCGCCGCCGGGGCCGACATCAAGGAGATGTCGGACAAGGGCTTTGTCGACATGTTCGAGGCCGACTTCTTCGCGCCCGAATCAGACGCGCTGACCCGTGTGCGCAAGCCCATCATCGCGGCTGTTGCAGGCTATGCGCTGGGCGGAGGCTGCGAGTTGGCGATGATGTGCGATTTCATCATTGCAGCGGATACTGCCAAATTCGGCCAGCCCGAGATCAATCTCGGGGTTGTCGCGGGCATCGGCGGCACGCAGCGCTTGACCCGATTCGTGGGAAAGTCGAAGGCAATGGACATGCATCTGACCGGCCGCTTCATGGACGCCGAAGAGGCGGAGCGTGCGGGGCTTGTGAGCCGGGTGGTACCTGCCAAGAAGCTGATGGAAGAGGCAATGGCCGCTGCAGCCAAGATCGCCGAGAAATCGCAGGTGACGGTGAAGGTGGTCAAGGAATCGGTCAATCGCAGCTACGAGACCACGCTGCGTGAAGGCATCCTGTTCGAGCGGCGCGTGTTCCACATGCTATTTGCCTCCGAAGATCAGAAAGAGGGCATGTCGGCCTTCCTCGAAAAGCGTCAGCCGCAGTTCCGCGACAGATAGGGCGATTTTCCTGTTTTCTTTGGCGTCTGGCTGTCCTATAGGGCTGCCAGACATGCGCGTGGGCCCGCTTAAGGCATGAATCGTCACTGGTTACTCCGACCAGTCGGGTCTGGCGTGTAATCGAATTGAACCAGACCCTACAGACGAGAGACCTATGGCCAATACCCTCCAATCCAAGAAGCGCGCCCGCCAGATCGAGCGCCGCACCGAAGTCAACAAAGCGCGCCGCTCGCGGATTCGCCGCTTCCTGCGCAAGGTCGAGGAAGCTATCGCTGCGGGTGATGAGGCGGCTGCGAAATCCGCCTTCTTCGCTGCCCAGCCCGAACTCGACCGTGGTGTCACCAAAGGTGTGCTGCATAAAAATACAGTCGCGCGAAAAAAATCGCGGCTCTCGGCCCGGATCAAGGCCCTGGGCGCCTGATTTTCTTTACACACTAACGGCTTGCTAATCGGAAGGGCGCCCATGGGCGCCCTTTTGCATTGGCTCTGCTGTGTCCGGATGACATCGCTGCAACGATTCGTTTCGCGTCGTAGTATGGTCAAGCTCCAAGTTCAGTTGCGCGCCATCGCGTGAGCTTGGTAATTTGCCAACACGACTCGTTTTTGTACCTTGGGGGGGGCAAGGACGATTGAGTGACGGCATCGCGCCGTCGTGGGGAACGTCCTGACACGTGCCTGTCGGCAGGAACCTTGTCTGACACGCACAGTAGCTGGGCACAGACCACTAAGACCGGCTCCGCTTGCAGGCACGGCTTTGCAGCAGGGCAATTTGTTTTTCGCTACCGCATTTCGGCGCTGCCGAATGGGAACGCGATTTTGTGTGTAATGGAGGCCTCGGGGATGGCCGCGTATGAATTATAATAGGCAGGGGTGACATGGCTGCGGAGCATTGGGCGGGAATATCGAATGAATTGCGGCGCGAGGTCGGAGAGAGCAATCACAAAAGCTGGATAGCGCCACTGGAATATCTCGGCGTGAACGAAGATGCTCTGCGCCTGCGCGCCCCGTCGCGGTTTGTCGGGGATTGGGTCAAACGTAATTACCATGATCAGATCATAGCGCAGCTTCAGAAATCCGGCCTGCAGGTCCAACGGCTGGATTTCGAATTTGGTCCCGCACGTGCAGCAACTCTGACCAATGGCCCGGAGCGCACACGTCCCCACGCAATGCCGGATGAGGGCCTGCAGAGCGCACCTCTTGATGCGAAGCTCTGCTTCGAGAATTTTGTGGTCGGCAAGCCCAACGAACTGGCCCATGCCGCCGCGCGCCGCGTCGCCGAAGGCGGCGAGGTCACTTTCAACCCGCTTTTCCTTTATGGCGGGGTCGGGCTCGGCAAGACCCACCTGATGCAGGCCATCGCCTGGGAGTTACAGGAAAAGCGCCCTGAATTGCAGGTGCTTTACCTCTCGGCCGAGCAGTTCATGTATCGTTTTGTCCAAGCCCTGCGCGATCGGCAGATCATGGATTTCAAGAATCTGTTCCGCTCGGTCGATGTGCTGATGGTTGATGATGTGCAATTCATTGCGGGCAAGGAGAGCACGCAGGAAGAGTTCTTCCACACCTTCAATGCTCTTGTTGACCAGAACAAGCAGATCGTCATTTCGGCCGACCGCGCGCCCGGTGAGATCAAGGATCTGGAATCACGAATCTCTTCGCGGCTGCAATGCGGGCTGGTGGTGGATCTGCACCCTACGAATTACGAGTTGCGCCTCGGCATTCTGCAACGCAAGGCGGCACTTTTTTCCCAAAGCTATGGCAGCATTACCATTGATGATGGCGTGCTCGAGTTTCTGGCGCATCGGATCAGCTCGAATGTGCGAGTGCTCGAGGGTGCACTGCAGCGACTATTCGCCTTTTCCAGCCTGATCGGGCAGGAAATCACGCTCGACATGGTGCAGGATTGCCTGTCGGATATCCTGCGCACATCCGAGCGGCGGGTGACAGTTGAGGAAATCCAGCGCAAGGTCTCCGAATACTACAACATCCGATTGTCCGACATGCTGGGCCCCAAACGCACCCGCACCATTGCCCGCCCGCGTCAGGTTGCGATGTATCTCTCCAAGGAACTGACTTCTCGTTCGCTACCTGAAATCGGGCGTCGCTTCGGAGGTCGCGACCACACCACGATTCTGCACGGTGTGCGCAAGGTCGAAGAGATTTGCGGGACCGACACGCAGCTTCACGAAGATATCGAACTCCTGCGCCGTTTGCTCGAAAACTGAGGGCGTCTCTGTCGATTCAGCGCGCGTGATGTTTGAAAAATGCTTGTCGTCAGGGCAGAAATGGCTAGGCTCACGATCCCCGGAGGTGCGCAAGACACCTGCGGCAGAATAGGATCGAGGGCATGAAGATCAGCATCGAAAGAGCGGTCCTGCTGAAGGCAGTGGGCCAGGCGCAATCGGTTGTCGAGCGGCGCAACACTATCCCGATTCTAGCCAATGTCCTGATCGAGACTGGTGAAGGGCAAATTAGTCTGCGCGCGACCGATCTCGATATCGAGGTGGTAGATCGTGCGCCTGCAATGGTCGAACAGCCTGGCGCAACGACAGTCTCGGCTGTGCTGCTGCACGACATTGTGCGCAAGTTGCCCGATGGCGCGCTGGTCGAACTCGTAAATGATGCACGCACGGGACGGTTGCAGGTTACGGCCGGACGGTCCTCTTTCTCGCTTGCGACCCTACCCAAGGAAGATTTCCCGGTCATGGCGTCGAGCGAATACACGGCCAATTTCTCGGCGACGGCCAAGGATTTGCGGCGCTTGTTTGAGAAGGCGAAATTCGCCATTTCGACGGAAGAGACACGCTACTACCTCAATGGCGTCTATATGCATGTAGCCGAGGCCGATGGGGGCCGCGTCCTGCGCTGCGTGGCCACGGATGGCCACCGGCTGGCGCGGATCGACGCCGCGCTCCCGAGCGGGGCAGAGGAGATGCCGGGCGTGATTGTCCCGCGCAAGACAGTGGGCGAGTTGCGAAAGCTGCTTGAAGATGACGAGATGCAGATCGCCGTTTCGATCTCGGAGACCAAGGTGCGCTTTGCCACACCTGACATAACGCTCACGTCCAAGGTTATCGATGGCACTTTCCCGGACTACACGCGCGTCATCCCGACCCAGAACACCCGCAAGTTAGAAGTCGACGCGACCGAGTTTGCCAAGGCGGTTGATCGCGTGGCAACAGTGTCTTCCGAGCGCTCGCGCGCGGTGAAATTGACGCTAGAGGAAGACAAGCTGGTCCTCTCGGTCAATGCGCCCGATTCTGGGGCCGCCGAGGAGGAGCTTATCGTTAATTACGGCGATGATCGCCTCGAAATCGGATTCAATGCGAAATATCTGCTCGAGATCGCAAGTCAGGTTGACCGCGAGAATGCGGTATTTCTGTTCAACAATTCGGGTGACCCGACGCTGATGCGCGAGGGCAATGACACCAGCGCAGTCTATGTGGTGATGCCGATGCGGGTGTGATGGGGCGTCTCGTCCGGTTGCAGTGACAGATACAAGGTTTATTCCACCGGGCCTCGCCAGCAGCGGGGCCTTTTTTCTCTGGCCTTGGCCAGTGTTCTTTTCTACCGCTGGCGCATGGCTGTGCATGTCACCTCTCTGACGCTGTCGCATTTCCGCTCGCATCTGCGCACGAGGATGGTGCTCGATGGGCGCATTGTAGTGCTTTCTGGTGCTAATGGTGCAGGCAAGACCAATATTCTCGAAGCTGTCTCGCTGCTCTCACCGGGGCGCGGTTTGCGCCGCGCCGCGCCCGACGAGATTGCGCGCCGCCCGCAGGCTCTGGGCTGGAAGCTGCGCTCTGAGATTGCAGGCGCAGAGGAGTTGCGTCTGATCGAAACCTGGGCAGAGCCGGGGGCCCCGCGGCAGGTCCGCATCGACGACAAGACTGCGCCGCAGATCGCGCTGGGCAATGTGATGTCGATGCTCTGGCTCACCCCGCAGATGGACCGGCTCTGGATCGAGGGTGCAGAGGGGCGGCGGCGCTTTCTTGACCGGATGGTGCTGAGTTTCGAGCCGGACCATGCTGCGCAGGTGCTGAGCTATGAAAAGGCGATGCGCGAGCGCAACCGTCTGTTGCGCGACGGTGTGACCGATGGCGGCTGGTATGGTGCGCTTGAGGCGCAGATGGCGCAGGCAGGGGCGCGGATATCGGCGAATCGTATGGTAACCCTCGCTACGCTTGCGCGTCATGCTGACCCCGACGGCCTCTTTCCGGTGGCCAATCTGACGCTCGAGGGAGCCGCGCCTGACGGCGCGGCAGAACTCACGCAGGCCTTGGCCGAATGGCGCGCGCGGGACATGGCGGCAGGGCGCAGCCTGATCGGCCCGCATCGGGCCGATCTTGGGGCGGTCTGGGCGGCCAAGGGCATGCCTGCCGCGCAATGCTCGACCGGTGAACAAAAAGCGCTGCTGATCTCGCTGGTTCTTGCCAATGCCCGCGCGCTTGCCGCGGAACGCAACACCCTGCCGGTGCTTTTGCTTGATGAACTCGCCGCCCATCTTGACGCCGCCCGCAGGTCGGCGCTCTATGACATCTTGTGCGAACTTGGCGTGCAGGCCTTTCTGACGGGCACTGGCCCCGAATTATTCACTGATCTGGGCCCGCGCGCGCAGCATTTTCATATCAGCGAGGATGAGGGCCGCTCGCAGATAGAGGAGGTGACACCATGAGCTATCTGCGCCAGCGCATCAGCCTTGTCACGCTGGGCGTGGCAGATCTCGACCGTGCGCGGGCCTTCTATGACGGGCTGGGATGGCAGCCTGCCGAACTGATAGAGGGCATGATCTGCTACCAGCTTCATGGCCAGGCTCTCATGCTCTTCGACCGTGACGCGCTGGTGGCAGATCAAGGGCGAACAGGTGCCGCACTGGGCACCGGCGCGATCACACTTGCGCAGAACTTCGAGAGTCGCGATGATGTCGACGCCGCATATACCGCCGCCCTCGCCGCAGGGGCCAGCGCGCTCAAACGCCCCGAGCCGGTATTCTGGGGCGGATATTCGGGTTATTTTGCTGACCCCGATGGCCATGTCTGGGAGGTTGCGCATAACCCGTTCTGGCCGCTCTCCGCGGATGGCAGCCTGAAACTGCCGGTGCCTGAATGACAGTGACACCGGTGGAACTCGTCTTCTACGCAGGCGCGATCCTGATCCTGTTTCTGACGCCCGGTCCTGTCTGGGTCGCGCTGACTGCACGCGCCATGTCAGGCGGCTTTGCCTCGGCAGCCCCTCTGGCCGTGGGTGTCGCCTTGGGCGATATGTTCTGGCCACTGGCGGCGATCTTCGGGCTGACATGGGTCCTGTCGATCTACGGCGATCTGCTCGAGGCGCTGAAATGGGTCGCGATGGGGATGTTCGTCATCATGGGAGTGCAACTCATCCGCCACGCCGCGACCGAACTTTCGACCGACAGCCGCCTGAACCGCCCCGGCGCGCTGGCCGGTTTCGCCGCCGGGGTGACGGTCATTCTCGCGAATCCCAAGGCGATCTTGTTCTATATGGGCGTGCTGCCGGGCTTCTTCGATCTTAGCCGTGTGACATGGGCCGATATTGCGGCGATTCTCGCGGTTTCCGCCCTTATTCCCATCATCGGCAACCTTCTGATGGCGTTGGCTATCGACCGCGCGCGCGCCTTGCTACGCTCTGGGACAGCGCTCGCGCGGGCGAACCGGGTTGCAGGGGTGCTGCTTATCGGTGTCGGTATAGTCATTGGGCTGAACTGAGCGAAAATTGCAAAAATAATAATATTCAGAAGGTTGTATGCCCTTCAGCGACCTTCAAAGGTTCAGTCGCCCCGCAACAGCCGGTGCATTTCAATCGGTTGCGGACTTCCCACAAGCCGTGAGCGATAAACCACCTGCGATTCCGCGACTCTCATGATGTAATTTCGCGTTTCGGCAAACGGCACGCTCTCGACCCAAGCGATAAGATCAACATTCTCGTCGCGCGGGTCGCCAAGTCGAGGGATCCACTGCCGGGGTCGGCCGGGGCCTGCATTGTAACCCGCTGCCACAAGCGCCAGCGAGGTCCCGAATTCGTCGCGCAGTTCCTCCAGATAGGCCGCACCCAAGCGCGCGTTCAGATCGGGGTTACTGATCAGGTCGCTGACCTGAAACGGAACCCCCAGCTTGCTTGCCATCATCTCACCAGTGCCGGGCAGGACCTGCATCAGCCCACGCGCATCGGCCGGACTGACGACACCAGGGTCAAACTCGCTCTCGCGCCGCGCAATCGCCTTGACCAGATCTGCGGGCACCGGAAGCTCCGCCTTGGCAAGGTCTGTAAGCGGGAAATAGGCGCGTGGCAGGACAATCTCGCTCTGCACAGCGATCTTGGCAATGTTCAGGGCGAAATTGGGCTCCTTGATTTCGAGCATCAGATCAGCGAGCGCTCCGAGGGTCGCTGCATCATCAAGCTGACGCGCCAGAAACAGCACGAAGCGCCGCGCCTGATGCCATTGCCCAGCTTCGTGCAAAAGCAGGGCCGCTTGCAGCAGATCCGATTCTGCAAGCGACGTGTCGCGCCAGTTAGGATGCTCATCGCCATTCACAAGCACAGGGTCCAGTGTCAGACCCAGCCTGTCGGCGGCCAGTTGACCGTAGAAACTGGTCTGATGCTCGGCAGCAAAAGCAAAGGACATCTCGGCAAGATCCGCATTGCCCAAAGCTTCTTGCGCGCGGCCTTCCCAATACCCGGCACGGCCAAGGCTGATTGGGCTGGAACTGCGCACGCGCAGGGTACGGAAGTGATTCAACGCATCCTGCGGACGGTCGAGATGCGTCAACGCAATGAAGCCCGCGAGGAACTCCAGATCGACGAAATGCAGCCCGTCCTCAAGCCCGTTGGGCGTGGCCAGATCGTAGGCAAGCGCGAAATCGCCCTCGGACATGGCGCGGCGTACAAGGGCTACCCGGCGCGCGCCCCACGCCTCGGGCTGTCCCAGACCCGCGGCATGGCGCGATTGCTCGTGGATGAGCGCGATCGCTCCCTCGACATTTCCGACGCGAATACGGAATTCGAAGCGGTCGCGCATCAGGCCAGGGTCATTTGCGTGGCTGGCAGGCACTGCGGCGACCAGCGGATCAACCCCCGAGACACGCTCCTGCAGTGCGATACGGGCGCGCGCGACAGCCTTTTCGGCTTCGGGCAGGCGCTCCAGATGGCGCTGGGCCGCAGTACGCGCGCCTTGCCAGAGTAGCATGTCCACGCGGTCTGCATGATAAGGATCAAGAGCGTCGCCAAAGCTGCGCAGCAGGCGCAACTCGTGTTCACCGCTCAGGAACTCACCCTGCCACAGATCTATGGCCAGTGCCTCGGCCCGATCAGTCTGGCCGGTTTCCTTCAGAGCGAAAGTCAGTGCGATTTGTCCTTCCTCCGACACTGGCGGCCACAACTCGAAAAATTCGAGGATTGCTTCGGGTGTCTGGGTGGTGAGCAACTCCTCGGCCTGACGCTGCACAGTGTTGATCAAGGGCCAGTGGTTTTTGTTTCGCAGGAACGCCATGTACTCGGCGAAGCTGCCTTGCCCCTCGCGCAAAGCAAGCCAATGCAGGATATCACGCGAAATCTGATCGCTCTCGGTCACACGCGCCTCGGCCTCGGCCCAGTTGCCAGTCTGTGCCGCCTGCAAGGACGCAGCCAAGAGCCCTGACGCGCGTGACGGCGGGGGTGTGTCTTGCGCCACACCCGAGCTCAGCGACAGCCAAAGCCCGCAAAGGGTTCCTAGCCCGAGGCGGAGAAGCACGCGGTAGCTGTCAGCAGGCGACATCGAAGGGGCTCTTTTTCCTTGAAACTGATCCGCCCTCGTTCTAACCGGCGATGAACACGAGGCAAGACACATTTGTGAAAGCTTACATTCGGCTCGTGCGGGGTTCTAGAGGAGATGGCGCAGATGCAGATCAGAGGGTCCATGCCGGCATTGGTCACGCCGCTGAAGGACAACGCACTCGATCTCGACACGCTCCATGCGCTGGTCGACTGGCAGGTCTCCGAAGGCTCGCACGGTTTGGTGCCCGTCGGAACGACTGGTGAGAGCCCGACGTTGAGCCATGCCGAACATGAGCGCGTGATTGAGGAAGTGGTCAAGGCAGCGGCTGGTCGCGTACCGATCATCGCCGGCGCCGGGTCGAACAACACGATCGAGGCAGTAGGCTTTCTGCGGCATGCCGAATCAGTCGGTGCTGACGCAGCACTTGTGGTCACACCTTATTACAACAAACCCACTCAAGACGGTCTGATCGCGCATTTCAAAGCACTGCATGATTGCTGCGGCCTCCCAATCATCATCTACAACATTCCCGGTCGCTCGGTCGTGGACATGACACCCGAGACCATGGGGCGTCTGGCCGAATTGCCGCGGATTGTCGGGGTGAAGGATGCCACCGGCAAGCTGGAGCGCGTAAGCCTGCAGCGTATGACCTGTGGGCCGGAGTTCATCCAGCTTTCGGGCGAGGATGCGACCGCACCGGGGTTCAACGCGCAAGGTGGTGTGGGCTGCATATCGGTGACGGCGAATGTCGCGCCAAGGCTCTGCGCCGAGTTCCAAGAGGCGACACTTGCGGGCGATTATGTGCGTGCTCTCGACATCCATGACAGGTTGATGCCGCTCCACGTTGCCATCTTTACCGAACCGGGGCTTGTCGGCGCGAAATATGGTCTGTCACGCCTTGGTAAATGCAGTGAAGAAGTACGCCTGCCGCTGGTCGGTTTGTCCGAGGCAGCCAAGGCGAAAATGGACGCGGCGATGCGTCATGCGGGGCTTCTGAACTGACCGCGTTTCACGCGTTCGGGAAGCGCCCGCGTGCCTACGGCATGAGTGAGATCAGCGCTTCAGGCTTTCGGTCAGGATATCGACCCAGACCATCCGGTGCCGCGTAGGCGGAGCGTCGGGGTCCCCAAGCAAGACTGCCTCGGGGTTGTCGGGTCGGGGCCAGAAAACACCTGCATCCGTGACCTCCAGATCGCGGGCGGGCAGTATGTAGCTTACCCGCAGATTGCCGGGGCCGGGTGTTTGCGGCCAGTGCACAGTATCGAGTTCCGGCGGGCCGCGATGCGCCCTGTTGCGCGGGTCGCGACTGGCGTGGCGGCCACCCTCACTACTCGGCTGCGGGTCCTGCAGCGACCGATGTTCCAGCAGGGCCCGCATTGCCTCATGTCTGCCGTCACCATCGCTTGGGTCGAGATTGCTGCCCCCGATCATGACGAGGGGCGCAGAAGGAGGCGGCATTGGCAGGTCGCCATCGAGGAAGCGCAGCCAGAAAGCTGTCTCGTCGTGATTGCGCAACCGGTTGCGGCTCTCATGCCCGCCGAAGATCGGCGGCCCGGCCTGATAGACCAGCAGATGCAACTGAACCTGGGGGCTGACCCAGATTGGCACATCCCAGTGACCCGTACTGGAAAGGCGATGTATGGCAAGTGCCTCGGTGGACATGTCTGGCAGCAGGGCGCTTGGCAGGTCACGCCAAAGAAATGATGAGAAATCGCGCGCGGACGCTTGATCTACCGGAAAACGGGAAAGCATGGCCAGCGCCTTGGCACCACGGAAGGGACCATAGCCCTGGGTATCATCGGCTGTGTCAGTGCGGGTATCGCCTGTCATGTCCAGCCCGGTGCGCAAACCTGCATTCGAGGGATAGGCAAAGACATGCTGGAACAAGTGACCGTGCTGGGCGATGAGGTCACGAAAGGCGCGCAGGGTGATCAGGTCATGGTCGTGATCAAGCCCCGATAGAACCAGAACGTCGGGGGTCAGATGTGCGATCAGAGCGGCTTTTTGCACAGGAACGGACGCCTCCGCGAGGATGTCGCGCAAGGCATAGCCTGGGCCGCGGCCACCAAGGTCGATCCTCCAGAAGGCAATGCGCAGAGTATCACCCTGCGCATTGTCAGGGAGAGACGTGAGCAGGGTCAGGAATAGGCAGATCGTGCAGGCAACGACACGGTATCTTCTTCCTCGGCGAGGCGCCGACGCTGGTCGCGCACCAGTTGGGCGACGCGATACATTGCCGCCCCGCGCAAGATCAGATTTACCGGAATGAAGGCCCAGAGTGCGATCCCCCAGACAAACGCCAGTGGCGTCTGCAATGTCATCGGTTGCACCAGAAGGTTGGAAAGGTGCAGCAGAACCGGAAGTGAGAATGGCAGAATGATGCCTAACAAAATGTTAAACTGGGCGTCGCGTTCGAGCCGCCGGACGACATCGACTCCCTTGGTCGGGTCGAAATTCGGAAGATTGATCCAGACATTGAAGGTTTGGTCGCGACGCGGCCAATAGCCTGCGTAAATGCCTGCGCACATGAGGGCGAGGCCGAAGAGTGACAGCAGGTAAGCCAAGGACGCCGCAGCCTTGACCAATGCCAGATGTTCGACAGGCAGCCCCGCGGGCAGGGACATGACCATCAGGCGGACGGGGCTGAAGGCGAAGTCAATCGTGTCGCCCACTCCCAGCGCCGTAGTCATGACCCAGCCGGTCATATCAGGCGACAGGATTATCTCGCGTTTGACTAGAGTCACCGACAGGACAACCGCGAAAAGGATCACGAAGCGCGCCCGGTTATGCGGTTTCGCATCGCGGAACTCGATCAGGCCGGGATAGGCGGCGGCGTATTCGGTGGCGACGACAACAACGGCCAGCAATGCCAGCAAGGTTACACCTTGCGCCGCTTCAAGTGATATACCCGGCAGAAGCAGCGCCGGCAGCAGGATCAAAATGCCAACGCTTAAACATCGCACCAGAATCTGTGCCACATGTGACATGTATGCTCTACTGCCTCGCCATACTGCGCTTGGATTGGGTGACGCAATCTGCACAATTTTTGTCGGCCGTGCTGCCATTCCAGCCAGCGCCTGCCTTATT
Source organism: Paracoccaceae bacterium (assembly GCA_007694945.1). Lineage (GTDB taxonomy): Bacteria > Pseudomonadota > Alphaproteobacteria > Rhodobacterales > Rhodobacteraceae > Roseinatronobacter. The sequence continues at coordinate 63,596 of REER01000053.1, read as the reverse complement.
CTAGACACAATCCTGCCCATTTTTCGCCACCCTAGCAAGCGTCGCGATCAGGATCGGTCATGGCTGCGGCAATTTCGAGATGAAACTGTCGCGAGTTTGCATCAAATTGAGGGAAAAAATGCGGCAGCCCAGAGGTCTGCCGCTGTCAGAGTGCTGGTTTTCAGGCCTTTAGACCCAAGGGCGTGCCTGTGCGGCCTCGGCCTCAAAAGTATCAATTGCAGATACTTTCTCCAGAGTCAGGCCAATATCGTCGAGCCCATTCAGTAGGCAGTGCTTCTTGAAAGGGTCGATCTCGAAAGAGAATACATGCCCATCTGCGCTCGTGACAGTCTGTGATTGGAGGTCGATCGCGATGCGCGCGTTCTCACCTTTGCGGGCATCCTCCATCAGGATATCGACCTGCTCCTGCGGCAGGACGATGGGCAACATACCGTTCTTGAAGCAATTATTGTAGAAGATATCGGCGAAACTGGTGGAGATGATCGCCTTGATCCCGAAATCGGCCAGCGCCCAGGGCGCGTGTTCGCGGCTTGAGCCGCAACCGAAATTGTCGCCTGCAACAAGGATCTGCGCCTTGCGATAGGCTGGCTGGTTCAACACGAAATCGGGGATCTCGTTCCCCTGATCATCATAGCGCATCTCGTCGAACAGATTCTTGCCAAGGCCCGACCGCTGGATCGTCTTGAGAAACTGTTTGGGGATGATCATGTCCGTGTCGATATTGACGAGCGGCATCGGGGCCGCGACGCCAGTGAGTGCAGTGAATCTGTCCATAGGTTACTCCTTCCCGAGAGCACCGGGGCTCTGCCCTGGCCCCCGGAGTATTTGGGGCAAGATGAAATCAGGCGGTCTCGGTCATCATTTCGCGGACATCCGTCAGCTTGCCCGTCACCGCCGCGGCGGCGGCCATGGCGGGGGACATCAGATGCGTGCGCCCGCCGCGGCCCTGCCGACCCTCGAAATTGCGATTGGAGGTGGCAGCGCAGCGCTCTCCTGGCGCAAGCTGGTCGGGGTTCATCGCGAGGCACATGGAGCAGCCCGCTAGGCGCCACTCAAAACCTGCATCGATGAAGATCTGCGCGAGCCCCTCTTCTTCGGCTTGTGCGCGCACAAGGCCAGAGCCCGGCACTACCATGGCGCGCTTGACGGCGATCTTGCGGCCCTTGAGGATTTCGGCTGCGGCGCGCAGATCCTCGATCCGGCCATTGGTGCAGGAGCCGATGAAGACCGTGTCGATCTCGATATCGCTGAGTTTCTGACCTGCCTTGAGCCCCATATAGTCGAGCGCACGGCGTGCGGCCTCGACCTTGCCACCCGAGTAGCATTCGGGTGCGGGCACGCTATCGGTGATCGGCAACACATCCTCGGGCGAGGTGCCCCAGGTCACCACGGGCGCGATATCCTCGGCGCGCAGGGTAATGACCTTGTCCCAATGCGCGCCCTCGTCAGATTTCAGCGTCTTCCACCAGGCCATGGCGGCATCCCATTGCGCGCCCTTGGGGGCATGGGGGCGGCCCTTGACATAGGCGAAGGTCTTTTCGTCGGGCGCGATCAGCCCAGCGCGCGCGCCGCCTTCAATCGCCATGTTGCACACAGTCATGCGGCCCTCTATCGACAGTTCTTCGATGGCTTGGCCGCAATATTCGATAACGTAGCCGGTGCCGCCGGCGGTGCCAGTCCTACCAATGACCGAAAGCGTGATGTCCTTGGCGGTCACACCGGGGGGCAGGGAGCCGGTGATCTCGACCTTCATGTTCTTGGATTTCTTCTGGATCAGCGTCTGCGTGGCCAGCACGTGCTCAACCTCGGAGGTGCCGATCCCATGGGCGAGTGCGCCAAATGCGCCATGCGTCGCAGTGTGGCTGTCGCCGCAGACCACAGTCATGCCTGGCAGGGTCCAGCCCTGTTCGGGGCCGACGATGTGCACGATCCCTTGGCGAATATCGTTGACGGGGTAGTAATGAACACCAAATTCGCGCGCGTTGCTGTCCAGCGCCTCGACTTGGATGCGAGATTCGGGGTTCTCAATGCCCTTGACGCGGTCGGGCGTGGTGGGGACATTGTGGTCGGGTACAGCGATGGTCTTTTCCGGCGCGCGAACCTTGCGGCCCGCCATACGAAGCCCCTCAAAGGCTTGCGGGCTGGTCACTTCATGAACCAGATGGCGGTCGATATACAGCAGGCTGGTGCCATCGCTGTCTTCATGGACGACATGCGCGTCCCAGATCTTGTCGTAGAGTGTCTTTGGCATGAGATAATCCCCGAGTGGAGGTGAAACTGACAGGAAGGGTGGCGGGCGCTGTGCGCGAGCCAACATGCGCTCAGCGCAGTCGTGCCAGTACGGACCGGTTCACGCGCTGAAACCGTTGCGGCAGGCGTGCGTGATCTGTCATGTCGAAAAACCGTTTCATAAACGACGTAATAGGAGCGAATCGAGTGCAAGGCAACGCCGGATCCTGCGCGGCCTGGTTGCGCGGTTTTTCACCACATGGCGTAGAATCCGCACCGCTCAGATTGAGAAGCACGGAAAACATGTTATATTCTCAGCGTCACCAAGCAAAAGGAGGACAGGTCTCTGTCTTATACTGACACGACCGCATTCGCGGCCCGCCCAGAGCCAGAAGCTGCCGTTCCGCTCAGCAGTGAAGCCATTCTGGATCTGGTTTTGACCTCGCTTGACGACGACAAGGCGGAAGACATCGTGACCATAGACCTGCGTTCCAAATCGGCCATGGCCGATCACATGGTCATTTGCTCGGGGCGCTCGACCCGCCAAGTCTCGGCCATTGCCCAGAAACTGCTCGACCGGCTGAAAGAGACCTTCCGCCTCAGCGCGCGCGCTGAGGGCAAGGATGTCGGCGACTGGGTGCTGATCGACACGGGCGATGTCGTGGTGCATATCTTCCGGCCTGAAGTGCGCGAGTTCTATCAACTCGAGAAGATGTGGCAGGAGCCATCGCGCGCCCCTGTCGCCTGATGCGGCTGCATATCTGCGCGGTCGGGCGAATTCGCTCAGGGCCCGAGCGCGCCCTGATCGACGATTATCTGTCTCGTTTCGAAAAGACAGGGCGAACACATGGGCTGGGCGCGATCCGTGAGCATGAGGTCGACGAGCGGAAAGCCGACTCGCAGGCCGCAGAGGGTCAAGCGCTCCTGCGCGCGGTGCCGGAAGGTGCGTCATTGCTTGCGCTTGATGAACGCGGACGGCAGATGTCTTCGCCCGAGTTTGCACGCTTTCTAGCACAGATGCGAGACCGTGGTTTGCGCGACATGGCCTGTCTCATCGGTGGTGCCGATGGTCTCAGCACCGAGGTGACAGGACGCGCGGAGCGCATGCTCTCGTTCGGACAGATGGTCTGGCCACACCGGCTGGTGCGCGTCATGCTGGCCGAGCAGATCTACCGCGCGGCTACGATCATGGCTGGCAGCCCCTACCACCGGGCATGAACAGCGAGAAAAGGCCGGAGCACATCGTGTTCCGGTCAGTCGGGCGGGACTACGGCATTTGTGCCGTCGTGCGAAGTCCTTATGTCGCTACCAATCCGCGGCGCTCCGGTGACTGAATTTCTCGACCAGAAAATCGATCAGCGCGCGGACCTTGGGTTGGGTGTAGCGCCCGGCGGGATAAACCGCGTGGAGGCTCTGGACGTCCTGCGGCAGGTCCGGGATCACATCCACGACCTGTCCCGATCTCATCGCGCCAGCATAGAGAAAGCTCGGTAGATAAGCGATGCCAAGCCCATTGATTGCAGCATTGAGCAGCGACTGGCCGTCATTCACCGAGAACCAGCTCGACGAACGGACCTGACGCTGTTCGCCAGAGGGTGCGGTGATTTTCCAGACTGACGTGCTGGCATTATGGGAATAGTAGAGCAGCCGATGATCGTTCAAATCATCGATCCGCGCGGGCGTTCCATGTTCGGCCAAATAGGCGGGCGAGGCGATCAGGCGCTGGGTCGCCTCGCATATCTTGCGGGCGCGCAGCGTTGAGTCTTCCATGTCGCCCATGCGGATCGCCAGATCGAACCCTTCCGAGATCAATTCGACATAGCGATTCTTGAGCACCATGTTGACCGAGACCTCGGGGTAGCGGTTCAGGAACTCCCCTAGAACAGGTGACAGATGTGTGGCGCCGAAATCGGTGGGCACAGCGATCCGCAATATACCTGTGGGGGCGGATTGCATGGCCGTGACCAGATTATCCGCTTCTCCGGCGTCATTTAGGACGCGCCGCGCGCGGTCGTAGTAGGCAAGCCCGATATCGGTAGGACTGACGCGCCGCGTGGTACGGTTCAGAAGGCGCGCGCCGAGGCGGGCTTCGAGCGAGGAAACGTGCTTCGAGACGGCGGATTTGGACATCCCCATTTTTCTGGCGGCATCTGTGAACCCGCCCTGATCCACAACGGTGGCAAAAGCTTCCATCTCGGTAAGACGATCCATAAATACATCCTGCGCGCACAATAAGCTGTAGTCGGTCACTATCGGTGCTGATTCGGGCAAGAATGGGGTCGCGCCGGGACAATTGCAGGACAATGGTCGGACGCGCCAAGCTTTTGTGCCTTGAGGGGAAACAGGTCGTCAGAGCTGCGCGGCTTCCAGTGCCGCCAGCAACCCGGCTTCATGTCCGGCACCGAGGATCCATCCCTCCTCGCGCAGCAGCTCTGCCGGGGCACCAGGTGCGAGCAGAGGGGCAAGCGCCATGGCATGCAGCGCGCGGGCCAGCAGATCGACCTGCGCTGCATCCTTGCAGGGATAGCCGCTGGCCACCTTCACAGCCGGGTCGAGCAGTGACAGATAGGTCTCGGCTAATATGACCGGAGCGTCATGCCCCTCCATCGGCCAGACAGCAAGCTGCGCGCCATAGTCAGAGCGCAACCGTGCCAGATGCGCTTGCCCGAGCAGGCTCTGCGAGCCAACCGAGCCTGTGGTGTATAGCTTCCACATCGGATGTGCGCCCGAACAGAGCAGTTCGGTCTCACGCAATTCCGCCAGTCCTGTGCCCTGCCGCGCACTGCCCTTCATCGGCAGATCGGGCAGGTCGCGCTTGGACGGCCGACCCCAGAAAGGGCCCGTGCCGGGAAACTGGCGGTTGATCTCGGCGGCGATCTCGAACCGGTTGTTGCGGTTCTGCGCATCATCGCTGATGCGCGCCGCGAGCCAGTCCCAGACTGCCAGGGCCTCGGGCCGCCCCGTTAGCCGCGCGGCAAAGCCGCGCGGATAGCCGAACCCGATATCGATCGCGATCAGCATGCGCTCACTTTCCGCAAGTGCGGCGTCAATGCGCCTGCGCAGCGCTGCCATGGCGCGGTGACGTGTGGGCAGGTTTTCGGGGGCAGCGCGGGCTTTGCCCGCGCTGCCGATCCAGATCGAATCTGCCCCTCGTTTGGGTGTGGAATTGGCCGACCAGTCCAGCACCAGAACGTGATCGAACTGGCTTATCCTGTCGTCTGCGATCCGCGCCTGGGTCATGCCTGCCCCATGAGTGTCTCGGCTATCTGCAGATCCTCGGGCGTGTTGATGTTAAAGAACGGATCGAAGGGGGTGGTGCTGAACTCCGCTGTTCCGGCCCCGTGTCGCTCAGCCCAGAGAATCGTCTTGCGCTGGCCCCGTCCTAGCGCAAGGTGCAAATCCTCGAATAGGCGCACTGGCCAGAGGCCGAAGGTCGGATGATGCCAGAGCCGACCCTCGGCGCGCGTTGCAGCAAGCGCAACGCCCGAAGGCGCGGCCGCCTCGATAAGGCGCGTGACCAGATCATGCGGAAAGAATGGCGTATCGGCTGCGACTGTAACAATTGTGTCTGTACCTTGCGCCGCCGCCCGGTCCATTCCGGCAAGCACGCCCGCCAACGGTCCCGGCCAGCCATACAGCGTGTCGGAGACAACGGGCAGGCCGAAATCGGCAAAGCGCTCGGGCGCGCCATTGGCATTGAGCACGATATCGCTGACCTGAGGCGCCAGCCGCTCGATGACATGCGCAAGCAGCGGCCTGCCATCCAAAAGGCGCAGGCCTTTGTCGCCACCGCCCATACGTGTTGCCTGCCCCCCGGCAAGGATGACGCCCAATGGCGGGGATGAAGACCGTTGGCCTTGCCGTCGCGATTGCGCTGTTTCCGGGCCGCAGGGTTCGGAAGGGCTGGGTGGCGGCTTGCCCATGGAGTGGGATCCTTTTGCATGCAGAAAAGCATGAGGCAGAGAATTCAGCGCGAAGTAAAGAGCCGCGATCAAGCGCATCGTCAAGGCCGCGCTACTGGGGCATGCAGGTGAAGGATGGTGGGCGATGAGGGATTTGAACCCCCGACATCTTCGATGTGAACGAAGCGCTCTACCACTGAGCTAATCGCCCCTAGCGCGGCTCTTTAGCCCGGGCCTTGCACACGCGCAAGCCCCAGTTGCGGGCAGGTTGCAAAGGCAGGCCCGCCTTGCGGCGGGCCTGTCATAGCGATCTTTAATGCGCAGCGCGGGGTGTCTCACCTTCTGGCTGGGCGGTGAGCCGCGCCAGACGCGAGGCCTCTTCAGCGGCCTCGTCCCATTCCACTGGTGTGGGTTCGCGCACTAATGCGTGCTTCAGCACATCCCGAACATGGCTGACCGGAATGATGGTCAACCCGTCCTTCACATTATCCGGAATCTCTGGCAGGTCCTTGGCATTTTCTTCCGGGATCAGCACGGTCGTGATCCCGCCGCGCAGTGCGGCCAGAAGCTTCTCCTTCAACCCACCGATGGCCAGCACATTGCCGCGCAGCGTCACCTCTCCAGTCATCGCGATATCCTTGCGCACCGGAATCTGCGTCAGTACCGACACGATGGATGTCACCATTGCGGTGCCGGCACTCGGCCCGTCCTTTGGGGTCGCGCCTTCTGGCACATGGACGTGGATATCGAACATGTCGAAACGCGGTGGCGTGACGCCGATCCGCGGCGCGATGGAGCGCACAAAGGAACTCGCCGCATCGATCGATTCTTTCATCACATCGCCGAGCTTTCCCGTGGTTTTCATCCGGCCCTTGCCCGGAAGTTTCAGCGCCTCGATCTGCAACAGATCGCCGCCCACCTGCGTCCAGGCAAGACCCGTGACGACCCCGATTTGGTCTTCTTTCTCGGCCAGACCGAATTTGAACCGCGGCACACCAAGGAAATCGGTCAGATTCTCGTCCGTCACCTCAACGGTTTTGGTCTCCTTCTTGACGATCTTGGTCACCGCTTTGCGCGCCACCTTGTTCAGCTCACGTTCCAGATTGCGCACACCCGCTTCGCGCGTATAGCGGCGCAGGATCTCGGTGATGGTTGGGTCGGAGATGCTGATCTCGCCCTTGCGCAAGCCGTGGTTCTTGATCGATTTGGGCAACAGATGACGTCGGGCAATCTCGAGTTTTTCGTCCTCGGTGTAGCCTGACAGCGGAATGATCTCCATCCGGTCCAGAAGCGGCCCCGGCATGTTGTAGCTGTTGGCCGTGGTCAGGAACATCACGTTGGAAAGGTCGTATTCGACCTCAAGATAATGGTCGGTGAAAGTGGCGTTCTGTTCCGGGTCCAGCACCTCCAGCATCGCCGAGGCAGGGTCGCCGCGAAAATCCTGCCCCATCTTGTCGATTTCATCGAGCAGGATCAGCGGGTTGGTGGTCTTGGCCTTCTTCATCGCCTGAATGATCTTGCCGGGCATCGAGCCGATATAGGTCCGCCGATGGCCGCGAATCTCGCTTTCATCGCGCACCCCGCCCAAGCTGATGCGGATGAACTCGCGCCCCGTGGCCTTGGCGACCGATCGGCCCAGCGAGGTCTTGCCGACGCCGGGAGGACCGACAAGGCACATGATCGGACCTTTCAACTTGGCCGAGCGCGCCTGCACGGCGAGATACTCGACAATGCGTTCCTTGACCTTCTCGAGGCTGTAATGATCGGCGTCGAGGATCTCCTGCGCGCGGCCAAGGTTCTTCTTCACCCGACTTTTTACGCCCCAAGGGATCGAAAGCATCCAGTCGAGATAATTTCGGACCACCGTCGCTTCGGCAGACATGGGTGACATGGACTTGAGCTTCTTCAACTCACCTTCTGCCTTTTCGCGTGCTTCCTTGCTCAGCTTGGTGGCGTTGATACGGTCCTCAAGCTCCTTGATTTCGTTCTGGCCGTCCTCGCCGTCGCCAAGTTCCTTCTGAATGGCTTTCATTTGCTCATTCAGGTAATACTCGCGCTGGGTCCGCTCCATCTGGCTCTTGACGCGGCTCTTGATCTTGCGCTCGACCTGCAGGACCGATAATTCGCCCTGCATCAAGCTATAGATCTCTTCCAGCCGCTTGGCCGTGTCATCGGTCTCGAGCAGCTTTTGCTTCTGCGCCACATCCGCGCCGAGATGGCCGGCGGCCAGATCGGCCAAGACAGTTGCTTCGCGCGCCTCGACAATTGCCGTCAGCGCTTCGTCGGGAATGTTCTTGCGGATTTTGGCGTAACGCTCGAACTCGTTCTGTACCGAGCGCATCAGCGCCTGAACAGCCGCGGCGTCACCCTCTTCTTCTGGCAGAGCCGAGGCAAGTGCTTCAAAATACTGATCATTTTCGGTAAAGTCGTCGATCCGCACGCGCGTGCGACCTTCGACCAGCACCTTGACTGTGCCATCAGGTAGTTTCAACAATTGCAGCACATTGGCCAGTACGCCAACACGGAAGATATCCTCGACGCCCGGGTCTTCCTGCGCGTGGTCCTTCTGCGAGACAAGCAGGATTTGCCTGTCTTCCGCCATTACAGCCTCGAGCGCACGCACGGATTTTTCGCGACCGACAAAGAGCGGTACTATCATGTGCGGGAAGACCACCATGTCGCGAAGTGGCAATACAGGGTGGCGGTTGGCATCGGTCATTCTTCTTGTCCTTGGGTCACAAACTCGGGTTGCCGTTAATCTGTGGGCTGGACCGCCAAGTTTCAACCCGCCATTTCTGACAGGGGCGTGCTATGCCCGAAGCGTGCTTGCCATGTGAATTCGGCAGGAGAATGGCCCGGATGTGACGAAGCGGCAAATCGCGATGCAACCTGCACGGCTTCGATTAGACAGGGTTGCAGGAGAAAAATTATTGGGGTTCCGGTACTCCGGAACCCCACTCACCCACGTGCCCTTCACGTCACGGGAAGCAAAGACTCCGGTCATACTAACCAGGTTCAACAAGCTTCACAGAAGCGACGTGTCAGATCAAGCCAAAAGCCCGTGGCATTTTATCAATGCGCCACCGTCACGCGTAAACGCTTTCCTTGCTGAAATGACGCGTGAGAAGATAATACACCACCGCGCGGTACTTTTTGCGCTCCGAGCGTCCGTATTGTTCCATCACCGCATCAATCGCGTCGCGTAGTTCCTGCCCGTCTGGAAGGCTCAGCTTCTTCATCAGGAAATTGCGACGCACAGTGTCGAGTTCGTGTTGCTGGGTCATGGCGACCGTCGCGGCATCTGCGTCATAAATCGACGGACCGCAGCCGATCGTGACCTTGCGCAACAACTCCATATCCGGCTCGACCCCACATTTCTCGCGCAGGTCCCGTGCATAACGTTCAATCAATTCATCCCTACGTCCCATCTGATTCTCCCACTATAAATCGTGATCCACTTGGGCGCACACACGCCACTTCAGAGCTTGGAAGAAAATGGGCTGCGAGCCAAGAACAAGCTTTTCGCGCGAGGAAGCGCCGCGTTCAGAGATTGCGCAGGAGTTGAGGCGTGGGCCAGCCATCAGCGGGCATACCGAGTTGCGCTTGAACGTCCTGCACAGCAGCGCGGGTATTTGCGCCGAGGATTCCATCGATCCCGCCAACGTCATAACCGCGCTGGACAAGCCCCTGTTGCAACTGACGCATCTGGTCCTGATTCAGCCCGGGCTCCGGGTTACCTGCCTGATAGACCGGCGCGCCCATCAGGCGCGTCCCGAAATAGGCCGCTGTGGTGACATAGATGAAGCTCTGGTTCCACTCGAAGAGCACGCGGTAATTGTGAAACACCATGAAGGCCGGGCCGCGATGGCCCTGCGGCAGGATGATCGAGGCGCGCATATTGCCCGATGGCAGGCTGCCATGCGTGGGCCGGACACCCATCTGCTGCCACTGGTCGACAGTCAGTCCGGTGCGCAGGCCCGTCTGGGTCAGGTCCAACCCCTGTGGTATGGCAACCTCGTGCATCCAGGGCTCGTTGGGTCGCCAGCCATTGGCGCGCAGCATTGAAGCGCCCGACATGATCGAATCCGCGACCGAACGCTGCAGGTCGATCCGCCCGCTGCCATCGCCATCAACCGCATGGGCGATGATGTCGGAGGGCAGTTTCTGCACCATCCCGATCTCGCCCGCCCAGGCGCCGGTCATGGTGCGCGGATCGAGATCACCGCGCTGGTGCATCTCCAGCGCGGCAAAAACCTGTGGGCGGAAGAGTTCCGGGCGGCGGCAGTCATGCGCCAGCGTGACCAAGGCGTTGACCGTGTTGAAATCTCCCTGATTGGCGCCGAAATCCGTCTCGAAAGCCCAGAAGGCCAAGAGGATTCCGGGCGGCACGCCATATTGGCTCTGCGCCCGGTCGAAGATGGCGCGGTGGCGGTCATAATTGGCACGACCGGCGTTCATCCGGTTCTGCGAGATCAATGCACGCGAGAAATCGAGGAAGGGGCGCTGGAAGATGCCCTGCCGCCGGTCGGCATTGATGACGGCCTGATTGAATTGCACCCCGCGGAAGAAATTATCCACCAGCCCGCGATCGAAACCGCGCTGGATGGCTTCTGCCTTCAAGCCTTCGACGAAGGCGCCGAAATTGCCGCCGCAACTCTGCGCACTCGCCGCGCTTGCGAAACCGAAGAAAAGCCCTGTCGCCAGAACGGAGAGAAAACGCATACTGCCCTCGCACTGTTGTTTTGTCGCTACGTTATCGCAAGCACCCGCGCGAGGGAATCGCATTTGCGTGAGCCATCGCTCAGAGATGATCTCGCCCATGCGGTGCCGTGAAATCCAGCACTGGATTGATCGGAATGATCCGGTTCGGGTTTATCGTGTCATGGCTGTAATGATAGTGCCGCACGATATGATCCATGCGCACGGTCTCGGCCACGCCAAGATGCTGGTAGAGCTCGCGAGTATAGGCCCAGAGCGTAGGGTAATCCACGATCCGGCGGCGGTTGCACTTGAAATGCAGGTGATAGACGCCGTCGAAGCGCACCAGCGTGGTGAAGAGCCGCCAGTCGGCCTCGGTCAGCCGCTCGCCAATGAGATAGCGCCGCTTTGAGAGCCGATCTTCCAGCCAGTCGAGCGTGTCGAACAGCGGATGCACCGCCTTGTCATAGGCCTCTTGTGTGGTGGCGAAGCCGGATTTGTAGACCCCGTTGTTGAGCGTGTCATAGATGCGCACGTTTACCGCGTCGATCTCGGCGCGCAGGTCTTCGGGATAGTAATCATCGTAATTGCCCGTCAGCCCGTCAAAGGCCGAATTGAACATGCGGATAATTTCGGCGGATTCATTCGAGACGATGGTATCCTGCGCCTTGTCCCAGAGTACGGGCACAGTCACCCGACCCGAAATCTTTGGATCGGCGCGCAGATAGACCTCGCGCATGAAGCGCGCCCCGTGTAGCCGATCGCCGGTCGCCCCGTCGAAATCGGTGTCAAAGGTCCAGCCGTCATCCAGCATATCGGGATGCACGGCAGAGACGTCGATCAGACCGTCCAGCCCTTTCAGTGCGCGAAAGATCAGCGTGCGATGCGCCCAGGGGCAGGCGTAGGAAACATAGAGGTGATAGCGCCCTTCCTCGGCGTTGAACCCGCCTTCGCCCGAGGGGCCGGGGCGGCCGTCCGCCGTGACCCAGTTGCGAAACTTTGCCGTGCTGCGCTTGAATGCGCCGCCGGTGGATTTGGTGTCATACCATTTGGTTGACCATTCGCCATCGATAAGCTGGCCCATTGTAATCTCCTGTCTGCTTACCCCTCTATCTGCGATCCGGGGGGCAAGGGACAAGGCGTACAGGCGCACGGGGCCTGTGCGCGAGAGGCAGGAGCGCGGCCTAGCCGCGCAACTGGCCGCCTGTGGCCTTTTCGACCTTCTCCACAATCTTGTGGCTGACAGCCTCAATCTCGTCCTCGGTGAGGGTCTTGTCCACAGGTTGCAGGCGCACGGCAATCGCCAGCGATTTGCGGCCCGCGCCGAATTGCGCCTCGGCCTTGGGGCCAGTGAACTCATCAAAGACCTGCACCGCCTCGATCAGCGCCTTGTCGGCCCCGAGGGCCGCATTGACAGCTGTCAGTGCCTCGACCTCCTGCGCGACCACAAAGGCGAAATCACGCTCGACCGGTTGCAGCGTCGAGACGACGAGCGAGGGGCGCGTGGTCTTGCGCGTCTTCGGTTGCGGCGGATTTTCCAGCCAGGCTGTGAAGCCCATGACCGGCCCCTTGATGTCAAAGGCTTTAAGCACGCGCGGGTGCAACTCGCCGAAGACCGCGAGCGGCAGTTTCGGCCCGAGCGAGATGACACCCGAACGCCCCGGATGGAACCACTCCGGCACCTTGCGGTTGATCTGCGACCGCGGAGGCGCGCCGATGGCCGAAAGCACCGCCTCGGCATCGGCCTTGACGTCAAACACATCGACCACGCGGCGCGTACCATGCGGGTCGCGTGGGCCAGTGGCGCCGACGAGCACCCCCGCCGCCTGCACATGCTGCTCGCCCGGTTCGCCGCCCGAGAAGGCGGGGCCAACCTCGAACAGGGCGCAATCGAGTGTGCCGCGCGCCTGATTGCGGGCGGCGGCCTGCAAAAGCCCCGGCAGCAGGTCCGGGCGCATATGCGTCATCTCGGACGAGATCGGGTTTTCCAGCCGCACGTCCTCACTGCCACCGCCAAAGCCCTGCGCCGACACAGCGTCAATGAAACTGTAAGTCACGCATTCATTATACCCCAGCCCCGCCAGCATCCGCCGCGCCGCACGCTCGCGCGACTGCAGGAGCGTCAGAATCGGGCGCGGCACGCCGACCTGCACGCGCGGCAGGGACTGCGCTTCAAGCTTGCTCAGCGAGGCGATGCGGGCAATTTCCTCGACCAGATCGGCCGCGCCCAGAATGTCGGGCCGCCAGCTTGGCGGGAAGGCCTGATCACCCTCCAGCCGGAAGCCAAGTGCGGTCAAAATCTCGCGCTGCGTGGCCTCGGGGATGTCCATGCCCACGAGCGCGCCCATCCGCGAGGGGTCAAAACGGTAGCTGCGGCTCGTGTCGGGCACCGCGCCATCCAACACCACATGCGAGGGCTCCCCGCCGCAAAGCTCCAGCACCATGCGCGTGGCCAGTTCCAGCCCGTCAATAGTGAAGGCCGGGTCCACGCCGCGCTCAAAGCGGTAGCGCGCATCCGAGTTGATTTTCAGCGCGCGTCCGGTGGCGGCGATGGTGATCGGGTCCCAATAGGCGGATTCCAGAAACACATCGACAGTGGCTTCGGTGCAGCCCGAATGCTCGCCGCCCATGATGCCGGCAAGGCTCTCGGGGCCGATATCATCCGAGATGACCATCTGCCCTGCTTCGAGCCTGTAGGTCTTGCCGTCGAGTGCCAGCAATTCCTCATCGCCCTGTGCCTGGTGAATGCGCAACCCGCCCTGAACTTTGGCGGCGTCAAAAACATGCAGCGGGCGATTAAGCGCGAAGGTGAAGAAATTGGTAATATCGACCAGCGCCGAAATCGGACGCAGCCCGATGGCGCGCAACCGCTTTTGCAGCCAGTCGGGCGAGGGGCCGTTTTTCACGCTACGGATCACGCGACCAGCAAAGAGCGGGCAGCCCTTGTCCTTCAGCGCTGGGTCGATGGTCACACTGATCGGGCTGTCGAACTGCCCCGGAACAGGCTCCACCACCAGCGGCTTGAGCACGCCCAGCCCCCGCGCAGCCAGGTCGCGCGCGACGCCGCGCACGCCCAGCGCGTCAGGGCGGTTGGGGGTGATGGAAATGTCGATCACCGGGTCATTCAGCCCGGCATAGTCGATATAGCGCATTCCCGGCGGCGCATCCTCGGGCAACTCGATAATGCCGTCATGATCATCAGAGAGCATCAATTCGCGTTCGGAACATAGCATCCCGTTGCTCGCCTGCCCCCGGATCACGCCGGGTTTCAGATCGACCCCGGTGCCGGGAATATGCGTGCCGACAGGCGCAAATACCCCGCGCATCCCCGTGCGCGCATTCGGTGCGCCGCAGACGACCTGCACTTCCTCGGCCGGGCCATCCGGGCCATCGGGCCAGGTCTCGACCCGGCACAGACGCAGGCGGTCGGCATCCGGGTGCTGCGCGGCCTCGATCACGCGGGCGATGCGAAAGGCGCCTAGGCTGTCGGCAGGGTCACTGATCTCTTCTACCTCAAGCCCCAGATCGGTGAGCGCCTCGGCAATCTCGGACAGCGTTGCCTCGGTTTCCAGATGGTCCTTGAGCCAGGACAGCGTGAATTTCATGTCTCTTCCCCGAAATCGACCTTTGCGCTGGCCCTAGCCCAGATCAGCGCCAGAGAAAAGCCACCGCGCCTAGCGGCTGGTGCTGTCCTCTTCCTTGTCTTCGTCCTCGTCATCCTCGGGCAGATTGAAGAAACTCTCGGCATCGCTGTAATCAGCCGCCTTGGCCGTATCTTCGGGTGTTTCATTCAGATCGCTGATCGAGAAGTTTTCCAGCCCGGCAATGCTGGCAGGCATCTTGGGTTCCTCTTCCATTTCCAGCGACTGCTCGGTCGAGACGAGCTTGCGGCGTTCGTCGTCGCTCATGACCTCGCCAGCATCCGCGCGCTTGGCGGCGGCTTTTTGCACTTCCTTGTCCAACTCGGATTGACGGCAAAGGCCAAGCGCCACCGGGTCGATGGGTTGCAGATTGGCGATGTTCCAATGCGTCCGTTCGCGGATGGCCTGAATCGTGGAATTCGTAGTGCCGACGAGGCGGCGGATCTGGGCATCGGCGAGCTCGGGATGGAACTTCACCAGCCATAGGATCGACGCTGGACGGTCCTGCCGCTTGGAAAGCGGAGTATAACGCGGCCCGCGGCGTTTTTCCTCGCCCTCGGCGGCGGGGTTGTATTTCAGTTTCAGCTTGTAGGTCGGGTCCTTCTCACCACGCTCGATCTCGATAGGATCGAGCTGGGTGTTGGCGACGGGGTCGAAGCCCTTGACCCCGGCTGCGACATCACCATCGGCGATGCCCTGCACCTCCAGTTCGTGCAGGCCGCAGAAATCCGCGATCTGCTTGAAGCTAAGCGTCGTGTTATCCACAAGCCAGACGGCCGTTGCTTTCGGCATCAGGGGTTTTGACATGATGTGACCTCCTGTCATAGATGCGCGGGGCGCGCGCGCAATATCGCTTTGGTGCCGGAAATCGGCGGCAGGCCGGGCCTGCACTGTCCTCGATGTCGGGGATGAGCCGTGTATAGCCAAACTAGGCGTAGAGGAAAAGCAAAAATGCGCTGGTTGACCATTGTGGCGCTGGCTGGGCTGGCTTTCGGTGTCTGGGTTTGGCAGGGCCTGCAACCCCGGCAGGAGCCGGATGGCTACTACGTTCTCGCGCTGAGCTGGACGCCAAGCTGGTGCGCCGCCGAGGGTGCCGCGCGTGGCGATGCGCGCTGCGCGTCGGGTGCGGGGGCGGGCTGGCTGGTCCATGGCCTCTGGCCGCAGCATGAGGATGGCGGCTGGCCCGTATTCTGCGACACGCCGCATGCCCCGCCCGACCGTCAGCTTGTTGCGTCCATGCTTGATATCATGGGATCTGAAGGGCTTGCGCGGCATCAATGGCGCAAGCATGGCGCATGCTCCGGGCTCGACCCCGGAGCCTATTTCGCGCAGACGCGCGCTGCCTTTGCGGCGTTGCACTTCCCGGAGCCGATCCGAGCACTCGAGGCCGATATCGAACGCGCGCCCGCGCTGATTCTCGAGGTCTTTCGCAAGGCCAACCCTTCCATCGGCTCCGAGATGGCAATTCTGACCTGCCGCGAGGGCAGGGCGCAGGAGATCCGGCTCTGCCTGAGCCACGGTCTGAACCCACGCCGCTGTGATGACGCCCTGCTGGCCCGAGATTGCCGCGAGGATGAGGTTCGGTTGCCGGCAAAACCCTGAGCCTCAAGGAACGGTGCTACGAGCCGGCGCCGCAACTGGAGGATGGTCGCGCAGCACAGTGCCCACCACGTCGACAACGCTCTCGAGCTTGACGGGTTTCGTCAGGCAGCCATCGAAACCGCAGGCCAGATAGCTTTCGACCTGATGCGTCATGGCATTGGCAGTGAAGGCGATGGCCGGGGTCTTTCGGACCTGGCGTTCAGATTCTATCTTCCGAAACGCCCTGAGCAGCGTTATGCCATCCATCTCCGGCATGGAAATATCGCAGATGACGAGGTCAAATCGTTCGTGCCCAAAAGCCGCAAGTGCTTCCCTCCCGCTGCCCGCGAGCACGACCTTCGCGCCAATGCGGCCCAGCATCATGCTCAGCACGATAAGGTTCGTCCGATTGTCGTCGATTGCGAGAACCGAGATATGCGGGAGTTCCTGTGCCGCCATCGGCGTGGGTGTCTGCGGCTCGGCTGAGGCTTTGTGGTCCGCTGCCAGCGGCAGACGTACGGTCACGCGCGTCCCTTCACCTTGCCTGCTGTTGATTTCGAGAGTGCCGCCAAAGAGTTCTGTAAGAGACTTGACGATTGCCATGCCCAGGCCCGTTCCGCCGAACCGTCGCGAAATGCTGGTATCGGCCTGGGTGAAGGGCTCCAGCACCTTTAACTGTTGTGCGGCGCTCATCCCGATCCCGCTGTCGGACACTTCAATAACGACATGCGCATGGTCCGCGGCGCGAATCATGACAGTTACATGCCCGTCTTCGGTGAACTTAAGCGCATTGCTGATCAGGTTATGCATGATCTGCATCAGCCGGTGCGGGTCGCCAAGCCGCGGCGCTCCCAGCTTGTCGTCCAGCGTAACTGCGAAGGACAGCCGCTTTTCCGAGGCGCGCAGCGTGTGTACTTCCTCCGTGCGCCGCGCCAGTTCCGCAAGCGAGAAGGGAATCTGTTCCAGATGCAGGGCGTTGGCTTCAATCCGCGTCATGTCGAGCAGATCGTTGATGATGTTCATCAGCAATTGCCCCGAATCGTGCAGGATCGATATGAGCTGGCGTTGATCGGCGTCCTGCGTCGTGTCAGCGAGGATCTCGGTGATCCCGAGCACGCCGTTCAGGGGCGTGCGCAATTCGTGGCTCATCTTGGCAAGGAAATTCGATTTCGTCTCGTTTGCACGCCGCGCCTCGGCCAAGGCGGCCTCGCGCGATCGTTCGGCACGCACCAGTGCTGTCACGTCCGACACCGCATAGAGCACGCGACCGGATGATGCGGCTTCTGTCGGGATCGGGGCTGCGTTGATGGATACGTAGCGAGTGCGCTCATCCATCCGCAGCGCGATGCGGCAATTTGTGACATCCGTGCCCGTTTTCATGACGCGGTAGAATGGCTTGTCTTCCTTGCCCAGAGTTCGCCCTTCAAGGTCGAGCAATTCCCAGTCCGGACTGTCGCAATTCATGCCGATCAGCGCATCGACCGGGACGCCGAGGACATCCTCGCAGGCCTTGTTGGCGAAGATGATCGTGCCATCTCCGTCCAGCACCAGCAAACCGGCAGCTGTGGTGCTAACAATGCCCTCCAGAAAGGCACGTTCGCGTGCCAGGTCCTCGGTCGCCGAGCGGCGCAAAAGGACCGATCGCACGACATCGGCGAAAGCGCGCAGCAGATAGACCTCGCCGGGCAGGAAATCGCCGCGCTCGGCAACTGAATCAAAGCCGACGAAACCAAAGAACTCCGGACCCTCCAGCATCGGAACCAGCAACAGCGACCTAATTTCCTGCGCGGCCAGAATCTCATGTTCGGGTGAGCCGGGCAGGAAATCGTCGATATCGGGGATCAGAATCACCTGATTCTGTATCAACGGATCGAAGAGCGCGCCGTATTCGGCGATTGAAAGGCCCTGCAACTGATCGATCATCGCGGGGATGCCGGGCGCGCACCATTCATGCGTATTATCAGCATGTTCGTTGTCGCGCACAAAGACATAAGTCCGGTCGCGTTTCGCGTATTCGCCCAATCGGGCGAGACATTCGTTGATGGCTGCATCGACATCGGCAATGTCACTCGCCAGCAGAACGTGGATCAGCTCGACCACTAGCGCCTGGATCTCGGTCAGGCGCGCTTCATTGCTGGATGTTGCATCCGTGTCTGTTTCGGGCACTTTGGCACTCTCTCGCAGCGCAGGCTTTGGGGCGTTTGCTAGGTCGTCCTTCGCGACCTTTCGAACTGCCAAGCGGTTCCTGCAACTTCTGATCTAGCCTTGCTTTGGTAAAGATAAGCCTTACGCGCACCAGGGCGCAATGTCGGCATTGCAACGGGTCTTGCGCTGGGGTGGGTCATCATTATAACGCGCTTCAATTTGTCTGCCGGCTGGCAGATGTGCAGGTCATCCGGAGGTCACTGATGCCGAAGAGAACCGACATCCAATCCATCATGATCATCGGAGCGGGGCCAATTGTCATCGGCCAGGCCTGTGAATTCGACTATTCTGGCGCGCAGGCCTGCAAGGCTTTGCGCGAAGAGGGATACCGGGTCATCCTTGTCAACTCCAACCCGGCCACCATCATGACCGACCCCGGCCTTGCCGATGCAACCTATATCGAACCGATCACCCCCGAGATCGTGGCCAAGATCATCGAGCAGGAGCGCCCGGACGCGCTTTTGCCGACGATGGGCGGGCAGACCGGGCTCAACACTTCGCTGGCGCTGGCCGATATGGGGGTGCTGGAGAAATTCTCTGTCGAACTGATCGGCGCCAACCGCGCCGCCATCGAAATGGCCGAGGACCGCAAGCTGTTCCGCGAAGCGATGGATCGCATCGGACTTGAGAATCCGCGCGCAACCATCGTGGCGGCTCCGAAGTTGGACAAAGGCAAGTTCGATATAGGCAAAGGCGTCGCCGACGCCATGGGCGCGCTTGAAGACATTGGCCTGCCTGCCATTATCCGCCCTGCTTACACACTTGGCGGTACTGGTGGAGGTGTGGCCTATAACCGTGATGACTATGAACGGATTTGTCGCTCCGGGCTCGACGCCTCACCAGTTGCGCAAATCCTGATCGACGAGTCGCTGCTGGGGTGGAAAGAGTTCGAGATGGAGGTCGTCCGCGACAAGGCCGACAACTGCATCATCGTCTGTTCGATCGAGAATGTGGATCCGATGGGAGTGCATACAGGCGACTCGATCACTGTTGCCCCGGCCCTGACGCTGACCGACAAGGAATACCAGATCATGCGCAATGGCTCGATTGCCGTGTTGCGCGAGATCGGGGTCGAGACAGGCGGTTCAAATGTGCAATGGGCGATCAACCCCGAAAACGGACGTATGGTCGTGATCGAGATGAACCCGCGCGTGTCGCGCTCGTCTGCGCTGGCGTCCAAGGCAACGGGCTTTCCCATCGCCAAGATCGCCGCGAAGCTGGCGGTGGGATACACGCTCGACGAGCTGGACAACGATATCACGAAAGTGACGCCGGCGAGTTTCGAACCAACCATAGATTATGTGGTCACCAAAATCCCAAGGTTCGCTTTCGAAAAATTTCCCGGCTCGAAACCTGAATTGACCACGGCCATGAAATCGGTCGGCGAGGCAATGGCTATTGGCCGGACCTTCCATGAATCGATGCAAAAGGCGCTCGCGTCTATGGAGACGGGGCAGAGCGGCTTTGACGAAATCGCAATTCCCGGGGCGCCGGACCGCGCCGCTATCGTCAAGGCGATCAGCGCCCAGACACCGGACCGGCTCCGGCTGATTGCCCAAGCCATGCGCGAGGGGCTTTCGGATGATGAGATACAGGCAGCGACCGCTTTTGACCCTTGGTTTCTGACACGAATCCGCGAGATCATCGATGTGGAGGAGACCATCCGTCGCGAGGGCCTTCCCATGTCGGAGCAGGGGTTGCGTACGCTCAAGATGCTGGGCCTCACCGATGCGCGTCTCGCCGCGCTTACGGGGCGCGACGAGGATCAGGTCCGCCGCGCGCGGCGCAATCTTGGCGTCAACGCGGTCTTCAAGCGCATCGACACCTGCGCCGCCGAATTCGAGGCGCAGACGCCATACATGTATTCGACCTACGAGTCCCCCGTCATGGGCGAAGTGGAGTGCGAGGCGCGGCCCTCCGACCGCAAGAAGGTCGTCATTCTGGGTGGCGGCCCCAACCGGATCGGACAGGGGATCGAGTTCGATTATTGCTGCTGTCATGCCTGTTTCGCGCTGACCGATGCGGGCTATGAGACGATCATGATCAACTGCAACCCCGAGACGGTCAGCACGGATTATGACACCTCGGACAGGCTGTATTTCGAGCCACTGACGTTGGAGCATGTGCTGGAAATCCTGCGCGTGGAACAGGAACGCGGCACACTTCATGGCGTAATCGTGCAATTCGGCGGGCAGACGCCGCTCAAACTCGCCAATGCGCTGGAGGCCGAGGGCATCCCGATCCTTGGAACCTCGCCCGATGCAATCGACCTTGCCGAGGATCGCGAGCGGTTTCAGGCGCTGTTGCACAAGCTGGGCCTGCGCCAGCCGGTCAATGGCATCGCCACGACCCCGCAACAGGCTTTCGAGATTGCGCAACAGGTGGGCTATCCGCTGGTCATTCGCCCGTCCTATGTGCTGGGCGGGCGCGCGATGGAGATCGTGCGCGATGACGCGCATCTGGAACGCTACATCCGCGAGGCGGTGGTCGTCTCGGGCAAGAACCCTGTGCTTCTGGACAGCTATCTTGTCGGCGCGGTCGAGGTCGATGTGGATGCGCTTTGCGACGGCGAGGCCGTGCATGTCGCGGGGATCATGCAGCATATTGAGGAGGCGGGCGTGCATTCAGGCGATTCGGCCTGCTCGCTGCCGCCCTATACGCTGAGCCCGAACACTATCGTCGAACTGCGCCGCCAGACCGAGGCGCTGGCAAAGGGCCTGAATGTCGTGGGCCTGATGAATGTGCAATTCGCCATCAAGGATGGCGAGATTTTCGTGCTGGAGGTGAACCCCCGAGCCTCGCGCACAGTGCCCTTTGTGGCCAAGGCGACGGACAGCGCCATTGCCTCGATCGCCGCGCGACTGATGGCGGGCGAGCGCCTTTCGGCATTCCCGATGCGCGCGCCCTACAAGACGGATGTCGCACCCTCAGAGCCGCTGCCGCTAGCCGATCCGCTGACGCTGGCCGATCCGCAGACGCCCTGGTTCTCGGTCAAGGAAGCTGTCCTGCCTTTCGCACGTTTCCCGGGTGTGGACACTCTGCTCGGCCCCGAGATGCGCTCGACTGGCGAAGTGATGGGCTGGGCGCGCAATTTCGCGCGCGCCTTCTACAAGGCGCAGCTTGGCGCCGGGGTCAATCTGCCGGAAGAGGGCCGGGTTTTCGTCTCGATCAAGGATTTCGACAAGGGACCGCTCATGCTCGAGACGGCGCAGAGCCTGACTGCGCTGGGTTTCACACTGGTCGCGACCCGTGGCACCGCCGAATGGCTCGCAGCGCATGATGTGTCCTGCGAGACTGTGAACAAGGTCTATGAGGGCCGCCCTAATATCGTCGATCTGATGAAATCAGGCGAGATTGTCATGGTGCTCAATACCACCGAGGGCGCGCAGGCCATCGAGGACAGCCGCGAAATCCGGGCGGTCGCGCTCTACGACAAGATCCCCTATTTCACGACCGCTGCAGGCAGTCATGCCGCTGTGGAAGCGATCAAGGCGCGTGAGGAAGGCGAGATCGGCGTGCGCGCACTGCAGCACCCGGTCGGGTGAGCGTGCGCTTCAACGGATGACGGGCAGGCCACTCGGCACGCGCTCTGGCACACCCATGCGCCCATCCCGGGCTGTCTCGTCGGTGAGTGCTTCAAGAAAAGAAAGCAGAAAGCCGATTTCATCCGCGTCAAGGGTCACAAGCGGGCGTTGCGCCATGGACCGCGCTGCCGCGGCACGAATCTGTGCGAT
The DNA here is from genome assembly GCA_007694945.1 of Paracoccaceae bacterium. Classification (GTDB taxonomy): domain Bacteria; phylum Pseudomonadota; class Alphaproteobacteria; order Rhodobacterales; family Rhodobacteraceae; genus Roseinatronobacter. Next base: position 41,606 of record REER01000053.1, on the reverse strand, counting down.
GAGTTTCTCATTGCCGAGCATATCGTAATCATCGAAATCGGCGTGTAACTCGGGCAAGATGGCCTGTGGTTTATAGGTGTCTAGTCCCGACACGGGGTCGAGGTGGTGCTCGAGAAAATCGCGCAGGTCAGAGAACGCGCCTGAATGCCCCCACGGTCCGGTCTGGGTCACATTGCGCAGCATGGGTGTGCGGAAGGCGTAGGCATCGGCCTCGTCCCCGGTGACAAACGCCCGGCCGATATCCATGGTATAGCCTTCGGTATCTCGTTGCTTGCCCGGCCCGATAGGCGGCGTGCCCATGGCATGAAAATCTTGGTCCGTCATCAGCGGGCCCGAATGGCACGCGGCACAGCCAGCCTTGCCATAGAAGAGCCGCATCCCTTCGCCTGCTTCGGAGGGCAACGCGGCTTCCTCGCGTAAATAGCGGTCGAAGGGGGAGTCTATTGCGCGGAACTCCCATTCCATGAAAGCGGCCAGCGCGTTGGCGATCTCATCAATCCCTACAGGTGCTGCACGACCGCGATAGACATTGAACGCCGCATGATACTCCGCGATCGCATCCACCCGCGCGGCCAGCAGCCCCCAGACCCCGTCATCGCCATGGAAATGCTCAGTCGCAACAGCATCGGCAATCCGGTTCTCGCCCGAGCGACCTGCCATTTCCTCGGGCGAGGTCGGCGGGAACAGAGCCTGCACGGCCAGCACGGAATCGAAGGACATGTAGTCGAGTGGCCCCTGCGGCGTCAGAAAGCCAGCCGGATTGGCTGGATCGACCTCGACCCGGCCATCGTGAAACATGACCCGCAACTCGCGCGCCCCAAGATTCCAAAGCGCAGGCGCATTGCGTGGGATGCGCATGCTTGCGGCCAGTGGCCCATCGGCTTGCCGCTCGGGGCCGAGCCCTGTCGCTCCCGTTCCCAAACCAAGCGACACCCCGTCACCAGAGCCGAGTTGCGGGTGATGGCAAGTCGCGCAGGAAATATCCTTGTTGCCTGACAGGATCGGGTCGAAGAACAGAAGTTGGCCAATCTGCGCAAGTTCCTGATCAAGAGCCCGGAAACTGGTCTCGTCCAGCGGGTCGGGAAGGGCGAATGACGCGGTGTCGCGGCTGCTTGGGACAGGTTGCGGGCGTAGAGCCACCGGGACCGGCCGCGTCTGCGGACGCAGCGAACGTAGCGGGGCAGGGGGCACGCGCGTCTGGACCACCGCCGATGTTGGAGCTGCTGGCTCTGGCATGGCAGCAGGCGGTGCAGGCATCGCAACACCGAGTTGAGGGGAAGGTGCCAGGAACACATTCTGGAGCAAAGCGCGTGCCTGCGGGTCACCGGCGCGCTCCATTTGCCGGAGCGCCATGAAGGCCTGGTAAAAGTCCCCCTGCTCCATGGCGCTGTAGCTGTGATTCAGTGTTTGGGCGTGGATCGGGATGACGCTTGTGGCAAGCGTGAACAGGAAGAAGGGAATTGACCAATGACGCATGGGGCGCACCCGAGAGAATCGCTATTACGTTAACAATTTCGTGATCTTACGCCCGGCAGGGCCGTGGATAAAGAGGTTTCTTGAATTCGGATTTTTTAAATAGACCGCGCTTTCAGCCAGGAAGGACAGGCTATCACACCGGCGCCAGATTGCCCGAGGGGTCTCGAAATCGCGTTGATCAGATGGCTAAGCCTCCAGTTCCATGCTTGTAGTGTGCCGCCAGAGGCTTTGTGCCGCAGCGCGTCTCTCTCGTCATTAGCCACCTGTTGCGTTAAGCGAAAATGATAACCAGTACAGGAGCCTTGATTGTCCGAAGCGCGCGGCCTTGTCCTCATCGGTGGTGGCCACACCCATGCACTGCTGTTGCACGCACTGGCGATTCGTCCGTTGCCTGCGGTGCAGTTGACTCTGATCAATCCTGACCCGACTGCGCCCTATACCGGCATGCTGCCGGGGTTTATCGCAGGGCATTATGGCCGAGAGGACCTGGAGATAGACCTAGTGCAATTGGCTGATCGCGCAGAAGCGCGTCTGATATTGGGTCGGGCAGAGGGGCTGGACCGTGACAGGCGTCTGATTCAACTGAAAGACCAACCCCCGGTCCGATACGATCTGGCCTCGCTCGATATCGGGATCACCTCGGACTTGCCCGATATTCCAGGCTATGCGGAGAATGCGGTCTCGGCAAAGCCGCTCGGTGGCTATGCTCGCGCATGGGAGCGGTTTCTGGCAGCCCTTGCGGCAGGGGACGCCGCACCGAAAGTCGCCATCATCGGCGGCGGGGTTGCCGGGGTCGAGTTGGCGCTAGCCATGGCGCACCGCTTGCGAGAAAAGGCGCCCGAGATCACGGTGATCGAGCGTGGGCGGCTTTTGCCCCACATCGGGCCCCGCGCGCGCGCTCGCCTGATGGCGCATCTGAAGCGCATGAGGGTGCACTGGCACGAACAAGCGCAAGTGGCCAAAGTGAGTGCACGAGCTCTGCGGCTTGCGGATGGTCAGGAAATTGCCACAAGCCTTGTGCTGGGTGCCGCCGGTTCGCGTCCTCAGGAATGGCTGCAAGGCACGGGGCTCGAGCTTGCGGCCGGTTTCATCACAGTGGATGAGCATCTGCGGACGGTCAGCGATCCGAACGTGTTCGCCGTCGGCGATTGTGCCCATATCGCCCATGCGCCACGCCCGAAAGCGGGCGTGCATGCGGTTAGGCAAGCCCCTTATCTTATGGCGAATTTGCGTGCCGCGCTGGGCGCTGGCGCCTGGCGAGTTTATCAACCACAGCGCGATTACCTCAAGCTCGTCTCGCTGGGTGATCAATCGGCGCTGGGCGAAAAATGGGGCCTCACGCTGGAGGGCCGCTGGCTGTGGTATTTGAAAGACCGGATCGATGCACGCTTCATGAGTCAGTTTCGTACCTGAGTGCCATGATGGCGACATGCGAACCGAGGGGTCAGAGGCCCGCGTCGCTTGCGAAGACTGGCGTTCTTTACCCGGCTAACTACGGGTGCGCGGCAGGCTTGGATCTGCGGCCAATAACGCTCCCCGTGATTTCCGCGTGCTGACATGATCCTAGTTCTGACAATGTCCATCGTTAACACCAAGCGACATGGTTGCAGCAACTCCGACCACGCACCACGCTCCTGTGCCAAAGCGAAAAGGTCAGAGCGGCCAGCTTACAGATTGACGCGATGGCAGGAAAAAACGCGACCCATACCGAACGCGACCGGACAATCGATCCGATGCTATCAGCAAGGCCTCCGACATTCTCGGTTCAACCCGTCATCCTAGTCTTGAGATGCGAGACCTTCCACGGCTCCTGTGTCGCGGGTGCACCGAAGAAATACCCTTGCAGACAATCGACACCCATATCGACCAACAGACGCGCATCCTCGGCTGTCTCTACCGATTCGGCGACAGTGAACATATCGAAATGCCGGGCGATCAGGACCAGGGCCTGCGCGAGGATCTGGTTGTCAGGGTTATTCGCAATGTCGGAAATGAAGCTACCGTCGATCTTGACTATGTCGAAATAGAAATCCTTCAGGTACCGGAACGCCGTGTAACCCGCGCCAAAATCATCCAATGCGAAGCAGATGCCGCGCTCCTGCATGTCCTGCATGAAGACTGTAACCAGATCCGGCATAAGCATGGCTGAGGATTCAGTGATCTCGAGGATCAGGCGTTCGCCGATATCCGGGGCATTGCGCAGCCCGCGTTCCAATGTCGCCAGCCATTCAGGATAGCCGATCGAGCGCGCCGACATGTTAATCGAGACCCGGATCGAGGGCTCGTTGGCGAGCGTTGCAAGACCCATTTCCAACGCAAGGCAATCGATCCGGCGCCCAAGTTCATTGGTTTCGACGGCATCCATGAAGTCGATTGCCGGGATCACTCTGCCAGTGTGGTCGATAATGCGGATCAGTCCTTCGTAGAAGGCAGCGCGCTTTGGCATGCGGGCCTGTACAACCGGCTGAAAGGCGAGAATGCTCCGGCGTTGATCTAGGGCGTCTCTGACAAGCGCCAAAGTGACACGGCGTTGTTCTTCCGCAGCGGCCGATAGAGGCGAGGAAAACACGATATCATCCGGAAAGCGGCTGTGCGGGATGTGTTGTGACATGCGTGTCTCCGTCCGTTTGGAGCACCTTGCCGCACCAGGTTTAATCGGGAGTTAAAGGACGCAGCTTGTATAAAATGCGCGACACATTTCGCGAGCCTAAAGGTAGGCTGGGTTGATTGCACTCGTGGCTCGGCTTGCGTATAGCCGCGCGGTATCCAGCGTGTGCGAAAGGGCCATGTGATGAGCAAGACATCCGCGAATTCGATGTGGGGCGGGCGGTTCAGTGCAGGGCCCGATGCTATCATGGAGGCGATCAATGCCTCGATCGAGTTCGACAAGCGACTTGCTCCGCAGGACATTGCTGGTTCGCGTGCCCACGCCGCCATGCTCGCTGTCTGCGGGATCATCTCGGAGGCCGATGCCAAGGCCATCGATGCCGGGCTCGTGCAGGTGCAGGATGAAATCACGCGCGGTGATTTCGCCTTCTCAACCGCACTCGAAGACATTCACATGAATGTCGAGGCGCGACTGCGCGAGATTATCGGCGCGCCTGCCGGGCGGCTGCACACTGCGCGTTCGCGCAACGATCAGGTCGCGCTCGATTTCCGGCTCTGGGTGCGCGAGCAGTGCGATGCCGCGATTGCGGGGCTGGAAGCGCTAATGCGCGCGTTCCTCGGGCAGGCCGAGGCCGGGGCCGACTGGGTCATGCCCGGCTTCACCCATCTGCAAACCGCCCAGCCGGTGACTTGGGGCCATCACATGCTCGCCTATGTCGAGATGTTCGCCCGCGACAAGAGCCGTTTCGAGGATGCAAGGCGTCGGATGAATGAATGCCCCCTGGGCGCGGCGGCCCTTGCGGGGACCTCCTTTCCCATCGACCGGCACGCGACTGCTGCGGTGCTGGGTTTCGATCGGCCCACGGCGAATTCGCTCGATTCGGTCTCTGACCGCGATTTCGCTCTCGAGTTCCTCAGTTCATCCGCCATCTGCGCAACCCACCTCTCGCGATTTGCCGAAGAGCTGGTGATCTGGTCCTCGGCGCAGTTCCGCTTCGTGCGCATGTCGGACCGCTTCTCCACGGGGTCATCCATCATGCCGCAGAAGCGCAACCCCGATGCAGCGGAACTCTTGCGCGCGAAACTAGGACGGATTCTGGGTGCCACTGTGGCGCTCTTCACCGTCATTAAAGGGCTGCCGCTGACATATTCCAAGGACATGCAGGAAGACAAGGAGCAGGTTTTTGATGCTGCTGATACGCTGATGCTGGGGCTGGCGGCGATGGAAGGGATGGTCCGCGACCTGACGACGAATCGCGAAGCACTGGAAGCGGCCGCGAGCGCCGGGTTCTCTACAGCGACCGATCTGGCTGACTGGTTGGTGCGCGAGTTGGATCTGCCCTTCCGCGAGGCGCATCATGTCACGGGCGCGCTGGTGAAGCTCGCCGAGGACAAGGGCTGCGACCTTCCCGATCTGAGCCTCGCCGAGATGCAGAAAACCCATGGCCAAATCACCGAGGCGGTCTATTCTGTGTTGGGCGTTCAAAATTCGGTGGCCAGTCGCACAAGTTACGGCGGCACAGCGCCCGAGAATGTTCGTGCGCGTGTTGCGCATTGGAAAGAGGTCCTCGGATGAGAGTTGCCCTGATCACCTGTGCCTTCCTGATGGCGGCCTGCGGCGCCGAAGCGCCACCGCGCCACTCCGAGACTGCGCCCTCGGGTGTCTCGATCAGCGGCGAGGCCCGCTTCGGCGTGCGGACAGAGCTATGACTCCGCTCCGCCTGCTCTACCTAGCCCTCGCGATCTGGGGCACGATCCATCCGATGTACTGGTTTATCACCTGGTTCATGGAGAATGAATGGTCGATCATGGCCATGGTGGACGCCTGGCATGTCAACGCAGCCACCTCAGGCCTCGTCTGGGATCTGACCATCGCCGCCGTCGCGCTCACGATCTTTATCCTCGCCGAATGCTGGCAGCGTCGGCGCTGGTTGGGCCTGCTGGCCATCCCGACCATCTATTGCATCGGTGTCTCATGCGGCCTGCCGCTCTATCTATTCCTGCGCTCGAGCCCCTCGCAAACCACCTGATTTCATCTTGCCCTAAATGCTCCTGCCGGTGGCATCTGCCCTCGTACCCTGGCCCGCCGCCCGACCCGAAAGCGCCCCTGATGGACCATTTCCTGTACCGCGATGGCATCCTGCATGCCGAAGACGTGCCTCTGCCGGAGATTGCGGCCGAGGTCGGCACGCCCTTCTACTGCTATTCGACGGCCACGCTTACCCGCCATTATCGATTGTTCGAAGAGGCGCTTTCCGGGCTCGATCATATGGTCTGCTATTCGGTCAAGTCGCTCTCCAACCAGGCCATCCTGCGCACGCTGGCAGGACTGGGTGCCGGGATGGATGTGGTCTCAGGCGGTGAATATCGCCGCGCGCTGGCCGCCGGGGTGCGGGGCGAGAAGATCGTCTTCTCCGGTGTCGGCAAGACGCGTGAGGAAATGGGCTTCGCGCTTGCCCATGGCATCCGCCAATTCAACGTCGAATCCGACGCGGAACTCCAATCGCTCTCTGAAGTCGCCAGCACCATGGGCAAAACCGCGCCGATCACGCTCCGCGTCAACCCCGATGTCGATGCGAAAACCCATGAGAAGATCGCCACGGGCCGTAAGGAGGACAAGTTCGGTATCCCCATCTCACGCGCGCCCGAGATTTATGCGCAGGCCACGCGCCTGCCCGGTATCGAGGTGGTCGGGGTAGATGTGCACATCGGAAGCCAGCTCACTGACCTTGCGCCATTCGAAGCCGCATTCACCAAGATCGCTGATCTGACCCGCAGCTTGCGGGCAGACGGGCATGATATTCGGCGTGTCGATCTGGGTGGCGGACTTGGTATTCCCTATACCACCTCAAATGAAACCCCGCCCCTGCCGCTGGACTATGGCGCGATGATTCATCGCGTTTTCGGGGGCCTCGATATCGAGGTCGAAATCGAGCCAGGGCGGCTGATCGCCGGGAATGCCGGCATACTGGTCGCGCAGGTCATCTATCTGAAACAGGGCGAGGGGCGCGATTTCCTGATCCTTGATGCGGCGATGAACGACCTGATCCGCCCTGCGATGTATGGCGCGCATCACGATATCGTGCCAGTGATCGAGGCCCCGGCGGCCATCGACCAGCGCCCGGTTGATATTGTCGGTCCGGTCTGCGAATCGGGCGATACCTTCGCGAAACAGCGCCCCATGCCACCGCTGGCAGCGGGTGATTTGGTCGCTTTCCGCTCGGCGGGTGCTTACGGCGCGGTCATGTCGTCCGAATACAACACCCGCCCGATGATCCCCGAGGTTCTGGTGCATGAGGATCAATATGCTGTCATCCGCCCTCGCCCGAGCTTTGACGAGATCATAAACCGCGATAAATTACCGAATTGGCTTTAAGCAAAGCGCCCGACGGCGCCTGACCGGAGTTCGAATGATCAGACGCAAGACACCGGATGCGAACCCTGCCCTGATCCGCGCCCTGCGGGTAACCTACTGGGGGCTCTGGGTCGAGCGGCTCTTGCGTGCATTCTGGCCGACCAGCACGCTTGCACTGTTTGGCATGGCGGCGTTCGGCTTCGGCCTTCAGGATGCCTTGCCCCCGCTCTGGGCCATGTGGTCAGCTTTCGCCCTCATCTTGGCAATCGTGGTCAGTTTCGGGCTCGGCATATGGCGTCTGAAGCTGCCGACACGTGGCGAGGCTGCGACGCGGCTGGATCGGTCTATGCCGGGTCGGCCACTATCCACTATGGCTGATGCGCAGGCCATCGGCAGCGAGGACGAGGCCTCGCGCCGGGTCTGGACGGCACATCTGGCGCGGATGCAGGAACGGCTGGAGGCTGCGCGCGCCGTCCCCGGAGACCTGCAGCTTTCACGCTTCGACCGCTACGGCTTGCGCTATATCGCGTTGACCGGCTTCGTGGCTGCCGTCCTGTTCGGCGCCCCCTCCCGCGTGACTGAAATTACCGAGATCGCGCAGCTCCCCACGCGCGCCGAAGCCGTCGCGCTTGGTCCATCTTGGGAGGCCTGGGTGCAGCCGCCGCCCTATACAGGCCGTCCGACGCTGTACCTCAATGAAGTCGACCGCCCGACGCTGCAATTGCCGCAAGGCAGCCGCGTGACCGTGCGCTTCTACGGTCAGCAGGGTATAATGTCGGTGCAGGAGAGCCTGTCGCTGCGCGAAGAACCCGAGCCGACCGAAATGGCGCAGGATTTCGAGATCGAGCGCTCGGGGCGATTGAGTATCCGCGGGCCTGCGGGGCGCGACTGGGAAGTGGTGGCGCTGATCGACCAGCCGCCAAGTGTGACTCTGCAAGGTGTGGCAGAGCGCGAGCGCGGCGGGCTGATGCGGCAGGATTTCAGGGCCACGGATGATTACGGCGTTGTCGATGGCGAAGTACGCGTCGCGCTCGATCTCGACGCGGTCGAACGCCGCTATGGTCTGGCACTCGATCCCGAGCTGCGCGAGGCGGTCACTGTGCCGCTGCCCATGCCCGCCTCGGGCTCGCGCAGCGAGATCGAGGACGCTTTCATTGAAGATTTCTCGCAGCATCCCTGGGCGAATCTGCCAGTGAAGATTGCCTTCGCTGTCGAGGATGCGCGCGGGCAGGAGGGCGCGACTGACGACGTGCGCATGGTCCTGCCGGGACGGCGTTTCTTCGACCCGATGGCCGCTGCAGTGATCGAATTGCGCCGCGACCTGCTCTGGACACGTGAGAATGCACCGCGGGTCGGGCAGCTCATGCGGGCCATTTCGCACCAACCCGAAGACGCCTTCCGCTCGACCGAGGCGCGCAGCCGTTTCGCAGATGCGCAGGACAGGCTGCTTGCGAGCCTCGACTCGGGCGGGTTGGATGAGATCATGCGTGATGATCTGGCAGAGTTGATGTGGGATCTGGCAGTGCTGCTGGAAGAAGGCGAGTTGGCGGATGCGCGTGAGCGGCTCCGCCGCGCGCAGGAGCGTCTGGACGAGGCCGTGCGCAGTGGTGCTGACCCCTCGGAAATCGCCGAATTGATGGATGAATTGCGTGAGGCGATGCGCGACTACATGCGCCAGCTTGCCGAACAGCCGCGTGAACGCGGGGATGCCCCGCCCGACGGCGAGCAGATGGAGATCACGCAAGATCAGATTCAGGAGCTTCTCGACCGGATACAGGAGTTGATGGAAGAGGGCCGCATGGATGAAGCGGCCGAGCTTCTCGCGCAGTTGAACGCGCTTCTGGAGAACCTCCAAGTTGCCGAAGGACAGGGCGGCGAAGGCATGCCCGGCGATGAAGCGATGGAGGGCCTGGGCGAGACCATGCGCGAACAGCGCGAATTGTCGGATGATACCTTCGACGATCTGCAGGAGCAATTTCGCGATGGCCAACCGCAGGCTGGCGACGGCGAGCCGCAGGCAGGCGAAGGTGAGGGCCAGGGTGATCTGGCCGAGCGCCAGCGTGGTCTGGCCGATCAGTTGCGCGATCAGCAATTGGCACCGCTACCGGGTGAGGGCACGCCGGAAGGCGAAGCGGCACTGCAGGCACTGGAGCGCGCTCAGCGCGCGATGGAAGAGGCCGCCGATGCGCTAGAAGACGGAGATGCCGGTGAGGCCCTGAGCCGTCAGGCCGAAGCAATGGAAGCCATGCGCGATGGCTTGCGCGCCATGAACGAGGCGCAGGCGCAGGATCTGCGCGAACAAGAGGGCGATCAGGCCGCGCAGGAAACTGGTGACGGGCAGGGGCGGGACCCTCTGGGCCGCTCGCGTAATCAGGGTGGTGAGGTCGGCACCGAAGACAGCCTGCTGCAGGGTGAGGATGTCTACCGGCGCGCGCAGGATCTGCTTGAAGAATTGCGCCGCCGTTCTGCCGAACTCGACCGGCCGGAGGCCGAACTTGACTACCTTCGGCGGTTGCTGGAGCGGTTCTGACGCGCTCTGTTGTCGATGTTTCTTGAAACTGGCTGAGGCGGAGACCGAACCAAAAAACCGAAAAGCCCTGCCGCGAGGCAGGGCTTTTTATTCTCCGGCAATACGTGAAGATCAGTTCTTCGCGTAGAATTCGACCACGAGGTTCGGCTCCATCTGCACGGCATAAGGGACATCACCCAAGCTTGGGGTGCGAACGAATGCAGCAGTCATCTTGGAGTGATCGACTTCGAGGTAATCCGGCACGTCACGCTCGGCGAGGCTGACGGCCTCGAGCACGATGGCGAGTTGCTTGGATTTGTCGCGCACGGCAATGACATCACCCTCGCGCACGCGGTAGCTCGGGATATTGACGCGCGTGCCATTCACGGTGACATGGCCATGATTCACGAACTGGCGGGCAGCGAAGATGGTCGGCACGAATTTCGCGCGATAGACCACAGCATCGAGGCGCCGCTCCAGCAGGCCGATCAGGTTTTCACCCGTGTCGCCCTTGATCCGTTCGGCCTCGGCATAGATCCGGCGGAACTGCTTTTCGGTCAGGTCGCCATAATGGCCCTTCAGCTTTTGCTTGGCGCGCAATTGGGTGCCGAAATCCGACATCTTGCCCTTGCGGCGCTGGCCATGCTGGCCGGGGCCATATTCGCGCTTGTTGACGGGACTTTTCGGACGGCCCCAAATGTTTTCGCCCATGCGGCGGTCGATCTTGTACTTGGCAGACGTGCGTTTGGTCACGGCTGATCTCCTTCTATGCGCGATAGGCGCGTTGTGAAGGGCGTTGTCCTCTCCCGGCATGTACCGGGCGACAGGCGACCTCTTGCGAGGGCCTCCAACACCAACGAAAACACCCGAGGCAGAACCTCGGGATGGCGGCTGTATACGCAGCGTGTCGGGCGAGTCAAGCCCGATCAGGCCGCGAGCAACGCAGCTTCGCTGGGATCGAGGCAGCGCCGCGCTGTCGGGCCGTAGCTCTCGGGTGTCTCGACAAGCGCTTCCGAGATTTGGCGCAATGCATGGCGGTGCTGGCGCAGGGTTGTCTCGGGTGCGAGCGCGGGGTGAAAGCTCTCGGTAGGCAGGCCATTGGCGAAGATGATCTGATGCGCCTCAAACAGCAGATGCACGTAAGTCACGCCATGCAGGGCCGTGTCGGGGGCGATGCTGTTGTAATCGACCAGATCACCGGTCCGCGCGAGCACTTCATCGCTGCCGAATAACTCCTGCGCCCGTTTGCCCTGCACAAGAATGCGATGCGCGGGCGAGACACAAAGGTCCTCTTCAGGCAGGCCTGCGCTGGCGGCACCCCGGCGCAGTCGGATCGGGCGCAATTGCGGGTGGCGGCGCAACGCCAGCCCCGAAAGCGTGCTCTGCCCGATCCAGAACACGGGTTGGGGACCATTGTCCCGGGTCAGGACCAGGTCTCCGGGGACGAGGCGGGCAATGGGAACCGGGCCGCGCGGGGTCGCGATCATCGCGTCGGAGGCAAAGCAGATCACGCTTTCGCTTGCCCCAGTGGCAGGGATGTCGGGCAGATTCACGGCAGTGATCCAGCATGGCTGGCCATGCGGCGGCAAACTGCCCTCGAAGACAACACTTGTTCCGCGCCGTGTCGACAGAATGCGAGCGCGATAGAGATGGAACCCATCCGTCAGCGCAAAGCCCTGCCGTGGCGCGGTCGACGGTTCTTCGGGCGCGGGGAGGGCGTGGATCGTGCCACTTATACGCTCTGCCACCTGCCGTGCGCGAGCCTGCAGCAGGCTCTGTTCCTCTCTGGAACCGAGCGGCAACACGTTGGGCACGCCGTCGAGGCGCAGTGGCACGCCATCCCATCGCCACGGGGCACCGACACGCAACCATCGAGGAGCCAGTCCTCGCACGCCATCTATTTCGGTATCCTCCCAGTGCAGCGCAAATACGCCGCATAGCGGTGTCGCCCGTGCCATGTCTGCCTCTGTCTCTGCTCTGCTGCTTATTGTTGATGCAGCTTATTGCACAAAACTAGCAGAGTTCTCGTCCTGAAACCAGAGAGCTACGCGCCCACGCTTTCGGGTGATGCGATTTTGCCGAGCAGGCACTTCAGCACAGGTTATGTAAGCGGGCGATCATTGCAGCTTGCGTACGGTTGCTGGCGCCAAGGCGACGATAAAGCGTCTTGACGTGGAGCTTCACTGTCGGCTCGCTCAGGCCCAGTTCACGGGCGATTTCCTTGTTGGTTCTGCCCTCGCAAAGGGCGCGCAATACATCGAGTTCTCGTGGTGACAGGCTGGGGGTGCCTGCAGTGCTCCGGTGCTCGGGCGCAGAAACCTCTGGCTTCTCATCATGCCCGACAATGAAATCCACGGGCACAAACCGCTCGCCGAGCACCATGAAACGGATCGCATTGAGCAGGGAGGTGGCTGGCATGGATTTGTGCAGAAAGCCACGTGCGCCCAGCCGGAAAGCCGTCTCGGCCACTTCACGCGGCGCCATTCCCGAGATCAGCGCCACCGGAGGCGGTGCGTCAAGCGCCAGAATGCGGCGCAGACCATCGAGCGCATGCATGCCGGGCATGCCGTAATCCAGCAGGACCAGATCGAAGGGTGGCCCTACGGAGATGGCGGCACGGGCCTCATCGACATCGCCTACCGAAACGATTTCGATATCGTCTTGCTGGTTGAGAAAGCTGCTGAGCGTATCTCGCAGCAGTTTGTGATCATCCGCGATCAGCAGGCGCAGAGGCATCGGTTTTCTCCTTGCTGCTTTGCAGGTGGCGCAACTTTGCCTTGAGGAGAACGGCGACCAGAACAGGATCGGATACAGGTTTTCGCAATACTGCAGTGATGACAGAATTAGTTGTGGAAGGCAACTTTTCGGCGCCTGTAACGATGATGACGGGCAAGTCCGGGTGTACGGCATTCAGGCGCGTTGCCAGTTCGCTCCCTGTCATTGGCGCCATATCATGGTCCGTCACGACAGCGCGCCATGACTGCGGCTCCGCCCTAACCGCGTCAAGCGCCTCCCGCGGGTCGTTGCAACTGACCGGCTCGGCTCCAGCGCGGGTCAGCTTCTCGGTCAGAGCGATCAGCATCGCTTCATCATTATCCACAAGCAGCACCTGCATACCCTCAAGCGGGCGCCCGGTATCACCTTTTTCTTCGATCGCATCGAGATGTGCTGTCCCGACTGGCCAGAATACAGTGAAGTTTGTACCGATCCCGGGTTCCGAATGCAGGCGCAATGCACCCTGATGTGCCTCGAGGATATCGGCCACAATCGTCAAGCCTAGCCCCGCACCTTGGGTGCCTTTTGTAGTGAAATAAGGCTCGAGGATTTGCTGCTGGATTTCGGGCGCAATGCCCATCCCGGTATCGCGGATTTCGACAAGGGCATAGGGCTGCCCTTCTATCAGAACGCCTAGATCGACTGGTACGAGCAATTCCGCTGCGTTGGCCATCCGCAGAGCGACCGTGATGGTGGGGGCAGGCGTATCATTGAGTACCAGCGCATCGCGCGCATTCAGCATCAGATTGAGCATCACCTGCATTGCCGAGGTGGTATCGCCCGCAACGATCACAGGGTCTTGCGGTAAATCAACCGTGAGTCCGATCTGCCGCTGCAGGCCCGGTCGGAACAGGTCTGCCGCTTGCCCGATGATCTGCCCGATATCGAACTTCGTCTTGGGCGCGCTGCGCCGGCCCAACCGCGTAAGATTGCCGACAAGGGCTTGCGCTTGCCCTGCCGCGGCATCGATCCGCTCCAGGTGTTGGTTTGCCGGAGGTGTGCTGACGGGCTTCAGCATCTCAAGCGATTGGGCCATCACTGCCAGCACATTGGCCAAGTCATGCGCAAACCCGCCCGCCAGTTGTGCGACCAGTTGGCGGCTCTGCGCAATCTGCAACTGTTCGCGCAGCCGGGCTTGCTGCTCCTCTGCGGCCTTGCGGTCAGTGATCTCGCGCGCGATGGTCAGGAAGCTGCCGTCATCCTGCACTGACATAGATACGTCGAAGTAGCGCTCACGCTTCGCAGTTGCCTGAAGGCAGACTTCGCCAGTCCAATGACCTGACGCGTAGAGCTCCGGTAGGATGGTTACAAGATCGGGGTTAACGCCATTTTGGTCGATATCATGCCAGAAAGCCGGTTTTGCTGTCGCCGGAAGCCCCAGAAACTCGCGGAACTTCGGATTGAGGTAGTACAATTGTCCATCGGGTTGGCTGATCGCGATCCCGTCACGAGAGGCGTCCATCGCCATTTGCCGATCGCGCAGTGCGCGGACCTCGGCGAGTTTCTGGGCCGTGACATCGTTGCCGACCACCATGAAGCCATGCGTTACAGCATCGCGGTCGCGCAGGGCCTGGACATTGAGGTTCAGCCAATAGGGAACACCGCGCAAATCGAATGCCTGAACTTCTTCGAGAACATCCTGCCCCTGTTCGAGAAGCGCGCAGAGGCTCTCGACCTGAGCTGGATTCCCTTTGCCGTAGCGCAGGATATCACTGGGTAGTTGGCCGATCGCTGCGTCGAGTGACACCCCGCTGCGCGACACAGTCGCCGGATTCATCCATGTGATGCGCCGCCCGGCATCGGTGAGCATGATCAGGTTGGTTGAAAGCTCGGCAGCCCGACCAAGTTTACGGACACGGGTATCCTGCGCGAAGCTTTCTGTAATGTCGCGGACGACGAACAGAAACACGGGGTGACCACTGCTGCGCGATGTGCCGCTTGCCGTGACATGTAGGGTAAAGCGCTTGGGTTGGTCATCGATCTGCAGGGTGTAGTCAAAGCGGTTAGACCAGCCGTTCTGTCGGGCTTCGGACAGTGCCTTATGACATATCTGAGCAACATGCGTTGGCAGAAAGGCCTCAAACGGCTGCCCGATAACCTCTTCAGGCGACAGGGCAAAGGTCAGCGGTTCGCTCTGATTGAACCCCGTGACTACGCCACGGTCATCGGTTTCGATCAGAAGCTCGGGAAGTGCCGTTACCATGGCTGTAATGCGGTCGCGAGCCGATTGCAGGTCCACGTGATGCCGCTGGCGCATGCGCCGGTGCTCATGGCTGTGCAGCGCGGCATCCAGAGTTGCGGCAAAACCCTGCAGAATAGCCTTCTCGAGCGGCGTGAACCGGTGCTTGTCAGTCACGTAATCCAGCCCGACGAACCCGCGCACCGCGCCGTCCTGCCAGAGTGGCACGGCAATGACCGAACGGATCTCCTGTGCGATAAGGGCTTGGCGCAACTCCGAGCCGTAGGGCATAGCCACGACATCATCGACGCTGAACACATTGTCTCGGGCAAATGCGGTCCAGAAGGCTTCACCGACCGATATCGGGACTTGCTGCAGCTCGCTCTGCATCGCAGTTATCCTAGGGCGGCACCATTCATGCGTATTTCTGACAAAGATCCGATCGCGCAGCCGGAACAGATAGGCTCGGTCTGCACCTGATGCTGTACCGATCTCGGCCAGCGCGCAGTTGATATCTGGAGCCATGCCAGTGCTGACAGCGCGTTGCAGGCCCATTTGTGCCGCAGCATAACCAGCCACCATATCATCAGCCGTATACTCGGCAAACGAGTTGCTCGAAGACCTTGCGATATCATCCATCGGTTGCGTCCGGTTCCGCATTAAGCGTCTGGCGCAGGCTATGTCAGAGCGGTCAGGCCTTGTCGCGACTTTTTTTTACGTGATTAGCGCCCGCAGGTAACACGAAAGCCTGCCGCATGGGCTGGTTTTCTTGAGTGTCTCACTCTATTTTGCGGCGCACGACAGAACAAGCGGAGTTTGGTGGTGGACGAGAAACATGCCGGTCGGGTCACGCGAGAGGGGATTCGGATTCACGAACCCTCCGATTTTGCGGGCATGCACAAGGCAGGTCGGCTTGCCGCGACGATCCTTGACGAGATCGCTGACCATGTGTTTCCGGGCCAGACCACGGGAGAGATTGACCGGATAATCACCGACAGGGTCGCGCAGGCCGGTGCCACCTCGGCTACTATCGGTTATCGCGGCTATCAGCACGCAAGCTGTATTTCGGTCAACCATGTCGTGTGCCACGGGATTCCCAGTGACAAGCAACTCAAGGATGGCGATATACTGAATATCGACGTGACGGTCATTGTAGATGGCTGGTATGGCGACACCTCGCGCATGTATGTCGCGGGTAATCTGACGCGCAAATCGGAGCGGCTGATCCAGGTCACCTATGACTCGCTGATGCTGGGCATAGAGGCGGTGCGCCCCGGGAATACCTTTGGCGATGTCGGCCATGCGATCCAGTCCTATGTCGAAAGCCAGCGCATGTCAGTGGTGCGTGACTTTTGTGGCCATGGGCTGGGGCGCGTGTTTCATTCGCCGCCGAATGTGTTGCATTACGGGCGGGCTGGGCATGGGCCACGGCTGGAAGAGGGCATGTTCTTCACCATCGAGCCGATGGTGAATCTGGGCCGCCCGGAAACCAAGGTGCTCGCCGATGACTGGACCGCCGTCACGCGCGACAAATCGCTCTCAGCGCAGTTCGAGCATTCGATCGGCGTGACCGCGCAGGGGTTCGAAATCTTTACTCTGTCTCCGGCGGGTCGGTTTCATCCGACATGGCGCTGAGTGGCGCAGCATTATCATTGCCTTCCAGCGTCGCGTTCAAAACGCCCCCAATGAGGACGGCATAGGCCGAGATGTAGAACCACATCAGCAGCGCGACGACGGCACCGATCGAGCCGTAGATCTCGTTATAATTACCGAAATTTGTCAGGTAGTAGGAAAACCCGGCAGACGCGCTGATCCAGAGCAGCATTGCAAGCACGAGCCCCGGACGCAACCGGGGCCTCTGACCGTTTGGGCGGTTGGGGCCAATTCGGTAGAACAGCCAGATCCACATCGCGACCAACCCGAGCGACAATGCCCAGCGACCAGCTTCGATGAGCAGCCCTCGCGCGCCAGGTATGGGGAAGAAAGCCAGCACCACAGGCAGGATCAGGATCGAGAGTAGCGCCACAACGCCCGCCAGCACCATCCCCAGCGTCATGGTCAGCACGATCAGCGCGTGCACGACCCCCTTGCGTCGCGGTGTGCCATGGATGGCGTTGATGCCCGTCAACATCGCGTCCACCCCACGCCGCGCCAGGAATAGCGCGAGCAGCAGTGACAGGATGCTGGCCCAGCCAAGCACGCCATCATTGGCCCAGACCAGCCGCGTGACCTGATTGGCGAGCAATGTATAGGCCGCCGGCGGCAACAGGTCCTCGAGCAGGGTGAGCTGATCCTGGATCACAAGCGGGTCTGCAAATACTCCAAGTATCGAAATCAGGGCTGCCAGCCCGGGGAAAATGGCCAGGAGCGCGAAAAAGGCGACCCCAGCTGAGAGTAGCCCGATATTGCGCGTCTGCATCGCCTTGTAAAAGGCGATCCCGAATCCCAGCGCCCCTGTGCGAGGCGCCGTCAAATCGCCAGGTCGTCGAGCGATTTGCCTGCCTCGAGTGCCTCGACGACCCATTTCGGTTTCCGCCCGCGCCCGGACCAGGTTTGCGAGGGGGCCGCCGGGTTGGCATATTTGGGAGCAACGGGTTTGCGGGTGCTGGCAGGTGCCACGCCGACAACCTGCTCAATCGTGAAACCGCGCTCGCGTGCCAGCGCATCAAGTTCGGCAAGCACTGCCTTGCGCTGGCGTTCTTCAAAACTCTCGATAGCCTTCGTGACGTCTTTGTGGAGTTTCTTCAATTCCGTCAATGACAGCGCATTCAGATCAAGCATGGTTTCCTCGTTCAATTGACAGCGATAATCTTTTCAAAGCTATTCTGCGAGAAATTTCAATAGAAAATCTATTCCTGTTGCAGCCATTTCCGGAAAATATACCTGCTGGTCATCAAATCTAGATGCGCACCACCGCCATTTTTTGCAATCGTGATGCTTTTTGAGTTAGCGCGGGAGAAGCCGGCTGATTGAAGGTCGTAGAAATCAGCGCGTATATCTGTAGCAGATAAAACACCTGTAGAAAGCGGGATTTTCAACTCACCGATATGCGCCAGAGTTGTATCGCGACTGTCCACGAATATGCACGCGCGCCGAAGCGCCTCGTCATCCACCTCGCGCATATCGGGGCGAAAGGCGCCGATAAGGTCCAGATGCTGACCCGGTTGGAGCCATTCGCCCCGAATCAACGGCTCTGTGGCCATGGTTGCGGTGCAGATGATATCGGCTTCGCGCACGGCTTCCTCCAGACTATCCGCCACACGCGTTCCGGGCAGGTCATGCGCAAAGCTCTTTGCGGCTTGGGCGCTACGGTTCCAGATCGTGAACTCGGCTCCGGGGAAAAGCGCAAGATAGGCGGAATGCATGCTCCGCGCCACGGTTCCGGCGCCGACCAGCGTGATCTTGCGGCTTTCCCGGCGCGCAAGTTTGCTGGCGGCAAGCAGGCTGTCCCCGGCGGTTTTCCATTTGGTCACGAGGTGAAAATCGATCATCGCCTCAAGCTGCCCGGTTTCATCAGAAAACAGCGAAACCGCGCCATTCACTGATGCGAGCCCTTTTTTTGAGTTGGCAGGGAAAATCGTGGCGGTCTTAACAAGTGCGCCCATCCCATCGATCCACGCCGCCCGGGACAACAGCGTATCCCCCCTGCGATACAGAAAACTGTCCTCGATTTCGGCGCGGGGGGCTGAATGGCCCTCTTCCAGCGCTGCGATCAGTTCTTTCCAGTCTAGCTGTGTTTCGATTTCAGGCGTTATCAATTGAGGGGTCATTCGGTCAGATCCTCACTCCAAGATTTTGCAACGAGCTTTGAAAAGCCGTTGCCGTCAAAAACTGATGCGTCTGCCATCCGCGCTGCGCCGCCATGGCGATATTGGATGCATTGTCATCGGTGAAAAACAGCGCGTCAGGGGGAAAAGCGACTGCCTCCTCAACTGCTGCAAAAATCTCCGGCTCGGGTTTCACAACGCCCATGCGCCCGGAGATAAAGGCCATATCGAAGTCGTTCAGAAAGGCATGGCTCGCGCGGGCCCGCTCGAATGTATCCGTGCCGAAATTCGATAGCGCGTAGACAGGCAGACCGCTCTCCCGCAGACGCTGCATCAGGGCAACACTCTCAGTCAGAACTGGCGAAAGCATTTCGTCCCAATGGTCCTGCCAGAGTTGTATCTCGTCGGCCCAGTGAGGATGCGCAGCGCGCATCTCTGCAATACTCTTGCCAAGCGGTGCGCCGCGGTCCACGCGCAAATTCATGCTGTGCAGATCGACCTCGGCAAAGAGTGCCGTGCGACGTTCGGGCCCGATAAGGCGGTCGAAGACCCGTTCGGGCTGCCATCCCAGGAGCACATTGCCGATATCGAAGATCACGGCTTGAATGACGGTCATGTTTGCCTGCGTCCTTGCGCTGACGATGTCAGAACCCTGTCACCCATGCAATCACCACCGGAACCGTCGCAATGCTCACCAATGTTGAGACGAGTATCGCCGCCGAGACCCGTGCGGGGCCGGTATTGTAGTGTTGTGCGAGGATGAAGACATTACCCGCCACAGGCAGTGCCGCAGCCGCCACCAGCACGCCCGCAACCTGCGGATCCACCCGAAACAGCACCAGCGCCGAGAACGCCACCAACGCCGGATGCAGCACCAGCTTGCCGAAGGTCAGCCAGGACACGACCTTGAGTCGTTCGACCTTCTTGTCGGCCAGCGACGCCCCGATGGCAAAGAGTGCGCAGGGCGTTGCGGCGGCGCCCAGCAAGGTCAGAAACTCATTGGCGATGACAGGAACCTGCCAGCCGGTGCCAGACCACGTCAACCCAAGCGCCATAGCCATGACCATCGGGTTTTTCAGCACCGCGATGAACAGTTTGCGCGGCAATGTTGCATCCACCCGGCCATCGCGTGCGAGCGTGACCAGCATGACGAACAGCGTCGAAAAGACGATCATGTCGATGGACAGCACCAGTAGCACCGTGGGCACCGAAGAGGCCCCCAGCAGCACAACCAGCATTGGCACGCCCAGAAAGCCAGTATTGCCGTTGACGCTCGTATGCGCCTCGATCAGCGCCTCGGTCATTGCAGCGCGGCGCAGAAAGGCCACTCCCATGACCGTGATATAGAGCATCGCGCCAGCCCAGAGATAGGCCCCGGCTGCGCGCAGGTCGAACACCTCGGCCAGCGACAGATTGGCCGCGAAACCGAACAGCATGGCCGAGAGCGCGAAGTAGAACACGAATTTCGTGAGATATGCCGTGGCTTCGGGCGGGAAGAACCCAGAGCGCCCGGCACCATAGCCAAGCCCGATCAGGCCGAAAAAGGGCAGCGTTTTCAGAAAAATCTCGATCATGTTCTGAACGTGTTAACAGGTGAGTCGCCCGGCCACCAGTCAGGCGCGCTTTTCTTGTGGGATGCAAGGCGCTATCTATTGCGTGGGAAAGGATTAGCATGACCATAACTGACAGCTTTATCCGGCAGGGACGCAAGTTCAACCAGGTGCTCGCCGGTGCCCGCGAGGTCTTTGTCTCCCTCGGCTATGAGCGTGCCAGCGTGGATGAGATCGCGCGTATTGCGGGGGTGTCGAAGGCGACACTGTACAGCTATTTCCCTGACAAGCGTCACTTGTTCACCGAGGTCTATCGCACCGAAATTCTGCGGCTGGCCGATGAGGCCGTGGAGTTGAGCAGTTGCGACATTCCGCCAGAGCGGGTGCTGCACGAGGCGGCTCAGCGCTTTGTTGCCTTCTTCACCTCCGAGTTCGCGCTGGCGATGTATCGCATCTGCGTGACCGAGTCGCCGCGCTTCCCTGAAATCGGGCAGTTGTTCTATGAGACCGGACCAGAGCTCGGTCGCGCGCGGCTGGGCGCTTATTTCCGGGCGGCGCAGGCTCGAGGGCACTTGCAGATCGAGGATTTCGATCTCGCTGCGGATCAGTTCTTTCAACTCTGCCAGACGACCATCGGCGATCGTATGCGCTGTGCCGTCCAGTTGGAATTCTCCGAGGCCGAGAAGGCCCGTGTTGTCGATGGCGCCGTGGCGATGTTCCTCGCGCGCTACGGTGCGAGGGGATGAGGCAGGGGTAGTAATGGCGGGCGCTCCGCACCCACCATCCTCAGGCAATCTCGAAAATGCCTTCGATCTCAACGGCTACGCCCAAGGGTAGCGAGGGCGCACCTACGGCGGCGCGCGCATGGCGCCCGGCTTCGCCGAAAACAGCAACCATCAGGTCCGAGCAGCCATTCACCACCTTGGGTTGATCGGTGAAATCGGGCGCGCAGTTGACAAATCCCGTCAGCTTCACCACGCGGCGCAGGCGTGTCAGGTCTCCACCACAGGCCGCGCGCAGTTGCGCAATCAGGGCCAGCCCGCAAGCCCGCGCGGCTGCGACACCGGCATCGATCTCCAGATCAGCGCCCAGCTTGCCGCAGATCAACCCCTCTGGTCCGGCGCTGATCTGGCCTGAGATGAAAACCAGCGATCCGCTCTGGACATATGGCACGTAATTCGCGGCAGGCGCGGGCGCGTTGGGCAGGCTAAGACCAAGCTCTCCAAGGCGGGTTTCGATGTCATTGCTCATGAGTGCGCTCCCTGTCAGTTTCTCGTGGCACTATGCGCGAAATCCGCTGCAAGGCCAGCCTCTAACCGACAGGTTTGCGGGGTTTTCGACTGAAAACCATCTTCTGCGAGACCAGCTTCTCGGGCGGGCCAATCCAGGCGTAGGCCAGGAGCGAGGGTTCCAGATCGGCGACTGTGATCCTGTGCATCTGCCCCGGCGGGTTGAAGATCATCGAGCCCGGCACATAGACGCCCTGATCATTTTGCGACATCGCACCCGACAGGCAGATATAGGATTCGGTGATGCCGTCATGCGCATGCTGCGGATAGATGCAGCCGGGAGCGAAGAGCACCAGCCCGAGGATCATCTGGTCGCTGGGAACGGGGCCGGACGGGCCGACCAGTTCCGCATAGGCATATTTCTGGTCCAGCCCGCGCGGCACTTTCTCATAGCCATATTGCCAGCACAGTTCATGTGATAGGCCATCTATACTGCGGATCACCCGCGCCATCGACGTGCCGCGCCCCTGATCGAGCGCGCGTTGCAAATGGGCTGTGACAGGCTTGCGCTCGGGCAGGTTGTCGCGCAGCGCCGGATTGCTGCGCATCAAGGCGGAGATGCACTCGCGCACCAGTCGCTGATGGCCGCGTATCTTTGCGCTGCCGCCTGCAGGGATCAGGCGATACATTTCGAGAAAGTCCCGCAGCAGATAATGCCAAGCGGGACGGTCTGAGAGAAGCGTGGGCGGGGCGGTATCATCCATGCGCGCAGAATGTCAGAAGCCGGTCTGCTTGGCCTGCCCGCGCACGACACAGGTCTGTCTGTCTGCGACAGCTCAGACCAGACGTGAGACCTCCACAGCAGCGCGCACGAAATCGGCAAAGAGCGGGTGCGGGTCAAACGGCTTGGATTTCAGCTCGGGGTGGAACTGCACACCGATAAACCAGGGGTGGTCTTCATGCTCGACAATTTCGGGCAGCTTGCCATCGGGCGACATGCCGGAAAACACCAGCCCCTTGCCCTCGAGCGCTTCGCGGAAGCGGGTGTCGACTTCATAGCGGTGGCGGTGGCGCTCCTCGATGGACGTTGCGCCATAGATGCCCGCCACGCGGGAGCCTTCCTTGAGACTTGCGCTATAGGCACCCAGCCGCATGGTGCCGCCCTTGTCGTCACCAAGCCTGCGTTCGACCTTGTGATTGCCCTGCACCCATTCCTTGAGGTGGTAGACCACCGGCGTGAAGCGCTTGCGTCCGGCCTCGTGGTCAAACTCTTCCGAGCCGGCATCATCGATACCAGCCAGATTGCGCGCGGCCTCGATCACGGCCATCTGCATGCCAAGGCAAATGCCGAAATAGGGGATTTCCTTTTCTCGCGCATAGGTCGCAGCTTTGATCTTGCCTTCGGTCCCGCGCTCACCAAACCCACCGGGGACGAGGATGGCGTGAAAGGCTTCCAGCGCGGCACTCGGGTCCTCGCTGTCAAACACGCTCGCGTCGATCCACTCAACCTTGACACGCACGCGGTTCGCAATGCCGCCATGCACGAGCGCTTCCTTGATTGACTTGTAGGCATCCTCAAGCTGGACATATTTCCCGACAATGGCGATCCGCACCTCGCCCTCGGGGTTCGTGAGCCGGTCCATCACATCCTCCCACCGCGCCAGATTCGGGCGTGGGGCCGGAGTGATGCCAAAAGCGTCGAGTACCGCTTGGTCGAGCCCGGCCTTGTGATAGGCCAGCGGCGCTTCATAGATGGATTTCAGGTCATAGGCCGGGATAACGGCCTCAGGGCGGACATTGCAGAAGAGCGCGATTTTGCCCCGCTCCTTCTCGGGGATGGGCTGTTCCGAGCGGCAGACCAGCACATCGGGCGCGATCCCGATCGACTGCAATTCCTTGACCGAGTGCTGCGTGGGCTTGGTTTTCAACTCGCCAGACGCGCTCAGATATGGCAGCAGCGTCAGATGCATGAAGATGCATTGCCCGCGCGCGCGTTCATGGCTGAACTGGCGGATGGCCTCGAAGAAGGGCAGCCCCTCGATATCGCCGACCGTGCCGCCGATCTCGCAGAGCATGAAATCAACCTCATCCTCACCAATGGCGAGGAAGTCCTTGATCTCATTGGTGACATGCGGGATCACCTGAATCGTCTTGCCCAGATAATCTCCGCGCCGCTCCTTCTCCAAAACATTGGAATAGATCCGCCCGGACGAAACCGAATCGGTCTTGCGTGCGGCAACACCCGTGAAGCGCTCGTAGTGGCCAAGGTCGAGGTCGGTTTCGGCACCATCATCAGTGACGAATACTTCGCCATGCTCGAAAGGGGACATGGTACCGGGATCGACATTCAGATAGGGGTCAAGCTTGCGCAGCCGTACTGTAAAGCCCCGCGCTTGCAAAAGCGCCCCTAATGCCGCCGACGCAAGCCCTTTGCCAAGGCTTGAGACCACACCACCCGTGATAAAGACATAACGCGCCATGCTTGGCGTTCCCCCGTGAGTGCTGAAATACCCGGCCTTGCGCACCGGAATGCACGACCATCACGGGAGGTGAGCCATAGCCCAACTCGGACAAAGCCGCAAGATGATGGCGCAAAAAAGCCGTGCAGGACTACAGATTGTGGCGTGTCAATCCGCTGGTGGCGGTGCGAGCGTGTCATCTGCCGCCGGGGGCGGCAACAGCGTGTCGGTCGCCGGAAGCTCTGGCGTGGTGGGTGCGCTGGGTGCCGTGGGCACGCCGAGCCGGTCCAGAACCGAGGTGGTGGCCGATTGCTGTGCCGCCATAATGGTCAGCGTCAATGAGGTTGCGATAAAGGCAATCGCCAGCGCCCATGTCAGTTTCGCCATAGCTGTCAGAGGCGGTCTGCCCGCGCTGGGGTTGGCGTCCCCGCCACCGATGCCAAGCCCGCCCCCCTCGGAGCGCTGCACCAGCACGACGCCGATCAGCGACAATGCAAGCAGAAGATGGACAATCAGCACGACATTCTGCATCAGGACAACCCGTTTCTCACCTTGACGCCTACTTATGCCCTGCGTGCCCTGCCCGCAACCCCCGTTGCAGGTTGCGCCGATGGAGTTTCGGGTTTTCCCGCCTGCGCAGGCAGGCTAAGAAAAGCGTTGGTTTGCTGCATGAAAGGAGCCTTGCGCATGGCCAATGTCGTGGTCGTCGGTGCCCAGTGGGGTGACGAAGGGAAAGGCAAGATCGTCGATTGGCTGTCCGAGCGCGCCGATGTGGTGGCCCGGTTTCAGGGCGGGCATAATGCCGGTCACACCTTGGTGGTGGAAGAGAAGATCTACAAACTGCACGCGCTGCCCTCGGGTGTGGTGCGGGGCGGCAAGCTCTCGGTGATCGGCAATGGTGTGGTGCTCGACCCGTGGCATCTGCTGTCCGAGATAGAGACTATCCGCGCTCAGGGCGTCGAGATCACCCCCGAGACGCTGATGATCGCCGAGAACACACCGCTGATCCTGCCGTTTCATGGCGAGCTTGACCGTGCGCGGGAAGGCCAGACTGCGGTCGCCAAGATCGGCACTACCGGGCGCGGCATCGGTCCGGCCTATGAGGACAAGGTCGGTCGCCGCGTGATCCGCGTGGCGGATCTGGCGGATGATGCGACGCTCGAAACGCGGGTCGACCGAGCCCTCGTGCATCACAACGCGTTGCGGGCCGGGCTGGGGCTGGAGCCGATCGACCGCGACGCGCTTCTGGCCGAGTTGCGCAAGATTGCGCCCGACATCCTGCGCTTTGCTGCCCCTGTGTGGAAAGTGCTCAACGACAAGCGCAAGGCGGGCAAGCGCATCCTCTTCGAGGGCGCGCAAGGTGCGCTGCTGGATGTTGATTTCGGCACTTATCCCTTTGTCACCTCATCGAACGTGATTGCCGGACAGGCCGCGACCGGCGTCGGTATCGGGCCGGGTGCCATCGACTATACGCTGGGCATCGTGAAGGCGTACACGACGCGGGTGGGCGAAGGGCCGTTTCCGACAGAATTACAGGATGCCGATGGTGAGAGGCTCGGCACGCGCGGGCATGAATTCGGTACAACAACCGGGCGCAAGCGGCGCTGCGGCTGGTTTGATGCCTGCCTCGTGCGCCAGACCTGCGCCATATCAGGCGTCAACGGCATCGCGCTGACCAAGCTCGATGTGCTGGACGGGTTCGAGACCTTGAAAGTCTGCGTCGGCTACCGGCTGGATGGCGAAGTGCTCGACTACCTGCCTACAGCCTCGGACGCGCAGGCGCGCTGCGAGCCCGTCTATGAGGAAATGCCTGGCTGGAGTGAGTCGACCGAGGGCGCGCGGAGCTGGGCAGAACTGCCCGCGAATGCGATCAAATATGTCCGCCGCGTCGAGGAGTTGATCGACTGCCCGGTCGCGCTACTATCAACCTCACCGGAACGCGATGATACAATTCTGGTCAAGGACCCGTTTGCAGATTGATGACACTCTCCTGGAAAGCCCGAAGACGCTGGGCGCTATTCGCGCTCGTGGTGGCCCTGCCGCTTTACATTGTCGTGGCGGTCAATGTGATTGACCTCTTCGATAGACCCCCGTTTCTTCTTGAGTTGGTGATCTATACCGTGCTGGGCATTCTCTGGGCCCTGCCGCTGAAAAAGCTGTTTCTCGGCATCAGCAAGCCGGACCCGGACGCGCCGCCGGAGCAGTGAACCCGCCTCCGCGCTGGCCATGCGTCACGCCCCACCCGTGCGCCGCTTGGCCAGCGCGGAGGCGGGTTAAAGCCTAGAGAATATCGCTCTGAAACAGTTGCACTTTCAGCCCGCCATGCGGGATCAGCGGGCCTGCACTGAGAGACAGCCCTGTCGCATGAGCGAGTTTGCGCTCGGAGGTCACGAGCCCCAGGCGCCAGCCGCTGAACTCCCGGCGGAGCACGTCACCAAGGCATGCGTAGAGGCCGAAAAGCAGCTTCGTGTTGCCCAGCCGCGCGCCATAGGGCGGGTTGACCATGATCAGGCCGGGGGGCGTGTCAGGGCGGGTGAGTGCGCTGATCGGCTGGCAGGCAAAGGCTGTCATTGCAGCAACGCCAGCCCGTTCGGCATTGGCGCTGCTGCGCTGAACTGCTCCCTGATCTCGGTCGAAGCCGAAGAACTGCCGCGGCACGTCTCGGGCAGGCGCTGCGCGAAGCGCGGCGTATCGCGCTGGATCAAACCCGGCCAATTGCTCGAATGCGAAGCTGCGCGCGCGTCCCGGAGCGAACCCTGCGGCCCATTCCGCTGCCTCGATCACGAACGTGCCCGAGCCACACATCGGGTCGAGCACTGGCTGGCTGCCGTCAAACTCCATCTGGCGCAGGAAGAGCGCGGCCATCGTCTCGCGCAGAGGAGCCTTGCCCGTGTCGCGCTTGTGGCCGCGTTTGTGCAGCCCTTCGCCCGAAGTGTCGAGCGACAGTGTGACCAGATCATCCTCGATCCGCACCATCAGCCGCAATTCGGCCTCGGCGCTGATCGGTGCGCCCAGTGTCTCGGTAATCGCGCGCGTCACGCGCTGCGCGGCGGCTTTCTCGTGATAGATGCGCGAACGAGTGCAGGTGGCCTCAATGCGCAGTGGCACATCCGGGCGCAACGTCTCGGCCCATGGAAATTTGCGCGCGCGCTTGTCGAGTTGCGCGAGATGCATGGCCCGGAAAGCGCCGACACGCACCAGCACACGGCTTGCGCCCCTGAGCCAGATATTCGCCTGCCAGACTTCTGGCCAGCCCCCTTGTGTCTCGACCCCACCCGCGACAAGGCGCGGGTCGGGCAGACCAAGCGCACGCGCCTCTTCGGCAAGCGTGCCCTCCAGACCCGGCAGGCAGGCGAGAAAGATGGGGAAGGTTCCGGTCATACCGCATGCGATAGGCGGGATTGCCGGGCAATGCGAGGGCGAAATCGCTCAGGCGAGCGCGTCCATCTTGCGTGCGAGCTTGACATCAAGGTCCGACAGCCCACCAATGTCATGGGTCGAGAGCGTGACACTGACCATCTTGTAGACATTCACCCATTCCGGGTGATGATTCAGTTTCTCGGCCCAGATCGCGACCTGAGACATCCAGCCAAAGGCCGCGACGAAATCGGCGAAGACAAATTCCTTCTGGATCGCATCGCGACCCTCGACCATACGCCAACCGGCGGAAAACAGCGGATCCAGTACAGATCGGTCAGTCAATTTCTCGGGCATTCGTCGTCTCCTTCTCTGTCCTTTTTGAAAGGTGCGAACTCGGCCAGAGCGCCCATCTCATGACGAATCGCCGCACTCTCTTGCTGCAGGTAGCGGGCCACGGCAGTTTGAAAACCGCTCTCGGGGAAAAAGTGCAGAGAGTGGACCTCTGAGGGCAAATAGCCTCGCGCCAGCTTATGGGTACCTTGTGCCCCCGCTTCGACACGCGTCAGTCCATACGATATCGCGTAGTCCATGGCCTGATAATAGCAAAGTTCGAAGTGCAGGCAGGAGTGATCCTCGATTGCACCCCAGTAGCGCCCGAAGAGTGTGTCGCGCCCGATGAAATTGAGCGCCCCGGCCACAGGCTGCCAGTCGCGCTCGGCCACAACCAGCAGCACGTCATCGCGCATATGCTCCTGCACCAGATCGAAAAAGGCCCGGGTCAGATAGGGCGTGCCCCATTTGCGCGCGCCGGTATCCTGATAGAAGGTCCAGAACGCGTCCCAATGCGCGGGCTCGAGTGCATCACCGGTTAGCGCCCGGATCCTCCCGCCGAAGTTCCGCGCGGTCGCGCGCTCCTTGCGGATGGTCTTGCGCTTGCGCGACGAGAGCGCGGCGAGGAATTCATCGAAGCTGGTATAGCCGGGGTTTTCCCAGTGGAATTGCTCTGTGACGCGGTGCAGATAGCCGCGCTTTGCCCCTCGTGTTGCCTCCTCTGCAGTGCAGAAGGTGACATGCGCCGATGACAAGCGATTATCGCGCGCCAGTTGCGCCATGGCTTGCAGAATGGCGCCCGAGCCCTCTTCTTCATAACCAGGACGGCACAGGAAGCGCCGCCCGGTCGCCGGGGTGAAGGGCACGGCGAGCTGGAGCTTGGGGTAATACCGCCCGCCCGAGCGCATATAGGCCTGCGCGAAGGCATGATCGAAGATGTATTCGCCCTGTGAATGCGCTTTCGCATAGAGCGGCGCCACCGCCACCAGTTCGCCGCCGTGATGCACCAGAAGGTGGTGAGGCTCCCATCCCGTGCCGACGCCGACCGAGCGCGACAGCTCCAGCGCCCGCAGGAAGCGATGCGTTGTGAAAGGGTCGCGCGCGGGTTGGTCGCCGCCGGGGTTGGCGCAGGCGTCCCAGTCTTCCGGGGCGACCTGCCCCAGATCGGTGATGACCGTGACCGAGAACGCCTCGCCGTCCATCACATCGCCGCCAGCAGCGCCTCACCGCCCGAGACCTCGCAGGTGCCGGGGTTCTCCTCGGCATGGAGAAGCGCCACCTTGCCATCCTCGACCAGCATCGCATAGCGCTTCGACCGGCCCATCAGCCCAACGGGAGGCGCGTCGAAACTCATACCAATGGATTTGGTGAAGGCGCCGCTTCCGTCGGCGAGGAACGTCAAGCCCGCGACAGTGGCACCTGCGGCGTCGCCCCAGGCTTTCATGACGAAAGGATCATTCACCGAAACACAGATGATCTCATCCACACCTTTGGCGGTGAACGCGTCTTTCGTGCGCATGAAACTCGGCACATGCGCCGAGTGGCAGGTGGGGGTGAACGCTCCTGGCACTGCGAAAATGACCACCTTTCGGCCCTTGGTAAGTGCTGCGAGCGCGACATCCTCGGGCCCGCTGTCACCCATCCGGATAAATGTAGCATCTGGAAGGATGTCACCTTGCGTGATCGTCATAGATTGGTTCCTCGTCTTTTCTTAAATGTCTGTTCACGGCATATAGCTTTCAGACAACAGGCGGCCAGAGGCAGGAGAGAGCAAAATGGAGCGGATCATCGCGGTCGGGGCCGGTCAGGCTGGAGCCTCTCTTGTGGCAAAACTGCGCAGCCTCGGTTTTGCGGGCGAGATCACGCTGATCGGCGCCGAGCCCTTACCGCCCTATCAGCGCCCGCCGCTTTCCAAGGCCTATCTGCTGGGCGAGATGGCGCTGGAGCGGCTGTTTCTGCGCCCCGAGAGCTTCTATGCCGAACAGGGGGTGGAGCTTCGTCTGGGTCAGCAAGTGTCGGCCATCGATTGCGCGGCACGGACTGTGACGCTTGGAGATGAGACCCTGCGCTATGACGCGCTCGCGCTGACGACTGGCTCGGTCCCGCGACGGCTTCCCGCTACCATCGGCGGCGCGCTGGCAGGGGTGCACGTAGTGCGCGATCTGGCCGATGTCGATGCCATGGCGCCCGAGTTTCAGCCGAGGCGGCGCGTGGTGATCGTGGGCGGCGGCTATATCGGGCTGGAGGCTGCGGCCGTCGCCGCCAAGAAAGGTCTTTGTGTGACTGTCTTGGAAATGGCGCCGCGTATCCTTCAGCGCGTTGCCGCGCCCGAAACCTCGGAGGCGATCCGTGCGCTGCACCAAAGCCACGGGGTCGATATCCGCGAGGGCACCGGGCTGGCGCGGATTACGGGCGAGACGCGCGTCGATGGCGTCGAGTTGAGCGACGGCACCCGGCTGGCGGCTGACTTCGTGATTGCAGGTATCGGCATCCTGCCTGCGACCGCTCTGGCAGAGGCAGCGGGGCTCACGCTCGACAATGGCATCGCGGTTGATGCTCAGGGCCGGACCTCCGACCCGCAAATCTGGGCGGCGGGCGATTGCGCGTCTTTCCCCTGGCGCGGAATGCGGCTGCGGCTCGAATCGGTGCAAAATGCCATCGATCAGGCGGAACTCGTGGCCGAGAACATGCTCGGCGCGGGCATGGATTACGCGCCGGTTCCATGGTTCTGGTCGGACCAGTACGATTTGAAGCTCCAGATCGCGGGGCTGAACACCGGCTATGATCGGGTGATCGTCCGCGCGGGTGAGGCGCGCAGCCATTGGTATTACGCAGGCGAGAAATTTCTGGCCGTCGATGCGCTGGGCGACCCGCGCGCCTATATGGTCGGCAAGCGCTTGCTGGAAGCGGGGCGCAGTCCCCCACCCGATGCGGTTGCAGACACGAAAACCGACCTGAAGAGCTTGCTGAAGGCATGAGGATCATCGGCGGCAGTGCCCGGGGCATCAAGCTGGCCGATGTCGGTGCGGGTGATGCGCAGGCGCATCTGCGTCCGACCTCGGACCGCGTGCGCGAGGCGATCTTCAACCTGCTGACCAATGGCGCGGATGCCATCGAGCTTGAGGGCGCCCGCGTGCTCGACCTCTTCGCGGGGACTGGCGCGCTGGGGTTGGAGGCGCTCTCACGCGGCGCCGCGCAGGTGGTCTTTGTCGATAACGGTGCAGCAGCGCGGGCGCTGCTGCGGGAGAATATCGCGCGGATGCGCGTCATGGGCCGCACCAGGGTTTTCCGACGCGATGCGACCCGCCTCGGTGAGAATCGCGGCCCCGGTTTTGGGCTCGTCTTCCTCGACCCACCCTATGGGCAGGGCCTCGGCGCGCTGGCGCTTGCTTCGGCCCGCGCGGGTGGCTGGCTGGCCCCCGGCGCGCGCGTGGTCTTGGAAGAAAGCGCCCCTCAGCCTGCGCCCGAGGGCTTCACCCTGATCGACCAGCGCCGCTATGGCGAGACTTGGCTGACGCTGCTCGATCACGCGACGCCTGCCTGAACATAGGATCTGCATCCAAGGCGCAGCATCATCGCCCAGGGCTCAGCCCAGTGCCAAAGCCTGCGCCTGTGCCACAGTCAAGCCGGGCGAGAGTGCATCCGGGTCGAGCATCAGTTCGATTACCGCTGGGCAGCCAGCGGAAAGCGCCTCTTCCAGTGCGGTCAGGAAGTCTTCGGTCCGCTCAACCCGCACCCCATGCCCGCCGTAGGCGCGCGCGAAGGCCGCGTAATCGGGGTTGAACATCTGCGTGCCGCTCACGCGCCCCGGATAGGTCTTTTCCTGATGCATCCGGATGGTGCCATATTGGCCATTATTGCAGACGATCACGACCACGTTCGCCCCGTATTGTCGCGCGGTGGACATCTCGTTCAGCGTCATCTGAAAGCAGCCGTCACCGGCCATGCAGATGACAGGTCGGTCCGGATGTTCCAACTTCGCGGCAATTGCGGCCGGGAAGCCATAGCCCATCGACCCCGAGGTGGGTGCCAGATGGCCGGGAAAGGCGCGGGCGCGCAGGTAGCGGTGCAGGAAGGCCGCGTAATTCCCCGCGCCGTTGGTGATGATGGCATTTTCGGGCAGATTCTCGGATAACTGGCAGATCACCTGTTCGAGCTTCACCGCACCGGGAGTCTCACGCGGGGTGATCCAGGCTTCGTAGTCGGCGCGGGCAGCCTTGGTCCAAGCGCTCCAGTCGGGGCGGTCGGGGGCCTCGCGCCGCGACAGACGCGCGATGACATCGACTGCAGGCGCGGCAAGTCCCAGATCGGGGCGGAAGACGCGACCCAGCTCATCCGGGTCGGGATGGATGTGGATGATCGTCTTGCCGGGGGCGGCGGGGTCCACCAGTTCGTAGCTGCCCGTCGCAATGTCACCAAGACGCGCGCCGAGAACCAGCAGACAATCGGCTTCGCGCAGCCGCCCAGCCAGTTTCGGGTTCATGCCCACGGCCAGATCGCCCGCGTAATTCGGGTGGCGGTTGTCGATCCGGTCCATCCGGCGGAAGGTTACGCAGACGGGCAGGCCGAAGCGCTCGGCAAAGCCTGCAAGCCCCTCGGCGGTCGCGGTCGACCAGACTGATCCGCCTGCAATCACCAGCGGGCGCTCGGCCTTGCACAGCATCTCGATCACAGCGCCGATCTGCTCGCCACAGACCGAGGGCGGGGAAGGGGCCACGGGTCGAATGTCGGGCACATCTGCGCGGGCCGAGAGCATGTTCTCGGGCAGGGCCAGCACCACCGGGCCGGGGCGACCCGAGCGCGCCAGATGAAAAGCGCGGCTGATATATTCGGGCAGGCGCTCGGTCTGGTCGATCTCGGCGGCCCATTTCGCGAGTGGTTTGAAGAATTCGCGGTAGTTGACCTCCTGAAAAGCTTCGCGGTCGCGATGGCGATTGTCGATCTGGCCCACAAACAGGACCAGTGGCGTGGAATCCTGCTTTGCTACATGGATCCCGCTCGAAGCATTGGTCGCCCCCGGCCCGCGCGTGACAAAGGCCACGCCGGGCTCGCCCGTCAGCTTGGCATGTGCCTCGGCCATCATCGCGGCCCCGCCTTCATGGCGGCAGACGATGTTTTCAATGCCCGATTCGTGCAGCCCGTCCAGCGCGGCCAGAAAGCTCTCTCCGGGCACGGAGAAGACGCGGCGCACGCCCTGCGCTTTCAGTTGGTCCACAAGAATTTGCCCGCCATGGCGTGTTGTCATCTGTGCTCTTGCCTCCCAGCATCTTTGCCCGCGCCAGTGTTTCGCATTCGCGTCAGGGGCGCAAGCCATCGGTTTGCCTTTGCAGTAGAGACGCTTAGCTTGAGACCAAACCCAAGAAGGAGACATCATGTCGGAATTGAAACTGGTTGGGCTTTGCGGCTCGCTGCGCAAGGAGTCCTGGAATCGCAAATTGATGTTGGCTGCCGCCGAGGCCTTCGGACCCGCTCGGTTCGAGGAAGGCAATCTGCGCCTGCCGCTCTTTGACGAGGACCTCGAGGCAGAGGGCACGCCCGAGCCCGTCACCACACTCAAGGAACAGATCAAATCCGCCGACGCCGTTATCATCGCCTGTCCCGAATATAACAAGGCCCCGCCGGGTGTTCTGAAAAACGCGCTTGACTGGCTCAGCCGCGGTGGCGCGCCTTGGGCGGGCAAGCCGGTTGCGATCATGTCGGCCTCTGCCGGTCGCGCAGGCGGTGAGCGGACGCAATTCGCGCTCAGGCTGATGATGGTGGCCTTCCGTCCGCATCTGCTGATGGGTCCCGAGGTCATGATCTCCCAGCCGAGCAAGGTCTTCGATGCAGAAGGCAAGTTGAGTGACGAGATGGCGCAGAAGCTTCTGGGCGAGTTGATGGACGATCTGCGTGCGGCCGCCGAGGCGCTTCGCGGCTGAAACGGGTTTGAAACCCCTTGCGCGCGCTTCTATACCAGATGCATCACGACCCTGAGGAGCCGCGCAATGTCCAACCCAACCGCCGCCATGCTGGTAATCGGCGATGAAATCCTGTCCGGGCGCACGCGCGACTCGAATATGCATTTTCTAGCGCGGCAACTGAACGAGCGTGGTATCACGCTTCGTGAGGCGCGCATTGTCTCGGACCAGCAGGCGCGTATTGTAGTAGCACTCAATGATCTACGTATGGGGCATGACCATGTGTTCACGTCGGGCGGGATTGGCCCCACACATGACGATATCACCGCGGATGCTGTGGCCGTCGCCTTCGGCGTCGGCCTCGATATCCGTGACGATGCTCGCGCGATCCTCGCCGAACATTATGACCGCACCGGGTTAGAGCTGAACGCAGCCCGGTTGCGCATGGCGCGTATCCCGGACGGGGCAGAACTGATCGAGAACCCGGTCTCGGCCGCGCCGGGCTTCACTCTGGGCAATGTGCATGTGATGGCCGGTGTGCCCGCCGTGTTCGAGGCGATGGTGGCCTCGGTCCTGCCGAAAATCGCAGGCGGGCGGGCGCTCTATAGCCAGAGCCTGACCATCAACCGCGGTGAGGGCGAAATCGCTGCCGATCTCGCGGTGCTTGCATCGGAATATCCCCAGGTCTCGATTGGTTGCTATCCGTTCCAGCGGGATGGTGCCTTTGGCGCCACTGTGGTCGTTCGTGGAGAGAACAAGGCCGCTGTCGATACGGCGCTCTTGCGTCTCAGCACGCTCTTTCCCGAGGCGACTGCGTGAGCCTGCCCGGCCCCGAGGCACTTGTTGCCGCGCTCGACGCAACATGGCCGGCGCAGAAGGTCGAGGAGCGCGACGGCTGGTATCTGCGCGACGGGGCCGGTGGCGGCAAGCGCGTTTCGGCGGTGAGCCCGGTGGGGGCCGGTGGGGATATTGCCCTGGTCGAGGACTGGATGCGCGCGCTGGGCCAGCGCCCCTTGTTCCGGCTTGGCCCCGATGATGCGGCGCTTGATGCCGCGCTCGAAGAGCGCGGCTACCGGGTGCTGGACCCGACGATGATCATGGTGGCGTCGGTCGGCTTGTTGGCCAAGAAGCCGCCCCATGTCAGCCTTTTTGACATCTGGCCACCACTCGCCATCATGCGCGATATCTGGGCTGAGGGGGGGATCACCGCGCCCCGGTTGGCCGTCATGGAGCGCGCAAGTGAGCCGAAATCTAGCCTGATCGCGCGAATCGATGACCGTGCTGCTGGTGTTGGGTTCGTCGCGCTGCACGGGTCTATCGCGATGCTGCACGCGGTCGAGGTCGCGCCGGGGGCGCGTCGCAAGGGTGTTGGGGGGATCATGCTGCGCGGAGCAGCCTATTGGGCGCAGATGCAGGGGGCGGGGTTTCTGGCGCTGGCCGTGACCGAAGCCAATGCGTCAGCCCGCGCCCTCTACGAGGGCGCGGGCATGGAGATCGTCACGCGCTATCA
Organism: Paracoccaceae bacterium; assembly: GCA_007694945.1. Classification (GTDB taxonomy): domain Bacteria; phylum Pseudomonadota; class Alphaproteobacteria; order Rhodobacterales; family Rhodobacteraceae; genus Roseinatronobacter. The sequence goes on along the minus strand of REER01000053.1, from coordinate 6,603 downwards.
TTACCGGGAGGAGAAAACATGAGCACTCAGGTCACGAAGCTGCATTTGCCGCCGGTCGATCCGCTGCCGGAACGCACCGCAAAATATTTGGCCATCTGCGAAGAGAAGCTGGGCCTCGTGCCCAATGTGCTGCGCGCCTATCTGTTTGATCTCGCGAAATTCGATGCTTTCATCGCGATGTATAATGACCTCATGCTGGGCGAGAGCGGGTTGACCAAGCTTGACCGCGAGATGATCGCAGTGGTGGTCTCGTCAATCAATCGCTGCTGGTATTGTCAGGTCGCGCATGGTGCGGCGGTGCGGGAACTCTCTGCCGACCCGGCGCTGGGTGAGGCGATGGTGATGAATTACCGCGCGGCCCCGCTCGATACGCGCACCCGTGCGATGCTGGATTTCGCAGCGCTGGTGGCCGAGGCGAGCGCGAAAGTGAGCGAGGCGGATCGGGATGCCTTGCGCCGGCATGGCTTCTCGGACCGCGATATTTTCGACATCATCGCTGTGGTTGGGTTTTTCTCGATGTCGAATCGGGTGGCATCGGCCACCGGGATGGAGCCGAACCCGGAATATCATGCCGTTGCCCGGTGATGGGGGCTTATTGCCCCTTGAAAACCCCTGTGGATATTTGGGCAGGATGAAATCAGCTTTTCTCGAAAAGGCCGCTGACGGCACGTGACATGACCGCGCTGGTGCGCGGTCGGGGGAGTGTGGTGAAGGGGAGGGGGCGGCAGATATCCATTGCCGCGATACCGAGTCGGGCGGTGAGAGCACCGTTCACAACCCCCTCGCCAAAGCGACGCGAGAGTTTCGACAGCACCGAGCCCGAAGCGACAGAGCCCAGCATATCCTCGCCCACAGCGACCGCGCCTGTGGCGATCAGATGAGCGATCACACCCCGCATCAGGCGGATATTCCCCAGCGTGCCCGTGCGCCCGCCATAGATCTCGGCGATGCGGCGGATCATGCGCAGATTGGTCAGAAGGGCCGCCAGCACATCGACCAGCGCCAGTGGGATCACGGCCGTGAGGAGGGCGACCTGCCGGGCGGCGGCCTCGACCTCGCGGCGGGCCTCGGCGTCAAGCGTGGCCATGAGTGTGGCCTCGGTGAGGTCCAGAAGGCCCGCGGCATCCACCTGGTCGGGGGTCGTCTCGCTCAGGCGCTCACAGGGCCAGCGCATCTCGGGGCGGCTAGCGTAGAGCGCGGTGAGCGCTGCGACAGTCTCGCGCGCGGCTGTCGTGTCGTCGCGGGTGCGGGCATCTTTGCCGCGGTCGCGTAACTGGTCTATGCGGCGCAAACGGCGAAAGCCCATCCATTCGCGCAGCGAGATCACAATGGCAGCAAGCAGGATGATGCCCAGGAGCCCGAGTGCGACATAGCCGAGGATCAGGTTGCGCGCGACCAGATCGGTCACGAAATCCCAGGCGGCGACCGAGGCGACCAGCGTGATGAAGCCTGCCAGCGCGCTCCAGCCCAGCCGCGCCCAGAGCGGCAGGCGGATGCGCCCGGCGCGCAGGGCCATCTGAATGGCGCGGCCCTCGGGCAGGTCATCGGGCGGGGGCTCGGCGGCACCGGGGTCGATGCTTTCCGCCCCCTCTAGCTCGATCAGCACGGGTTTGCGGTCGCTCATCGCAGCAGGTCTCCGATCAGGAATTCGGTGGCGGCATCAAGCCGGATATGCGGCAGCCCGTCACCGGTTTTGCGGCTGATCGCTACGGGCGCAAAGCGCATGATCTGATAGTCCGCTTCGAGCCATTGCGCCGCGCCATCGCGCGCGGGGCCGATCAGATGCATTGGATCATCTGGCAATTCCCCCGCGTAGAAAGCCGCCTGTCTGCCTGTCTCAAGCAGAGTGCCGCGCACGCAATCGAGCGTGCGCCCGCCGCGAATATGCTCTTCCTCGATCGTCGCGCGCAGGGCGGCGATGGCCAGTGCCTCGGTCTTGGCACCTGCGAAATCGGCACGGTCGCGGGACTGGCGCAAGAGTGCGGTCATGATCGCAGTCAGGCGGGCATGCTGCGTATGGTGCAGATGGTCGGCCTTGGTTGCCGCAAAGAGAATCCGCTCGACCCGTTTGCCGCCCAGAAGTCGGGTCAGCCACGCGTTGCGCCCCGGTCGGAAGGTTGCCAGGAGTTCGGTCAGTGTCTGGCCAAGCCGGTCCACGGCATCGGGGCCGGAATGGATGGCGCCCAGAATATCGGCGAGCAGGACCTGCCGATCAATGCGGGCGAAATGGTCGCGAAAGAAGGGGCGGACGACCTGCGCTTTATAGGCTTCGAAGCGCCGCGACATCTCGCGCGCGAGCGAGCCGCGTGGGCCGGAAGCGGGCAGGGGTACGAAGGTCAGCACAGGCGAGCCCGCCAGATCGCCGGGCAGTAGAAAACGACCCGGTGTGATATCGGACAGCCCTGCCGCGCGGGCTGCGCGCAGATAGTCGGTGAAGGCGTCAGTCAGGCGCTGGGCTGTCGGCTCGTCATGGCGCGCGGTTGGGTCGGTCGCCTGCAGCGCGGCAACGCATTCGGCAGCAAAAGGCCGCTTCTCCATACGCGCCAGCACTTCGCGCGACCATTTTGCATAGTCCTTCTCGAGCAGGACCAGATCGAGCAGCCATTCGCCAGGATAGTCGATGATATCGACATGCTGCACCCGTCCGCTGCGCATGCCGCCCAGGAGACCACCGGGCCGGATCCGGAAGGATAGCCGCAGTTGCGAGATGGTTCGGGTGCTTTCGGGCCAATGCGGCTCCGGGCCGGTCAGCGCGCCAAGATGGCGCTCATATTCGAACCGGGGCAGCGTGTCATCGGGTTGGGGCTGGAGGAAGGCGGCCTCGATCCGTCCATCGGCCACGGCGCGCATGCGGCGCATGCGCCCGCGATCCAGCAAGTTGGCGACCAGCGAGGTGATGAACACCGTCTTGCCCGCCTGAGAGAGCCCCGTGACGCCAAGGCGCAGGGTGGGCTCGAAGAAGGTTTCGGAAATGGTGTTGCTGACGCTGGATGTCACGCGGTCCACGCCGCGCAGCACCTCGTCCGTCAATCTGCCAATCACCATATGACCCGATCCCCTCGCAAACCCTGCTCAAGATAGAGGGCGGTGGCAGGGGATGCCAGTGTCACATCCAGGAAAAGAAATCTGCAGGCGCACGGGCGCGCAGGCGAGCGGCAAGCTCGCGACCCAGTTCGGCCCCTTCTGCAATGGGCGCGTGGCCCTCCTCACTGAGCCGCTCCGAGCCATCGGGGCGCAGGATCTCGCCTCGCAGCCAGACCTCGTCACCTTCAAGCAAGGCCAACCCTGCAATCGGCGTCTCGCAGGAGCCGTCGAGCGCAGCCAGAAAGGCGCGCTCTGCGCTCAGGCGCTGCGTGGTGGGCGTGTCATTGAGCGGCGCGAGCAGCGCGGCCACGCGCTCATCGGCCTCCCGGCGTTCGATCCCGATGGCCCCTTGGGCGATCGCGGGCAGCATCTCATCCGGTTCGATCGCCGAGCGCGCGACATGGGTCATGCCAAGGCGGCTGAGCCCGGCCATCGCGAGGAAAGTGCATTGCGCCACACCGCGCTCCAGTTTCTGCAACCGCGTCTGCACATTGCCCCGGAACTCCACGACCTTCAGGTCGGGCCGGAACGCCAGAAGCTGCGCACGGCGGCGCAGGCTGGAGGTGCCGACGATCTGACCAGCCGCAAGATCGGTCAACCGCTCGGCATGGGGCGAGACGAAAGCGTCGCGCGTGTCCTCGCGCGGCAGGTAACAGTCGAGCACCAGCCCCTCGGGCTGTTCGGTCGGCATGTCCTTCATCGAATGCACGGCAATGTCGATGCGCCCCGCGATCATCGCCTCCTCGATTTCCTTGGTGAAGAGGCCCTTGTTGCCGATCTCTTTCAGCGGGCGGTCAGCATCGATCAGGCTGCGGTCATCGCCAGTGGTCTTGATCACGGCGATCTCGAAGGCGTCTTCAGCCAGGTCATGCGCGGCCATCAGGCGGGCGCGTGTCTCATGCGCCTGGGCGAGGGCGAGGGGCGATCCGCGAGTGCCGATCTTCAGGGGAGTTTCGGGGGTCGGGTTCTGTGTATTCATGCCCAAGGAGTAGTGCGCCCTCTCGCGGCGCACAAGGGCAATGTGTAAACTCTTCTTGACAAAGCGCACATGGGTTGGGACGAGGAAGAACCCTGTTGGAGAAATTTTCATGACTGCTGCCGCGAAACCTGCTCAAGCCCCGCAAAAGACAATCCTGCGTGCGCTGGCGGGCGAGAGTTTGCCCACTCCACCGATCTGGATGATGCGTCAGGCGGGTCGGTACCTGCCCGAATACCGCGCCACGCGCGCGCAAGCAGGCGATTTCCTGTCACTTTGCTACAATCCCGAACTGGCCGCAGAAGTTACCTTGCAGCCGATCCGGCGCTACGGGTTCGACGCGGCGATTCTCTTCGCCGATATCCTGCTGGTGCCGCAGGCGCTCGGGGCTGATCTATGGTTCGTCACCGGCGAGGGACCGCGGCTTTCGACGATCACCGACCAATCCGGATTCGATGCTCTGAAACCGGCCTCGGCCATCCATGACACGCTCGCGCCGATCTATGAAACCGTCAAGATCCTGTCGCGCGAACTCCCCGCCGAGACGACGCTCATCGGCTTTGCCGGCGCGCCCTGGACTGTGGCCACCTATATGATCGCTGGGCGCGGCACCCCTGATCAGGGCCCGGCCCACGCGCTGCGCGAAGGCGCGCCCGAGGTGTTTGACGCGCTCATGGCGCGGATCACCGAAGCTACCATCGACTATCTCTCGATGCAGATCGAGGCCGGGGCCGAAGTGGTCAAGGTCTTCGATAGCTGGGCCGGCTCGCTCAAGGACGAGGCCTTTCAGCGCTATGCACTGGAGCCAGCCCGCGAGATCATCACCGCGCTCAAGGCGCGCCATCCGGATATCCCGGTCATCGCATTCCCGCGCGAGGCAGGCGACGGTTATATCGGCTTTGCCAAGGCGACAGGGGCGGATTGCGTGGCCATCGACAACTCGGTGAGCCCGGAATGGGCGGCGGAACATGTGCAGGTTGATGGCTGCGTGCAGGGGAATCTGGCGTCAAGCCATATGGTGACAGGTGGTCAGGCTCTGGTCGAGGCGACCGAACGCGTGGTCCGGGCCTTCCGCGATGGGCCGCATATCTTCAATCTCGGTCATGGTATCACGCCGGATGCAGACCCCGAGAACGTCGCGCTGATGACCGAGACGGTGCGAAATTTCAGGGCCTGAAGGGCTCCGTTGCGACATTCTCAGAAATTAAAAAGGATGGCGCGGCACGCCACCCTTTTCTTTGAACAGCGCCGTCAGATTATTCAGGCAGGATCACAGTGTCGATAACGTGGATCACGCCGTTGGATGCCTCGACATCAGCTTGGATAACTGTCGCGCCATCGACGGTGACGGTCTCACCGACACCGATCGTGATTGACTGACCGTTGACGGTTTCCGCCATCATGCCGTCGCTCAGATCGCCCGACATCACGATGCCCGGGACGACGTGATACGTGAGGATGGACGTGAGGGTCGGAATATCCTCGAGCAGAGCCTCGACAGTGCCCTCAGGCAGGGCTGCGAAAGCGTCATCGGTGGGCGCAAAGACGGTGAACGGGCCTTCACCCTTCAGCGTATCGACCAGATCGGCCGCTGTCACTGCAGCTACAAGGGTCGTGAAATCATCGCTGCCTGCCGCGATATCGACAATATCGGCGCCATTGGCGAAAGCGGGTGCGGCAAGTGCTGCAGACAGCGCAAATGCACTAAGCGTTGGCTTGAACATTGGTAACCTCCATTTGTCATCGTTGTTGATGATACAGCTATTACGCGCGGCTGCCGGGGTCGGATGACCTCAAAACACAATGTAATCGGCCTTGAAAGCGCGGGCGATGCTGCTAAGCCAGCGTTCGCGCGGGTGTCCAATCACGGATATGTGTTGCTGATCAGGGCAACCAGGTGTTCTTGGCGACCTCTGCGACGACCTGCGGCAGGAGATGATGGATCTGGTGCATCTTGATCTCGTCCGATTCACGATACTCGATAACCATCACCGGGCCATCCTGCGTGGCGTGACAGGTATAGATATATCGGAGCAGAACTGGATGTTGCGTAGTTCGCCTTTACCACATCGCGCGAGAGTGTGCTGCAGCCAAGAAAAGGCGCCTGCATCGGTGGGCAGAGCTTTGGTCCCGCTGCCCTGTTCTTTCGTAGACGTCAGAATACCTTGACATAGTTCTTATCGTCGATGACAACGCCGCGCTCTGTGATTGTAGTCGCGAGGTTGGAGACCATATCCTCGAATTCAGAAGCGACATCGACGGTGAAGGACCCATCCGCTGCTATCGATGTTACGAGATTTCCCGCCGCAAGGCGCTCTGCCGTGAGACCAGCCCGGGGTCGCGTCTTCATGCCGCCTCGTCGAATGCGATAGTTTTCATCGATCGCTTAACGATTTTCGCATGTTCGGGATAGCGGTCTTCACACAGATCTTGACACCCTCTGTCATCTCCCAGTGATGCTGGATGCGAAATTTTTCCACTTGGATCGATTTTCACTCTTGCGGTGATTGTTGAGAGTATCTAGATAGCGCTTCACCGGCGGC
>REER01000059.1 GCA_007694945.1 Paracoccaceae bacterium | reverse complement strand
GGGGGGGGGGGGGGGGGGGGGGGGGGGGGCGCGCCCCCCCCCCCCCCCCCCGCTTGCGCAGTCTGGGCCTGCTGGCCCATTGCCTGGGCCATGCCCATGCCCATCCCCATACCCATGCCGGCGCCGAGTCCCGCGCCCATGCCGCTATCGCCACCACCCTCGGCGGCCTTCTGCATCGCCTGCGCAGCCGAGAACTGGGTGTATTTGTTCAGATCACCCACAATCCCCATTGAGGTGCGCTGATCGAGCACTTTCTCCACTTCGGGCGGTAGCGAGATGTTTTCGATATAGAGCTCGGGCATCTCCAGCCCGTATTCACTCAGCGTGGGCGCAATCGCCTTGAGCACCACATCCGACAGATCCTTGGTATTTGCGGCCATATCCAGCGCCGGGATACCGCTCGCCGCCAGAATGCGGCTGACCTTCTGCACCACAATATTGCGGATCTGGCCTGCGATCTTCTCCTGCGTGAAATCGCCATCGGTGCCCACGATCTCGCGCATGAAGGGGGCCGGTTCCGTCACCCGGATCGCGTAGGAGCCAAAGGCCCGCAGGCGCAACGGCCCGAATTCGGGGTCGCGCAGCATGACCGGGTTTTGCGTGCCCCATTTCAACCCCGGAAACCGGCGCGTGTTGACGAAATAGATCTCCGATTTGAAAGGCGAGTTGAAGGCATGGTCCCAATGCTGCAGCGCGGTCATCAGCGGCATGTTGTTGGTCTCGAGTTGATAGAGACCGGGGCCGAAGATATCAGCCAGTTGCCCTTCATGAATGAAGACCGCCATCTGACCCTCGCGGACGGTCAGCTTCGCGCCATACATGATCGAATTGCCATAGCGCTCGAAGCGGTAGACCATGGTATTGCGGGTGTCATCGGTCCATTCGATGACATCGATGAATTGACCCTTGAGAAAGCTGAAGACCATGGCCGGACCCTTTCGGTTCAGATGTGCAGTAGACCGCCTTGCGCGGGAGTATCGCCTAACTCGCGCCGCCCATCAACTCTTGCGCAATCTCGCCCAGGATCGGGCGGGCCTCGTCTTCGCGCATGCCCGGGCTGAGGCGGGCGTCGTAGAGCATCCGCAGCAGGTTCTCGTCCAGAGCGGTGAGAACCGCGAACTCGGCCGTGTCATTGAACAGCGAGGGGCGCACGCGCGGGTGATCATTGGGCAGCCCCATGCCCTGCGCAAGTTCCTCGAAATAGCAGGCGCGGCGCGAGAGGTCGGGCAATTCGGCGCGGATGATGGCAATGGCATCCGTGTAGATATCCGTGCCGCCGCGCGAGAAGGCCAGCACAAGGCAGGAGACCGAGAGCGGCAGATTGGTGACCAGATCGAGCGTGACCGAGTCGATCCCCGGCACAAGCTGGCGTAACCTTGGCCCAGCGGCGCGGCGCTCCTCTTCCGAGAGCACCAGCACGTGAAAATTCCCGGCGCCGTCGGTCAGGGAAACCGGGTGCCCGGTCAGCCGCCCGAGCCGAGCCGCATAGCTGCGCAGGAAGCGACGATCAAGTTGTTGCGTCGCTTCGGACACTGACTCGCCGAACTCGACGCGCATCCGCACTGGCCTCTGCCAACGGCGCAAGGTTGACGGTGTTGCGCGCTCGACGATCCGCCCGCTGTCGAATGCGTATTCTTCATAGAGCGCGATGCGCACAAAGGCCTGTTCCAGATCGCGCGCGGAGAAGGGCAGATCGCGCGGCGCGCGCTCTTGCCGCATCAGCCCATTGGCGCGGCGCTGAGCTTCGAGCCCGGCGAAATAGGCCGCTACGTCATCGGCAGGTGGCAGTGCTTCAGAAGAAATAGGTGCCAGCTCCGCAGCCGGAGGTACCTGCGGTGCCTCCATTGCCTCGGTGTCGGTTTCTGTCATGGGCAAGGCGCAGCCTGCAAGAATGGTCGCAGCCACCAGCAAGGCTGCGCCCAGTTTGCGCAGGTCCGGGCGCGGTCGGTTTCTGTGGGCAGCCCAGACCATGGCTGCTCAGGAGTCAGTGGCGTGCGCCGCGCGGTCATCGCGCGCACGCGCGGCCACGAGCGACTGCCTCAGCTCGGCTTCCATCTTGGTCAGCTCTTCCTCGGCGACAGCGCGCTTCGCTCGGCCCTCGTCGGCAATCTGAAGGCTGTCCTCGATGGTGGCGATCAGCGTCTCATTGGCCTTCTTTACGGCTTCGATATCGAAGACCCCGCGCTCGACCTCCTCGCGCACCTCGCGATTGGCGTCGCGCAGGTTTTCGGCATTGGCGGTCAGAAGCTCATTGGTCAGATCATTGGCCGAGCGCACCGCCTGTGCCGCCTCGCGCGAGCGCTGGATGGTCAGCGCCTGGGCAAGCTGCGTCTCCCAGAGCGGCACCGTGTTGACCAGTGTCGAGTTGATCTTGGTGACAAGCGACTTGTCATTCTCCTGCACCAGCCGGATCGAAGGCAGGGATTGCATCGTGACCTGACGGGTCAGCTTGAGGTCATGCACCCGGCGTTCCAGATCGTCACGCGCGGCGCGCAGGTCGCGTAATTCTTGCGCTTTCAGCACCTGATCATTCTCGGGCGCTGCATCAACCTCGGCTTGCTTGGCGGGAATGTCCTTCTCGTCCAGATCCTTGATCTTGGCCTCGCCCGCGGCAATGTAGAGCGCGAGTTCGTGATAGAACTCGAGCGTGTTTTCATAGAGCTTGTCGAGCGCCTTGATATCCTTGAGCAGCGTCGTTTCATGGTTCAGCAGATTGCCGGTGATGCGGTCGATCTGGCCTTGCACCGTATTGTAGCGTTCCTGAAATTTCGCGATGGGGGCCGCCTTGCCGGTCAGACGCTCCCACCAACTCCGCTTGCGGCGGGTGTCGAGTTCGCTGACCGAGAAACCGCGCAGGGTCGTCACCATCTCGCGCAGACCGTCACCTGCAGGGCCAAGATCCTTGTTCTTTACATCGGCCAGCATCGACTGGCTGATCTGCTGCAGTTCCATTTGCGCACGCGAGCCAAACCCGATGATCGTGCTGGTCTGGCCCATGTCGATCTCGCCCATGCGTGAGCGGATCGCTTCGGCCTCTTCCGCCGGAGCCTCTTCCAGAGGGACAAGCGCATTCGAGGGCTCGGCCAGCGGCGTGTCGATCAGCGCGTCGATTTCCCCGGTCAGGTTTTCGGCCTGCTGGCGGATGGAGTCTGGCATGGTCGTCCCTCTCTGTGCTTTGGCATTGTTATCGGTCAGACGTGGTTATTCAGGCACTGGGGCGCAAGCCCTCGCGCTCGAGCCGCTCGCGCAGCACCTCGATCTCGATGTCCAGTTCCGTCCGATCATCGGCCAGCAGCGCCTCGCGACGCAGCGCAAAGCGGCTCTCGAGGTCATCGAGCAGGGCCTCATATTCGGCGCGTGCCTCGGTGTCGCGATTGCGCGCGTAGAGATCGGCGAATTTCACTGTCGCGTCGCGCGCGCCTATCAGATAGATGCCCAGATAGCGCCGAGCGTTGTTCAAGCGCCGCGGATCATTCTCGATCACGCGAAAAAGCTGGCGGATATTGGTGCCGAAACTCTCGACCCGGCGGGCCATACCACGGTCATTGGTACGCTTGATGGCCGAAGTCATCTCGGCCAGATAGTTTTCGGCTTCTTCAACCGCGCGGGTGGCGCGGTCGGTCTGGAAGGAATCCACGCCCTCCATACCCTTGTCTTTCAGCGGATCAGGCCCGAAAGCGCCGAGGTGCAGCACAGCCCCCAGAACGGCAAAAACCACAGCGGGCACCAGACCGCCCGACAGCCCCGCCAGCCCCAGCCCGGCAGCGGTCAGCACTGCGGCGAATATCTTGCGCGGGATCGCCGGCCGTCGTGCAACGCTGCGTTCATCATAGGCGGCATGTGCCAACACCCCCTCGCGCGTCAGCCAGGCGGCGAGCATCAGAAGGCCGAAGGTCGTCAGATTGAGCGCCAGACCGGTCGCGTCGCTGAAAAAGGCGCGGATGGCGAAGGCGAAGGGCAGCACGAAGAGCATATTGGCGCGCGCGCCGATTGGATGCGGGCGCGGCACCGTGACAGGCGCTTGTCCCGAGGCGCCAGGGCTGTAGCGACCACCAAAGCGCTGGCTCATACGTTACCCTCCGAAAATCGCAACATAGAGCATCAGCGCCATGAGGAGCGCGAAAGACGTCTTCTGCAACCCCGCCGATGTCATCCGTCAAATGCTCCGAGACAATATCCCTCGACTATAGGGGAAGAGGATTTGTATTGAAAGACGTCGCACTGCGCATCCGCAGCAAAACCGGGTGAAGTGCTGGGGATGCGGTCAGCTATGCCTCTCGCCGGGCAGCTGGATCAGAAGCGCAGGTTGAAGTGCCGCGTCAGCCCGACCTCTGCCGAGAACTGATTGCGCTGCCCCTGCCGAACTATGGGAGAGTCCCCGGCATCGCCGCGCAGCCGGTCGAAGCGCAGCCGTCCGCTCACACCCCAGTCATCCGAGAGCGCCTGGTAGGTGCCGACCTCGAGTCCGATGGAGTGAAATCCACTGCCCGGTCTGTAGGGCACAAGCCCCGAGGCGAGTGATTCGGCTTGGCTCACACCGAAATAGGTGCGTGTGAAGCGCCCGTCACCGAACTCGGCGCGCGGGCCGGCATGGAGGACCAAGCCGTCAAGGCTGCGATAGATTGCATTGGCGCCAATCTCGCCAGCGAACCCGCGATGACCGACCGCGCCATAGCGCAGGTCGGCGTAGACCTGCCAGAATTCCTCGGTGTAGTGGACGCCGAAGCCCAGCTCGGCGGCGGCTTTCACGTCATCCAGCCCCGCAAACTCACCGCTGCCTTCGCGCTTGGGAATGTAGCGAAAAGCCCCACGCAGCCCGGTGCCGGGTACAAGGTCAGTCGGACCATCAAAGGCCGAGGTGTCAAGACTACCGAGTTGAACCCGTCCGATGCCGAGACCCCCGAAGCTGAAGCCCCCGGCAGGGCCGACCCGCGTCCCTGTGGCGCCGAAATACTCCGGCGCAACGCCAACACCGCCACTCAGCGCGAAGGAAAACCCACGCTCCTGCGCCGTCGCAGGCATGGCGGCCCCAAGCAGGCCTGTGCAGGCAAGAACCGCGGGGAAAAAGAAACGCATGACTGAAACCCACTTGGACGAGTCAGCTTTATCTGAGGTAGGTATAGACCAAGCCGCCCGCGAATCCATCGCGTTCGACGGGAAAAACAGAGAAGTGACGCGGCTTAACGCAAATGTCACGGGGAAGGGGCAGCAATGGAATTCACAGTTGCGATTGATGGCCCGGCCGCGTCGGGCAAGGGCACCATCGCGCGCGCGATTGCTGCCGAGTTTGGCTTCGCGCATCTCGACACCGGGCTGCTATATCGCGCCGTGGCCATGAAGGGTGGCGACCCGGTCGGGGCGGCACAAAGCCTCAACGCCGATGATCTGGCCCGTGACGACCTGCGCAGTCTTGCGGCGGGTGAGGCGGCGAGTCGCGTGGCGGTCCTGCCCGAAGTGCGCGCGGCACTCGTCGCCTTCCAGCGCGAATTCGCACAGCGTGCAGGCGGCGCGGTGCTCGACGGGCGCGACATCGGCACCGTGATCTGCCCTGAGGCCGAGGTGAAGCTGTTCGTCACCGCCAGCCCCGAGACCCGCGCAGAGCGGCGCTGGCAGGAGACCGGGACCGGCAGTTACGAGGAGGTGCTGGAGCAGGTGCGCGCGCGGGATTCGCGTGACATGGACCGCGCCGATGCGCCGCTCCGCCCCACCGGGGATGCCGTGCTGCTGGACACCTCCGATTTGAGCATCGACGAGGCTGTGGCACGCGCGCGCGAGATCGTCGCGGCGCGGCTCGCGCGCTGAAGGCTGCCACGTCACGCTTGCGGTGATGCCCGTTCTGACGCCATTCTGTCAGCGGGAGAGAGATCATGCGTGTATTTCTGAAACGGCTGTTCCGGAGCGTGCTGGTGCTCGTGGTGCTGGCGCTAGCCTTGGGGGTCTGGAAGCGCGAGGAGATCACGCGGCTGATGGCGGTGAACAGCCTCTTCGCCGAAGACAGGATCGTGGCCAACTTCTCGTCCATGGATCGGATGTTCCTGCATACGCACATGGAGGCTGGCACAAACACGCCCTTGCCACGCGGACCACAGGCGCAGATGCCCGAAGAGTTTGAGGACTGGCTCGCGGCGCGAGGCGTCACGGCCTATGTCGTGCTGCAAAACGGCCAGCTCGTGGCCGAGGAGTATCTGCTCGGGACAGGCGAGGATGATCTGCGCATCTCCTGGTCTGTCGCGAAGAGCGTGCTTTCTCTGCTCTATGGCATCTTGCTGGACGAGGGTGCGGTGCCGGGGCCAGAGGCGCAGGTGACCGAAGCCGTGCCCACGCTCCGCGGCTCGGCTTATGAGGGCGCGACGATCCGCGATGTCCTGACAATGTCTTCGGGCATTCGCTTCAACGAGGATTATCTCGACTATCATTCCGACATCAATCGCATGGGCCGCGTGCTGGCATTGGGCCTGTCGATGGATGGCTTCGCTGCCGAACAGAACACGCGCGCCTTCCAGCCCGGCACGCGCTGGCAATATGTCTCTATCGACACGCATGTGCTGGGCATGGTGATCCGCGAGGCCACCGGGCGCAGCATCGCCGGGCTGGTCGAAGAACGGCTTTTCGTGCCGATGGGGCTGGAGCGTGCGCCCTTATATCTGACCGACGGCTTCGGCGTGGCCTTCGTGCTGGGCGGGCTGAACATGACCACGCGCGACTATGCGCGGCTGGGTCTGCTGGTTGCACAACGCGGCATGTGGGAGGGCGTGCAGCTTGTGCCTGCCGACTGGGTGGCCGAGGCGATCCGTCCACAGGCGCCAGGCGGTGCGCTTTATGGCTATCAGTTCTGGGTGCCGCCCGGTGCCGAAGAGGGCGAAGTATTCATGCGAGGGATCTATGGGCAGTTTGTCTATGTCAACACACAACGGGGGGTCGTGGTCGCCGTCAATTCCGCCGACCGTCAATTCCGCGCACCGGGCGTGCAGGCGCAGATGCTTGCCATGCTCCGCGAGATTGCCGCTGGCCTATGAGCGACGCGGCCCGCGCATGGCGTCAAGTGTCGCGCTCAGCCGGGTCAGGTCGGTGGTGAGCCGCTCCAGCGCCTCGGTGCTCCAGCCGTCGAGAAGTTCCGCAAAGGCAGGTCCGAAAGCGCGTTGAACCTCGTTCAGTTTCGCAAGCCCCTGCGGGCTGATCTGCACCGGCTTGTTGCGCCCGTCATGGCCATCGCGCATCACCTCGACCAGCCCGAGGGTTGCGAATTTCTGCACCGTCTTCGTCACCGCGGATTGCGTCAATTCCACCGCCTGCGCCATGTCCGAGATCCTCTGAGGCGCGCCGCGCCGCGCCAGATGCAACAGCAGCGTGAATTGCGGATAGGTCAGGCCGTGCGGCTCCAATAGCCGCGCGATCAGCGTCGAATAGAGCGTGCTCACAATCCCCAATTGCTGGCCGAAACGCGCGGGCAGGGGCGGGGGGATATTTTCAGGCTTGTATTGCATTCCGTGGAATGTAAATAATATTCCACGGAATGCAAATGGAGATTCGCATGTCGACACGTCTGACACAACTCCCTGTTCTGGTGCATGGTGCCGGTGTACTCGTGGCCTTTGGTGCGCTCCGGGGCATTCAGCGCGTGCTCGATGCGGGCTATGCGGCGTCATTGCATCCGGTTGATTATGCGACAGGACAGTTGGCCTTCGATGCTGCGACGATCGAGGGTTATTACGCGGTCATGATCGAAGCGGGAACGCTCGATATCTATTGGCGCACGCAGATGATCGATTTCGGCTTCATCGCCTCGATGATAATGCTGTCGCTTCTGCTGGGCACTTTCCTTGCACGGCTGGGTGGGCCGGAAAGCTGGGGCTGGCGTCTGGGTATGGGGGCGGCCGTGCTGGGCGTGGCCGGGGCGAGCATGGACGTGATCGAGAACCTCTTGTCCTTTGTCATGCTGGCCAATCCGCAGGACATCCCGCAGGGGTTGGCCTTCATCTATTCCAGCTTTGCAGCAGCGAAATTCGGTTTGCTGATACTCGCCATGCTGGCCGCACTGGGGGCCCTGGCGGTCGGAGCATTGGAGCGCGTCGCCGGGGCCTACCGGCCCCGGTAAGGCTCGACATATTGCAGGGCCATGTCCCAGGGGAAGAAGATCCATGTGTCCTGACTGACTTCGGTGATGAAGCTGTCAACCATGTTGCGCCCCTTGGGCTTGGCATAGACGGTCGCAAAATGCGCCTTTGGGTAGGTCTGGCGCACCAGTTCCAGCGTTTTGCCGGTATCGACGAGATCGTCGATGATCAGAATGCCCTCGCCATCGGCGCCCATCAGATCGGGTTGCGGGGCTTTCAGCACCACGGCGTCGGCCTGTTTCTGCCAGTCATAGGATTTCACACTGATTGTATCGACGACGCGGATATCGAGTTCGCGCGCGATGATCATCGCAGGCGCCAGCCCGCCGCGCGTGATCGCGACAATCGCGCGCCATTGCCCGCCATCGGGGCCCTGCTTGTCGAGCCGCCAGGCAAGAGCGCGGCTGTCGCGGTGGATCTGATCCCAACTGATGTGGAACCCTTTTTCGTGGGGCAGGCGGTCGGTCATGGCAAGGCTCCCTCAGGTGGTGGCGCGTATGATACCCAGCGCGGCCAATGCCCCGCCAAAGGCTCGGTCGATCGAAGTCCTGCGGCTCTGATCGGTGCAGCGCAAAGCGGACCGGCGCAGGCCGCACGCCGTGCCCCTAGTGCACATCATCCAATGGGCAAAAGCAATGAACAGCAGGGCCGCAACCCTTTGCGCGAGCCGGGTGGCGTTCAGCGCGGTCATTGTGGCCGTCCCGTCATGGTGTCTCTGCGCCGCCTGGCAGCGCCAGTCGCGCGCCCAAGGCGCCCAGCACGAGTGCCGCAGCGCGGTCCAGCCAGCGCCGCGCGCCCAGATAGGCCGCGCGGGCTGTGGGACGCGACAACGTCCATGCGATAAGACCGTAGCCCAGTATCTCGAGGAGAAGGTGATTGGTTACCACCAGCGCGATTTCCGTGGCGCTTAGCCCGGCGGGAAAGATCACCACCAGCACGGCAGCGGCAAAAAGCACTGATTTCGGATTGGCGAGATTGATCAGCATCCCCATCCCGAAGGCCCGCCAGAGAATGCGGCCCGTGGGCCGGTCGGGGGCCTCGGCCAAGGGAGCGCCCGCATCGCGCCAGATATGCCAGGCGAGCCAGAGCAGATAGGCCGCGCCCGCAAGCTTGAGCGCGCCATAAGCCCAGGGCACCAGCGCGAACACCGCCTGTAAACCAAGAAACGCAGCCAGCGTCCAGCCTGCCGCCACAAGTGCCAGCCCGCAGCCCGTGGCGATGCCCAAGGCCAGCCCACCGCGCAGCGTGTTGCGCAAAGCGTAGAGCATCGCCGGGCCGGGGCTGAGGAAGGCTGCCAGCAGCGTGATGTTGAAGGCCAGAAGATGCGCGAGCGTCATGACTTCAGTGATCCTTCTTGCCGGTCACCACATCGATGTCGGGCGCATCCACGGCTTTCATGCCGACGACATGATAGCCTGCATCGACATGCAGATTCTCGCCCGTCGTGCCCGAACCCAGATCCGAGAGCAGATAGAGCGCGGCCTTGCCGACTTCCTCCTGTGTAACATTGCGGCGGAGCGGCGAGTTCAACTCGTTCCACTTCATTATATAGCGGAAATCGCCGATGCCCGAGGCCGCCAGCGTCTTGATCGGGCCGGCGCTGATGGCGTTGCAGCGGATGCCGTCCTTGCCGAGGTCTTCCGCAATATACTTGACCGAGGCCTCCAGCGCCGCCTTGGCCACCCCCATCACATTGTAATGCGGCATCACCTGTTCGGCGCCGTAATAGGTCATCGTCAGCAGGCTGCCGCCATCGCCCATCATCGGCGCCGCGCGTTGACAGACGGCGGTGAAGGAATAGACCGAGATATCCATCGTCATGGCGAAATTGTCGCGGCTGGTGTCGACATAGCGGCCACGCAATTCGCTTTTGTCGGAAAAACCGATTGCATGGACGACGAAATCCAGTTCGCCCCATAGCGTTTCAAGATCCGCGAAAAGCTGATCGAGTGTCGCCATGTCGGTCACGTCGCATTCGAACACATGCGGCTTGCCTAGCTGTTCGGCCAGAGGCAGCACGCGCTTGCGCAGCGCATCGCCCTGATACGAGAACGCCATCTCGGCCCCTTGCTCGGCCAGCGCCTTGGCGATTCCCCATGCAATGGATTTGTCATTCGCCAGCCCCATGATCAGGCCGCGCTTTCCCGCCATCAATCCCGCCATAACGCACCCATCCCCGCTGTAAAGAGTCGGGAGTTTTCTAGGTCATTGCCGATGATGCTGCAAGCGGGGCTCTCGTGTGCTCAGAAGCTGTTCGAAAAGAATCATGCTGAACGCCTGATTACATCTACGGACCGAAACCTTCTTGCGTTGACGCGCACAGGTGTTAACAAATGGTCCGCAGTCTTAAGCGTGAAAGACTTTGGGGGGGCGATCTGGGCTGCGCGCTGCGCTTCAAAGGGTTGCTCACCCATTGCGGTTCGGAGGCACGGTGAGCGACAGAAGCGGCATATTCTCGGGAGCGTCACCCTTTGAAATCGCGCAGCGATGGCTGGACGAGGCCGAAGTGACCGAGCCGAACGATCCCAATGCCATTGCTCTGGCGACGGTCGATGCGCAGGGCCTGCCGAATGTGCGGATGGTGCTCTTGAAAGAGATCACTGAGGACAGTTTCGTCTTCTATACCAATTACGAGAGCGCCAAGGCGCAGGAGATCGAGCAAGGCGGCAAGGCCGCTTTCGTCTTGCACTGGAAGTCGCTGCGCCGCCAGATCCGCGTCCGAGGGAATGTCAGCCGCTATGATGGTCCCGAGGCCGATGCCTATTTCGCCTCACGTTCGCTGAAAAGCCGCCTCGGTGCCTGGGCGTCCCGCCAGTCACGCCCGCTCGGGTCACGCGGCGAACTGGTGGCCGAGGTCGCGCGCCAGACCGCGCGGCATGGCACCAACCCATCGCGGCCGCCCTTCTGGGGCGGATACTCGATCACACCGCTGGAGATGGAATTCTGGGCCGATGGGGCATTTCGCTTGCATGACCGGTTTCGCTGGAGCAGGGCGAGCGCCTCTGCAGGCTGGGAAATCTGCCGGCTTTCGCCCTGAGGCGCAGCTCATGACGAGAAGGGTAGTATGTTTATGTTTCGAGTATGGTTAAGGCACTAGCCTTTCGCGTCTGCGGGGGCAGAGACAAATGAGAGAGACCTGATGGCGCCGGACAACACGCAGGACACGTCGGAACGAGAGCCCAACTCGGCTCCGGTCCGCTCGATACAGGGCGTGGTCAAATGGTTTGACCCTGCGAAGGGCTTTGGGTTCATCATCTCTTGCGATGTCGACTCGGATGTCCTGTTGCATGCCAATGCGCTGCGCAGCTATGGCCTGAGTTCGGTCTGCGAAAACGCGCGGCTGCACGTCACAGTACAGCAGACGCCCCGCGGGTTGCAGGCACTTGAAGTGCTCAAGGTACTGCCGCCAGAGGGTGAGGAAGGCAATCCTGCTGCCCCCAGTATGGCCGAGCAGGAGATCGACCGCTCCATCCCGCTCGAGCCCGCGCGTGTGAAGTGGTTCGACCGGCTCAAGGGGTTTGGCTTCGCCAACGTGTTCGGCAAGCCCGAGGATGTCTTCGTCCATATCGAAACCCTGCGCCGTTCGGGCCTCGCGGAATTGCAATCGGGCGAGGCTGTCGGGTTGCGCGTTGTCGATGGCGAGCGCGGGCGCATGGCCGTCTCGGTCGAGCCCTGGGAATCCGGTGCCGAACAGAAGACCGGCGCGGCACAGGACCCGACATGATGCGGCGCGGGCTGCATGCCCTTTGGTTTGCGCTTGTGTTGGTCCTGGCCGGACCGGTCTGGGCTGCATGCGCGTCCGACCGGGTCGATCTGCGCGGCCCGTGGGGGCAGGCGCGGTTCTCGGTGGAGATTGCCGATACCGATGCCACGCGGTCGCAGGGTCTGATGCATCGCGAGCGTCTGGCCCGGTCTGCCGGGATGCTGTTCATTTTCGAACGCCCCGGCACGCGGTCATTCTGGATG
The DNA here is from genome assembly GCA_007694945.1 of Paracoccaceae bacterium. Taxonomy (GTDB): domain Bacteria; phylum Pseudomonadota; class Alphaproteobacteria; order Rhodobacterales; family Rhodobacteraceae; genus Roseinatronobacter. The sequence goes on along the minus strand of REER01000059.1, from coordinate 27,711 downwards.
CGCAATACTCTCATTACGCTCGACATGCTCTTCATCGATCCGCGGGGCCAGGTCGTTCATATCCACCATGAAGCCGTTCCTTTGGACGAGACTCCAATTCCCAGCCAGTCTTCGGATGTACTGATGGTGCTCGAGATCAATGGTGGGCAGTCGCGGGCGATGGGAATCATCGAGGGCAGCGAGATGCGCCACCCGCGACTGAATCAGGAGCATGCACTCTGGCCCTGCGATTGAAGGATCTGCGCGCGCAGGTGATTTCAGGCTTTTCTCGCGCGGCAAGGCCCGCTAGAGATAGCGCCGAGTCGGGGCGTGGCGCAGCCTGGTAGCGCGACGGTTTTGGGTACCGTAGGTCGTAGGTTCGAATCCTGCCGCCCCGACCATAAATCCCCCGAAAATTGCCCATAGCCTCGCTTGACAGCCCAGGCGCTTTCCCTCATAGGACAGCTTCCGCTCGGGCATCCGGCTCCAGCGGCGTATAGCGATTGTCCGGGAAAGACCCGGGCACGCTGCCCGAGGCAGAGCCAACGCCCGGTCATATCCGGGGGCCACAGGGCGCGGCAGAAAAGAGAAGGAACAGACCGATGTTTGCGGTCCTCAAGACTGGTGGCAAGCAGTATCGCGTGCAGGCAGGCGATCTGCTGCGCGTCGAGCGCATTGCCGCCCAGGCGGGTGAAACCGTCCAGTTCAACGATATCCTGATGATCGGCGGCGACAGCCCCGTCATCGGCACGCCCACTGTCGAAGGTGCGGGCGTGCAGGCCGAAGTGGTCGACCAGATCAAGGCCGACAAGGTGATCCATTTCGTCAAGCGCCGCCGGAAGCACAGCTCGCAGCGCACCAAGGGCCACCGTCAGAAGCTGACGCTGGTGAAAGTGACCGAGATCCTCGCGTCGGGCGCAGATGCCACCGGGGTGAAGGAAGCCATCGGCACAGGCTCGGTCTCGGGCTTCGCGATCGAGGCGGCTGCGCCCGCTCCGGCGCCGAAGAAAGCCGCACCGAAAGCGAAAGCTGCACCGAAAGCCAAGGCTACCGAACCGGCCGCTGAAGAGGCTCCCGCAGTCGCAGGCGTCAAGCCCGCGAACCTGCTGACCGAGGCCCGCGACGGCCAGCCGGATGATCTCAAGAAGATCTCGGGCGTCGGTCCCAAGCTCGAAGGGCTGCTGCACAAGAACGGCGTCTTCCATTTTGACCAGATTGCCGCTTGGACGCCGGAAGAGATTGCCTATATGGATGATCAACTGTCGTTCAAAGGTCGTATCGAGCGCGACGGCTGGATCGATCAGGCCAAACAATTCGCAGCCGAGAAGGAGTAACCCCTCATGGCACACAAGAAAGCAGGCGGCTCCTCGCGCAACGGGCGCGACTCGGCCGGTCGTCGCCTTGGCGTCAAGCTCTATGGCGGCCAGCATGTTATCCCTGGCAACATCATCGTGCGCCAGCGCGGCACCAAGCACTGGCCTGGCGATAATGTCGGCATGGGGCGTGACCATACGCTTTTTGCGCTGACCGAAGGCCGCGTGGTATTTACCAAGGGGCTCAAGGGGCGCAGTTTCGTATCCGTGATGCCCGTGGAGCATGCCGCCGAGTAAGCCGAACCTTCACAATTGATGTGTAAAGACAGGGTCGGCACCGCGCCGGCCCTGTCTCATTTCAGCCCTGATCTGCTGGTAGGAGAGAGGTCGGCATTTCAGGTTTTCTAGGGAAGCTGGGCCTTCGGCCCGGTTGGAGGATGAAATGACATTGGACAGCAATATCACCGCAGATCAGCCAATCCTGACCAGCGCGCGGCTCATCCTGCGGCCGTTGCAACGCACGGATGCAGGCCCGCTGGCGCTACATACGGGCGACCGGCGCGTGGCCGAGGGCACGCGCTCGATCCCGCACCCGTTGCCCCCCGGCGCGACCGAACAGTTCATCGCGCGCGCCGTGGCGCCGGATCGCGAGGAGGATGTCTGGGTGCTTGATGGCTCCGGCGTCGGCTCGTCATCGGTCGTGGGCCTGTTGTCGCTCAAGCATCTGGACCGCGCGCAGAGCCAGATCGGCTTCTGGGTAGCCCCGGCCTTCTGGAATGCGGGTTTCGCGTCGGAAGCCGTGCGGGCGGTCATCAAGGCCAACCCGCATAACGCCCGCACGCTCTTTGCCGAGGTGTTTCAGGACAATCCGGCTTCGGCGCATGTGCTGACCAATGCCGGTTTCGACTATCTGGGCGATGCCGAGGCCTATTCCATCGCGCGCCGCGCCACTGTGCCGACCTGGACGTATATCCGGCGGATGTGATGGCGCTGCCGCTGCCGCTGCCGCTGGATCATCCGACACTTCCGGGGTTGCATCTGCGCCGACTGCGCCCCTCGGACGCAGCCGCATTTCACGCGGCTGTCACCACGTACGAGATCGGGCGCATGCTGTTCATGTTCCCGACGGACTGGCCCCTGAGCGCAGCCGAGGCCTATCTGCGCGATCTCATTCCGCGCGCGACCGCCCCGTTCCGGCTGGCCATCGACGCTGGCGACGGGGTTTTTCTGGGCTCAATCGGGTTGGTTTCCCAGAATCCCGCAGAGCTGGCATTCTTCCTCGTGCCCGAAGCACAGCGGCAGGGGGTCATGCGCGCCGCGCTGGATGGGTTAGTGGATATGGTCTTTGCGCATCTCGACACCCCGGCGCTGCAGGCGCGGGTCTATCACGACAACCCGACCTCGATGGCCGTGCTGCGCAGGGCCGGGTTTGTCGAGACCGGCACGACTATCGGCACTTGCTCTGCACAGCGCGCGGGCGCCGAGAGGCTGCACAGCTTTGTGCTCACCCGCGCTTGATTTTCGGGCAGAATGCCAAGCGGCTGCGCTGCCCTCTCGACCTTTGGCATATCTCTGTTAGATTATTCCATAAGCAACATCAGGCAGACCATGCGCAGACCCATCGTCGGAATCATCGGCAATTCCTATCTGATCAATGATCAATACCCGGCGCACGCGGGCGGCACGATGAATTCCGAAGCCATTGCGCAGGTCTCGGGCTGTCTGCCCCTGCTGGTGCCCTCGGACCCGCGGCTCGTTTCGGTCGCCGAACTGCTCGAGGTCTGCGACGGATTCCTGCTGACGGGCGGGCGGCCCAATGTCCACCCTGAGGAATATGGCGAATCCGAGACCCCCGCCCATGGCGAATTCGACCGCGCCCGCGATGCAATCACCCTGCCGCTGGTGCGTGCGCTGGTCGATCGTGGCCAGCCTTTCTTCGGGGTCTGCCGGGGCTTTCAGGAGGTCAATGTCGCGATGGGCGGCACGCTCTACCCCGAGATTCGCGATCTACCGGGGCGGATGAACCACCGCATGCCCCCTGATGGCACGCTGGAAGAGAAATTCGCGCTGCGCCATCCAGTCCGTTTTCGTGATGGTGGCGTGTTTCACCGGTTGATGGGCGCTGGAGAGGTCATGACCAACACGCTGCACGGGCAGGGGATAAAATCCGCCGGTACGCGCATCGTGATCGACGGGCACGCGCCCGACGGCACGCCCGAGGCGCTCTATGTCGAGGGCGCGCGGGGCTTCACGCTCTCGGTGCAGTGGCACCCGGAATGGCGCGCCGGGCAGGACCCGGTCTCGCGGCCTTTGTTCGAGGCGTTCGGGCGCGCCGTGCAATCATGGGCTGACGAGCGCGCGCCATGGGCGTTGAGCGCGTGAGCAGCGGCGGAGTTTGAGTATTTTTGGCAAGAGAATGCGCGCGTGATCTATTTATGTGAGCGACAGACGATGCCGCTTTCGGTCCACTCGGTAGCGCAATGGCTCAGTTGACCACGACCCGCGTTCCGATCGGGACGCGCTGATAGAGGTCAATCACATCCTGTTGCAGCATGCGGAAGCAGCCCGAAGAGGCGAAGCGCCCGATCGAACGCCATTCGGGCGTGCCGTGGATACGATAGCCTTCATCGCGCCCATTGCTCAATAGATACAGCGCGCGGGCGCCCAGCGGGTTGTCTGGACCACCGGGCTGGCCGTCCTTCCACCGCTCCAGATGCGGCTCGCGTTTGATCATCTCGGGCGGCGGGGTCCATGTGGGCCAATGCGCTTTGCGATAGACTGTTGCTTCCCCCGTCCAGTCGAACCCCTCACGCCCGACCGAAAGGCCGTAGCGCAGGGCATAGCCATCCTCGAGGATCAGGTAGAGTAGCCGGTTCTGGTTCTCGATCACGATGGTTCCGGGCTCTTCCTCGGTCGTGTAGGGCACGACCTGCCGGTGCAGGAATTCCGGGATCTCGTCTATGTTGATCGCGCGCAGCGTATGCCCGCCATCACGACGCGAACTGTAGTCGATGGGCTCGAATTCGGGCGGTGGGGCGGAGGGCGTGAGCGCAGGCACACAGGCGGCCAGCGCAATCGCACTGGCAGAACAGACTAGGAAGCGGCGGCGGGGTAGGGTGGTCATACGCGTTGCTCTGAGGCTTTACAGGACAGACCCTTATCGTAGCACAGCTTTGCCACTCTCGCAGCAGGGATGATTATCCTGCCTGAAGCGTGATCCGCAAGGCGTCCAGATAAGGCGCGTTTCCGATGATCTTGACCGGAAATGCAGCGCTACTCCAAAGCGCTACCCGATCTGCCGCGCGGCCTTGATGACCAGCGCATCGAGACCCTTGCCGCCCGCGGCGATGTAGTCGCGCAGTTGGCCGCGCATGCGCGGCTCCCAGAAATCCAGCAGGTGGCGGGCGACCTTGTCGGCCTGGTCATCGCCTGGCTGCGACTTGAAGAAAGTGGCGATCTGATTGGCCATATGGACCATTTTCTCAGGCGACATCGGAGACCTCGGACGTGATACGATGCGGATGGGCATAGATGTCGAAGCCGCCATCGCGGGCGAACCCTGCAAGCGTGATCCCGGCATCCTGTGCGAGGCGCAGCGCATGGCCCGTGGGGGCAGAGACAGCGATCAGAACGCCGCATCCGGCCATGGCGCATTTCTGCACCAGTTCCAGCGAGAGGCGGCTGGTCATCACGATAGCACCCTCTGACGGGTCCTGCCCCGCGCGCCAGAGCGCCCCGATCAGCTTGTCAAGCGCGTTGTGTCGCCCGACATCCTCGCGCGCGATGATCAGCCCTTCGCCTGGACGGACGAACCCGGCCGCATGCACGGCATGGGTCAGATCGTGCAGTGGCTGATGCGTGCGCAGAGCAGAACTGGCGCGCGCGATCTCATGCGCGCTGAATTGTGCCGAGGCCCCGCGCACAACGGGGACCTGGCGCAGCGCCTGTTCAAGGCTGTCGATCCCGCAGAGCCCACAGCCCACCGGCCCTGCCATGAAACGCCGCCGCTCGGCCAGCGCCTCGCGCTGGTCATCGCGCAGCCAGAAGCGCGCCTCGATCCCCTGCGCATGCTCGGCAATCTCGAAATCCTCGATCTGCTCGGGCGCGGTGATGATCCCTTCACTCAGGGCAAAGCCATGCGCGAAATCGGCGATGTCGGCGGGTGTGGCCATCATCACCGCCTGTGTCGTGCTGTCGAAGACCAGCGCGACCGGCACTTCCTCGGGCAGCGCTCGGGTGACACGCCGCGTGGTCTCGCCCCGCAGGGCGAGGCCGGAATGGCTCTGGCTCGGAGCGAAGCGCATCGCCGTCACTCCGCAGCCGGAAGGATGCGCCGCGCGAGGGCGGCCTGCGCGGCGTAATCCTCCTGCCACTCGCTGGGTCCGTTCGAGAGGCTGACCTGCACTGCCGTCACCTTGTATTCCGGGCAATTGGTCGCCCAGTCTGAGAAATCGGTGGTGATGACATTGGCCTGCGTGTCGGGGTGGTGGAAGGTGGTGTAGACCACGCCCGGGCTGACCCGGTCGGTCAGTGTCGCACGCAGCGTGGTCTCGCCCGACCGGCTGGCCAGCCGCACCCAATCGCCCTCGGACACGCCCCTGACCTCGGCGTCATGCGGGTGGATTTCCAGCAGGTCCTCCTCATGCCAGACCACATTATCCGTGCGCCGCGTCTGGGCGCCGACATTATACTGGCTGAGAATGCGCCCCGTCGTCAGCAGCAGCGGGAATCGCGGGCCGGTCTTTTCATCGGTCGGCACATACTCGGTGACGATGAAGCGCCCCTGGCCGCGCATGAAGCCGTCGACATGCATCAGCGGTGTGCCCTCGGGGTGCTCGGTATTGCAGGGCCATTGCACGCTGCCCTTTTCCTCCAGCAGCGCATAATCGACCCCGGCGAAACTCGGCGTGGTGAGGGCGATTTCCTCCATGATCTGGGCCGGGTGCACATAGCTCCAATTCGCGCCCATGGCATTGGCGAGCATCTGGGTGATCTCCCAATCAGCGTAGCCATTGCGCGGCGGGATCACGCGACGCACGCGGTTGATGCGGCGCTCGGCATTGGTGAAGGTCCCGTCCTTTTCGAGGAAGGTCGAGCCGGGCAGGAAGACATGCGCGTAGTTCGCAGTCTCGTTCAGGAACAGGTCATGCACGATGACGCATTCCATGGCCGCGAGCCCGGCCGCGACATGTTTGGTGTCAGGGTCCGATTGCAGGATATCCTCGCCCTGACAATAAAGCCCCTTGAAGCTGCCATCGACCGCCGCATCGAGCATGTTGGGAATGCGCAGCCCGGGCTCGGGGTCGATCTCCACTCCCCAAAGCGACTCAAAAATGCCGCGCACTTCGGCCCCCTTGACATGCCGGTAGCCGGGCAATTCATGGGGGAAGGAGCCCATGTCGCAGGCGCCCTGCACATTGTTCTGCCCGCGCAGCGGGTTCACGCCGACACCGGGCCGCCCGATATTGCCAGTCAGCATGGCCAGATTGGCGATACCCATGACCGTCGTCGAGCCCTGCGAATGCTCGGTGACGCCGAGCCCGTAATAGATTGCCCCATTGACACCCGTTGCATAGAGCCGCGCGGCAGCGCGCAGATCTTCGGGGTTGACCCCGGTCAGCATTTCGACCGCCTCGGGGCTGTGGCGCGGGTCGCTGATGAACTCGGCATAATGCTGGAATTCGTCCCAGTCGCAGCGGGTGCGGATGAAATCTTCATCCATCAGCCCTTCGGTCACGATCACATGTGCCATCGCGCTGACCACGGCGACATTCGTGCCCGGGCGCAGGGGCAGGTGATGGGATGCTTCGACATGGGGCGATTTCACCAGATCAATCCGCCGCGGGTCGATCACAATGAGCTTCGCGCCCGCGCGCAGGCGTTTCTTCAGCCGCGAGGCGAAGACCGGGTGGCCATCGGTCGGATTGGCGCCGATCACGATCACCACATCGCTGTGGTCGACCGAGGCGAAATCCTGCGTGCCGGCCGAGGTGCCGAAGGTCTGGCCCAGCCCGTAGCCGGTGGGCGAGTGGCAGACCCGCGCGCAGGTATCAGTGTTGTTGTTGCCAAAGACCGCGCGGGCCAGTTTCTGCACCAGATAGGTTTCCTCATTGGTGCAGCGGCTCGAGGTGATCACGCCGATGGATTTCTGCCCATATTCGGCCTGCAACCCTCGCAGCCGGTTGGCGGCGAAACTCAGCGCCTCTTCCCAGCTCACCTCTCGCCATGGGTCGCTGATCCGCTCGCGGATCATGGGCGAGAGGATCCGGTCCTTGTGATGGGCATAGCCATAGGCAAAGCGGCCCTTGACGCAGGAATGACCGCTATTGGCCTTGCCATGCTTGTAGGGCGTCATGCGCACCAGCTGGTCGCCATTCATCTCGGCTTTGAACGAACATCCCACCCCGCAATAGGCGCAGGTCGTCACCACTGACCGGTCCGGCGTGCCCATCTCGATGATCGATTTCTCCTGAAGGGTCGCGGTCGGGCAGGCCTGCACACATGCCCCGCAACTCACGCAATCCGAGCCGAGGAAATCATCCCCCGCACCGCCTGCGCTCACCCGGCTGTCAAAGCCGCGCCCCTCGATGGTCAGCGCGAATGTGCCCTGAACCTCTTCGCAGGCGCGCACGCAGCGCGAGCAGACAATGCATTTGCTGGGGTCATAGGAGAAATAGGGGTTGCTGTCATCCTTGGGCATCCAGGCGGGGTTGGCCTCGTCCGAGGTGTTGCGCGCCTCGAAATGATTGGCGAGCCCGCCATTCTCCGGGGCCTCATAACGGACATCGCGCAGGCCCACGGCCCCTGCCATGTCCTGCAATTCGCAATCACCATTGGCCGAACAGGTCAGACAATCCAGCGGATGGTCCGAGATATACAGCTCCATCACCCCCCGGCGCAGCTTGCGCAGCCGCGTGGTGCCGGTATTCACCACCATTCCCGGCGCTACGGGCGTGGTACAGGAAGCGGGTGTGCCCCGTCGCCCCTCGATCTCGACCAAACAAAGACGGCAGGAGCCGAAAGCCTCGACACTGTCGGTCGCACAAAGCTTGGGGATCTGGATACCCGCCTCGGCCGCCGCGCGCATCACCGAAGTGCCCGCAGGCACGGTCACGGCCACACCGTCGATTTCCAGCGTCACTGGCGCACCGACCCGGGCGGGCGTGCCCATGTCACGATCATCGGGAATGATGAAATCCTTCATCGCGCCACCTTCTGTTTTATCTTGCCAAAAATACTTTGAGGATGTGAGGGCAACGCCCCCACGCAGGTTGCGATAGTGCCGGACGCGGGCTCATTCCGCTGCCTCCCGCCGGGGCAGAAACTCATCCGCGAAATGGTCGAGCACCGATTCCACCGGGAGTGGCGTCAGTCCACCCAGCGCACAAAGCGAGCCATCCTTCATCGTCACGCAGAGATCGCGTAGCAACGGCACGGCCTCGCCATCGCCCTGGCGGATGCGGTCGATCGTCTCGACCCCGCGTACTGCCCCGATCCGGCAAGGGGTGCATTTGCCGCAGCTTTCCACGGCGCAGAATTCCATCGCGAAACGCGCCATCGACAACATATCGGCATTCTCGTCAAAGACCACAAGACCGGCATGGCCCAACAGCCCGCCATGCGCGTCGAGCTCTTCATATCCCAGCGGCGCATCGAAGCCCGAGACCGGGATATAGGCCCCTAGTGGCCCGCCCACCTGCACCGCCTTAACCGGGTGCCCTGTCGCGGTGCCACCGGCCAGATCATGGACCACTTCGCCCAGGGTGATGCCGAAGGCCGTCTCGAACAGTCCGCCGCGCGCGACATTGCCAGCGATCTGCAGGGTCACGGTCCCGCGTGAACGGCCCAGCCCGAAATCGGCGTAATGCTGCGCCCCCTTCTCGAAGATCACCGGGACAGTGGCGAGCGAGATCACGTTGTTTACCACTGTGGGCCGCCCCAGAAACCCCTCCAGCGCTGGCAGCGGGGGTTTGGCGCGCACGACACCGCGCTTGCCTTCGAGCGAGTTCAGCAGCGAGGTTTCCTCGCCGCAGACATAGGCCCCGGCGCCGACGCGGATCTCCATCTCGAAGGCGCGGCCCGAACCCAACACATCCGACCCAAGCACGCCCGCGCGGCGCGCAATCGCGACCGCGCGGCGCATGACGGCGATGGCATCGGGGTATTCCGAGCGCAGATAGACATAGCCGCGCGTCGCTCCTACCGCGAGCCCTGCAATCACCATGCCCTCGATCAGGGTGAAGGGGTCGCCCTCCATGATCATGCGGTCGGCGAAAGTGCCGCTATCGCCCTCATCGGCATTGCAGACAATGTATTTCTGCGACGCTTCGGCCTCCTGTACGGTCTTCCACTTGATACCGGTGGGAAAGCCCGCCCCGCCGCGACCGCGCAGCCCCGAGGTCGTGACCTCGGCGACGATCTCTGCGGGGGCCATCTCCAGCGCGCGGCGCAGCCCGACAAGCCCGCCATGGGCCTCGTAATCGGCCAGATCGAGCGGGTCGATCACGCCGACGCGTGCAAAGGTCAGCCGCGTCTGCCGCGCCATCCAGTCCAGCGCCTCGACCGGGCCGAGCGCCTTGGGGCTGGTGCCGTTGAGGATGTCTGCGACATCCTCGGCATTTGCCGGGCCATAGCCATGGCGCACCCCATCGATCTCGACCTCGACGAGCGGCTCCAGCCAGATCATGCCCCGGGTGCCGGTACGGATGATCTGCGCTTCGGGCGCGGCAGCGCGCAGCGCGGCAACCACCTCTTCGGCACCGAGCGCCTTGGCGGCGCTGTCCATCGGCACGAAAATCTTCATGCGCCTGCCTCCGCCAGAAGTTTGCCCATCCGCTCTTCGTCCACCCGGCCCAGCACGCGGTCATCGAGCATCGCCGCCGGAGCACAGGCGCAAAGGCCCAGGCAATAGACCGGCTCGACCGTCACGGCGCCATTCGGGGTGGTGCCATGCCAGGTTACGCCCAGCTTGGCCAGTGTCGCCTCAGCTAGCGCCGTGCTGCCCATGGACTGACAGGCTTCGGCGCGGCAGATCTTCAGCACATGGCGCCCAGCGGGCTTGTCGCGGAAATCATGGTAGAAACTGATCACGCCATGCAGTTCCGCCCGGCTGATATTGAGCGCATCGGTGATCAGTGGGTGCGCGGCTCTGGGGACATGACCGAACGCCTCCTGCAATGCGTGCAGGATTGGCAGCAGCGGCCCCTCCAGATGCAGATGCTCTGCAAGGATGATCTGGATGTCTTCGGTTGCCGGGATTTGTGACGACATGGCGGCCTCTCGCTATTCTGCGCCAGATAAACAGGTTTCTCATCCCCGATCAATATTGCTTTTGCGTCATTCAATAGGTGTAGGCTATTGATACGATACATCTGATCCCGCGCATCCTGCCGTTATCCGAGGCGCTAGTTTGCTGTTGATGACCCGGAAAAACTCATGACAGGACCGTGAGGCGGCGGGTCTTTCCTTGACGGGAGGCCCACTGTTCCGGCTTACTTTCCAAGTAACTGCGGCGACCCGGCAAGACGTGGCGCCGCCCGAACGACCCATGCGCTGCCCATCGGCGCCGGGCAGAATCGAGGAGATGCCATGACCCGCCTAGCTTCCTTGATCATGAGCATCGTCCTGCTCGTCGCGCCAGCCATGGCCCAGGTGCCCGCCCAGTGGCGCGCGGAATTCCCCAACACCGATTTCGACGCCGCCAGCGTTGATCTGTCCGAGATCATGTCCGGCGGACCGCCGCGCGATGGTATCCCGGCGATATGGGAGCCCGGCTTCATTGCCGCAGCCGATGAAACCCGGATCGAGCGCCGCGAACCGGTGATGACATATCAGGCCGAGGGCGAGGTCGCGCGCGCCTATCCGATCCGCTATCTGATGTGGCATGAAATCGTGAATGACGTGGTCGGCGGCACGCCGATTGCCGTCACCTTCTGCCCGCTCTGCAATTCGGCCATGATCTTCGATGCCCGCATCGACGGGGAGCGCCACACATTCGGTGTCTCGGGCAAGCTGCGTCATTCCGATATGGTGATGTATGACCGAGAAACCGAAAGCTGGTGGCAGCAGGCGACCGGCGAAGGGATCGTGGGCCTGCACACGGGGCAGGTCTTGACCATGCTGCCGGGCTGGATGGAAAGCTGGGACGAGTTCATAACCCGCAATCCGGACGGGCTCGTGATGGATGAACCCGAATGGCGTCGTGCCTATGGCTCTAACCCCTATGTCGGCTACGACACCTCGACCCGGCCTTTCCTCTATCAGGGCGAGGACCCGCCGCATGGCATCTCTCCGCTGGCCCGTGTGGTGCGGGTGGAGAACCGCGCCTGGACCTTCGAGCGGTTGCGGGCCGAGGGAGAGATCCACGAGGCTGGTGTGGTGCTGAGCTGGACACCCGGACAGGCCTCGGCGCTGGACAGCCGCAACATCGCGCAGGGGCGCGAAGTGGGCACAGTGCGGGTGCGTGACGAGCGGGGGCGCGATCTGCCCCATGACATCCCCTTCGCTTTCGCCTTTCATGCGCTCTTCCCTGGCGGTGAATGGATGCTGGCGGACTGACGCGCGCCCATTGCGCGTTACGTCAGTTTCACGCGGGTCATGTTCGTCGGCGGGTGTGAAAGGACGGCTCTCGGGTCATCCGGAAAACGGCAACAGAATTGGCCAGTACCAGCGACTTGCCCGCGCCCTCATCTTTTGGCGGGGTCGCGCTGCTATCAAACACACGGTGCCAGTCGTGGCCATAAAGGGCCTCGGGCATGGTCACCTTCACATCGTCGCCTGCATTGAAGATGACATAAAGGGCATCGAAGCGGCGCTCATAGGCCGGGGTTGAATGCGCCATGCGGGTCTCGACCCCGACAAAGCGCAAATCCCGAGCATTCCAGTCCTCGTCGCGCATCATCTGCCCATCGGGCCTGCGCCAGACCAGATCGGCCTTGCCGTCTTCGGGGCGAGGCTTGGAATGCAGAAAGCGTTTCTGGCGCAGCACCGGGTTGTCGCGCCGAAACGAAATGGACGCACGACAGAAGTCCAGAAACTCCGGGTCGGCCCGATCCCAGTCCACCCAGCCGGTCGGGTTGTCCTGACAATAGGCATTATTGTTGCCGCCCTGCGAATTGCCCAACTCGTCGCCTGCCAGGATCATCGGTGTGCCTTGCGAGAGCATCAGCGTCGCGAACATGTTGCGCCTGCGCTGTGCGCGGCGGGCGATGATCTCGGCATCCTCAATCGGCCCCTCATGGCCGCAATTGTCGCAAATCTCGCCATCATGTCCGTCGTGATTGCCCTCACCATTGGCGTGATTGTGCTTGCGCGAGTAACTCACCACATCCATCAGCGTGAACCCGTCATGCGCAGTAAGGAAGTTGACCGAGGATGTCGCGGGCCGCCCATCATGGTCGAAATGCAGCGCCGAGCCCGAGATGCGCCGTGAGAGTTTGCGCGCCTGCCCCTCATCACAGCGCCAGAAGGCGCGCACTGTGTTGCGGAACTTGTCATTCCATTCGCGAAACGGCGCGGGATAGGCACCAAGCTGATACCCCTCATGGCCCAGATCCCAGGGCTCGGCGATCAGCTTCACCTTGTTGAGCACCGGATCCTGCCGCACGGCACGACAGAACGGTCCGTCGCGGTCGAATATGCCGTCCGTGCGCGCCAGCGTCGCGGCGAGATCGAAGCGGAAGCCATCGACATGCATCACCTCGACCCAGTATCGCAGAGAGTCCATCACAAGACGCAGCGCGAAAGGGTGGTCCATGTTGATCGAATTGCCGCAACCCGTGTCATCGAGCAGATAGCGCTTGTCCTCGGCCAGACGATAATAAGCCGCATTGTCGAAGCCGCGAAAGCACAGCGTCGGCCCCAGATGATCGCCTTCTGCCGTGTGATTGTAGACCACATCGAGAATGACCTCGATGCCCGCGGCATGAAACCGCGCGACCATCTGCTGGAACTCGGCAATCGCACCGGCTGACATGTAGCGCGGCTCGGGGGCAAAGAAGCCATAGGTCATGTAGCCCCAGTAGTTGCGCAGCCCCTTCTCGACCAGAAAACGGTCATCGACGAAAGCCTGCACGGGCAGAAGCTCGATGGTTGTGATGCCCAGATCGGTGAGATGCTCCAGCATCGGGTCCGAGGCCATGCCGAGGAAGCGCCCGGCATGGGGCACATCGCTGCGCTGCGCGGTCAGGCCCTTGACATGGGCCTCGTAGATCACGGTTTCCGACCACGGGTGGCGGGGCCGGGCCTTGTTCATGCCCCAACTGAAGGCCGGATCGACCACCACCGAGCGCGGCATGAAGGGCGCGCTGTCGCGCATGTCATAGCTCAGATCGGCTTTGGCATCGCCAATCGTGTAGCCATAGAGCGCGTCATTCCAGACCGGATGGCCCGTCAGCTTCTTGGCATAGGGGTCGATCAGCAGCTTGTGCGGGTTGAAGCGATGCCCCTCTTCGGGCGCATAGGGGCCATGGACGCGGTAACCGTATTGCTGGCCCGGACGCATGCCCGAGATATAGCCGTGCCAGACATGGCCATCGCGCTCCTGCAGATCAATCAGAAAAGCCTCATTGCCCTGCTCATCGAAGAGGCAGAGGGTGACGCGGGTCGCATGCTGCGAGAAGACGGCGAAATTCACGCCCTCGCCATCAAAGGTCGTCCCCAGAGGATAGGGACGGCCTGCCGTCAGTTGAAAACTTGCGATCATGTGTTCCGGTCCAGCAAACCCGTGTAGAGCTGCGCATAGGCAGCCGCCGATTGCCTCCATCCCACTGGATGGGCCATAGCATTGCTGCTGATCTTCCGCCAGAGCTTTGGTTGCTGATAAAGCGCGCACAGCCGCGCCAGGGCATTGGAGAGCGCAAGCGCTGTCACCGGGTGGAATTGCAGCCCCGTCGCGACCACCTTATCCGCCAGCGTGGCGGGGCTGGCCGGAATTACCGTATCGGCCAGTCCGCCGGTCAGCGCGACCAGCGGCAGCGTGCCATAGCGCAGCCCGTAAAGCTGCGTGAGCCCGCAAGGCTCGAACCGCGAGGGCACCAGGATCGCATCCCCCCCGGCGATCATCCTATGCGCCAGCAATTCGTCATAGCCGATACGCACGGCGACATGCGGGTGCCCGGCTGCACTTTGAAAAGCCGCTTCCAGCGCGTTATCGCCACTGCCCAAGAGCGCCAGCTGGCCACCGCGCTCCAGCAATATCGGCAGCGCCTCCAGCAGCAGGTCGAGCCCTTTCTGCGCGGTCAGCCGCGAGATAACCACACAGAGCGGCCCCTCGGCCTCGGGCAGGCCAAGCTCGGAACGGAGTGCGGCCTTGTTGGGGGCTTTGCCCTTGGGGGCGGTGTAATTGGTGATGTTCGGGTCCGTCGCAGGCGACCATACCTCCATATCGATCCCGTTGAGGATGCCCGACAGTTCGGCGCGCCGTTCCATCAGCACGCCCTCAAGCCCCATGCCGAATTCCGGGGTCAGCAATTCCTCGGCATAGCTGGGCGAGACTGTGGTCAGCCGGTTGGCATGGACCAGCCCCGCCTTCAGTGCCGAGATCTGGCCCCAATATTCTAGCCCCTCGGGCGTGAAATCGGCAGGGTCGATCTTCAATGCCGCCAGTTTGCGCGGGGGCGCAAGGCCCTGAAAGGCGATATTGTGGATCGTGAGCACGCTGCGCACCCGTCCGGCGGCCTCAGAGCACGAAAGGTAATATGGCGCCAGCCCGCCCTGCCAGTCATGGGCATGGAGCAGGGCAGGGCGCCAGTCCGCAATCAGCCCGTTGGCGATCTCCGAGGCGACCCAGGACAGCGCCGCGAAGCGTTCGGGATTGTCCGGCCAGTCGCGACCGGCCGCGCTGAGATAGATCCCGGCCCCTCGCGCATAGTGATGCGGCGCGTCGAGCACCAGAAGATCGAGCCCGCCCGCACGCGCCGCCAGAACGCGCGCCGTGCCCCCGAAGCAGTCGGGGAGTTTCGCGCAGGTCGTCGGGGTTTCGAGGGCAGCCATCACAGCCGGATATCCCGGCACCAGCGTGCGCATATCGACCCCATGCTCGACCAGCGCCCCTGGCAGCGCCCCAGCTACATCGGCGAGGCCCCCGGTCTTGACCAGCGGCGCGAGTTCGGAGGTGACAGAGAGGACCGGGATCACTGCGCGGCGGTCCATTTTTCGATCATCGGCTTGGTGATCAGCGTGACACCCCGTTCCGAGACGCGGAAATGCTTCGCATCTTCCTGCGGGTCTTCGCCAACGACGAGCCCCTTGGGAATGATCACACCGCGATCAATCACGCAATTGCGCAGCCGCGCCGAGCGATTGACCACGACATGCGGCAGGACGACCGCGTTATCGAGCACCGCATAGGAATTCGTGTGCACCTGCGTGAACAGCAGCGAATTGCGCACTTCGGTCCCCGAGATGATGCAGCCCCCTGAGACCATCGAGGAAATCGCCACGCCGCGACGATCCGCCTCATCATGGATGAATTTCGCGGGTGGGGCGGTTTCCGAATAAGTCCAGATCGGCCAGCCACGGTCCCAGAGGTCGAGCGTCGGGGTAAAATTGGTCAGGTCGATATTGGCCTTCCAGAAGGCATCGATCGTGCCGACATCGCGCCAATAGGCCTCTGCCCCTTCGGCGCGAACGCAGCTATCGTCGAATTTATGCGCCACGGCCTTGCCGTTTTTCACGATCTCGGGGATCAGGTCACTGCCGAAATCATGGCTGGAATTGGGGTCCCCGGCATCGCGCATCAGCAGATCACGCAGGAAGGGCCAGGAAAAGACATAGATCCCCATCGAGGCCAGCGCCTTGTCGGGGTGGCCCGGCATTGCAGGCGGGTCGGCGGGTTTTTCCAGAAACGAGGTGATCCGCGCATCCTCGTCCGCGGCCATCACGCCAAAGGCCGAGGCCTCTTCGCGCGGCACAGTCAGACAGCCGACGGTCACATCCGCGCCCGCACTCACATGTTGGCGCAGCATGACCTCATAATCCATCTTGTAGATGTGGTCACCGGCCAGAATGACAATGTAATCAATGCCATAACTATCGATAATGTCGATATTCTGGGTCACCGCATCGGCGGTGCCGCGATACCACATATGCTCGCCCATGCGCTGCGAGGCAGGCAGGATGTCGAGATATTCATTGCGCTCGGCGCGAAAGAAGCTCCAGCCGCGCTGGCAGTGGCGGATCAGCGAATGCGCCTTGTATTGGGTGGCAATCGCCATGCGGCGAATGCCGGAATTGAGCGCGTTCGAGAGCGAGAAGTCGATGATCCGCGTCTTGCCACCGAAATAGACCGCCGGTTTCACCCGGTTGTCGGTCAATTCCTTCAGCCGCGAGCCGCGCCCACCAGCCAGCACGAAGGCCATCGAGCGCTGCGCCAGTCTCGAAGTCTCTACCATCTTGTCTTGCCCTCCCTTTCACCCCGGACGTCAATTCCGCTTCAGACGGAAAAACAGCGTGGCCAGCGGCGGCAGCGTCACGCGGATATGCTGCGCGCAGCCGTCACGCTCCCCGGCCAGACTGTCGCACCCTCCCATATTGCCACGATTACCCCCGCCATAGATAGCCGCATCGGTGTTCAGCACCTCTTCCCAATGCCCTGCTGCCGGAACCCCGACAGCCAGATCGGGCCGCTCGACTGGCGTGAAATTGCACAGGACAAGCACGGGTGCATCGTCCTTGGTGCCATGACGGGTAAAGGCAATTTTCGAGATTTCAGGTTCGTTGGCGATCCACTTGAAGCCCGCAGCCTCGCAATCGCGCCGATGGAGCGCGGGCGTGGCGCGATAGAGGTGATTGAGGTCGCGCACCAGCGTCTGAACCCCGCGATGGTTCTCGCCCTTCAGCGCGTCCCAGTCTACGGTTTTGTCATGGTTCCATTCCCCGTGCTGGGCAATCTCGCAGCCCATAAATAAGAGTTTCTTGCCCGGAAAGCCCCACATATAGCCATAATAGGCGCGTAAGTTCGCGAATTTTTCCCACTCATCCCCCGGCATCTTGTCGATCACGGCGCGCTTGCCGTGGACGACCTCGTCATGGCTGATCGGCAGGATGAAATTCTCGGTCCAGGCCCAGTCGATGGGAAAGGTCATCAGATGATGATCATGGCTGCGGTAAATCGGGTCTTTCTCGATGTAACGCAGCGTGTCGTTCATCCAGCCCATGTTCCACTTGAACCCGAAGCCAAGCCCGCCTGTATCGACCGGGGTGGAGACGCCGGTAAAAGCCGTGGATTCTTCGGCCACAGTCATGATCCCCGGCACTTCACCATAGGCGATGGTATTCATCTCGCGCAGGAATGCTATCGCCTCGAAATTCTCGCGCCCGCCCATATGGTTCGGGATCCACTCGCCATCCTTGCGGGAGTAGTCGCGATAGAGCATCGAGGCGACCGCATCCACGCGCAGCCCGTCTATATGGTATTCCTTGAACCAATAGAGCGCATTGGCTGTCAGGAAATTGCGCACCTCGGTGCGGCCATAGTTATAGATCAGCGTGTTCCAATCCTGGTGGAACCCCTCGCGCGGGTCGGCATGTTCATACAGATGCGTGCCGTCGAATTGCGCCAGCCCATGCGCATCGGTCGGAAAATGTCCCGGCACCCAGTCGAGGATCACGCCCAGCCCCGCGCGATGGGCGGTGTCAACCAGATCGCGGAACTCATGCGGCGGGCCGAAGCGGATCGTGGGGGCATAGAGGCCCACGGGCTGATAGCCCCATGAACCATCAAATGGAAATTCACTGACGGGCAGAAGCTCCAGATGCGTGAAGCCCATCTCGACCGCATATTCCACCAGTTCGGTAGCGAGTTCCCGGTAGGAGAGGGGCCGCCCGCCTTCATCCCAGCGCCGTTTCCACGAGCCCAGATGCACCTCATATATCGAGATCGGCTGGTCGCGCCGATGCGCCGTTTCGCGCGCCTCCATCCACGCACCATCCTTCCAGCCATAGCCGGAAATGTCGCGCACGACCGAGGCTGTCGCGGGCGGATGCTGCGCGCCGAAACCCACCGGGTCGGCCTTTTGCCGCACGGCCCCATGCGCGTCGAGCAGTTCGTATTTGTAGATCACCCCATCGCCCAACCCCGGCAGAAACACCTCCCAAACGCCGGTATGTCCCACGCGGCGCATCGGATATTGCGCGCCGTTCCAGTGATTGAAATCGCCCACGACCGAGACGCGCTGCGCATTCGGGGCCCAGAGCGCGAAATGCACGCCCGCGACGCCCTCATGCGTCATCACATGCGCGCCCAAGGCGTGCCAAAGCTGGCGATGCGTCCCCTCGCCCAGCAGATAGCGGTCCATCTCGCCCAGCACTGGCCCGAAGCGATAGGGGTCGTCATGCTCCCACCGCGTGCCATCGGCATAATGCGCACAGAGCCGATAGGAGTATTTCGACTTGGGCACCTGCGCTGCAAAGACCGGACCAGCGAGGCGCGCAAGTTCAACCATGTCCCGCGCGAATACCGCCTCCAAACGCTCCGCCTCGGGCACAATGGCGACAAGCCAGCGTTTGCCATCGCACAGACGCGGCCCCAGCACGCCGAAAGGCTCGGCATGGCGCCCCGCGATCAGCCGGTCGAGATCGTCGGCGGTCAGATGCGGGGGCAGGGCGCTGGGGTCGGGCATCGGTGCTTTCTCAGGCCGCGGCGCGGCGGGCGATAACGAAGCCATTCTCGGCGAGGCTCACCTTGGTGCCCATCACCTCGGCGCCCTCGGTCAGCAGCGGCGTCAGGGGGGCAGGGGCATCCACGGCCAGTTTCTGCGCCGAGAGGTTGAAGAGGCAGATCAGCCCCGTACCGCGCGTGAAGCCCAGTACCGGCTCGGGAAGATCGAGGAAACTGATCTCGCCAATGCGCAATTCTTCCTCTGCCCGGCGCAGCGCCAGCATCTCGCGATAGAAATTCAGCACCGAACCGGGAGTTTCCTGCGTATCGACCGCGCGCGCGAGTTGCGGCGGTTTGACCGGCAGCCATGTGCCGGCAGCAGTCGAGAATCCGCCATTGGGCGTATCTGTCTGCCAGACCATGGGCGTGCGGCAGCCATCGCGGCCCTTGGTATGCGGCCAGAAATTGATCGCCTCGGGGTCGGTCAATTCGTGATATTCCATTTCCGTGTCGGTCTGGCCGATCTCCTCGCCCTGATAGATGCAGACCGACCCCTTGAAAGACAGCAAAAGCGCCGCCGCCTGCTTGGCCAGCGCGTCGCGGTCCTTGGCATGCGGCATGAAACGGGTGACATGGCGCGGCACGTCATGGTTGGAAAACGCCCAGCAGGGCCAGCCCTCAGGCGCCTTGGCGAAAAACGCCTCGATCCGCGAGCGGAAGAATTCGGGCGTGTAATTCGGCCCCAGCAATTCGAAGCTATAAGCCATGTTCAGCCGCTTTCCGCTGGTATACTGGCCCATGATCTCGATCGCATGATGCGTATCACCGACCTCGCCCACTGTGGCGCGGGCGTCGAATTCGTCCATCAAGGTCCGGATACGCTCCATGAAGTGCAGGTTTTCGGGCTGGCTTTTGGAAAACAGGCAATACTGCATGTCATAGGGGCGGAAGGCATCCTGCGACCAGTCCAGATAATTTCCGGGATTGTCGCGCAACAGCTTGTCGTGGAAGTAGTAATTGACCGTATCCAGCCGGAACCCATCGACCCCGCGCTCCAGCCAGAAGCGCATCACACCCAGCAGATACTCCTGCACTTCAGGGTTGTGAAAATTCCAGTCGGGCTGCTCTTTCAGAAAGTTATGCAGGTAATATTGCTTGCGCAGCGGGTCCCATTGCCAGGCCGGGCCACCGAAGATCGACTGCCAGTTGTTTGGCGGCGAGCCTTCGAGCTTGGCATCGGCCCATACGAACCAGTCGGATTTGGGGTTGTCGCGCGACTGGCGCGATTCCTCAAAGAACGGGTGCTGGTCCGAGGCATGCGAGATCACCATGTCGATGATCACCTTGAGCCCCAGCGCATGGGCTTTCTCGATGATGGCGTCGAAATCGGCCATGGTGCCGAAAACCGGGTCGATGCCGAGGTAATCCGACACATCATAGCCCATGTCTTTCATCGGCGAGGGGAAGACCGGTGAGAACCAGATCGCATCGACGCCGAGACTTGCGACATGATCGAGCTTTTCGACAATGCCTCTCAGATCACCGATCCCGTCACCGTCGCTGTCCATGAAGGAACGCGGATAGATCTGATAGGTCACTGATCCACGCCACCAGTCTTTGGTCATCTGCATCTGCACTTCTGCCCCTGAATGAGAATGTCCAATATTCCGCTCGCCTCTAGCTGATAGGGCTAACATGAGCCACAGTAAATGTGAGCCTCCATTCTATGACAAGCGAATTGATCCGCGACAGACAGCACGCTAGCGCTTTCGGCAGTTCAGGAGGCAACCGGCCCGCGTGCTCGTGACCGCCCAAGGTGCGGCAGCAGCGTGCTGTCGGGTTTTGGTGGTGAATGGAGCGCTTAAGCCGGGCTTCTGCACATGCGTCAGCGCTATCACCCGCCTCACGCCCCTGTGAGTCTCTTGCAATGCAGCCGCGCAGGCTCTAGGCACTCCGCATCATAACCACCGAAGCGGAGATCACCGATGGCCAGACCCAAGATAGCACTGATCGGCGCAGGACAGATTGGCGGCACGCTCGCGCATCTGGCCGCGATCAAGGAATTGGGCGATGTCGTCCTGTTTGACATTGCCGAGGGCATCCCGCAGGGCAAGGCGCTTGATATTGCTGAATCGGGGCCTTCCGAAGGGTTTGACGGGCGTTTCAAGGGCACCAATGACTATGCCGATATTGCAGGCGCGGATGTCTGCATCGTCACCGCGGGTGTCCCGCGCAAGCCGGGCATGAGCCGCGATGACCTCTTGGGCATCAATCTCAAGGTCATGAAAGCCGTGGGCGAGGGGATCAAGGCGCATGCCCCCGATGCTTTCGTCATCTGCATCACGAACCCGCTTGATGCGATGGTCTGGGCGCTGCGCGAATTCTCGGGCCTGCCGCATGCGAAGGTGGTCGGCATGGCGGGCGTGCTCGACTCGGCGCGCTTCAGGCATTTCCTGTCGCTCGAGTTCAATGTCTCGATGCGCGATGTCACCGCCTTCGTGCTGGGCGGGCATGGCGACACAATGGTGCCGCTGGTGCGCTATTCGACCGTCGCGGGTATCCCGTTGCCTGATCTGGTCAGCATGGGCTGGACCTCGCAGGACAAGCTCGACGCGATCGTGCAGCGTACCCGCGACGGCGGCGCAGAGATCGTCGGGCTGTTGAAGACCGGTTCGGCCTTCTACGCGCCGGCAACCAGCGCCATCGAGATGGCCGAGGCGTACCTGCGCGACCAGCGCCGCCTTCTGCCCTGCGCGGCCTGGTGCGATGCCGAATTCGGGCTCAAGGGGATGTATGTTGGCGTTCCCACGATCATCGGTGCGAACGGGATCGAGAAAGTGGTTGATATCAAGCTGACCAAGGACGAGCAGGCCATGTTCGACAAATCGGTCGACTCGGTGCGCGGTCTGGTCGAGGCCTGCAAGGGAATCGATCCCTCTCTGGCCTGAGCCCCCGGTTTGTCCGTATTGACCCGGCTTTTCGGGAGGCCGCGCCTTTGGCGCGGCCTTTCTTTATTGTGGATTCTCGTGCTTGCGCTCACATTCGCGTCGCGATGCCATTCAAGCCCTGATTTGTGATCACTGCCTGAAAATTCGTGATCACAAAGGATCGAATTTGTAACCTTTGCGATAAAATGCGACAGTTTGTCATTGTTTTCCGCGCCAGTTCTGGCATTCACGGGGAAAGACAGCATCAGATGGGACAGTGCCATGAACATCCATGAGTATCAGGCCAAGGGGCTTTTGCGCGCGGCAGGAGTTCCGGTTTCCGACGGGCGGATCGTCCTGAGGGCCGAAGAGGCAAAGGCAGCTGCGGGTGAGCTTGACGGGCCGCTCTGGGTGGTCAAGGCGCAGATCCACGCCGGTGGGCGCGGCAAGGGCAGCTTCAAGGAAGCTTCGGCCGGCGAAAAGGGTGGCGTGCGGCTGGCGAAATCAGTGGCCGAAGCCGAAGAGATGACCAAGCAGATGCTGGGCCGCACGCTGGTCACGCATCAGACCGGCCCCGCAGGCAAACAGGTCAACCGCATCTATATCGAGGACGGCTCGGATATCGAGCGCGAGCTCTATCTCGCGCTGCTGGTGGACCGCCAGACCAGCCGCGTCAGTTTCGTCGTCTCGACCGAAGGCGGCATGGATATCGAAGAGGTCGCGGCCTCGACGCCCGAGAAAATCCTGTCTTTCAGTGTTGACCCGGCGACGGGCATTCAGGGCTTCCACGGTCGCCGCGTCGCCTTTGCGCTGGGGCTGACCGGCAAGCAGATCAAGCAATGCGTCGATCTGGTCGGCAAGCTCTACCGCTTTTTCGTCGAGCGCGACGCCGAGATGGTCGAGATCAACCCGCTGATCGTGACCGACAAGGGCGACCTGAAATGCCTCGACGCCAAGATGGGCTTCGACTCCAACGCGCTCTATCGCCAGTCCGACATTCTCGCCCTGCGCGACGAGACCGAGGAAGACGCGAAGGAACTTGCTGCCAGCAAATATGACCTCAACTACATCGCGCTGGATGGCGAGATCGGCTGCATGGTCAATGGCGCGGGCCTTGCCATGGCGACGATGGACATCATAAAGCTCTATGGGGCGGAACCGGCCAATTTCCTCGATGTGGGCGGCGGCGCGACCAAGGAGAAGGTGACCGAAGCCTTCAAGATCATCACCTCGGACGCGAACGTCAAAGGCATTCTGGTCAATATCTTCGGCGGCATCATGCGCTGCGACATCATCGCGGAAGGCGTGATTGCGGCAGTCAAGGAAGTCGGTCTGCAAGTGCCGCTCGTGGTGCGTCTGGAAGGCACGAATGTCGAGAAGGGCAAGGAGATCATCGAAGCCTCGGGGCTCAATGTGATCGCCGCCGACAACCTGTCGGATGCGGCGGAAAAGATCGTCAAGGCAGTGAAGGGGTAAGACCGATGGCCGTTCTCGTAGACAAACACACCAGAGTCATCTGTCAGGGCTTCACCGGCAGCCAGGGCACATTCCATTCCGAACAGGCCATCGCCTACGGCACGCAGATGGTGGGCGGTGTGACGCCCGGCAAAGGCGGGCAGGAGCATCTGGCTCTGCCGGTGTTCAACTCGGTGCATGAGGCCAAGGCCAGGACCGAGGCCAATGCCTCCGTGATCTATGTGCCCCCGCCCTTCGCGGCCGATTCGATCCTCGAGGCGATCGATGCCAAGATGGAACTGATCGTCTGCATCACCGAAGGCATCCCGGTGCTGGACATGATGAAGGTCAAGCGCGCGCTGGAAGGGTCGAAATCGGTGCTCGTCGGTCCCAACTGCCCCGGTGTCATCACGCCCGATGCCTGCAAGATCGGCATCATGCCCGGTCATATTCACCGCCGCGGCTCAGTGGGCGTGGTGTCGCGTTCGGGCACGCTGACTTATGAAGCGGTCAAGCAGACCACCGACGTGGGGCTGGGCCAGTCCACCTGCGTTGGCATCGGCGGCGACCCGATCAAGGGCACCGAGCATCTCGATGTGCTGGAATGGTTCCTCGCCGATGACGAGACCGAATCCATCATCATGATCGGCGAGATCGGCGGCAGCGCCGAGGAAGAGGCTGCGCAGTTCCTCAAGGACGAAGCCAAGCGCGGGCGCAAGAAGCCCTGCGCCGGTTTCATCGCCGGGCGCACGGCGCCTCCCGGGCGCCGCATGGGCCATGCTGGCGCGATTGTCGCTGGTGGCAAAGGCGGGGCCGATGACAAGATCGAGGCAATGAAATCGGCGGGTATCGTGGTCGCGGACAGCCCGGCCGGGCTGGGCGAAGCGGTGCTCAAGGCGATCGGGTAACAGGGCGCTATCGGCGCCACAGGGAGGACGGGGGAATGACATTCGTGCAAGCCGTCAAGAGCGGCTTTCAGAACGCTCTGAATTTCCAGGGGCGCTCACGGCGGCCTGAATACTGGTGGTTCTTCCTCTTCGTCTTCCTTGGAGCCTTTGCCATCGGCGCGATCGAACATGCCGCGCTTGGCGGTCAGCAATGGCTGACGCGCATCTTTCAACTGATCGTGTTCCTGCCGTTTCTTGCTGTCGCCTGGCGCCGGTTGCAGGATACCGGGCGTCCGGGATGGTGGGTACTGCTGCCCTCGGCCGTGGTGATTGCCTCGGCTGTGGTTGCGGGCTCGATCAGCCGTCAGATGATGCTGCGCCTCGTCGATGGCACTACCCCGCCCGAATCGGCGATGATGGGCGGTCAGGCAAGCCTCGTGTTGCTCCTGGCCGTGCTTCAGGTCGTTGCGGGGGCCGTCATCATCTGGTGGATGAGCCGGCCCAGCCAGCGCGGCGCCAATGCCTATGGCGCGGAACCCAAGGTGCGCTAGGGTGGCGCAAGAGAGACCATGAACCTTAACTGCAGCACAGAGGTGCGCCCATGAACGAACAAAGCCCCAAGGACCCGATCCATTCCGAAAGCTTTCTCGAAGGTCAAAATGCGGTCTATGTCGAGGCGCTGCAGGCCCGGCACGCGTCCGATCCAGCTTCGGTCGATGATGTCTGGGCTGAGTATTTTCGCGCTCTGGGTGAGGGCGCGAAGGATGCGCAGGCCGCGGCCCGTGGCCCGAGCTGGGCGCGCGGTGACTGGCCGCCCATGCCGCATGACGAGCTGACCTCGGCGCTGACCAGCGATTGGCCGGTTGTCGCACCGCCTGCCGAGAAAAAGGCCGCTGCCGAGAAGATCACGAAGAAAGCCGCTGATAAAGGCGTCACGCTGACCACCGAACAGGTGCGCGCTGCCGTGATCGACTCTCTGCGCGCGCTGATGATCATCCGTGCCTATCGCATCCGGGGCCATCTGGTGGCCGATCTCGACCCGCTGGGCATGCGCAAGGAAGAGCCGCATCCCGAGCTTGACCCACAAAGTTATGGCTTCACCGAGGCCGATATGGATCGGCCCATCTTCATCGACAATGTGCTGGGTCTGGAAGTGGCGAGCCTGCGGCAGATCATCGAGGTGCTGAAGCGCACCTATTGCGGCACCTTCGCGCTGCAATTCATGCATATCTCGGACCCCGAGCAGGTGGCCTGGCTGAAAGAGCGGATCGAAGGCTATGGCAAGGAGATCCAGTTCACCAAGAATGGCCGCCGCGCGATCCTGAACAAGCTGGTCGAAGCCGAGGGTTTCGAGAAATTCCTGCATGTCAAATACATGGGCACCAAGCGCTTCGGGCTGGATGGCGGCGAGGCCGTGATCCCCGCGATGGAGCAGATCATCAAGCGCGGCGGTGCGCTGGGGCTGAAGGAAGTCGCCATCGGCATGCCCCACCGCGGCCGCCTGTCGGTGCTGGCGAATGTGATGGGCAAACCCTACCGCGCCATCTTCAACGAATTTCAGGGCGGCAGCTTCAAGCCCGACGAGGTCGATGGTTCGGGCGATGTGAAATACCATCTCGGCGCCTCCTCGGACCGCGAGTTTGACGGCAACAATGTCCACCTCTCGCTGACCGCGAACCCCTCGCATCTCGAGGCTGTGAACCCGGTCGTGCTGGGCAAGGTGCGCGCCAAGCAGGACCAGTTCGGCGATACCGAGCGGCGGCAGGTCATGGCCGTGCTGCTGCATGGCGACGCGGCCTTTGCCGGGCAGGGCGTGGTGGCCGAAGGTTTTGGGCTTTCAGGGCTGAAAGGGCACCGCACTGGCGGCACCATGCATATCGTCGTCAACAACCAGATCGGCTTTACCACCGCGCCGCATTTCTCGCGCTCCTCGCCTTATCCGACAGATATCGCGCTGATGGTCGAGGCGCCGATCTTCCACGTCAATGGCGATGACCCGGAAGCCGTGGTGCATGCGGCGAAAGTGGCGACCGAGTTCCGGCAGAAGTTCCTCAAGGATGTTGTGATCGACATCTTCTGCTACCGCCGCTTCGGCCATAACGAGGGTGACGAGCCCATGTTCACCAATCCGCAGATGTATACGCGGATCAAGAAACACAAATCCACGCTGCAACTCTATACCGAGCGGTTGGTGGCCGAAGGGCTGATCCCCGAGGGCGAGATCGAGGACATGAAGGCTGCGTTTCAGGCTTTC
Organism: Paracoccaceae bacterium; assembly: GCA_007694945.1. Taxonomy (GTDB): domain Bacteria; phylum Pseudomonadota; class Alphaproteobacteria; order Rhodobacterales; family Rhodobacteraceae; genus Roseinatronobacter. Next base: position 1,297 of record REER01000059.1, on the reverse strand, counting down.
CTGAACGAAGAGTTCGAGTCCGGCAAGACCTACAAGCCCAACAAGGCCGACTGGCTGGACGGGCGCTGGTCGCATCTGAACCGCGAGGGCGAGGAATACCAGCGCGGCCAGACCTCGATTTCGATCGAGACGATGCAGGAACTCGGCGCGGCGCTGATCCGCTACCCCGAAGGTTTCAACATCCACAGGACCGTCGCACGCCAACTCGACGCCAAAGCGGAGATGTTTTCTTCTGGCAAGGGGTTCGACTGGGCAACCGCCGAGGCGATCGCCTTTGGCAGCCTGCTGACAGAGGGCTATCCGGTACGTCTCGCCGGTCAGGACTCGACACGCGGTACGTTCTCGCAGCGTCATTCGGCCTTCATCGACCAGCAGACCGAGGACCGCTACTTCCCGTTGAACAACATCAAGGACGGGCAGGCGCGGTATGAGGTGATCGACTCGATGCTCTCGGAATACGCGGTGCTTGGCTTCGAGTATGGCTACTCGCTGGCCGAACCCAATGCGCTGGTCATGTGGGAGGCGCAGTTCGGCGATTTCGCCAATGGCGCGCAGATCATGTTCGACCAGTTCATCTCGTCGGGCGAGTCGAAATGGTTGCGTATGTCTGGCCTCGTGATGCTTTTGCCGCACGGGTTCGAAGGGCAGGGGCCGGAGCACTCTTCCGCGCGGCTCGAGCGCTTCCTGCAGATGTGCGGGCAGGATAACTGGATCGTGGCGAATTGCACGACGCCTGCCAATTACTTCCACATCCTGCGCCGCCAGATCCATCGCAGCTTCCGCAAGCCGCTGGTTCTGATGACGCCGAAATCGCTCTTGCGCCACAAGCTCTGCATCTCCGAATCCGAGGATTTCACCGAAGGCTCGAGCTTCCACCGCGTGCTCTGGGATGATGCGCAGAAGGGCAATAGCGACACCAAGCTGAAGGCGGACAAATCCATCAAGCGCGTGGTAATGTGCTCGGGCAAGGTCTATTTCGACTTGCTTGAAGAGCGCGACGCGCGCGGCATCGATGACATCTATCTGATGCGCATTGAGCAGTTCTACCCCTTCCCGGCCATGGCGCTCTTGAAGGAGCTGGAACGCTTCCCCAAGGCCGAGATCCTGTGGTGTCAGGAAGAGCCCAAGAACCAGGGCGCATGGAGCTTCATCGAGCCTAACATCGAATGGGTTCTGGGACGGCTCAAGGGCAAGTCGAAGCGTCCCCGCTATATCGGACGCCCTGCCTCGGCCTCGCCTGCCACAGGGCTTGCCAGCCAGCACAAAGCACAACAACAGGCGCTCGTGGATGAAGCGC
>REER01000048.1 GCA_007694945.1 Paracoccaceae bacterium | reverse complement strand
GCACGCTCGCGCTGATCACCAACACAACGGACATCAGTCCCGCTGAGGCCGTCGCGCGCTACAAGGGGCTCGCCGATATCGAGCGCGGCTTCCGAGTCCTCAAATCCGACATCGAGATCGCGCCGGTTCACCATCGCTTGCCTGATCGCATCCGCGCCCATGCGCTTATCTGCTTCTTGGCTTTGACCATTTACCGCGTCATGCGCATGCGCTTGAAAGCCAAAGGGCACAGCGCAAGCCCAAAGACTGCCCTGGAGATCCTCGCCAAGGTCCAACGATTCACCGCCTATATCGGCGACAAGCCGTTCACCGGAACCACTCGAACCAAGCCGGAGCAACTGTCCCTCTTCGAAGCCCTGGACGTCTCAAAACCTGCGTGAACCGCCTGATGTTGTGGCAATTCCAGAAATCGCCACAAGTGAATTCAATCACTTAGGAGATTTGCTGTTGAACTTAGCGGCGCCGGGCCACTTTCCCAATATGCCGCAGATGCGATGCCGCACCCTCACAGTCGGCTTTCCGCCCTGTACGAAGGTGACGGTCACACGCTGCGGCGAAGTGGGTCTTCCAAGCCAAAAGCCCCGTTTTCATTGTAAGCCGGCGACAGCTGGGCTATCACGTCCTCATGTAGTCCTCGTGTCGATTAGCGACACAAAACGAGGAGATTAGCAATGTTGACTCACCGTATCCTGCTGATTCTCGCAGCCTGTCTCTGGCCTCTTTCTGCTCTGGCCGACAATCGCCATGCCCTTGTCATCGGAATCGATACCTATGACAATGTAGCGCCCCTGCAGAAGGCACGTGCCGATGCGGTTGCCGTGTCGCAAGCGTTCAGCGAGCTCGGCTTTCTGGTCACCACGCGGCTCGACCCAGACCGGCGCAGCTTCAATCAGGCGATTTCAGAGTTCACGGCGCTGATTTCTCCCGGCGATGAGGCAGTGTTCTATTTTGCGGGACATGGGATTGAGGTTAACGGTCGAAACTATCTCCTGCCTGCAGATATTCCGCGCGCTGCACCCGGTGACGAGGATTTCGTGACCGGTGAGAGCATTGCCGTGGATCGGGTTTTGCAGGCGTTGCAACGGCGTGGTGCGCGGGTAAGCCTGCTGATCCTCGATGCCTGCCGCGACAACCCATTCCCACCGGAGGGCACGCGCTCACTGGGCACAGCGCGCGGGCTGGCGCGCATGGACCCGCCCGAAGGCGCGTTTATCCTCTTCTCTGCCGGGACGGGGCAGGCCGCGCTCGACCGGCTCTCTGACACTGACCCGGATCCCAATTCAGTTTTCACCCGCGCGCTGATCCCGCGCCTTTACGAGCCGGGGCTGAGCATTCACGAGCTGACCCAGCAGGTTCGCAGCGATGTGCGCGAGCTTGCCCGCACTGTGCGTCATGACCAGTTCCCGGCCTATTACGACCAGCTTTCCGGCCTGTTCATGTTCCATCCGGAAAGTGCGGAGCAGGAAGTGCCCCGTCCGCCCTCGACAATGGCTACCCCTGTGGCACCCGCCGCGCCCGACCCCTGCGACCGCGCGCGCAGTGACTGGGCGGTGCTGCAGACAACCAGCAGTGTTGCCGCACTCGAAAGCTTCATTGAACAGTATCAGCAATGCCAGATTTTCGTGGCGCTGGCGGAGGAGCGACTAGCCGGGCTGGCGGCGCCTTCGGCGATCACGACACCGGCCCCTGTGGCACCTGCCACGCGCTCTGTCCCGCCGCCCAATACGCATCTGGTGGGAAGCGACACCTGCTCGCAGCTCTGGTATCAGCGCAATCTCATATTTCACAATAACGGGTTTTGCTTTCAGACCGACCGGGCGCGCCGGATATTCGACACTAGTCAGTGCTGGACTCGTTCGCCCAATCTGACCGCTGCCGAAAACCGCCGCGTGCATGAGATTCAGGCCCTAGAACGGCAACACGGATGCTGAGATCGCGTCTGGTCCACCTTGCGCTGGCACTCGGGCTGCTGCCCGCCGTACCCCTTGGCGCCTGTGAACTGTCCGATTTCATGGCGATGCCACTACCAGCATCCGAACGCCCGGCCGTCGCGCTTGCGCTGGAGCTGGCATATCCGGGCCTGCGCGTGGATGAGATGGCCGGGAAAGTCATCCTCGCCGATGGTGACCGATTGCCTCTTGGCCGCGACACCGGGCGCACACCGCGCGACATTCTTGCAGATGCCAGCATTGCTGAGCAATTCGTGCAGGTCTACCCCTTGGCCTTCGACCTTTCCGCGCGGGAAACGCCTTGGTTCGATCCGGGCCGGTTTCGCAATGATGCTTTCTTCCGCGCTCTGTGGTTCAACGACGAGGCAAGCGCCGCCCGTTCGCTGGTCTCTGTGCGCTATCCGCGAAAGCGGGCGCAGCCGCGCTTCGCCATGACCACAAAGCACTGTGTCGCGCATCAACTCGATGGCGCGTTTGCTGCTCTGGCGGAACAGAATGATCCCGCACTGGAGAAGTTCTTCACCAAGGTCGGCGGCAGTTTCAACTGGCGGGTTATAGCGGGCACGCAAAGGCTCAGCAGCCACAGTTTCGGTATTGCGCTTGACCTGAATACCGAATTGGGTGGATATTGGCGCTGGGAAGGTGCGCGCGAGGGATCTGTCGGTTCCTATGACAACCGCTACCCTAAAAATCTGGTGTCCACGCTGGAGCGTTTCGGGTTCATCTGGGGCGGAAAATGGCACCATTACGACGGCATGCATTTCGAATACCGGCCCGAGCTGATCCTGCACGCGCGGCTTCTGGCGCAATAGGCAATATGGTCAGGGAAGGATGGTGACGGTCAGCCTTGCGTGACCGACGGCTCCGCCAGCAGCCTGGATGAACAGATCGTGCAGCCGTGTGGCGTGAAATTGTGGCAGCGGATGTAAGCTTTCGCCGCGCATTCCCGGCGGGAGTAGCAGGCTGATATCTTCCCGTGTCGCAAAGCAGGTCAGCGTTTCGACACCATGCGTATCGGCATTGATGACCAGTTCAAACGGGTCAGGCACCGGACTGCGCTGCGGGTCGGGGAAAAGATGGACCATGGAGCCCTCGTAGAAATGCGCATTGGTATGGCTTTGCTGGAAGGGATTGGGCAGGATCTGGATCGTGCGATCCGCCGAGTCGGTATAGAAACAGTGAAACCACGCATCTGCATCGCTGCGAAGCAGCAATTCCAGCCGTTCCCCAGCCTGAAAGACAGGGTTCGGCCCACGGTTGCTGCTGATCTGCAGGCTTACCCCGCGGGCGGGCGGCTCTGGTGGCGGGGGTGGTGGCGCATCTGGGTGAAGCGCCAGCCCAGCGGGCAGGTTATCGAGCCGGATCGAGGTGATCTCTTGCACCTCATGGCCTTGCGGCCCGGTCAGGGTGATGCTTAGCCGTGCGGCCAGATCCCCCTCACATACCCAGTATCGAAACATCAAACGGTGCAGATCTGCTTGAGGTTCCGCAGAGTCAGCCAGCCGGTCTTCATGCGTGACACGCAGCGCTTGCGCGTCGAAGTCTGCGCCGGATATCGTCAAGCCGCGCAGATTACGCAGCCCGGTTGCCTCGGTGTCGCGAAGATAGGTGATCTGGACATTATGGCCTGTGATCACGCGGGCGGCCTGACGGCTGATCTGACCGACGATTTCGGACTCCAGATACCGGCTGAAGGATGTCTGCACATCGCTTTGCCCATAATACCCGCCCACGACCGTCAGCCGCTCCAACCGGCCTGCCCGGTCCAGAAGCGCGCGTACGGCTGTTTCGACCGTCTGCGCGATCGGCATCGCGCCTGCCCCGCAGCGGGTGGCCTGGAACCGTTCGGGCACCAGAAACTGCGCGCGTGCAACAGCTGTTCCGGCGCTGAAATCAGTCAGGCGAAACACTGCGACCAGCCCGTCAGTCTGATCGATGATCGACCCGTCCATGACATAATCCACACCTTCAAGGCGGTCGCGGATCTGCAATAGATGATCCTGCCCACTCTCATGCAAGCGCCCCGATTGCGTCAGATAATCGAGGGTCACATAGGCGCCTCGCCCGTCGATATAAGAAATGCAGGGCGGGGCGAAGCGCAGCAACTCACCCAGAAAGGCCTCGTAAAGGGCAAAGGCATTGTCCGGCGGGATCGGAAGACGGGTGGTCTCGAACGGGTAGATCCCCACTTGCCGGGTCTCGCCGGGGCGGCAGTCGATGCGAATGCTCAGGTCTTCGTTCAAGGCCCGTGCTGCAGTGCTCAGCGCTTCGGCCGCAGCGCCGCTTGCGCAAAACAGAACAGCCAGCACGGCGCAGGCAGCAGTTCGCGCTCGCAACGCGCAAGCGGCAGTCAGCACGGCCATTACGGCATGAGGCTTATTTCGACCCGGCGGTTGCCCGCATCCTCGGGCCGGTCGGGAAACAGCAGTTTTCGTTTTCCGAAGCCCAGCACGCTCAACCGGTCAGGGGCAATGCCATGCACCTCGACCAGAAAATCTCGCACCGAGCGGGCACGTTCGAGCGACAGGCGGTCATTCACCTCGTCCGAGCCGACCGCATCCGTGTGACCGGACATCTGAAAGCTATGCTCCGCAAGGGCGCGCGATTGCAGCGCCTGCGCGAGATTGGACAGCAGCGCCTGCGCCTCTGACGTCAGTCGGGGCGACCCGAAATCGAATTCGACGGCCAGATCGATCGAAGGTGCAGGCGCATCTTCCGCAGCTTCGGCAGGTTGTACCGAGAGCCCGCGAGTCAGCCCCTGTGCCTTGGGGCTGAGCGCGTCAATGAAGCCATCGACCGACATCTCCGAGACTGGCATATCCTGCCCATATAAAGGGCCCGACACTGCCAGAGCCGCAGTGATACAGAGAATGCGCATGTCCAGCCCCTCGTCAACGCCGCTGCGGCGTGCGCAGCTTTTCGATGTCGAAACGGTTGCCCGTCAGGCGGATATTTGCGTCAAGATCCATCGACTCGAGCATGAGGCGCAGATTGCGGTTCAGCCGGGCGATATCGGAGCACGACTCATACCAGTAGCTGGATTCGACCGTATCCGTCCGCACGATCCGGTGATGGTCATAACCGCTGAAAGACACGAGATATTCCTCTATCCGGGTCAGTTCGAGCCCTTCGAAGCCGCGGAAATTCATCGTGAATGCCGTCGTGAGGCCGACGCAGGCCGAGGGTGTAACCGCAGGCTGGCCGGGAACCACGAGGCCTGGCGTGGCTGCTGCAGCGCCGCGCGGGGGCGAGAGTGCGTCAAGATGCTGAGCTAGCACATTGGCCACATCCGCGCCAATCCGGCGGGCCTGATCACCGACATGCTCGAGCACGCAGTCGCGGTTGCAGGCCACAGGCAGCGGAGGCAGATCACCACGCCCATAGCTGACCTCGTAATTCGCCAGCGCCTGCCCGGTGCGGACATTCAGCAGCCGCCCGGAAATCCGCACTCGCAAATCCACGATCGCAGCATAGGGGTTTTCCTCGGCCGAGGCAAAGATCTGGAACACGGTCGCCGCATCAATGGGCACGGCCTGCACGCGACGTGCGACCGTGATGATCTCGGCATCCGTGCGTCGGACCCGACCGGGATCGGTGAAATCCATCGTCACGGCGGTTTCATCGTAGACGCGAAAGCCCTTGGCCTGCAGTTCGGCCTCCATCGCGCGCAGGACTCGGTTGAAGATGCGCGAGTGGCGCGGGACCGTATCGATATCGGCATCTTCGCCCATGATCAGCAGGTTGGGCTGATTTGCCTGCGCTAAACCCGTCGGCAGTGTCGTGCCCAGCCAAGCCAAGCACAGCCCAATCATCAATTTTTTCAGCATGGTCAACTCCTCGTTTAATACGAAAGACTAGTCCGGCTTAGCGCGCGATGCGGCGCACAATCAGCGCAATCTCGACCCGACGATTGACCGCAGCACGCGGAGCCTCGGGCTGTTTCAGCCGCTCCTGTCCGAAGCCCACGGAAATCAGCCGGTCCGGGTCGATGGCGAAAGCCTCGATCAGGTAATTACGCACCGCTATAGCGCGCCGTTCCGACAAGCGCTGATTATAAGCGGCATTTCCGACGGCATCGGTATGCCCAGCGACAAGATAGGAATAGGGTCGCAACTGCGCCGACTCCAACGCGCGGCCCAGCACGCCCAGACTGCGGCGGGCCTCAGGGGTCAGCTCGGCGCTGTCGAAGGGGAAATACACCTCCATGTCGATGGCATAGCCGGGATCAAGTATAACGATATAGCCGGGGATGATGATCTCGATCATACCGGGCGCGGGCGGCAGGCCGGGCAGCGGCGTGAGCGGGGGTTGCACTGGTTGCGGTTCAGGCGGCGCGGGCAGGGTCTGACCGGCAATCGGCGCAAGCGAGCGGATGATCTCGTTGACTTCGGCCTCGGATTGCGCCGCCGCGCCGGTGGTAAGGACAGCGCCAAGCGACCATGCAAGCCCCACCCGACGCAACAAACGGCTAGGCAATTGAACGGTCATGATGCGATCCTCTCCGTATGGCCATGGCTTGCGCTGCCGGAAGGCCGCGAAACCCGTCCGCCGTCAACTGTGTCTGAGCAGCAGATGTCCGACCGTCAGTTCATACGGCGCAAAGTGGTGGCGCCATCGATGAACAAGAAGGCAGAACATGCTTCACTGTGACAGGCTATTTCAAGAAGCCTATGGGTGCTTCCAGCCCTTCACCTTGATTTGAATCAATAAAATTCGAGCACCGCGGCTTTTCTACAGGTCAACACCACTGTCTGATTCAGGTCATTGCTGCCCATGGCGCCGGTTGACTACCCATCCTGTGCGCGGGGCCTCAGTGGCTTGCAATCTTGGAGGTCTGCCGATGCGGCGTATACTGCATGGTGTCATCTGCCTGCCTATAGTGCTGCCTCTAGTGTTTGCAACGGCTGTCGATGCAGAGGACTGGCGCGGGGTCCAAATGGGCGCGATGCAGGTGCATGTTCCGCCACAGTTTGCGCCGCATGGCGACCTCTCGGCGCAGGAAGTACAGTTCAGGGCACCAGATGGCTCCATGCTGCAACTGGTCTGGCGGGTGCCGAGTGAGGCGTATCTGGCGCATCCGGAAATCCGCGCGCGTGACAGAATCAGCTTCGATGGGCAGGACGTTACCCTGCTGCGTACGCAGGAAGGGACTGCAGCGGTCATCTGGGCCGTCTTCCCGCCCGGTGCGCCAGACCGGGAGAGCCTGCTTCTAGTGTTGTCTGGCCAAAATCCCGATCAACTTGACGCTCAGATGCGCGCCATTCTGGCCGCCATGTCAGATGCAGCCTCTGGCACCGCGCCTCCGCAGCCCTCTTCGGCTTCTGTGCCCGCGACCTCGCCGGTCCGAATCGCTGGCGGCCTTGACCCCTTGCCACAAATCGGAAAACTCGGTGATGCGGTCTTTGACCTGATCGAGGGGTGGGAGTTTGAGTCCATGCCCGGCTATGTTCTGCTTCACGACCCCGAGCGCCGCCTGACGCTGGAGCTTTCGGCACCGCCTGCCGATCTGGCTGCAACCGCAGTGCTGGATTTCGGCGATCTGCGCGGGCGCAGCTTTACCGAATATGCTGACCCTTACGCTCCGCAGAACACACGGCTCATGCTGTTTCACCCCGGCGCTGATGGAACCGAAAGCCTTTTGCTGCGCTTCACGGCCGAAGAGCCACCAGTCGATGACTGGATCATCCTGCGCGATTTCTTCCTGTTGGGTCTGGACTTCCTGCCCCCGGGTGATCCGGAATTCGCCCTGCCGGGCTCGGCCACCGGACGATAAACAAAAGGAAACAGTGTCATGCGCCTGCCCCTTGCCCGAACAACCCTTGTTCTGGCCTTCGGCCTCGCCAGCGCGCTGGCCACGACGCCAGTGTCCAGCCAGTCGGTGCCACGCAGCTGGATGCAGGATGCGGTGGATGCCGGGGTCGCCTATGCGGACAAGAAGCTGCAGGACGAGTTGCAGAAACGCGCCCGCGCGACGATCAAGGCACAGTACAAGAAACTCCTGAAGGCCGGCGCGGACCCGACCTATGCCCGCGCGCTGGGAGATCTTGCTCTGTCGGCATCCGAAATCGACTCGCTGTCGAAATCCCTTGCGCAGGCATGGCATAGCGGCGACACGGATGCATTGCGTGATGCAAGCAACAAGGTCTCGCTTGCGATGGGCAAGCAATTGACCAAAGGCCTCTCGGACCCCGCCTTACGCGGCCATATGCGCAAGGCGCTCGGCAGTGTCGATACTGTCAACCAGATGGCGACCGTGCTTGGCAGCGCTGCAGGGGGTGACCCGCAAGCCGCTGCCGAGTTCATCGGCAAGACCCTGATCGCGCTGACACCTGGCGCGAATGTGTTTTCGGCCGCCCAGACGGCAATCGGTGTGATGCGCTATGCGGGAGGTCAGTTCCGCGACTGGCGGATGGAGGATCTCTATGCGGATTTCGCTTCGGGGCAGGTGACAGCGGACGATCTTCGAATGCGCATGACGCTTGCCGGAAACGCCTGGATCGTGCGCGACCAGATGAGCGCCCTGCGTGCCCAGAAGACAGAAGACCTTCGCCTCGCGATTGGTGCTGCGGATGATGCGCTGATCGCGCATCTGACCCAGGTCTCCGAGAATGACATCATCGACTCGATCCTGACCGGCTTCGAAGCACGCAAGGCGCGCGAGGCGCAGGAGCGCCAGAATCAGGCAGCCGCCGAGCGCGCCCGCGCGGACGCGGCCGAGATGATCAACCAGCTTGTCATGGCCTGCCAGGATGCTCCGCGTTGCCAACCTCAACCGCCCGGCACCCCTGATAGCTTCCTGGACCATGTTCGACGCAGTCTTGAACGCGACCCAGTGCTGAGCCTTGACGATCAACGCGACCAGCGCGCCATGTCGCGGCTGATCGCCGTTGGCATCGCGCATGGCACCAATTCCGATGCGTATCGGCAAGCCCTGGCCGATTTCGACAGGTATCGTAATGTGGTCGCCGGTATCGATGGCCGGAACTTCGTGTATTTTCAGGGCGGTCTGACAGGTGTGGATCGGGCCACCTTGCGACTGCATGTCGAAGGCGGTCAGGTGCGCGGACGCATTACCGGCACATTTCAGGGCGACAGCGTCACCGCCAGTTTCAGCGGCCACATGCGCGGGCCCCATACCTTTTCGCTGCCGCTCAGCGGAAATCTGGTCGATATGTCAGACGCCAATCTCGGCAATTTCCCCTTTACGGGCCAGATCTCCGGTACACGCACTGCAACAGATGGCTTTGCCGGTGAATGGAGCGCCTCGAACCGTCATGGACAGGGGTCGGGCACATGGAGTGCAACAGGAGTTCGGCGATGAAACCGGCGCGGCTTATCCCATATCTCATGGTGGCATCCCTTTTGCTGTCGCCATCCGTTCTGCAGGCGCAGGGCGGGCTGGACTCGATCCTGACAGCACCAGCGCCGATGGCGCCGGCCACAGGCCAACCGCTGGCCCCGCCGCGTTCTGGCGGGCTGGATGATATCATCGCACCCCCTGATGGTGGCACGCGCACGCCTGATCTGTCGGCCAGCCCGCAGCCCGCACCCGAACCCATGCCGCGCAGCGCTTCGGTATTCGACGATGTACCGCGGCATCTGCGACTGCGTCGCGACCTGCTCGAGACTGCGCGTGCCCGAATGCGGGTCAAGCTTGGTCTGCCACTGGTCTTCGAGGTCGAAACGCTGCGCAGCGGACAAGACTGGGCCTTTCTGATGGCGACACCTCGCGCAACCGATGGCACAGCGCTCGACTGGTCGCTAACGCCCTATGCGAGATACTGGCAGGCTGACGCCATGTCGGATGTCGTCATGGTTCTGATGCACAACGATGGCGCGGGCTGGCGCGTTGTCGATGACGTCGTTGGACCGACCGATGTCTACTGGATCACATGGATGCAGGATCTCTCGCTACCTTCTGCACTGTTCCACCTCGACTGAACAAGAGAGCATTGCAACAAGAGAAACGCGCGGACCTTGGTGATGCCCTGAGGAGCGGCATATCACTGCGGTGTCGAGTCGCTGTCAATTCTCTGCGGAGAAAGGGATATTCCACATGTTAGAGATTACCATCAAATAACTGCACAATCCATTGGGTTATTCATCGCACCCATTCACCGATGTGCCGCGCGAGCGAAGCTTGCAATTGCTATATTGCCGCTATGGCGAGAGGTGGTCCTGCTTTTTCGACCAGATTGCAGCCCAGTTAAGGTGGATCAGG
>REER01000126.1 GCA_007694945.1 Paracoccaceae bacterium | reverse complement strand
GGCGCGGTCGAGCGTGTCTCGGACCACCTGCCGACCCCGCCCGAGGGCCAGCCTCGTCAGACCCTCTGGCGCATCTACACCAAACGCACGCTGCTCTGCGCCGGTGCGCTGGAACGCCCGATTGCTTTTGCCAATAATGACCGCCCCGGCATCATGACCGCCAGCGCGCTGCGCGCTTATGTCAACCGCTGGGCCGTCTCGCCTGCCGAGACTGTCGCTGTCTTTACCAACAACGACGACGGCCACCGCACTGCCGCTGACCTGATCGCCAAGGGTGTGAAAGTCGCCGCCCTGATCGACACCCGCCCCGACGCACCCACTGTCGCGGGCACCGAGCTTCTTGCAGGTGCACAGGTGATCGACACCACCGGACGGCTGGGCCTGACCGGGATCACCGTGAAACTCGCCAATGGCCAGACACGCAAACTCGCAGTCGGTGCGCTCGGCGTTTCGGGCGGCTGGAACCCCAATGTTGCGCTGACCTGCCACCAGCGCGGGCGGCCCGCGTGGGATGAGCGCATCGTGGGCTTTGTCCCCGCTGGCGATCTACCGCCGGGCATGACCGTCGCCGGGGCTGCCGAAGGGCAATTCAGCACTCATGCCGCGCTCTCAGGCGGGGCTGCAAAGGCCGTGCGGGCGCTCACCGATCTGGACATCAAGGCCGCACTCCCCGACCTGCCAAAGTCCGAGGATGCGCCCACGCGCATCACCCCGTTCTGGTATGTGAAGGGCGACAAGCGCGCCTGGCTCGATTTCCAGAATGATGTGACCGTCAAGGACGTGAGACTCGCCCACCAGGAAGGCTTCCGAGCGGTTGAGCATCTGAAACGCTACACCACGCTTGGCATGGCAACCGATCAGGGCAAGACTTCGAACATGGGGGGGCTTGCCGTCATGGCGGAAATGACCGGCCAGACCATCGCCCAGACTGGCACCACCATGTTCCGCCCGCCTTATACGCCGGTCGCGATGGGAGTGCTCGCAGGCCGATCGACCGGGGCCGATTTCCGCCCAAGACGGCTGACACCCAGCCATCACTGGGCGGATGAGCAAGGCGCAGTCTTTGTCGAGGTGGGTCAGTGGCTGCGCGCGCAGTGGTTTCCGCGTCCGGGCGAGACAAAATGGCGCGAGAGCGTGGACCGCGAGGTGCGCGCAACGCGTGGTTCGGTCGGTGTGTGCGACGTCACCACCTTGGGCAAGATAGACGTGCAGGGGCGCGACGCTGCGGCCTTCCTGAACCGCATCTATTGCAATGGCTTCGCCAAGCTTGCCGTGGGGCGCGTGCGCTACGGGCTGATGCTGCGCGAGGACGGGATTGCCTTCGATGATGGCACGGCTGCGCGCCTTGCCGAGGATCATTTCGTCGTCACGACCACGACCGCGAATGCTGTCCCGGTCTATCGCCACATGGAATTCGCCCGTCAATGCCTCTGGCCCGATACGGATGTTCAGCTTATCTCGACGACCGAAGCATGGGCGCAATATGCCATTGCTGGGCCGAACGCGCGCAAGCTGCTGCAAAAACTTGTCGATCCGTCTTTTGACATCTCGAACGAAGCCTTTCCCTTCATGGCCTGCGCCGAGATCACGATCTGCAATGGCTGCCCTGCGCGGCTGTTCCGTATCTCTTTCTCTGGGGAACTCGCCTATGAGCTCGCAGTGCCCACGCGCTATGGCGATGCACTGATCCGGCGCATCATGGAAGCCGGGGCGGAGTACGACGTCACCCCCTATGGCACCGAAGCCCTCGGCGTCATGCGCATCGAGAAGGGCCATGCAGCGGGCAACGAGTTGAACGGTACGACCACAGCGCTCAATCTTGGTCTGGGCCGCATGGTCAGCAACAAGAAAGACAGTATCGGTTCGGTGCTGTCGCGCCGCGAAGGCCTGACCACTGCGGACGCGTTGAACCTTGTCGGCCTTCGCCCCAAAGACCCGCAGGTCCGTATCCCAGCCGGGGCGCATCTGCTGGGAAAAGGCGCAAGAGCCGTTGCCGCCAATGATCTGGGTTACGTGACTTCGGCCTGCTATTCGCCGACACTCGACAGCTACATCGCCATAGGCTTTATGAAGAACGGGCAGGCGCGGATGGGCGAGAGCCTGCGCGCGGCCAGTCCGCTCACAGGCGAGGATGTCGAGATCGAAATCGTCTCGGCCCATTTCGTTGATCCGGAAGGAGAGCGCCTCCGTGCATGACCTCGTCCCCATGACCGCGCTGGGTGCCTCACAACCGCGCTCCGACACAATCGGCCCCGTCACGATCACCGAGTCGCCCGACTGGGCTCTGGTCTCCGTCGCCGCGCGTCTGGGGCAGGAAGCCAACTGTCAAACTGCGCTGGAAAAGATGCTTGGCGCAAAGCTTCCCCGTATCGCTGGTTATGTCAGCGCGGAGACGCTTGCGGCGTTCTGGATCGGCCCGCATGTCTGGATGCTTGAGGCCTCCTATGCAACCCGGCCCAACCTTGCAGTTCAGATCAAGAGCGCCTGTGCAGATACCGCCAGCGTGACCGACCAGACGGGTGCATGGGTGCGGTTCGACCTGACTGGGGAGAGCCTTTCGCGCGTGATGGAACGTTTGTGCAATCTGGATATGGGCAAGTTGCAACCGGGTCATGCGCGCCGAACCCTGATCGAGCATCTGAGCTGCTTTGTCATTCGCCATGCTGACAGTATCACGCTCTACGGTCCGCGCTCTGCTGCGCAAAGCCTGCATCATACGCTGATTACGGCAGCGAAATCAGTGTTCTGACCAACCTTGCTCTTGATGACAGCGGGGCGGCATCGCACAAGCGGAGCAGGTTGAACTGCGCCGGGCGTCAGCACGCGATCACTGCTCCAGGTGCCTTGGCAAGATGCTCACCTGCGCGCACACAGTGGCTATCCTGATCGGCTCTTCGAGGTTTTCGAACACGACGTCACGACCCGCGCCAAGGGGACAGGCACGGCACGGGAAAGCGCGAAGAAACTGGAAGCCCCAGTTGGATATGTTCATTTCCAGCGCTGCGCTCTAAACTTCCGGGGAATATCTGTCATGCTCCTCGGATCTTACCGGGGGCGCTTTGCTCAGGGTCTTATGATGTCGCAGCCAATCCAAGACGATGATCTGCCGCAGCGCAAAGCTAGATTGAGCCAGGACCCCCACCGCCCGCGCGAGCCGCGCGAGAACAATCTCGAAATGGCGATTGGCCGCGAGTTGCGCGCCTTTCGCAAGCAAAAGAACATGACCGTTGCGGAGCTGGCCGGGTTGACGGGCCTTTCCATAGGTATGCTGTCCAAGATCGAGAACGGCAATACCTCGCCCTCGCTGACCACCTTGCAGACCCTTGCGCATGTGCTCAGTGTGCCGCTGACCGCGTTCTTCCACCGTTTCGAGGAGCACCGCGAGGCCGTGCACACGCGGGCAGGGCAGGGGGTGGAGATCGAGCGTGCGGGCACCCGGGCAGGGCATCAGTACAACCTGCTGGGCCATATCGGGGCCAATGCAAGCGGGGTCATGGTCGAGCCCTATCTGATCACGCTGACCACCGAGTCCGATATCTTTCCCACCTTCCAGCATGGCGGCATCGAGACGATCTACATGCTGGAGGGTGAGTTGCTGTATCGGCACGGTGACAAGCACTACCACCTGCGGCCCGGCGACACGTTGTTTTTCGACGCCGATGCGCCGCACGGCCCCGAAGGACTGGAACGGCTGCCCGCGCGCTATCTGTCGATCATCGCCTATCCGCAAAACGGCTGAAAGGGCCTCGGGCCGCTTGCACTGGCGTCGATGACGGGTCTGATAGGGTAACATGGTGCCGACGCGTCTCGATCATCAGATCGCCCGGCGCCTAAACGGAATATCGACAGCGGATCGTTCGAATCACGTGACTCCCTCGCGCGCGCGCTACCTCTCCGTAAGCGGTATGCTCCACCACTGACCGGCTGACTCCGATCCGGAACTCCGCCGCCATTACTGGCCGCACGCGCCATTTGCATGGCACTTATGCGTGCTGAATTGACCGAAAGGACACCCATGACCGACCGCGCCACTGCCCTGACCCGCACGCTGATCGACGATCTGCGCGCCCGCTCCGCCGATGATGCGCCCTGGCTCGACGCGGTCGAGAGCCTCGCCCATGACGTGCTGACCGTCGAGAAGGCAGATGCCGACTTCGCTGCCGCCCGGGTGTTGGAGCGTCTGGCCGAGCCTGACCGCGTAATCGCCTTTCGCGTCACCTGGCGCGATGATGTGGGCGCAGTGCAGATCAATCGGGGCTGGAGGGTGCAGCAGTCGAACCTGCTGGGCCCCTACAAGGGAGGCTTGCGCTGGCATCCCGACACCACCTTACCGGTGCTGAAATCGCTGGCCTTCGAGCAGGTGTTCAAGAACGCGCTCACCGGCTTGCCGCTGGGCGGCGCCAAGGGCGGCGCGGATTTCGACCCGCGGGGCCGGTCGGCGGGGGAGATCGAGCGTTTCGCCAGGGCCTTCATGGCCGAACTGGCCCACCATATCGGCCCGGACCGGGATGTGCCGGCGGGCGACATGGGCGTGGGCGGGCGCGAACTGGGGCTGATGAGCCGGGCGTGGATGATCCATGCGCGCGCCTGGGGCGGGGCGCTGACCGGCAAGCCCTTGTGCATCGGCGGCAGCCTGTTGCGGGCCGAGGCAACGGGTTATGGGCTGGTCTTCTTCCTCTGCGCCATGCTGGCGGCGGTAGGGGAGGAGATCGAGGGCAAGCGCATCGCACTCTCGGGCCGTGGCAATGTGGCGCTTCATGCCGCGCGCAAGGCCCGCGCGCTGGGCGGGCGGGTGATCGCGCTGTCGGCGCGCGCGGGCGTCTGGCATGCGCCGGACGGGTTCTCGCACGAGGCACTGGACTGGCTGGCCGAAGCCACGGACGACACCGCCGCCAACCCGCCCGCGCGGTTGGGGCTGACGTTCCACGCCGGGCGCAAACCATGGGATCTGGAGCCCGAGATCGCGCTGCCGTGCGCAACGCAGAACGAGATCGACGCAGGCGACGCGCGGGCGCTCATCGACGGCGGCTGCTGCTATCTGGCCGAGGGTGCGAACATGCCATTGACCGCGGAGGCCGAGGCGGTGCTGAAGCGCGCGGGCATCGTCTTGGCCCCGGGCAAGGCCGCCAACGCAGGCGGGGTGGCAGTGTCGGGGCTGGAGATGCGCCAGAATGCCGGTTTCGCCCAGTGGAGCGCCGCGCGGGTGGAACAGGAACTGCGTGAGATCATCTGCGCGATCCATGACCGCGTTGCCGAAGAGGGCCGCAGCGCGGGCAACGGTGCGCCGGACTACCGCAAGGGCGCCAACCGTGCCGCCTATCGCTGTCTGGCGCAGGCCGTGATCGAAGGAGGTGCGCTCTGACCTTCAGATATCCAGCGTATGCTCGCGCTCCCAGCGGCTGAAATGCGACACGAAAGAGTCCCATTCCTGCCGCTTGAGCTTCAGAAAGGCGCATGAGAACTCTTCACCCATCATCGCGGTCAGTTCCGCATCGGCCTCATAGGCGCGCAGCGCGTCGAGCAGGTTGAGCGGCAGTTTGGGGGCATCCTCGACCTTGTGGCCCTCGGCATACATGTCGATATCATAGCGCTTGCCCGGATCGGCCTTGGAGCGCAGCCCGCTCATGCCGGCGGCGATAACCACGGCCTGCAGGAGATAGGGATTGGCCGCACCATCGGGCAGGCGCAACTCGAAGCGGCCCGGTCCCGGCACGCGCACCATGTGGGTGCGGTTATTGCCGGTCCATGTCACGGAGTTGGGCGCCCAGGTCGCCCCTGACGTCGTGCGCGGGGCGTTGATGCGCTTGTAACTGTTCACGGTCGGGTTGGTGATCGCGGCCATGGCGGTCGCGTGCTTCATGATCCCGCCCAGAAAATGCGCGCCTTGCTCGGACAGACCCAACTCGCCCGTCGGCCCGGTGCCATTGTCAGTGGCAAAGGCATTGTTGCCATCCTTGTCCCAGACCGAGATATGGGCGTGGCAACCATTGCCGGTCAGTCCTTCGACGGGCTTGGGCATGAAGGTTGCGCGAAAGCCGTGCGCCTCGGCGACGGATTTGACCATGAATTTGAAGAAACTGTGCCGGTCCGCCGTCACCAGCGCATCAGCGAATTCCCAGTTCATCTCGAACTGGCCGTTGGCGTCTTCGTGGTCGTTCTGATACGGTCCCCAGCCCAGATCGAGCATGTAATCGCAAATCTCGCGCACCACGTCATAGCGGCGCATCACCGCCTGCTGGTCATAGCAGGGCTTTTCGGCGGTATCCATCGGGTCCGAGATCGCCGTGCCATCGGGGGTGAGCAGGAAATATTCGGCCTCGACCCCGGTCTTGACGGTGAAGCCCAGCGCCGCGGCCTCGGCGATCTGGCGGCGCAGCACGTTGCGCGGGGCCTGAGCGACATCCTCGCCCTCCATGGTGCAGTTGGCCGCGACCCACGCCACTTCCGGCTTCCACGGAATCTGGATGACCGAGGCCGGGTCGGGAACTGCAAGCATGTCGGGATGCGCAGGCGTCATGTCGAGCCATGTGGCGAAACCGGCAAAACCAGCGCCCTCGACCTGCATCTCGACGATGGCCCGCGCAGGCACCAGCTTCGCGCGCTGGCCGCCGAAAAGGTCGGTAAAGGAGATCATGAAATACTTGACGCCGCGTTCGGCGGCGAATTCGGCCAGATCGATGGTCATTGTTGTTCCTGTCCCTGTTGGTCTTCGGTCGGAAAGTAAAACGCGGGCCAGAGGTCTGGCCCGCGCGTTTGTGTCAGTAGTCGCTGCCCGGTTTGCCCGGATACCAGTCGGTGCCCGCCAGCGGCACCTGTGTCATGGCGGCGGCCTCCATCGTCAGAGCGCAGAGGTCCTCGGGCTCCAGATTGTGAAGGTGGTTATGGCCGCAGGCCCGCGCTATGGTCTGCGCCTCCAGTGTCATGACCTTCAGGTAGTTGCGCAGCCGCCGCCCGCCCTCGATAGGGTCCAGCCGAGCGGCAAGCTCGGGGTCCTGCGTGGTGATGCCCGCCGGGTCGCGGCCTTCGTGCCAGTCATCATAAGCCCCGGCGGTGGTGCCGAGCTTCTGGTATTCGGCTTCCCATTTCGGGTCGTTGTCGCCCAGCGCGACCATCGCCGCCGTGCCGATGGACACCGCATCCGCGCCGAGCGCGAGCGCCTTGGCCACATCGGCCCCGCTGCGGATACCGCCCGAGACGACAAGCTGCACCTCGCGGTGAAGCCCCATATCCTGCAACGCACGCACGGCGGGGCGGATGCAGGCCAGCGTCGGCAGGCCGACATTCTCGATGAACACATCCTGCGTGGCGGCTGTTCCGCCCTGCATCCCGTCCAGCACCACCACATCGGCGCCCGCCTTCACCGCCAGCGCCGTGTCGTAATAGGGCCGCGTGCCGCCGACCTTGACATAGATCGGCACCTGCCAGCCGGTGATCTCGCGCAACTCCAGGATCTTGATCTCCAGATCATCGGGGCCGGTCCAGTCGGGGTGGCGGCAGGCGCTGCGCTGGTCGATCCCCTTCGGCAGGGTGCGCATTTCCGCCACGCGGTCGCTGATCTTCTGGCCCAGCAGCATGCCCCCGCCACCCGGCTTGGCGCCCTGACCCACGACAACCTCAATCGCATCGGCGCGGCGCAGATCGTCCGGGTTCATACCGTAGCGAGAGGGCAGGTATTGATAGACCAGTTTCGTCGAGTGTGTGCGCTCCTCGGGAGTCATGCCGCCGTCGCCGGTGGTGGTCGAGGTGCCCGCCGCCGAGGCACCGCGCCCCAGCGCTTCCTTTGCTTGTGCCGAAAGCGCGCCAAAGCTCATGCCCGCGATGGTGATGGGAATGTCCAGTTCGATGGGGTTCTTGGCGAAGCGCGTGCCCAGCGTGACGTTGGTCCCGCATTTCTCGCGATAGCCTTCGAGCGGGTAGCGGCTGATCGAGGCGCCGAGGAACAGCAGATCGTCGAAATGCGGAACGCGGCGTTTCGCGCCGCCGCCGCGGATGTCATAAATGCCGGTCGCCGCCGCGCGCCGTATCTCGGCCGTGACGGCATTGGAGAAGGTCGCGGACTGGATCGGCGCGGTCTGCGGGATGGTCCTGTCATGCTCGTTCATGGCGCAAATCCCTCAATAAGCCGCAGCATTGTCGATATCAAAGTTATAGAGCTTGCGCGCCGATCCATAGCGGCGGAACTCCTCGGGGCGGGCATCTACCTCCGCGCGCGCCAAAAGATCGCGCAGAATTTCCAGATGTTCGGCGCGCATCTCCTTCTCGATGCAATCCGCGCCGAGGCTCTTGACCTTTCCACGCACGAAAAGCCGCGCCTCGTAGAGCGAATCGCCCAGCGCCTCGCCCGCATCGCCGCAGACGACCAGATTGCCCGCCTGCGCCATGAAGGCCGACATATGCCCAATATTGCCCTGCACCACGATGTCGATTCCCTTCATCGAGATACCGCAACGCGATGAGGCATTGCCCCGGATCACCAGCAACCCCCCGCGCCCGGTCGCCCCGGCATATTGGCTGGCATCGCCATCGATAATGACCGTGCCGGACATCATGTTTTCGGCCACCCCCGGCCCGGCGGACCCGGTGACATGCACGGTCGCCTGCTTGTTCATGCCCGCGCAGTAATAGCCGGTGGAGCCGCGCACGGTCACCTCGATCGGCGCGTCCAGCCCCACGGCAATGGCATGCGCGCCGCGCGGGTTCAGGATTTCCCATTGCGTGGCGTTGGTCTGTGCGGCCTGCGCCTGCAGCGTGGCGTTCATCTCGCGCAAGGGGGCGGTGGCAAGGTCGATGCTTTGCATGGCTCAGCGGCTCCAGAAATAGACAGTGGCTGGTTCGGGCTCCCAGACGCGGGCCCCCTCGATCCCCGGCAGGTTCACCAGCGCGCGATATTCCGAGCCGAAGGCGACATATTGATCGGTTTCGGCCATGACAGCGGGTTTGCAGGCAATTGGGTCGCGGACAACTCCAAACCCGTCTCTAGTGCCAACCACGAAGGTGAAGAAGCCGTCCAGATCATCGAGCGCGCCTTCGAGCGCCTCGCCCAGTGAAGCCCCGTTCTGCATCTTCCACGTCAGATAGGCAGCGCCGACTTCGGTATCGTTCTCGCTCTCAATGCGCAGCCCCTCACGCTTCAGCCTGCGGCGCCAGTTGTTGTGGTTCGACAGCGAGCCGTTATGGACAAGGCACTGATCCGCGCCGGTCGAATAGGGATGCGCGCCGTCGGTGGTCACGGCGGATTCGGTGGCCATGCGCGTGTGACCAATACCATGCGTGCCGCCCATCGCGGCCAGGTCGAAGCGGCGGGCGACATCGCGCGGCAGGCCTACTTCCTTGTAGATCTCGATGGTCGCGCCGTCGCTCATCACACGCAGCCCGGGGCACAGCTCCGCCAGCGCGTCGCGCGCTTCGTTAACCTTGCTTGCCGGAAGCTCGAGCACAGCGTGGGTATCCTTGCGGTGCAAGTTGACCTTCGCGCCGAGCGTATCGCCCAGATCCTGAGCGAGCGTGTCAAAATCCGCATCGGCATGATCCGACTGGACCGTGAGTTTCGCCTTTTCTGACGCGCTGTGGCCATAGATAGCGATTCCTGCGCTGTCGGGTCCGCGATCCGTCATCGTGACAAGCATGTCGGTCAACAGCGCACCAAGTTGCAGTTCTAGCGATTTGTCTTTGAGAAAGAGGCCAACAATGCCGCACATCCATGTCGCTCCTTTGATGAACGCGCTCGAAAATTAGCAGTGGATTATTTCGAATTCAACTCACAAGAAACATTTATTCATTTAAGGCGCGATATCGTTGAGAAGTGCCCAAATTTTAAGCTATCCTTCTGTCGGTCATTGTTGTGTTCGCCTCGCGACAGGGTGAGCCAGTTAGTAATTGTGTACAGGCCATATCCTGTCGACTGTCATCACTCGTCTCTCGCTGCCTCAGGATACCCTGAATAGGCGCAGTGTCAGGGATACTCAAGATGACCTCAGTGCCCGGCGCGGTTGGAGACGCTGCCATCGGGCATTAGGCGAGACACACTACGAAGCCATTCGCGAACTCGTATTCCCACTGGCGTCCAAGATAGATGCAGGCCCAGATCAGTGTGTCTCGTTGCGGTGCGTGAAGCACGCCACAAGGATGAACTCGATGGGTCGTGAGCACAAACCTAAAATTAGATAGCAGGCTTCCCGGAAGGATACGTCGAGCTGCCAATGGAGGGCATTCTCGATGAGCCAATGCGCACGCACCG
>REER01000123.1 GCA_007694945.1 Paracoccaceae bacterium | reverse complement strand
CTGACACTGTCGTAGATGCCCCATGCCGCGACCCCGCAATGGCGTGGCAGCATGTCGGTGACGCGGATGCGCGGCGCAGTTGCGCCCTGTATCCCGCAGCTTGCAAGGAAATCCGAGGCTTTCGCGACACCCTCGCAGATCAATGCGCGGTCTTCGCTGTCTGCGCCGAAAATCTGCCAGCCATTGCCCGAACAGGCGTGCCAGTCTGGCTGTTCCTGTGCGCGTGCAGAGGTTGCGCTCTGGCACAGGATCATGAAGGCGAACAGCGCGTTTCGTAGCCCGGCTCCTGAAGGCCATTTCGCCACTGATCGGCAGAGATGCTGCGACAAGTGACAGGGCAGCATTCTCGTATACGGCTGATGCAGCCCGGGCTGCCTCAACGGATCACATCGGCCATGGCCTGTGCCAGCACTGGAAGGCTGGCCTCGTTCAGGCCCGCCATGTTCACGCGACCGTCGCCCAGCATGTAGATGCCATGCTCGGCGCGCAGGCGCTCGATCTGATCGGGCGAGAGTGGCAGCAGCGAAAACATGCCTTGCTGGCCCGCGATAAAGCCGAAACGGTCCGACCCGGTCGCCGCGCGCAGTGCCTCGGCAAGGCCACGACGGTTGTTGGCCACGCGCAGGCGCATCTCGTCGAGTTCGCGCTGCCACATCTGCCGGAGCGCGGTGTCGTTCAGGATGGTGCTGACCACGCGGCCGCCATGGTCGGGGGGAAAGGCAAAAACCTTGCGGCTCAGACCCGCCAGCGTGCCCGCAAGGCGGGCACGCTGGCCCTCGGGGACGATGGCCATGGCAATGCCCACGCGCTCGCGATAGAGGCCGAAATTCTTGGAGCATGAGCCTGCTACCAGCATCTCCGGCAGCCGCGCGGCAAGGTGGCGTAGCCCGCCCGCATCCGCGTCGAGCCCCTGACCAAAGCCTTGATAGGCCATATCCACAAACGGCACCGCCCCGCGCCGTTCCAGCAGCGCCCCGATCTCGGCCCAGTCCTGCAGGCTCAGGTCAACACCAGTGGGGTTGTGGCAGCAGCCATGCAGCAGCACGACATCACCGGCGGCAACAGTACCAAGGTCCTCCATCATGCCCGCACGGTCGAGCGCGCCCGCTTCGGGGTCGAGGTAGCGATAGGGGCGCATGCGCAGCCCTGCCGCGCTGATCAGGGGGGCGTGATTGGGCCAGGTCTGTGCGCTGACCCAGACGGTCGACTCGGGTCGGGCCATGCGGATGAGTTCGCAGATCTGGCGTACCGCCGAGGTCCCGCCCGGCGTGCCGACAGCGGCCACCCGTGCCGAAGGCACGGCCCCCCCCAGAATCAGATCGCGCATGGTTTCCAGAAACGCGCTGTCGCCTGCCAGTGCGAGATAGGTCTTGCTCTCCTGTGTCTCGACGATGTGCGTCTCGGCGGCCTTTACCGCCGCCATCACTGGCGTGCGGCCTGCCTCATCGCGATAGACCCCCACGCCTAGGTCAATCTTGCCCAGGCGCGGGTCATCGGCGTAGGCCTGCATCAGGGCGATGATACCGTCGAGTTTCGGCTCGGGCAGGGTCTCGAACATGGTCGTGGCTCCTCAGGGATGGGCCGGGGTCCAGTCACGCGTCAGGATGCGCGTGCGCTCTTCCTGACGGACCGGAGTGAAGCCGTGTTTCTGGTATTTGGCCAGCGCGCGCGGGTGATCGAGCGTGCAGGTGTTTACGCTCAAGCAGGTAACGCCTTCACGCTCCCAGCCGGTCAGGATGGCCGTACGCAGCATCCACGACCCGAAGCCCAGCCCGACCGCCTGCGGCACGAGGCCGAAGAGGTCCAGCTCGCAGCGCCCGCGTTCGCGCCAATCGAGGATAAAGAAGCCCTGCGGCCAGCCCTGGTGGATCAGCGAATAAAGCGCCACATCCGGGTCGGCGAGCCAGTCTGCTAATGTGGTCTCTTCATGGACATGCATGTCGGTCCAAGCATAATCCTGCCCCACGGCATCGTAGAGCGCGCGGAAATACCAGGCCGGCGGGGCTTCCGAACGCAGCAGGGCGCCGCTCAGCTTGACCGGGATTGAAGGCCAGTCAAAGCGGGGTGGCTCGGTCATTTCGAGAAAGGTCACCGTGTAGGCGATCTCTTCCCCGGCGCGGCGGGGTTTCATCCGGTCTCGACCTTCAGGTCGGGGAACTGCCCCCATTCGGACCAGGACCCGTCATAAAGAGCGTGCTGGCGATGGCCGAGGATTTCCAAACCGAGGCTGAGCACCGCAGCGGTGACACCCGAGCCACAGGATGTGATCACGGGTTCGTCCAGATCGACCCCGGCCTCTTCGAACGCCGCACGCAGCGCGGCGCCCTGCTTCATGGTGCCATCCGCATCCAGCAGCATTCCGAAGGGCAGGTTGATTGCGCCCGGCATGTGGCCCGCGCGCAACCCTTCGCGGGGCTCAGGTGAGTCGCCACGGAAGCGCTCGGGCGAGCGGGCGTCGACGATCTGCCAGTCTCGTAGCTTCACCGCAGCGGCCACCTGGCTCACATCCTTTACCATATGCGCCTGTCGCTGGACTGTGATGTGCCGTTCGCGCAGCATGGGCGCCATGTCCTCGGTCTCGCGCCCCTCGGCCTGCCATTTGGGAAAGCCGCCATCCAGCACGGCGACATCATTCTTGCCCATCAGCTTGAACAGCCACCAGACGCGGGCCGCCGAG
Source organism: Paracoccaceae bacterium (assembly GCA_007694945.1). Lineage (GTDB taxonomy): Bacteria > Pseudomonadota > Alphaproteobacteria > Rhodobacterales > Rhodobacteraceae > Roseinatronobacter. The sequence goes on along the minus strand of REER01000123.1, from coordinate 7,645 downwards.
AATAGGCCCATCCCGTCATAGACCACGATCTGATGTCCGTCGCCCACCCCCATCGCGCGCATGCGCGACATGAATTTTTCGACCGGCGGGGCCATATGCGGCAATTCCGAGCGGTGGTCGCTGATTTCGTCAATGTCGAAGAAGCGCGCGCCGGGGATATGGGCCGCCTCATATTCCGCGCGGGCATCGCGGCCCATCTGGGGCAGATACCAGCTTGCGTCCAGAATGCGCAGGTCAGGATCATTGATATGCTGGGCCAGCCAGCCGGTCGAGACAAGCGTTTTCGGATCGTCCATGCGCCTTCCCCTTGCGTCACATGCGTTCCCTCAGACCTAGCCGGGCTTCGCAAGGCTGGCAAGAGCGCGCGGGGGCTTTTCGGGGCGCGCCAACTCGCGTAATCAGGCGCGCGATGAGAGGGAAATTGACCGAGATCTACGACCGCAAGGTCGAAGCGGGCGAGATTCGCCCCGACGCCGCGCAACGCGCAGCTCTTCCCTTGTTTGACCCGCTGCTTGAGTGGCTGGCGAAGCCCGTGCCCAAAGCGGGCGGATTGCGGGGGTTGTTGTCGCGGGCAAAGCCCGCGCCTGCGCCGGGTCTCTATATCTGGGGCGGCGTCGGGCGCGGCAAGTCAATGCTGATGGATCTCTTCGTGGCCCATAGCGCCGATGTGCCCAAGCGCCGTGTACACTTCCATGCTTTTATGCAGGAGATCCACGCAGGGCTGCACGCCGCGCGCAAGCGTGGTGCCTCGGATGCTCTGGCCCCTATCGCCGAGAAGGTCGCGGCGGAGGTCCGGCTGCTGGCCTTTGACGAGATGCAGATCACCGATATCACCGATGCGATGGTGGTCGGGCGGCTGTTTGAGCTGCTGATGGGGGCGGGGGTGGTGATTGTCACCACCTCGAACCGGGTGCCAGATGATCTCTACAAGGACGGGCTCAACCGTGCGCTATTCCTGCCCTTCATCGCTTTTCTGAAAGAGCGGATGGTGGTGCATGAGCTGGAATCCGAGACCGATTACCGCCAGCACCGGCTGGCGGGCGCGCAGGTCTGGTTCAGCCCGGTCAATGCCGACGCGCGGGCGGCCATGGAGCGGATGTGGGACGAGTTGACCGGGCATGATCCGGGCACGCCCCTGCGCCTGCCGCTCAAGGGGCGCGAGGTCGTGGTGCCGCGCGCGCACAACGGTGTCGGTCGCGGGCGATTCTGGGAATTCTGCGGCGCTGCGCTGGGGCCTGCGGATTATCTGGCTATTGCCGAGGCGCTGCGCGTGTTGATGGTGGAGGATATCCCGTATCTCTCGGCCACGAATTACAACGAGGCGAAGCGTTTTGTCACGTTGATCGATACGCTCTATGAGGCCCGGGTGCGGCTGATCGCCTCGGCTGCGGCCCCGCCGGAACGACTGTATACTGAAGGCGAGGGGCTCTTCGAGTTCGACCGGACCGTGAGCCGCTTGCGCGAGATGCAGGGTGCGGCCTGGGGGGCGTGAGTGGGGGCGAGAGAGGAACGATCCTTCGCCCCATCGAGGGGCTCAGGAACGTGGGCGCACTGGGGCGCCCGTCGCTGCCGCTGATGTGGTGTCGAGCCGCGTGACGGCCCAGCGGGCCGCCTCGGCGACGGTTGGATCTCCGTCGTTACAGAGTGCGCTGGCCGCCACGCGTAAGCGTGGCGACCCTGAATTGCCGATCGCATAGAGCACATTGCGGATAAAGCGATTGCGCCCGATGCGTTTGATGGGCGAGCCGGAAAAGCGCGCGCGGAAGCCTGCGTCATCAAGCGTGGCAAGCTCGGCCAGATCGGGCGTTGGCAGGCCCTCGCGGGCGGTGTATTTCACCTCGCGCGCCTCTTGGGCGAATTTGTTCCAGGGGCAGACCGCCAGACAATCGTCGCAGCCATAGATGCGGTTGCCCATTTTTTCGCGCAGATCGAGCGGCACGGGCCCGTGATGCTCGATCGTTAGATAGGAGATGCAGCGCCGTGCATCGAGTTGGAAGGGCGCGGGGAAGGCATCGGTCGGGCAGATATCGAGGCAGGCGCGGCAGGTGCCGCAATTCTCGATTGCGGGCATGTCGGGGGGTAGCTCCAGCGTGGTGAAGATCGCGCCGAGGAAGAACCAGTTGCCCAAGTCCCGCGACAAGAGGTTGGTATGCTTGCCCTGCCAGCCCAGTCCGGCTGCCGCCGCTAGCGGCTTTTCCATCACTGGGGCGGTATCGACGAAGACCTTGATCTCGCCGCCTGCGCGGTCGATCAGCCAGCGCCCAAGCCGCTTGAGGCGTTTCTTGACCACATCGTGATAGTCGCGCCCCAGCGCATAGGACGAGATCACGCCCTGTTCATGCAGATCCAGCAGGTCGAGCGGGTTGTAATCGGGCGTGTAGCTCTCGGCCAGCATGATGATGCTGCGCGCCTCGCTCCAGAGCGCAGCCGGGTTCGCGCGCCACTCGGCGCGCTCGGCCATCCAGCCCATCTGACCATGTCGTCCTTCGGCGACAAAGGCTGCCAGCCGCGCGGGTGCGTCTGGGATCGCATCGGGCTGGGTGATGGCGCAGCCGTCGAAGCCCATCGCGCGGGCCTGGGCCACGAGTTCCGCTTTCAGCTCAGCCGTCATGGGCCACAGATGCGCCTTTTGTGCTCAGAAATCCAGATCCGCGTAATGCGGGGGGGGCGGGAAGCCGGGCAGGCTGTCGGCCAGCAGTGGCCGGAAGCACGGGCGCGATTTGATCTTGGCATACCATTCATGCACGAGGCTGGAGCGGGTCCAGTCCACATCCTTGATGTAATCGAGACAGGAGAGATGTGCGGCCGCCGTGAAATCCGCCAGCGTCATCTCGTTTCCGGCGAGCCAGCGCCGCTGGCCCAGAAGCCAGTCCATATAGTCGAGATGGAACTTGATCCGCGCCGACCCCATCTTGATGCGCTGCGAATCCGGGTAGCCCTTGCCCGTGATTTTCTTGTTCACGCGCTCATAGAGCAGGTTCGATGTCACCTCGACATGGAACTTGTCGTCGAACCATGTGCACAGCCGGCGCATTTCGTAGCGGGCCTCAGGGGCACGCGGGACAAGGCGCGGCTCGGGGATGGTCTCGTCGAGAAATTCGCAGATCGCCTGGCTTTCGGTCAGCATGCGCCCTTCATGGCGCAGCACCGGAACCTTGCCTGCGGGGTTGCGGCGCATGAAATCCTGACTGGGTTCCCAATAACGCTCTTCGACCAGCTCTACCTCGATGCGCTTCTCGGCGAGGGTCAGGCGGACCTTGCGACAGAAGGGCGAGAGAGGAACGTGATAGAGCTTGGCCATGACATCATCCTGCTTGCGGCTGATCCCTCTTGCCGCGTCGGACGGGCAAGTTCAACCGCCGATGCAATCGGCGCGCCCGTCGCGGGCGATGGTGGCCGCGCCATCCATCACGGAGGCAGTGCGATTGCGCAGGAATTGGGTCGGATTGGCGGCATCGCGGCTTTTCGGGGCGGGCAGCACGACGGCCAGCCGTGCGGCCTGCAGCGGGGTCAGATCGGCGGCAGAGGTGCGGAAATAGCGCTGCGCTGCGGCCTCGATGCCGAACACGCCCTCGTCGAATTCGGCGACATTCAGATAGATTTCCAGAATCCGCCGTTTGGGCCAGAGCGCCTCGACCAGCAGGGTGAAGCCTGATTCGAGCGCCTTGCGGCTCCAGGTGCGGCCATGCCAGAGAAACACGTTCTTCGCGGTCTGTTGTGAGAGGGTGGAGGCGCCGCGCGTGCTGCCTGCCTCGATCACGCGGCGGATTTCGGACATGTCGAACCCCCAGTGCAGGCAGAAATTCGCATCCTCTGCGGCGATGACAGAGCGTGCCATGACAGGGGCAATCCGCTCCATCGGCACCCATTCGCGCTCTATACTGCCGATGCGGCGGTATTCCTGCAGCATGAAGATGCCACCCGGCGGATTCACGAAACGGTATAACCCGACCCAGGCCACGGCTACCAGAAAGGCGATGGCCAGTGCCCGCCAGAACAGGCGCAAGAGCCAGCGGATACCATCGGCGAGATGATCAAACAGGCCGCGCTTCGCGCGGCCTGCCTTGCGCGTCTTGCGAGTGGATTTCTTCTTGGGTGCCGCGCGGGACATGGCTACCATCCCTCATGATTGCGCAGCCCGGGTCAAGCCCCGGGGCCGACGCATCCCGTCAGCGCGTGGGCACCGGAACCTCGCCGCGATAATCGTAGAAACCGCGCTCGGTCTTGCGACCCAGCCAACCGGCCTCGACATATTTGGTCAGCAGCGGGCAGGGCCGATACTTCGTATCGGCAAGCCCGTCATGGAGCACATTCATGATCGCGAGGCAGGTGTCGAGGCCGATGAAATCGGCAAGCTCCAGCGGCCCCATCGGGTGATTGGCACCCAGTTTGAGCGATTCGTCGATTGAACGGACCGAGCCCACTCCCTCATAGAGCGTATAGACGGCCTCGTTGATCATCGGCATCAGGATCCGGTTGACGATGAAGGCGGGGAAATCTTCGGCGCTGGCAGCGGTCTTGCCGAGTTTCTCGACGACGCCCAGCAACGTCTTGTAGGTGGCCTCATCGGTGGCGATGCCGCGGATCAGCTCGACCAGTTGCATCACCGGCACCGGGTTCATGAAATGAAAGCCCATGAAGCGCTCGGGCCGGTCGGTGCGGCTGGCCAGACGCGTGATCGAGATCGACGAGGTGTTGGAGGTCAGGATCGTATGCGGCTGGATATGGGGCAGCAGATCCTCGAAAATCGCCTGCTTGATCGTTTCGCGTTCGGTCGCAGCTTCGATGATCAGATCCGAAGGGCCAAGATCGGCCAGCTTGGTCGTGCTGCGGATGCGGGCCATCGCGCTGGCCTTGTCCTCGGCTGTGACCTTGCCGCGCGAGACCTGACGCTCGATATTGCGGTCGATCAGGGCAAGGGCCTTGTCGAGTGCGTCTTGCGAGATGTCATTGAGCAGCACATCATAACCTGCCAGCGCAAAGACATGCGCGATGCCGGACCCCATCTGGCCTGCACCCACCACTCCGACGGCCTTGATCTGCATCTGTTCTGCGCTCCTGTCTGGTCCGGGCCGACCATAAGGCGCGCCCGGCCCATGACGCAAGTGCGAAAGACTTCAGCGGCGCTCTGGCCAGAGTTGCTGTGCGATTCCCACAGCCACTAGGTAGAGACTGGTGGCGATCAGCCCGACTGTCACGACCTGCGGTTGCTCGAAATTCGTCCAGGCCGCCCAGCCTGCCAGCGCTGTCCAGACGAATGCCACAGGCAGCGACAAGCCCCGCCAGCGTTCGGTCCGGACCGGATGAATGAATTTCAGCGGCGTGAACATGGCCACGGCCAGGAAGGCCACAATCGCAAGAATGACCCAGAAATCAGGGCTGGTGGCAAAGATCACGACAGCGGCCATGTTCCAGCAGGCCGGGAAGCCCTGAAAGGAATTGTCCGTGGTTTTCATCCGCGTATCGGCGAAATACAGGACCGAAGTGAAGGTGATCACGATGATTGCAATCCAGCCGGTCCAGCCGGGCAGCAGCCCTGACTGAAACAGCGCGAAGGCGGGGATGAAGACATAGGTCAGGTAGTCGATGATCAGATCGAGCAGCACACCATCGATGGTCCTGGCGTTCTGCTTGACATGGTAGCGCCGCGCCAGCGGGCCGTCGATCCCGTCGACGATAAAGGCCACCACCAGCCACAGGAACATCATCGCCCAGTCGCCCTGCGCGGCCTCCAGCAATGCGAGCATGGCAAAAACGGCACCTGTCGCGGTAAACAGATGCACCAGATAGGCTTTCCAGCTTGCGCTCACGCGGTATGCTCCTTCTGCTCAACCGAGGCGCTCTGTGCCAGACTGTGACCGCTCATGCAATCACTGCCCCTGCGTCCTGGCGCTGGTCCCCGCACGGGGATGGGCCTGCGCGTAGATTTCCATCAGCCGCCCGCTTTCCACGGCGGTATAGACCTGCGTCGATTGCAGCGAGGCATGGCCGAGCAATTCCTGTATGGCCCGCAGATCCCCGCCTGCGGCCAGCAGATGCGTGGCGAAGGAGTGGCGCAGCGCATGGGGGGTTGCCGTGGCGGGCAGGCCAAGCTGCAGACGTGTCTGCTCCATGACTTTCGCGATATGGCGGCGCGAGAGCGGGCCGCCGCGCGTGCCGCGAAACAGCGCCTCATCGTGGGTCATCGGGTGCGGACAGGCGCGCAGATAGGCCGCGACAGCTGCGCGGGCCGCTGGCAGCAGCGGCACCAGTCTTTCGCGCCCGCCCTTGCCCGCGATGCGCAGCACATCGCCCAGCGGCAGGTCGCGCCCGGTCAGGCCCAGCGCCTCAGAGATGCGCAGCCCGCAGCCGTAAAGCAGCGTGATCACGGCTGCGTCGCGCGCCCCGGTCCAGTCTGTCCGGCTTTGCAGCGGCGCAACGGCGATGACCTCGCGCGCGGCGGCTTCGCTGAGCGGGCGCGGCAGGGTGCGGGGAAATTTCGGCGCGCGGGCCGCAAGGATGGCGGAAATGTCCAGGTCTTCGCGTTCGGCCAGCCAGCGCGCGAAGCTCTTGACCGCTGACAGCCTGCGCGCAAGCGAGCGGCTGCCAAGCCCGTTGCCGCGCTCTGCCGCCATCCAGGCGCGCATATCCGATTGCGTGACCTCTGCCAGCTGTCGCAGCCCGGCGGCCCCACCCAGATGGCCCGCGAGAAAGCCGAGAAATTGCCCGACATCATGGGCATAGGCCGAAATCGTGTGATCCGAGGCCGCGTCCATCGCGCGCCGCCCGTCCAGCCAGAGCGCCAGCGCATCGCGCATCTGCGCGCTGGGCAGGGCGCGCGTCATGCCAGCCAGCGGCGCATGGACCTTTCAAAGATACCGGCGAAGAAGGCCAGCAGATCGGTGCCCTGACCGGGCTTGAACATATGCGGGTTGTCCGATCCCATGACCAGCATCCCGTTCATCCGGTGCTTGCCCAGATCCAGACGCATACAGGCTTCTGACCGCAGATCGGGCGTTTTCATGCCATACAGGATATCGGTTTGCGGAATCGCCTGACGCAGCACCACCTGCCGCGTCGTCGGGCCGCGCCCGGAACTCATATAGGTCTCGATGAAACCCGGCCTGACCACGCTCAGCACATCCGATATCCGCTCGAGCGCCGGATCGGGACCGGCATCGGGGCTTTCCAGCACCAGCCGGATCGCTTCGACATTGAGGATCTGCGCAACATCATGTCCCAGATTGCGCAGGAAATCCTCGAATTGCTCGGGATCGAGCATCCGCAGGATGGCGCGGTGAATCTGGTTGGTGCCCGAAAGGTTCTCATAGGCGGCGGCGATCACGGCGCGGTGGGTTTCTTCCAGCCGGTCAAGCCGGGCTTCCAGCCGTTCCATCGCCAGCCCGCGCAGATCCACGATATTGTCACCCATGCCGCGTTCACTGGCCGAAACCAGCGTGCGCATGACGTCCTTGTCATCCAGAATCAGGGTCGGGTCCGCGATGATGCGCGCCCGGAAATCATCGGCCAGTTCTGGCCGCAGAGCGGTTCCTGTCATGTCTTTTGCCTGCAAACTGCCGTTGTTTTGCGACAGCCTAGCACAAGCGCGGTGCGCATTGAAAGAAATTATGGCTGCACGCGGATCATCGACAGGTCTCATTACGGC
>REER01000072.1 GCA_007694945.1 Paracoccaceae bacterium | reverse complement strand
TTTGAAAGGCGATGTGACGCGGAAATCGACTTGAGTCATCTGGTTCATGGGGTCTTCCTACTCAAAGGGCCGTCTCCTCTCGACGGCATGTGTTCAGGGTCGCACCCGACAAAGGCGCGGTCGTCCCGTGCAATGGAACGACAACAGAAATATCTGATATTATTGCCGTTTCCGGCACCAAATTCCTGTTGTGACAGGGCGTCTGGATGGAAGGAAGAAACACCGAAACATGGTTCGAAACAATGCGACCATAGCATTACGCATAAAGCAGGATGCGACAAAACAGCGACCACCGGCGCAAAGGGCTGGTTTTCCGAACCAGCCTGCGCGCACCGCGCGCCCTCTATTCCGCAATATTCACCTGTCGGAACCAGTAGCTGTGATCGCCGCGTTCTGCCCTGCTTTGGGGCTCGGTCTGCTGGGCCGGGATATGGCGCAGTAATCGCTGTAGCCTGCGCAGCGAAAGTGGTTTGCGTAACAAGAGAATGCCCTGCTCGTCGGCTTTCTGTGCGAGATCAGGGTTATGGTCCGCCGTGATCAGCACCGCAGGGAGCATACCATGCCTCACGCGCAGGTCGCGCACCAGGTCGAGCCCATTGGCGCCATGATCCAGTTGGTAATCGGCTAGAATGACGTCGGGAGGCACGCCGAGTTCGTCGATCAGAGCTTCAGCTTCCGCGAGTGTTGCCGCTTCGATCGGACTGGTGCCCCACCCTTCCAGCACTCCGATCATCGCGCTGCGCACTTCGCGGTCATTCTCGACCACCAGAACCAGCAGGTCGTCGAGTGCGTCACGCTTGCTGTCATGTAGGTCTTTCACCGCCTCACGCCGCTGATCAGGTTCCACAAGCGGCACCGTGACGCTGAAGACCGTTCCCTTACCCTCGATCGACCGCAATGTCAGCGGATGCCCAAGCAGTGCGCAGGCTTGCTCGACAATAGCCAGGCCCAAGCCCATGCCACTGTCGCCCTGAGCCGGGTCGAGCCGGGTGAACTCGCGAAAGATCTCTGTCTGCTTGTCCTCTGGAATGCCGGGGCCTGTATCCCAGACTTCTATCCGAAGGTATTTGCCCCTATGGCGCACGCCCAAGATGATCCGACCACTCTTGGTGTAGCGCAGTCCATTGGACAGAAGGTTCTGCAGAACGCGCTTGAGATAGACCGGGTCGCTATGGACATGAGCGCGCGTGTCGTGCACCCGAAATCCAAGCCCGCGTGCAGTGGCCATCGGAGCAAATTCTTCGCGCAGCCTGTCCAGAAGGGGCGCGAGAGCAAAACTCTCGGGTTTCGCATGGGCTGCGCCGATATCGAATTTGGAAATATCCAGAAGCGCGCCCAGAATCTGCTCGACCGAGCCAAAGGCCGAGTTGACGCGTTCGACCAGCCGCGTCTGCGCTGGAGGCTGCTCCATTCCGGATAAGGAGGACAGAAACAGCTTGGCAGCATTGAGGGGCTGCAGCAGGTCATGGCTGGCCGAAGCCACGAAGCGCGACTTCGAGGCATTGGCACGCTCGGCCTCATCCCGGGCGGATTCCAGCTCCAATGTGCGCGCGCGAACGCGCGCTTCAAGCGTCTCGTTCATCCGGTGCATTTCGGCAATTGCGCGGCGCTCCTTGGTGAGGTCGTTGAACGAGATCACGAACCCTCTATCCGGCATCGCTTGCGCGAAGAGGTCCAGTATGTTGCCCTCCTCCTGCACGATCTCAACCTTCAAGGGCGGCCGGTGCGGCGGGCCGTTGACCCAGTCAGTGAGGGTTGCGCGAATATTACTGCGACCCAACTGACGGCGGCGCATCAGGTTGTTCAGAATCGCCGTGAAGGGTGTTCCCGCCGCTAGTAGGTCCACCGGCGGGGAGAACAACTCTCGCAGGCGCCGATTCCAACCCGCAAGCCGGGCTTTGGCATCGAAGATCAACACCCCCTGATCGATATGATCGAGCGTCGCGCGCACCATCTGCGCCTGTTCGTCCAGCAGCTTGGTGCGCTCTTCACGGGCATTTCGTACCATGGCGGTCACATCAGTCTGCGTGACCGCGGTCCCGCCCGAACTCATGCGCTGTTCCGAGACCTGAAGCCATTGATCCTCCACCAGCTGCACCATGAAATTCACATCGCGCCGTTGATGGTTCTCCAGCCGCTGCGTCACCCATTCGCGGCGCTCAGAACTGTCAGCCAGATTCAGCCCCGGGCTCTCCGATACAATGCGCACATAATCCCGGAAGGTCAGTCCCGGTCCGATGCGGCGCCGGACATCGGGCAGGTCGGCACAAAAGCGCGAGTTCCACATGGTCAGCCGATCCTCGGCGTCGAACATTGCGAAACCTTCAACCATGGCTTCCAACGCGTCTGCCAACGCATTGCGCGCGCCGACCGCATCGCGCTCGGCCTGTGATAGCCGCGCATTGGCCACGCGCAGCCGGTCGAGCGTTTCGGCCAGGTCGCGCGTGCGTGTGCGCACCTGACTCTCCAGCGCGACGACATGGGCAAGTTGCGCAGCCGGGCGGCTCGCGCCCTGTGTGATCCGTTCGGCACGGTCCATAAGTGCGCTCACGATCAGGCGCAGGCGTTCGTTTTCGTCTGCAAGGCTCAGATCGTCAGTCAGAAAGCTCTCAGACATCTTCTGCCTCCCGGCTGGCAGATTGCCCGAGATAATCCGATGCAGTGAGTGAATCAGTATCCTCGGCGGGTGGATAAAAGGCAAGACCAGTGAAGGTCTGGTTGACATGGACAAGGTTGAACTGCTCGCCATAGGTGTTGAACCCCGTCACACCAAAACGGTCGAGCAGCGCCGAGAGGCGGTGTTGCTTCTGACTGTGTTCGGCCTCAAGGCGGCGAAGGATGCAGTCACAGGCGAGGATCGCAGGCGCGCCCACCTTGGCCGACAGCTTGGTTAACTCACGCTCCAGATGGGCCTCCAGATCGGTGCTCTGGGCAAGACGCAACACGAGCCCGCATTCAATGGCCGAGAAGAAGCGCAGGGTGCCGTCAGGCTCGACCCGCTGAATGGCCAGAACGTGGTGGTCCTCGCCGATTTTCGATACAACGGGATTGGCGGCAAAAGTGAAAGGCGAGAGTTGCTGCGGGTCCTTGCCAAGGATGCGGGCGTACTCGGGGCCGGCGGGCATACCATTTATCGCACGGACGAGTCGGTTGTCCGGGTCGGCATCCGTAACCACCATCCGATGCTCTGTGGGTTCCAGATGGTCGAAGCGAAAGGCCGTGACCCGGCAAGGTGTGCGCAACACCGCGAGCACGGCCGTGTTGGTCATGAAACGGCCCTGATGCAGCACGAAGGTCTTGCCGAAATTCAGCCCATCCCCGGCCGACCCGCCAACCAGCGGACTTTGACCGAGCGCCTCGGATAAAGCCCAGGCGAGTTGTTCCTCCATAAGTGATAGCCCGTCACTGAGCAGGAAGGCGACTTCGTTAGCCCAATCGGCGGTCGAGAAGGTCACCTCGGCCCGCAATTCGAATGCTAGGTCGCGTGCCAGATCGGGGCTGAAGCGGCGCAGGTCGTTCAGGTAACCGGTGGCGACGCGAAACAGACTGCGGGGCAGGCCCATCGCCACGATGGAACCAGTCAAATACCCACCTGCCCCGATCTCGCCTGCAGTCGTGCAGCCGATGACCTGGGTCTGCCCGACAACCGGGACAAGCGCGCGCTCGATAGCCTTGAGATCATGCCCCTCGCCTACGAACAGGATCAGAAGCGCGAACGAGGTAGCGTCGACCTGCCCGAGAACCTCGGCAATGGCGCGCTCGGTCTCGGGCTCGTCTGACTGGGCACGCGTGATGAATGCGTCCTGGTGTGACATCCGTCGCCCCTCCCCTGACTGGCGGATTACTGTCTTTGGGAGAGACTACTCTACCCGCGCGCGTGCGCAAACGGATTTGCACGCCCGGTTTGGGTCACGTCGGGTTCTTGCCGCGCAGGATCTCGGCGAAACTGGCTGAATTCGCGATACGCACGGCCTGCGTGCGGCTTTGTGCGCCAAGCTTGCGCAATATGGCCGTGACATGCGCCTTGACGGTGGTTTCCGAGATCGAGAGTTCATATGCGATCTGCTTGTTTAAATAGCCCTCACAGATCAGCGCGAGGATGCGTGCCTGTTGCGGCGTTAATTCGCCCAAACGATCTATCGCGCCGCGCTCGGCATCGGGAGGGGTGCCCTTGGCAGGTGGCGCGTAGCCCTTCGGCAGATAGGTGCCGCCCTGTGTGGCAGCGCGTATGGCAGTTACAAAAGCCTCGCGCGGGCTGTGTTTGGGAACAAAGCCTGCTGCGCCGGCGTGCAACACGGCCGTGATGATACGATCCTCCGACATCGACGAGACCACGATTACCGGCACCCCTGGCGCGGTGGTGCGCAGTCGTGTGAGCCCGTCCAGTCCGGCGACATCAGGCAGGTTCAGATCGAGCACGATGGCATCGACCTCCAGCCCGCCGCGCAGGCGCTCGAGGGCTGTCTCGAGCGAGCTTGCAGTCTCTATTGTCGAAAGACCCACAGCTTCAGAGAGCGTCATTTCGAGCGCCTCACAAAACAATGGGTGGTCATCGATCACCAGTATCATGTCGTCCCTCTTTCTGGTGACAGCTTCCATAGTTATTAGTGTTTCTCGCATAGCGCGCCTGTGTATGCTGTCCTTACTCCCCACAGCCATCATAACGCTGATATCGCCTTATGCCTTCCCCTCCTTAGGTCGCATGCGCGTTCCGATGGTTTCGAGCAGCAGCCGGGCCGGTTCTCCATTGCAATCGATAGCCAGAGCGCAATGCCATTTCTCGGCCTTCTCTGAGGAACTCGTCAGCAGAATATCAGATGAGCAAGACGAGCATTTCACCAATGATGATGCCACCCACAATGCGCCGCGAATCAAAGCTAGGCCGGATCTCGGCGAGAGCATGATCCCGCGCACTTGCGGAGTGCGTGCTGTCTGAGACTTATGAGTGCCGGAAAAATTCCATGAATCAAAAATAATGATAGGCTGTCGCATTCATGCCACAGTTTCGGTCTTGACCTGAGCAGCTTTGGAGGAGAGCCAGCCCATGCCTAAGACACCATCCCGCCACAGCCTTTTGTTGTCCACCCTTTTGGTTGCGCCAATTCCCCTTGCTGCCAATAGCTCGGATCATGACACTGACACGGTCGAACTGGGTCGCGCCCTTTTCAATGACGTGAGCCTGTCAGCAGAGGGTTTGCATTCCTGTGCAACCTGTCACCCGACAACCATGGGTCTGGAAGGGCACACAACCAACAACACCTATATCGGCCTCGACATTGTAGAGGATGGTGCGGAGGGCGGTCGGTCCACGCCGACGCTCTGGGGGGCCTATCACCGTACACAATGGGGTTGGGCCGGTCTGCCCACCATCGAACAGAACATCCGCGGCATCATCGTCAACCGCATGCGCGGGCCCGAGCCAAGCGTAGAACAGCTTGCCGCCCTTACGGCGTATATAATGTCGCTACCCCTGCCAGAGACCCCGTTCGTCGATGCGGAGGGCACACCCGTGGCCGATGCGCCCGGAGACGTGCAGCGGGGCTTTGAGTTGTTCTACGAGGCCGGATGCAATTCCTGCCACATGCAGCCAGGAATGGAATCGACCGCGGTCTATGATGTCGCGGGAGTCGAGGTGAAAGTTCCCTCGCTCTGGGCCGTTCAGCACACGGGACCCTGGTTCCATAACGGGCGCTATGATGCGCTTGAGGATGCTGTACGCACCATGTGGGTCTATCAGGCCGATCGCATCGGCGAGCCGTCTACACCTACCGATGAGCAACTCGCCGACCTCGTCGCTTATCTCGAGGCGCTCTGACGGTCTGGGGCGACGCGTTCATACATCGTATCGCGTCGCCCCCCGCCTTGCCGCATTGACCGGGGTTTTCAACAGGGCCGTCTGATGCGCGCGCTGCTCGCATCCGGCGCGCGGACAGATGCGGCAGTTGATGCCAATGGGTGTCGGCGCCGCCCCCTGGAGTGCGATGCCCTCGCTGTAGCCGATTTTTGGCGCATATTCGATGGTGCAGCCCATCGCAACGGCCAGCCGGTTGTCCTGACCACGGCGCTCGAACGTGGGGCGATCAACGGTTCGGGCGAAGACGAAAAACTGTGAGGCATCAGGCATCTCGACCAGTTGCGAAACAATGCGGCCCGGCAGGCGAAAGGTCATATGCACATCGAGCTTGGGGCATGCACCGCCATATTCCGCCAGATGAAAATCGGTCGCGTTGAAACGCTTGGTCACATTCCCCGCCTTGTCGATGCGCAGGAAGAACAACGGCACCCCCTGCGCACCTTCGCGTTGCAGCGTTGTGGCGCGGTGGCAGGCTTGCTCGAAACTGACGCCGAAGCGGGTCGCCAGATGGTCGAAATCATATTTTGATGCCCGCGCTGCGGCGAGAAAGGGATCATAGGGCATAAGCGCGGCGGCGGCGAAGTAATTGGCGAGTTCCACCAGACAACGCGCGCGGCCTTGCTGGTCGTCAATCCCGGCACTGTCGAGCAGACTGTCCAACACCTCGCGATGCTCGATCAGGCCCAGTACATGCACCAACTGGAAGACACGATTCGGATGGTCGAGCGCTTCGGACAGCAGCACTTCGGCGCGACTGTCATCATAATGACGCAGTGTGCGAGGCAAATCACCGACCTGCACCACGCGTACCGCTATATGGTGACGGCTGCGCAACCGCTCCTTCAGCGCAGCATAGAAATCGTCTGTCGATGGCGCGTTACCTTTGTCCCAGAGCCCAGCGGCTGCCTGTTCAAGTGCCGGGAAATGATTGCGCTGGCGGCGAAAAAAGTGATGAACTGCGCCTTCGGGGCTGGCGCTCACGATCGGCTCATGCTCACCCGGCTGCGCGGCGAGGGCAAGCAGCTGGTCTGTCGCATTCTGATAGGCGCGGTGCAACCGCAGGAAAGCATCAATCAGGGTGGGCGTGTGGGTCTGAGCGCTCCGCAACTCGTGCAGGTCGGGCCTTGCATCGTCAAACAACGGGTCATGCAGCACCCCGCGCAGATCGGCCAGTTGCGCGCCCGAGCCTTCGTCCGACAGGTCGTGCCAATCCACGCCGTATTGCTCCATCAGCTTGAGCAAGATGGCGACCGAGACCGAGCGTTGATTGTTCTCCAGAAGATTCACATAAGCCGCAGAAATGCCAAGCCGTTTGGCCATTGCGCTTTGCGTTTCAGCTGCATCCTGGCGCAGACGACGCAAGCGCGGGCCGATGAATGTCTTGCGCATGAGCAGAACCTTTTCCCGATTGTTAAATTTACAATGCAACAGAAGTTACGTTTTGTAAACGTTCGCAGTTACAGCAGAACCCGGTTTCATTCGCAGCATGCCCTCTGCCTCTGCCATAGACAGGCAACGAACGGAGGAATCGACCATGCAGACAGGCACCGCCCATCTTTTCATTCCCGGCCCGACCAATGTACCTGCCGACGTGCAGCGCGCCATGATTGTGCCTATGCAGGACCACCGAGCGCCGGATTTTGGCGGGTTGCTGGATGAAGTGCGCAAGGGGCTGAAACCTATTTTTGGCACCCGCACGGCCGAGATTGCGCTCTTCCCCGGCTCGGGCACGGCGGCATGGGAAGCCGCCATCGCCAACACGCTGTCGCCCGGCGACAAGGTGCTGATCGCGCGCCACGGGCAATTTTCGATGCTCTGGGCGCAGATGGCGCAGGCGCTGGGGCTGCGGGTTGAGGCGATTGACGTCGCCTGGGGCGCCCCCGGCCCTGTGCGCGAGATAGAGCGCCGCCTGGGCGCAGACAAATATGACGAGATCAAGGCCGTCTTCGTCACACATAACGAAACGGCGACGGGTGTGACCTCTGATGTGGCAGGCGTGCGCCATGCGCTTGATACCTGCTTCCATGACGCGCTGCTGTTTGTCGATGGCGTCTCTTCCATCGGCTCGATCCCCTTCGAGATGGATGCCTGGGGCGTCGATCTGGCGATTGCGGGCACGCAGAAGGGCCTGATGTGCCCGGCGGGGATGGGCATTCTGGCCGCAAGCCCCAACGCGCTGGAAGCGATGGAGACCGGCACCATGGCGCGCAGTTTTCTTGACCTGCGCGCCATGCTCGGGGCGCATGAGGCAGGCTCGTTCTGCTTCACGCCACCCGCGCAACTGCTGCATGGTCTGCGCGCGGCGCTGGCCAGGTTGCAGGCCGAGGGTCTGGGCAATGTCTTTGCCCGCCATCGCCGTCTGGCCCAAGGGGTACGCGCTGGCATTGCCGCGATGGGTCTCGATATCGTGGCCGAACATCCGAGCTTTGCGTCGGACACTGTGACTGCCATCCGCACGCCGCGAGATGTCGATGCGCGCGAGGTGATCGAGATTGCCCGCACGCGCTACAACACGCAATTCGGCGCGGGTCTGGGGCCTCTGGCGGGCCAGGCCTTCCGCATCGGCCATCTGGGCGACCTGAACGAGGGCATGTGCCTGACCGCGCTTGGAATGGCCGAACTCTCGCTGAAAGCCGCTGGTGCGCGGGTCGAACTGGGCGCGGGGCTTGCTGCTGCACAGACCACTTTTGCCGCCCATGCACCCGCCCCTGCCTTTGCCATTGCTGCCGAATAAGGACGTCCTGACATGAGCCACTCGCTTTTCCCCCTCCGCCGCCAGCGCCTGCAACGTTCGACCCTGGCTGTTCCGGCCTCTAATGTCACCATGATCGAGAAGGCCGCCGGGTCGGCTGCCGATGTCGTGTTCCTTGACCTTGAGGACGCGGTCGCGCCGCCCGAGAAAGCGCAGGCGCGCAAGAATGCCATCGCTGCACTGAACGAGATCGACTGGGAGGCCAAGGGCAAGACCGTCAGCGTTCGCATAAACGGGCTGGATACCGGTTACATGTATCGCGACGTGGTCGATATCATGGAGCAGGCGGGTGATCGCGTGCACATGCTGCTGATCCCGAAACTGGGCGTGGTGTCCGACCTCTATATGGTCGATGCGCTGGTCAATCAGATCGAGCAGGCCTGCGGGCTGACCCGCCGTGTGGGGTTGGAGGCGCTGATCGAGACGGCGCTCGGCATGGCCAATGTCGGGGAAATCGCGCGCTATGCCGCGACCTCGGACTCGCGGCTGGAGGCACTGCATTTCGGTGTGGCGGATTACGCGGCCTCGATGCGTGCGCGCACGGTCAATATCGGCGGGCTGAACCCGGCCTATCCGGGCGATCAGTGGCATGCCTCGCTCTCGCGCATGATCATTGCCTGCCGCGCATACGGGTTGCGCGCGCTCGATGGCCCCTTCGGTGACTTCAACGATCCTGATGGCTACATAGCCGCCGCCGAGCGCGCGGCCGCCCTTGGGTTCGAGGGCAAATGGGCCATCCATCCGAGTCAGATCGCGATGGCCAACGAAGTCTTCAGCCCGCCCGCATCCGAAGTGGACCGCGCGCGGCGCATCATCGCGGAGCTGCGCAAGGCCGAGGCCGAGGGCAAGGGGGCTGCTGCACTCGATGGCAAAATGATCGACGCGGCCTCCGAGAAAATGGCGTTGAATGTGCTTTCGCTCGCCGATGCCATCGCGGCCCGCAGCGCGCCCGCGCAGGCCGCCGAATAAGGAGGAAACCCGATGGATATTCACGAACATCAGGCCAAGGACGTGTTGCGCCGCTTCGGTGTGCCCGTCCCCGATGGTGGCATCGCCTTCGCCCCGGAACAGGCGATGCATGAGGCGCGGAAATTGGGCCTGCCTGTGGTCGTAAAGGCGCAGGTGCATGCCGGGGGGCGCGGTGCCGCTGGCGGAGTGAAACTCTGCCGGAGCGAGACCGAGGTGAACGCCTTCGCGCTCTCGCTTTTGGGCCGCAATCTGGTGACCAAACAGACCGACGCGCAGGGCAAGCCTGTGCACCGCTTGCTTGTTGAGAAGGCCACGGATATCAGCAAGGAACTGTATCTGGGCCTCGTCCTCGACCGCAAATCCGAACGCATCATGATCGTCGCCTCTCGCGAAGGCGGCATGGAAATCGAGGAGCTGGCCGAGGACCGGCCCGACGCGCTGGTGCGCATGGTGATCGACCCGGCCACGGGGCTCGTGCCGTTCCAGTCGCGCGAATTGGCATTCAAGCTGGGCATGTCGGGCAGTCAGATCGCACAGTTTTCCAATGTGATGCGCGGCTGTTATCGCGCCTTTCGCGACCTCGACGCGACCATGGTCGAGATCAACCCGCTGGTGATCACTGGTTCGGGTGATCTGATTGCCCTCGATGCCAAGATGAGTTTCGACACCAACGCGCTATTCCGGCGCCCCGAAGTGGCCGCACTCCGCGACCCAGGTCAGGAAGACCCGCGCGAGGATGCTGCTGCCGAACATGGGCTGAACTATGTCGGGCTCGAGGGCGATATCGGCTGCATCATCAACGGCGCGGGGCTGGCGATGGCGACGATGGACATGATCCAGCTCGCCGGTGGAAGCCCCGCGAATTTCCTCGATATCGGTGGTGGTGCCAGCCCCGAGCGGGTGGTCGCAGCCTTCCGTACGGTTTTGAGCGACCCGAATGTCTCGGTCGTACTGGTCAACATCTTCGCTGGTATCAACCGTTGCGACTGGGTCGCCTCCGGCGTGGTGCAGGCCTATCGCGAGCTGAACCTGACCCTGCCTGTCGTCGTGCGCCTTGCGGGCACCAATGTCGATGAGGGTCGCTGGATCATAAATGAGTCCGGCCTGCCACTGATTTCCGCCGACACCCTGGCCGAAGCCGCCGCCACGGCGGTCGCATCACGCCCCGCAATGGCCGCCTGAACAGGAGCACGCTCATGGCAATTCTCATCCAGCAAGACACTCGCATCATCGTTCAGGGCATGACCGGGCGCATCGGCAAATTTCATGCCGAGGACATGATCAAGAATGGTACCAATGTCGTGGGTGGTGTGACCCCCGACCGAGGCGGCGAAATCGTGCTCGGCAAGCCTATGTTCAACACGGTTTCCGAGGCCGCTGCAGAAACGGGCGCCGAGGCAAGCCTCATTTTCGTGCCCCCGCCCGGTGCCGCTGATGCAATCATGGAATGTGCCGAAGCGGGGCTGAAATTCGCGATCTGCGTGACCGACGGCATCCCCTCGCAGGACATGATGAAGGTCAAACGCTTCCTGCGCCGCTTCCCAGCGGCGCGCAAGATGCGCTTCATCGGCCCTAATTGCGCAGGCGTCATCTCGCCCGGTATCGGCTTCATGGGGATCATGCCGCCACATATCTACCTGCCCGGGCGCGTCGGTATCGTGGGCCGCTCGGGCACGCTTGGTTATGAGGCCGCGTCCCAGATGAAGGCGCTGGGGATCGGGGTGTCGACCTCGGTCGGGATCGGGGGCGATCCGATCAACGGCTCCAGCTTCAAGGACATCCTCGAACTCTTCGAGAACGACCCCGAGACTGACGCCGTGATGATGATCGGCGAAATCGGTGGCCCGCAGGAGGCCGAGGCCGCCGCGTATGCACGCGATCACATGACCAAGCCTGTCATCGCCTATATCGCCGGTCTGTCGGCACCCAAGGGGCGCAAGATGGGCCATGCGGGCGCGATCATCTCGGCCTTTGGCGAGAGCGCGCAGGAGAAGGTCGAGATCCTCTCGGCTGCGGGCATCACAGTCGCGCCCACACCCTCGGCCCTGGGCGAGACGGTCGCGAAAGTGCTTGGCATGAGGCAAGCTGCATGAGCAAGACGCAAGGCACCCTGACTGGCGAGGCCGCGACCCCTGAGCAGGCGCAAGCCTGGGTGGGCCGGGTCGAGACCCGGACCGGGGCGGTCACGCCAGACCTGGCGGGCATGGCGATGGGTGCGCTGGGGCATGACGCGGCGCCCCAACCCCCTATTCACACTGGTGCCCTCTTGCCCGTACTCTGGCATTGGGTCGCGTTTCCTGAGTTCGTGCCGATTGCGGAAATCGCGACGGATGGCCACCCCATGCTTGGCGGCTTCTTGCCCCCCCTGCCCTTCAACCGGCGCATGTGGGCAGGTGGCAAGCTGACCTTCAAGGGCCGCTTTGCGGTGGGCGAGACGCTGACCAGACGCTCCGAGATCCTGAGTGTGGATTTCAAGACCGGCAGCACCGGCGACATGGCCTTTGTACGCGTGGGCCATGACCTGCGCGGCGAGGGCGGCGGGGCGATCCGCGAAGAGCAGGATATCGTCTATCTGCCGATCCCCGATAAATTCCGCGCCCCCCGCTCCATCCCCGCCCCCGAAGCGCCTATCTTCAGCGAGCGGGTCGAGGTCGGGCCTGTGCGGCTGTTCCGCTATTCAGCTGCGACCTATAACGCGCATCGCATCCATTATGACCGCGACTATGCGCGCGAGACCGAAAAATACCCCGGCCTCGTCGTGCATGGCCCGATGCAGGCGACGCTCCTGATGGAGGCCGCGATGCGCCACACCGGTCAGACACCCACGCGCTTCAGCTTTCGCGGCGTGCATCCGATGTTTGACGGGCATCTAGACCTGCAGGCCGAGCGCGATGGCGAATGTGCACTCAAGCTCTGCACTGCGGCCGCTGAAGGCCACCAGGGGCTGCAAGCCCGCTTTGAATGGGAGGAATGAGCGATGGGTATTCTCAAGGGCATGCGTGTGGTCGAGGGCTCGGCCTTTGTCGCCATCCCGCTTGCAGGCATGACGCTGGCGCAGATGGGCGCCGAAGTGATCCGCTTCGACCGGATTGAGGGCGGTCTGGATGCGCAACGCTGGCCTGTGACCAATGATGGGCAGAGTTTGTTCTGGGCGGGGCTGAACAAGGGCAAGAAATCCGTCGCCGTAGACATGAAATCGCCTGCCGGGCGCGAGCTGATCACGCGGATCATCACGGCACCCGGCGACGACGCAGGGCTGTTCCTGACCAATTTGCGCGTGCGTGGCTGGATGGATCATGAGACCCTCTCGCGCCACCGCGATGATCTGATCATGGTCGCGCTTCTCGGCGACAGGCATGGGCGGCCCGCTGTGGATTACTCGGTCAATCCGTCTCTGGGCTTCCCGACTGCCACCGGGCCAGAAGGGTCGACCGAACCCGTCGCGCAGGTTCTGCCCGCTTGGGATTGCATCGCGGGCAACATGGCCGTAACCGCCCTGCTGGCCGCCGAGCGGCATCGGCTGCGCACCGGCGAAGGGCAGGAAGTGCTTTTCTCGCTCAAGGACGCGGCAGCGGCGATGTTGGGCAATCTGGGTATTATCGGCGAGGTGACGATCAACGGCACTGACCGACCCAAATGCGGCAATGCGCTTTACGGCGGCTATGGGCAGGATTTCATCTGCGCCGATGGCAAGCGCGTAATGGTGATCGGCCTGACCGACCGGCAGTGGCACGGGCTGGTGAAGGCGACTGGCACGCAGGACGCCATCGCCGCGCTGGAAGCACGGCTGGGCGAAAGCCTCGGTCAGGAAGGCGCACGCTTCCGGCATAGAGGCGCGATCACGGAAGTGCTCGCCCCCTTCTTCGCGCAGCGTAAGGTCGAGGACTTTTCCAAGGCCTTCGACACGGGCGGCGTGACGTGGTCGCAGTTCCGCAGCTTCGCCGAAGCCGTACGCGAAGATCCCGATCTCTCGACCGACAACCCGTTGTTCCAGATGGTCGATCAGCCCGGCATTGGCAGTTATCCGACCCCGGCCTCACCGCTTGGCTTCTCAGCGATCAGCCGCGAGGCCCCGCAACCCGCACCTGCCCTAGGCGAACATACGGAGGAAGTGCTGGCCGAAACCGCTGGACTGTCGTCTGGCGAGATCGGCAGGCTGTTCGACAGGGGGATTGTTACGGGCCCGCGTCTCAATGGTATCACCCTGAGAGCCGCTGAATGATCCGGTGAACGGATCGGACTCGATACCTGCGACTGTTCGCTGCCGTCGCACGGCACTCCCAAGCACGGATATTCGCTCGCTCCACTATTCAACCGCTGCGGCCAGTGTCGTGAGCGACGCGGTGTCGGTTTTGGCGACCACAACATAATGCAGGCTGTTGCTACTCCAGTACGCCAGCTTGTTTTCCGCTGCTTCGGTTACCCGCAATCTATAATCCGGCTGACTTGCGTCTCGGGGTGTCATTGACACGGTGACAAGCTCATCCTCGGGGTTGCGGTAGTAGAACACCGCCACAGGCTGGCCCTGAACCGTCATCAGGCGCGAGGATTCAACCTGATAGCCCAGTCGTTCCAGCTTGGGGCTCTCGATTTTGTGCTGCATCTGCTCGGACATCCACTCAAGCGCTTCGGACATCTGGTCGCCCTTGAATTCTGTGCTTTGATACGAGGCCAGCGTAACAACACTGTGACCCGCCAAAGTTGGGGCTACGAAATACGGGTGTGATTCAGTCGTCAGCGACATTCCCGATTCATAGAGGGAATGCGCGCCCCAGCCCGCCGCGAAAAGCACGACGCTGGCTGCAAAACGCTGCAAACCCGGTCCAAGCAGGGTTGCACGCCACTGGCGTTTCTTCAGCTTACGGCCAAGTTCGCGCTCCAGAGACGCAATCTTGAGGCTGGAGGGCATCTCGTCCGCCGTACGTCCATACTGGTGCAGCAGGTTGTCGAAATGACGCCATTGTGCGACCGCCTCGCGTGCATCCGGGTCGCGGGCAAGTCGCGCCTCGATCTCGGCCATCTGGTCCGGCGGCAGGCCGCCATCGATATAGGCCATCAGGTCTGGGTCAAGGGCCAGATCAGTTTGGTCTTGCTGTGTCATTGCTCTCCTCCTCCCTTACGTTTCAGGATCGCCAGCTTTCCAACGCCGACACCTTGCACGATCTTGCGCAAGGCCTCGCGGCCGCGACCGAGGCGCGACATGAAGGTGCCAAGCGGCACATCGAGTGTGCGCGCGGCTTCAGCATAGTTCATTTCACGCAGCGAAATCAGGATGATCGGCATACGCTGCGCCTCTGGCAGTTGGTCGAGCGCGGCAAGCACCTGTTTCAGTTCGAGACGCGTATCCTGACATTCCGTCGATACCGGCTCGGGCATCTCCGCAGCGGCCTCGGCGCGAGTCTTGGCGCGGCGCAGGTCACTGACAAAGGTGTTGTGCAGGATGCGAAACAGCCATGGGCGCAGGTCCGAGCCCGGCTGGAAAGTGTCGGCTTTTGCTATCGCCTTGACTAGGGTTTCCTGCACCAGGTCATCTGCAGCAACTGGATCGCGGGTCAGAACCAGAGCATAACGGCGCAGGCTGCCGATGTGAGAATGCAATTCAGTTTTGAGGCTCACCTGATTCCCCTGTGTTTACTTTCAGGTCATACGCAGCCCGGCGCAGTTTAATCCAAAAAAGATTCAGATTTTTTCTTCTCGCCCGGGATGAAAGCATGTCGTCGTGCGTTCTCTGATTGTACATAGGAGAGCGATATGGCGAATGATCTGATCATACGGCCGCAAGTACCCGCAAAGCGGCCTGAAATTACCCTGCCGGGGTTGATCTTCGGCACCAAACCGCGGGTAATCGCGAAGCGCACCCTGATTTATCTGGCCGCAGTCCTCGTCTTCTATTTCGGCGTGATCGGCAACCTGATGCACCGGATCGACGCCGATCTTGACTTCACTCCCCCTGCTCCGATCGAAGGCGGCAGCCACGCGGTGAACATGGCAGAGGCTCTGATCCTGCGCGAGACGGTGGAGAACCGCTGGACGGCCAATGACCCGATCTTCTTCCCGACGGTCTTTCACGACAATATGCCGAATTATCAACGCGGCATGATGCGCGCCATCAGCCGCTTCGCGATGGAGTTGGAGAGCCAGATCGGGCGCCTGCGCGGATCATCGGCAATCGACCGCGATCTGGAACGCGCTGTTGGTCTGCTGCAATTTCCGACCGATGTGTGGCTGTTCGATTTCGACCAATCTTTCCTTCCAATCCAACCCGCCGACACCCAATATGAGGCGGCCGCCCGAGCCCTGCGCGCCTTCAACAGCCGCGTTTCACAGGGTATGGCGGTGTTCGAGACACGCCCCGATGCGCTGGCGATGACAGTCGAGCGGATGGCAAGTGAACTGGGCTCGCGCGCGGCGCTTGTGGATGACCACGTTAGTGGCGATGGATTCATCATCGACTTTGTGTCCGACGATATCTTCTATTTCAACAAGGGGATGGCTTACGCGTCCTATCTGCTGCTGCGCGAATTGGGCCGCGACTTCGACGGCGTGATCCGCGCGCAGGGGCTGACAAGGGTCTGGCAACAGGCGTTGGACAGTCTGCGCGCGGCATCGCAGCAAAAGCCGCTGGTCGTGCTCAACAGCTCTGGTGCAAACAGCTTTCTGGCCAATCACCTGCATCTCCAGGGCTTCTATCTGAAGCGCGCCATCCTCCAATTGGACGAGATCGCCCGCGTGATCCGTGCCAACTGATCCACCTCAATCAACCTCAACTACCCCGGCCCTAGTGCCGGGGTTTTTTCGCTTTTCTCCTCTTACGCAAGCGATGCATGGCACATTTGAAAACAAAAAAGCCGGGTCTCTCGCGACCCGGCTTTTTCGAATAGGACATCTCTGTCATTCGGCGGCGATGGCGCGATGATCTTCCCGGCTTTCGCTGGCATCATCCTCGACAATCCGCAGAACCTCCGAAGTGAGCTGCGCGTCCCGCTCGGCACGCAGGGCCAGGTCCTCGACATCAAGCGCGAGCGTGGCGCGCGACAAACCGATGCGATTGAGCTGCCGCTCTTTCAGGCGCAGAAGCGTGGCTGTGATCATGATCATGTCACGCTCTTGCAGCCGGGCCTCGTAAGCCTTGGGTTCGCAGTGGATCAGACGACCGAAAAAGCCGGTCGCGCCATTCTTGCGCCGCGACAGGGCCGGTGCTTTCGGGGCATTCGCTATCATGGACATGGGAACCTCCATTTTGTTGATACCCGAATTACGCTGTGGCTGCCGGTTTCATCCCGGCCTCACGACTGCGTTACATCTTCAAGTGTTTTTTTTCGGTTGGATATCGGTGTCTGGAGTAGCCAAACTGCGACGACCTTATCAGTGCAATCACTCCCGCAAATGTGGCCCGGGTTCCTGCGGGAGAGCCCGATAAATGGCGAAAGCATAGTCTCCTAAATCCTTCCTGCGCGTTCTGTTGGGGCCCTTGATTATGCAGGTCTGCCCGTACCGCGTGAGTGAGCGCGGCACATTGATGAGGCGCCGCGCATAATGACTGGGGCATGGCGGCAAGCGCGCATGCCCGCCAGTAAATGCTTTCAGCGAACCAGATGAACAGTGCAGGGTGCTCGACGCACGACCTGTGCTGCGGTCGAACCATACTCGCCCGTATCGGACCGGTGGGGAGCCAGAACAATACAATCGATCCCCTTGCTACTTGCCAGATCAAGGATCGTTTCCGAAGGTTCGCCCTCGACAACCATCACTTCGGCATCGACGAAGGTATCGGCTACCCGCTCGAGGTCATGCGCAATGACCTTGGCGAGTGCCTCTTTGGTGACCGTCTCATCGCTGCGAAATTCGGGCACTGCGCCGATTACATGCAGCAGGGTCACATGTGCACCCGGTGCCGCGATTGCTTTCGCAGCGCGAAGCTCCTTGTCCGGGTGATGGCCAGGCCGATAGGCCAGTGGCATCAGTACTTTCTTGTACATGCGTAGTCCTCCTTTAACTCAGAATAGACAGGTAGCCGGAGCCCATGCATTGATCCTGCTCAAACCGAGTGACCCATATCAGCGAAACGTTGGCGGGGGTGGCGACCACCCAGACCGCGCCTGACTTGACCAGGTCAATTGCCAACATGAGCCACAGCATCGACCGCAGCCCGTCTTCGGGCATCGACAGCCTATGCGCGCCTTTCCACGGATGGGGCTGTTCGCCTCAACCCACACCCAGCCGAACCGCACAGCCATGCTGCATAGCGCTGCCGGGCTGCACGAAATTCCGGATGAGCAGGATCGATCAGTCGCTCGGGCTGAACCTGCGCATACCCGCACGACAAGGCAAGCAAGATGCGCCCTCAATTTCTTGCGAAAAAACGCCATTCTACCGCTGCACCTTGCCCGGCCGCTAGCCCTTCAGGATCGCAGGCAGAGAAAGCCCATGCGCACGTGCGCAATCGAGTGCGGTGTCATAGCCCGCATCCGCATGGCGCATCACGCCGGTGGCCGGGTCATTCCAGAGCACGCGCTCCAACCGCCGGTCGGCCTCATCCGAGCCATCGCAGACGATCACCATGCCCGAATGCTGCGAAAAGCCCATACCGACCCCGCCGCCATGATGCAGGCTGACCCAGGTGGCGCCGCTGGCGGTGTTCAGCAGCGCGTTCAGCAAGGGCCAGTCAGAAACGGCGTCCGAGCCGTCCTTCATTGCCTCGGTCTCGCGGTTGGGCGAGGCGACGGAGCCCGAATCCAGATGGTCGCGGCCGATCACGACCGGCGCTTTCAGCTCGCCGTTGCGCACCATCTCATTGATCGCCAGCCCGGCCTCGTGCCGCTCGCCCAGCCCGATCCACATGATCCGCGCGGGCAGGCCCTGAAAGGCGATGCGCTCGCGGGCCATGTCCAGCCAGCGGTGCAGGTGGTCGTTCTCGGGGAACAATTCCTTCATGCGCAGGTCGGTCTTGTAGATATCCTCGGGGTCGCCCGAGAGTGCGCACCAGCGGAATGGCCCGACACCGCGGCAGAAAAGTGGCCGGATATATGCAGGCACAAAACCGGGAAAGGCGAAGGCATTCTCGAAACCCTCCTCCAGCGCCACTTGGCGGATGTTGTTGCCGTAATCCAGTGTGGGCACGCCCGCGTTCCAGAAATCGACCATAGCGGCCACATGGATCTTCATGCTGGCCCGCGCGGCAGCTTCGACGGTTTTGGGGTCGCTCTCCTGTTTGACGCGCCATTCAGCGACGGACCAGCCCAGCGGCAGATAGCCATGCACCGGATCATGTGCTGAAGTCTGGTCAGTTACCATATCGGGGCGAGGGCCGCCTTCTTTCAGACGGCGGGCAAGCTCGGGGAAGATTTCGGCGGCATTACCAATAAGCGCGACCGACTTCGTCTCACCCTTCGCGGTCCAGTCAGCGATCATCGCCAGCGCCTTGTCAAGCGAATGAGTCTTGGCGTCACAATAGCGGGTGCGGATGCGGAAATCGGCGCGGGTCTCGTCGCACTCCACGGCCAGACAGCAGGCCCCAGCCATGACGGCGGCCAGCGGCTGAGCGCCGCCCATACCCCCCAGACCGGCCGTCAGAATCCATTTGCCGCGCAGATCACCGCCGTAATGCTGCCGCCCGGCCTCGGCAAAGGTCTCATAGGTGCCCTGCACGATGCCCTGCGTGCCGATATAGATCCAGGAGCCTGCGGTCATCTGGCCATACATCATCAGCCCCTTGCGATCGAGTTCGCTGAAATGGTCCCAGGTCGCCCAATGCGGCACGAGGTTTGAATTCGCGATCAGCACGCGCGGCGCATCGCGGTGGGTGCGGAACACGCCCACGGGCTTGCCGGATTGCACCAGCAGGGTCTGGTCGCCCTCCAGATCCTTCAGTGACGCCACGATCTGGTCGAAATCTTCCCATGTACGGGCGGCGCGGCCAATGCCGCCATAGACCACCAGCTCATGCGGGTTCTCGGCCACATCGGGGTGGAGGTTGTTCATCAGCATCCGCATCGCGGCCTCGGTCAGCCAGCTTTTCGCCGTGATCTCGGGGCCGGTTGCTGGGTAGATGTCGCGGATATTGTGGCGGGAGTTGGTCATGGCATCACCTCAAGCTGGGGGCCAGATCGGCCAGGTGGTGGAGGATGTCGGCGAGGATCGGGCGCAGCCGTGCGGCCTTGTCCTCGTCATAGGTGAAGGGCGGGACTTCCTGCGCAAGATGGGTGCTCTGGGCCAGTTCCATCTGGATCGCGTGGATACCGTCACTCGGGCGGCCATAGTGCCGCGTCGTCCAACCACCCTTGAAGCGGCCATTCACGACATGGCTGTACCCTTCACAGCGCGCGCAGACGGTCTGTACAGCGGCTTCAACTGCAGTGGCGCAGGATGTGCCGTCTGCGGTGCCGATATTGAAATCAGGCAAGATACCGTCAAAGAGACGCGGGATATACGAGCGGATTGAGTGACAGTCATATAGGATCGCCACGCCATGCTGCGCTCGGAGACGCGCAAGTTCTTCCGCCAGAACCGCGTGATAGGCCACGTGGTAGTCGCGCAGACGGGCGGCGAACTCTTCCGCACTGGGTGGCTCCGTCCAGATAGGGTTTCCGTCGAAATCGGTAAGCGGAAAAAGCCCGGTCGTGTTCTGCCCCGGATAGAGGTTTGCATCATCGGGTGGGCGGTTGGCATCGATCACATAGCGGTGGAAGTTGGCGCGCAGGATCGTGGCGCCGGGCAGCAACCCGTCATAGAGCCGCTCGATATGCCAATCTGTGTCAGAGAGCGTCTGCCCGCGCGGGTTGAGCCGGGCGATTATCTGGGGCGGAAGCCAGGTTCCTGTATGGGGCATGGCCAGCAGGACCGGACCGTCACCGCGTTGGAGCGTGTAAGGGGTCATCTGCGAGGACCTCGGGCTGCGGGGTTGAAGGTTGAATTGAGTATTTTTGGCAAGATGAAACGGATGACGGTCATAGGGTCAGGTCCAGTCCGGTCTCATGGGCGAGCGCGCCGTCGCTGATGAGGACGGCGGCGGCGCGCAGGTCGGGGGCCAAATAGCGGTCGGTGGTGAGCGCGGGGCTGACGTCACGGATGCGGACCAGTGCGCGTTGCAGCGGGGGCGAGGTCACAAGGGGCGCGCGACACTCAATGCCTTGCGCGGCGCAGAGAGCTTCGACACCAAGGATACTTGCGAGATTGCTGGTCATGCGCGCAAGGCGGCGGGCCCCATGTGCGGCCATCGAGACGTGATCTTCCTGATTGGCAGAAGTCGGGGTCGAGTCGGTCGAACAAGGATTGGCGAGATGCTTGTTCTCACTCATCAGCGCGGCGGTGGTGACTTCGGCGATCATCAGCCCCGAATTGAGGCCCGGATCAGGGGTGAGGAAGGGCGGCAGGTCGAAGCTGAGCGTGGGGTCGACCATCAGCGCGACGCGGCGCTGCGCAATGGCGCCGATCTCGGCCAGCGCCAGCGCGATGATATCAGCCGCGAAAGCGACCGGCTCGGCATGGAAATTGCCGCCCGAAATGATGCCTGCGCGAGTTACGAGGGGGTTATCGGTGACGGAATTGCCCTCGATCTCAAGCGTCTGGGCGGCAAAGCGCAACAGGTCAACGGTGGCGCCCAGCACCTGCGGCGCGCAGCGGATGCAATACGGGTCCTGCACGCGGGAGTCGCCATCGCGGTGGCTGTCGCGAATATCGGAGCCCGCCATCAGCGCGCGCATGGCATCCGCGCTCTCGATCTGGCCACGATGGCCGCGCAGGCTGTGGATCTCGGGTTGCAGCGGGGCAGTCGAGCCCATGATGGCATCGGTCGAGAGGCAGGCGACGACGAGGCTTTCGCGTGCCAGTCGCCACGCGTCGAAAAGGCCCGTCAGGGCGAGCGCTGTCGAAAACTGGGTGCCGTTGATGAGCGCGAGGCCCTCCTTGGACCCGAGCGTGATAGGGGTGAGGCCCGCTTTCGCGAGTGCTTCGGTGCCGGGTAGTGTCTCGCCAGCGACTGTCGCCTCGCCTGCACCGATCATGACCGCAGCCATATGCGCCAGCGGTGCCAAATCACCCGAGGCCCCGACAGAGCCTTGCACCGGGATGACAGGCGTGACGTCGCGCGCGAGCATGGCCTCGATTAGCGCGACAGTTTGCGGCTGCACGCCCGAGGCACCACGGCCAAGGCTGAGGAGCTTGAGCGCCATCATCAACCGGGTTGTCGGGATATCCAGCGCCTCGCCCACGCCGCAGCAATGGCTCAGGATCAGGTTGCGCTGCAGGGTTTCGGTATCCTCGGGAGCGATCTTGACCGAGGCGAGCTTGCCAAAGCCGGTATTGACGCCGTAAACCGCAGCGCCCCCTTCTGCCGCGACCCGTACCTGTTCAGCGGCAGCGGCGATGGGGCCAGCAGTTGCCGGGTCGAGCCGTGCGGGCAGACCCTCGCGCCAGAGGCTCTCGAGTCGGGCCAGAGGAGTGGCGCCGGGGATCAGGGTCAGCATTGAACGCCTCCGAACCAGTGGTGATGAAGCGGGTTGAAGCCGATGCGCCACGCCAGTTCGGCGGGGTTCTTTACGTCCCAGACGGCAAGATCGGCACGCAGGCCGGGCGCGATGCGCCCGCAATCGCTCAGACCCAGCGCGCGGGCCGAATTGACCGTCACGCCACGCAGCGCTTCCTCGGGGGTCAGACGAAACAGGGTGCAGCCCATATTCAGCGTCAGCAGCAGCGAGGTGAGCGGCGACGAGCCCGGATTGCAATCCGTGGCCAGCGCCATCGGCACGCCATGGGCGCGGAAACTGTCTATCGGGGGGGCTTGGGTTTCGCGCAACGTGTAGAAAGCACCGGGGAGCAGCACTGCGACGGTGCCTGACTGCGCTAGCGCCTGAGCATCGTCATCAGTCGCATATTCGACATGGTCCGCCGAGAGCGCATTGAAGCGCGCAGCGAGCGCAGTGCCACCTGATTGTGACAGTTGCTCGGCATGGAGCTTGACCGGCAGGCCGAGCGCCTGCGCTGCTTCGAAGACTCGGCCGATCTGGGCGGGCGAAAAGGCGATGGACTCGCAGAACCCGTCCACTGCATCGACCAGCCCCTCGGCATGGGCGGCGCGCAGGGTCGGGAGGCAGATCTCGTCGATGTAGCTATCCGCGTCCATTTCGGGCGGGCAGGCATGCGCGCCGAGATAAGTGGTGACAATGCGCACCCGGCGCAATTCGGCCAGCGTTCGCGCCGCACGCAGCATGCGCAACTCGGCCTCACGCTCCAGCCCGTAGCCGGATTTTACCTCGACAGTCGTCACGCCCTCGGCCAGCAGCGCGTCGAGGCGCCGCAGGGCGCTTGCGACAAGGGCATCCTCGTTCGATTCGCGGGTGGCGGCGACAGTGGACAGGATTCCCCCGCCCGAACAGGCGATCTCGGCATAGCTTACGCCCTGCAGGCGCAGTTCGAATTCGCGCGCGCGGTCGCCTCCATGCACAAGATGCGTATGGCAGTCGATAAACGCCGGGGTGAGCAGCCGACCCCCCAGATCCTGCCGGGGAAGCGTTGCGAATTCCGCAGGCAGTTCGGCCATTGGGCCAACATGGCGAATACGGGCGCCCTCGATGACCACGGAACCATCGGCAAGCAGGCCGTAGCCATCGCCATCCATGGTCGCCAAGAGGGCATTGCTCAGCACGGTTATCGTCATGCGCTATTCCGATCCTGTCGTATGAGCCGATTGCACGGGAATGGTTACGAAATCCGGGTTGCTTTTTTTATGTATGCACATATTATGAGAGTCAACCAATTTCTTGAGAGGGAACAGCCATGAAGGTTCTGTTCGCAAGACAAGCCCTGCTGCCAGAGGGCTGGGCAGAGGATGTTGCGGTCGGGATCGCCGCCGATGGGCGGATCGCGGGCGTCACGCAAGGCGCGACCCCGTCCGGGCAGGTGCTCGACATCCTGCTGCCAGCGCCTGCGAATCTGCACAGCCATGCCTTTCAACGCACCATCGCGGGTTTGACCGAAGCACGCGGCCCTGACCCACACGACAGCTTCTGGACCTGGCGCGCGCTCATGTTCCGCTTTCTCGACCACCTGACCCCGGAGGATGTGCAGGCCGTTGCCGCATTCGTGCAGATGCAGATGCTCGAGGCCGGCTTTGCCTGCAATGTCGAGTTTCACTATCTGCACCACCAGCCAGGCGGGCAGCCATATCCGAACCTCGCCGAGATGGCCGAGCGGATTGTGGCCGCCACAGAAGAGAGCGGGATCGGGCTGACATTGTTGCCGGTTCTCTATCAGTTTGGCGGCTGCGACCGTCGCGGGCTTGAGTCGGGACAGATGCGCTTCGGCAATGACCCGGACCAGTTCGCGCGGCTTATGGAAGGCTCCGGCGAGGCCCTCGCCCGCCTGCCCGGCGATACGCAGTTGGGTGTGGCACCCCACAGCCTACGCGCTGTCTCGCCCGAAAGCATGACCGACACTCTGGCACTGACCGAAGGGCCGGTTCACATGCATCTGGCCGAACAGATGGCCGAGGTGGAAGAAGTCGAGGCCATGCTGGGGGCGCGTCCGATACGGTGGCTGCTGGCAAACGCCGCGGTCGATGAACGCTGGTGCCTGATCCACTGCACACAGATGGAACCGGACGAGACCGCCGCACTGGCCGCGACCGGCGCTGTTGCCGGGCTTTGCCCGATCACAGAGGCCTCGCTGGGCGATGGCATATTCGACGGTACGCGCTGGCTGCGCGCGGGTGGCGCCTTTGGGGTTGGGTCAGACAGCAATATCCGCATCAGCCTGACAGAAGAGCTGCGCCTGCTGGAATACACGCAGCGACTTCGAGATCGGGCGCGTGCGGTGCTAGCCACGGCTGATCGCTCAACAGGGCGGGTGCTGTTCGAGGGCGTCGCCTCCGGCGGCGCTCAGGCAGCGGGGCGCGAGAGTGGCGCCATCGCGCCGGGGTTTTGGGCCGACCTGCTTGCGCTCGATGGCAGCGCGGTGGATTTGGCCAGGCGAAAAGGCGACCGGCTGCTCGATGCCTTCATCTTCACAGGCGACGACCGGCTGGTGCGCGAGGTCTGGTCAGCCGGGCGGCATATGGTCCGCGAGGGGCGCCACATTGCGCATGAGACGATCACCCGCAACTATCTTGGCACACTCGAAAGGCTCGGCGATGTGCTCTGAGCAGCGCCCCGCGGCCTTCGGTTGGCAGGCCATCCGCGACGAGGGGTTGCGGCGCATCCGGGCGCGCGAATGGGCGCCGGGCGCGCTGATTCCGCATGAGGCCGAATTGGCCGCCGAGTTCGGTTGCGCCCGCACCACTGTCAATCGCGCCCTGCGCGCGCTTGCCGAATCGGGGTTTCTCGAACGCAGGCGCAAGGGGGGCACCCGGGTCGTTCTGACCCCGCTGCGCAAGGCCACGCTTCAGATCCCCATCATCCGGCAGGAGGTTGAGGATCACGGCGCCCGCTATGGCTGTCGGCTGATTTCACGCAATCTCGACCCGGCGCCTGACGCGCTGCTGCAGCGTCTCGACCTGCAACCCGGAACAGAGCTGCTGCATGTCCTTGCCCTGCATCTGCGCGACGGCCAGCCTCATGTGTACGAGGATCGCTGGCTGAACCCAAGCGCCGTTCCCGAGATCCTCGAGGTCGATCTGGAACAGATCAGCGCGAATGAATGGCTGGTGCGGAATGTGCCCTACACCGAAGGCGAATTGACGCTGTCAGCCGTCGGTGCCACGCCCGAGGTTGCGGCGCTGATGGGCTGCGCGTCAGGCGCGGCCCTGTTCACCATGGAGCGCCTTACATGGAAGGCCGAAGCACCTGTGACGCTTGTCACACAATCCTACGCGCCCGGATACCGGCTGAGTACCTCGATCTGAGGGTATCGCTTCGGCATCACTCCACGGGCTCGTCCAGTATCGCATCAGGCTCGCGTTCCTCGATCTCGGTTTCCACTTCGGGTGTTTGCAAGCCGATGTCCTGCTCGGTCAGCCCGAGACGCAGTGCCGGTGTGACCAGGCGGACGTCACGCAGGCTCGACGCGGCTTCGATGACCAGCACCGCAGCTATCAGCCCGGCGATTGCCGTCTGACCCAACCGCCATTGAAGCGTATAGCTCTCGATAGTGCGCGGGACTGCTGCGCCAAGCCGACGGGCGGCGCGCCGCTTGACCGCCCAGAAGTTGCCTAGTCTCTCGGACAGGTTACGCGCCGGTGCGGTCAGCATGTTGATGAACTCCGCCAGCCCGATCGACTGAGCATAAGCCGTGATGGCGACCATCAACGCGATGGCCACACCAAGCGCAACCGGCCAGAGTGCCCCGGTCGTGGCGTCCAGCACGGGTGCAGCCATGGTCGCGTCAAGTAGCGGCCAGATAACCGGCAGCGCCAGCGCAAGCCCCGCGAGCCCGAGGAAGGGCAGCGCCAGTGCCTCGGGCTTGGATGCCGGTGCCTTGGGCGGGTTGAGCCAGATCAGGGCAATCGCCCGCGCCATCAGCAATGTAGTCGCGACACCCGAGAGCGTGAGCGCCAGCGTCAGCCAGGGCAGCCAAACCTCGGAGCCGAAGGTGAGCGCGGCTTTCAGCGCCTCTTTGCCAAGCGCACCCGAGGTTATGGGCAAGCCTGCGAGCACCAGCGCGGGCACCATAAATGCCAGCGTGAGCACAATCTGCCCGACGCGGCCGGTCTGCGCGGCCCAGGCACCAACGCCAAGAAACAACGCCCCCTTGGAAAGCCCATGATGGGCTGCGAGAAAGACCAGTACCGGCATGATCGCGACCCAGGCGCCCGGCGTCATCAGCGCGGCGCCAAGCCCGATGGCGATGATCCCCATCTGGCTGACACTGGAAAAGCCGAGGACGGGTTTCGCGCTGGTCTGCTGCACCCCGAGCAGCAGCGCCGCAAAGACCGTCACCATACCCGCCGCCATGACCACAGTGCCGTGATCGCCATAGGCCACCACGCCTAAAGGCACGGCCGACATGATCCCGAACAGCCCCGCCTTGATCATCGCGCCCGAGAGCACTGCAGAGGCCGGAACCGGGGCCGCGCCATGGGCGGGTGGCAGCCAGAAATGCAGGGGCATGACACCGAGCTTGATTCCGAAACCCACCAGCAACAGCGCCACTGCCAGCCCCGAAAGTTCTGCCGTGCGCATGTCGGCCAACAGGATCGAGCCTGCTTGCGTCGCGGCCAGCACCAGCCCTGAGAACAGGATCAATTCCCCGACCACAACGAAAACGATGTAAAGCAGCGCGGCTTTGCGCGCGGCGGCGTCGCGGGTGTGGACGACCAGCCCATACGAGGCGAAGCTCATCAGGGCGAAGGCGCCATAGAAAGCCATCGCATCTTTCGACAGGATCAGCCCGAGATTGCCGCTCATCGCCAGAAGGAACATCACGGCAAACCATGTGGCTCGCGGGTCCTCTCGCATCCAGTGCCGTGCTGCGCTGGACGCTGCGATCCAGAGCACCGAGGTAAAGATCAGGAACAGCCGTGACACGTCGTCGAGCCCCATGGTCAGGCCGAGGACGAACCAGTCACCGGTCACGAATTGCGGCGCGCTCACCAACAGCCCGAGCAGCAGCGCAGGCAAAGGTGCGAGCGGCATCATCCGCCACAGGATCGGCCGGGCCTGCGGGATGAGCAACGCCGTAGCCATTACCAATGGCCAGCCGACAACGAAGAGATAGACCGTCAGCGTCATGGCGTCACTCCTGATACTCGATGGCCACGACAAAGCGCGTCCACTCCAGCGGGCTGAACGGCGCGTTGGCAAAGCCCCCCACGGCCAGCACCATCAGCGCTGTCGTGATCGGGGGCGCGGCCAGCATCCAGCCGATGCGCTGACGCGCTGGCGCGGCTTCGGTCTCGGTCCCGTCGCGAAACCAGGCGCGGTAGAGCATTGGCAAGAAATAGATCGCGTTCAGCAGGCTCGAGCCGAGCAGCAGCGCAACCACCCAGACGGCACCGGCATCGAGCCCGCCCTGCGCCAGATACCATTTGCTGACAAACCCGGCGAGTGGGGGCAGCCCGATCATCGCAAGGGCCGCCGCTGTGAAGGCCAGCATCGTTCCTGGCATGGCGCGACCGACGCCATTCATCTGGCTGACCTTCTTCACGCCCAACCCCTCGGCCAGATTGCCTGCGGCCATGAACATGGTGATCTTCATCAGCCCCTGATGGATCAGATGCGCAAGCGCGCCGACAGCAGCGATCGGGCTGGCCAGCGCAACCCCAAGCGTGATGTAGCTGACCTGCGAGACTGTCGAATAGGCGAGCCGTTTCTTGATGTCATCCTGCGTGATGGCCTTGAGCGAACCAAAGATGATCGTAATTGCCGCAAGCGCTGCAAGCGGCGCGGTCATTCCCAGAGCCTGCGCTGTCTCGATGCCGAAGATCTCGTAGACGATGCGCATGATCCCGAACGCCCCGGCCTTGACTACTGCCACTGCGTGCAGCAGCGCCGAAACCGGCGCAGGGGCGACCATGGCAATCGGCAACCAAGCGTGGAAGGGAAACAATGCCGCCTTTACCCCGACAGCCCCGACCAGCACGACGAACAGCATCTGTGCGACCAGCCGTTGTTCTGCTGCCACGTCGGCCAGAATGCCTCCTGGTACGAAATCCGTTGTCCCCGCGACGATCCAGAGGCCGAGCGTGCCCAAGAGCAGCACCAACCCGCCCGCTAGCGTGTAGATAAGGTAGATCCGCCCGGCACGAAGCGCCTCGGCGCTGCCACGATGGATCACCAGCGGGTAGGTGGCGAGCGTCAGGAGTTCGTAGAAAATAAGGAAGGTGAACAGGTTCCCGGCCATGGCGACGCCGACTGTCGCGGCCACGCAGAGGCTGAAAAAGCCGAAGAAACGCGCGCGATGGGATCCGGATTCCAGATAACCGACGGAATAGACTGTCGTGATCAGCCACAGGATCGCCGAGAGTGAAACAAAGAGCAGCGCCAGCGGGTCGGCCTGCAGTTTGAAGTCGAGCCCTGGCAGCACTGTGAAGCGCACGTCATAGACTACCCCTTGACTGACCTTCCAACCCAGCCAGGCCACCAGCGCGACCTTGATCGCGGCCACGCCCAGGTTTATGCTGGTGCGCAGATTGGCCGCGCGCTCGGGCAAGGCGAAGAGTATGGGCGAGGCCAGCAGCGAGGTCAGCAAGATGAAGAGCGGCAGGAGCGGCATGTCGGTCATGGCGTCACTCCCAGGGCATAGCCGAGTTCGATGAAACTCAGGATCGGTGCGGCCATCAGGCCGAGCGAGATCGAGGCGATGGCGAGGGTCAGTGGCGCGACATCAGCAAGCGCCCAACCCTGATGCTCACCCACTGGTCCGCGCACCCGGTCGAAACGCAGGAAACCCGCAAAGACCCTGCTGAAATAGGCCACCGACAGCAGCGTGCCGATCATGGTAATGGCGACCCAGTGCCAGTAGCCTGCCGCCATCGCGCCCTCCATCAATGACCATTTGCCAATGAAGCCCAGCGACGGGGGCAACCCAATGATGCTGATCGCGGCCAGTGCGAAGGTGAATTGCGCCAGCGTCGGACGGACCTCGGCGCGATCCAGGTCGCGGATGATGTCATGCCCGACCTCGTCCTTGATGCGGCCCGCAGCCAGGAACATCGCGGCCTTGGCCACACCATGCGCGAGGATAAGCAGCGCGGCGGCTTTCCAGCTTTCGGTCAGCCCTACCTGTCCGGCGCGCGCGAAGGCAATGAAAATGAGCCCGATCTGCACCACCGTCGACCAGGCGACCAGCAGCTTCAGCCGCTCGGCGCGCAACGCCTGCACACCACCCCAAAGCACGGCCCCTGCCCCCAGCGCGCCGATCAGCGCGACGAGGATCTCGTCGGGCAGTGGCACGTAAGTGGTCAGCCGCAGGAAGATGTAGAGCGCGGCCTTGACCACCAGCCCCGACAAGAGCGCCGAGGCAGGCGCCGTTGCATTGGCGTGGGCCGCGGGCAACCAGAAATGCAGCGGAAAAAGCGCAGTCTTCAAAAGCAGCCCCACCAACATAAGCGCCAGCGCTGCACTCAGCGCGCCCGAGGGTTCGGCCTCGAGCAGCCCTGCGAAATCCAGCCGCCCCAGATGCAGATAGACAAAACCGACCCCCATCAGGAACAGAAGCGCGCCGAGGATCGAGGCATACATGTATTCAAGCCCCGCGCGCAGCGCCTCTTTCGTGCCGCTCAGTACCGTGAGACCGACCGCAGCCAGCGCGATGACCTCGATCATCACATAGAGGTTGAAGATATCGGTGCCGAGATAGACCCCGTTCATGCCGGTGAGCAGCAACAGCCAGAGCGGCCAGAAATACTGCCGCTGGCGTAGATCGCGCAGTGCATCAAGCGCGCCAAGCGAGACCAGAAGCCCCACACCAGAGGTCATCGCCAGCATGGCAAGGCTCAACCCATCCGCGCGCAGCGCGATCCCGAGCGGCGCCTCCCATCCACCCAGTGGGGTGACAACGGCACCCGCTTTCAGCACCTCGAGCGCGAGCAGCCAGACCGCGCCGCAGGTCGCCACCACAGTCACCAGCCCGATACCAGTGGCGACGCGTGGAAACACGAAGGCCGCCATCGCCCCGAAGAGCGGCAGGAACAGCGTTAATGTCATCGCATCAATCGTCATCTTCAGCCTCGAGGCTTTGCAGGCGCCGGATCAGGGCAAGGGCAACGGCAGTGGCGCTGATCATCACAACGATTCCGGTGATCACCAGCGCATGCGGCACTGGGTCGGGCGCGGCCGGCGGTTCGCGCCAGGCGGCGACCACCAGCAAAAACCCCGCGCCCAGCGAACAGAGCTTGAGCGCCAGCACCCGGCGCAGACGGTCCTGAGCACAAAGCGCACCCGTGAGCCCGATTGCAAAGACGGCGATCCCCGTCAGGCCATAGATCAGATCAGGCGTCATGGCGTGCCTCCTTTGCGCGCACTGCGACCGGCTCGCGCCCGTGAAACAGGGCAGCCAGCGTGACCGCAATCGACACTGTCACCAGTCCCTCGATGAGTAGGATCAGGGTCTTGGCATGCTCGGGCGGATATTCGAAGGTCACGCGCCCGCCCCCGGTCACCAGAAGCGCCACACCGGCAAAGACCCCGGTGCCCAGCACGAACCCCCAGCGCGCAAGCGCGCGATGCGCGGGACGCGGCACATAGAGCCGCGACAGCAGCAACAGGATGCCCACGGCTGCGAGAACTGCCCCGCCCTGAAAGGCGCCCCCAGGAGCCTCGGACCCCTTCCAAAGCAGATAGGTCCCAACGACCACGATGGCAGGCAGGGTCAGACGCGCGAAACCTTGCCAGATGACACTCAGATCGGGCGACGGCGCCTCGGAAAGGCCGCGCTCTATCTGCCAGACCGCGATGACGGCGGCCAGCAACACGACCACCTCCATCAATGTGTCGTAAGACCGGAAATTGAGCAGCACCGCCGTAACCCCATGGTCCACACCACTGGCGGGTATGGCATCCGCAACAAGCGCGTCGAAGCCTGGACCACCGAGCGGCGCGTCCAGAAACGCAATGGCAAGCCCCAGAGTGATTAGGCCACAGAATGCGGCATTGGCCCAGATCACGCTCATGGGCACCGGTGTGACCGGCGTCACGCCATGAGCTGTCTGTTCCCCCAGCGTGCCTGCGACATAGCGCAGGTGATGCAACGTCTTGAGCAGAAGCGCACCCGTGACACCCGTGCCGATAGCCGCCTCGGCCAGCGCCACATCTGGCGCCGACAGCCGCACCCAAGCCAGCGCCGACAGCAGCCCGAGCACGATAAACAGCACGATGGCGGCAAAGAGGTCGCGCACGGTGAGGGTCGCAACTGCCAGCGCGATGACTGCGCCGGCAAGCAGAAGGTCCAAGATCAGAAAGGGGTCGGTCATGCCTTGCCCTCCCTGTCGGCCTGCCGTGCATAGGCCGCGATCAGATGCCCGCAGGTGGCGCTCGCCAGCGCAACAAAAAACCAGATCAGGACGATGCGGAACACCTCGCCAAAGCTCTCGGCCTTGAGCGTCATCCCCAGCGCTACAAGCGCAAGCCCCAACCCGTCGGCCTTGGTCAGCGCATGCAGGCGGCAGTAGATGTCAGGGAAGCGCAAGAGCCCGACTGTGCCCGCGATAAAGAACACAGTCCCGAACACGACGAGTGAAGCGGCAATCAGATCTAGCATCATGACACCTTCCGCGACGCCAGCACGACAAAACCCACCACCGCCACGGCAGCCAGCAGTGCAAAGACAACGGCGACATCGAGCAGCGCGGGCATGTCCATCGCACGCGAGAGGATCAGCAGGATGGCGACAGCGGCGGAGCCGACAAGCTGAGCCGCCATCATTCGGTCAGCAGGCCGCGGACCGCGATGCACGCGGATCAGGCCAGTGAGAATACTGACCAGCAGGGTCACGACGATGATACCGAAAAATGTCGTCATTTCGAATTCTCCGACTGCGGCGACAAGGAAAACAGATCTGCAACGCGGACTTCCAACGCGCCCAAGCTGGCGGCCAGATCGGCCTGCGTGTCGAGCATATGCACGATTACCTCATCTGCCTCGACCTCTGCCGACAGGGTGCCGGGCAGCAGTGTGATCGTGTTGAGAAAGACGATTCGCGGTGCCCCCATGGGGAGCGAAAGCGGATAATGCCGGAAGCCGGGGCTAAGGGGCAATCGGGGAGAAAACGCCCGCATGGCGACATCGATTGCGCCCAGCACCGATTGCACCGCAAAGAACACTGCGAAACGAAACGCACCGGAAGGTGAGATGCGCCAACCGGGTGTTGCCGGCATGAGGAAAACCAGTCCCGCACCGGCCAGCACTGCAGGCAGCCCGAACACCATCGCGTCAAGGCGGAATTCGGTCAGCACTCCCCAGATCAAGGCAAGCACCAGGAGCGTAATGAAAAAGCGCGGCCACCGCGGAGGGGGCTTGCACGCTCTCTCCTGCAATTGCAAAGCCCTCACTTGGGCGGGCACAGGGGCAGGGGAAGCCTCTGAGAAAGAGACAGGGTCGAGCATCAAGTCCTCGTTCAAACGTGACAGCCCGCAAAGCGGGTATGCTTCGGGGGATGTTACTACAGTTCCAGTTTTCCATGCTAACGCATGAGCGGCGGTTTTCATCCCCCGCACAGCGCAAAACAATCCAGAGCTTCCAGAATGACCTCTTGGCCCTGTTTCGCCCGAGGCTGATCGAGTGCCGGCGATCATTCAGCGCGCGATGCGCGGCACACGCAAGAGTAATGTTGGACCAGATCCGTGCCAGCGGCGAGCCTCGTTCATCTTGGTTGCGCACCCGTTCAGCATGCACCCGATCTGATTTCGCATGTACTTTGACTTCTAACGTTCCCCGCGCCAAACTACCATTTACAAAACAATGAGCAGATGCAGATGCTGGGATTCATCCAGAAAAAAGGCCAAGGTGATGGCGACCGAACGCTCGCATCGGTCGCTGTGACACTATCCAGTCGCGGTTTCGTCCTCGCCGGGGTGATCCAGATAAATTACGTCTTCGATCCCGAACGCCGATGCCATATGGACTTGCAAGTGCTGGGCGATGGCCCGACTGTGCGCATCTCGCAGGATCGTGGACGCTTTGCGCAGGGCTGCCGCCTCGACCCCGAAGGTCTGGCCCATGCGGTTGCGCTTGTGGATGCTACGCTAGAGCGCGGTGAGGTCGATCTCTTGATTGTGAACAAGTTTGGGAAGGCAGAGCTGGAAGGCGGCGGCTTTCGCGAAGTCATCGGAAAGGCACTTATTGCCGGCGTGCCCGCGCTCACCACCGTGAGCCCAGCCCATCTCTCGGAGATCCTTGGATACGCTGGTGAATTGGGGGCCAAGTTGCATGCCGATCACGATGAGGTGGTGGCATGGTGTCTCGCGCAGCGGGAAACCGCAATGAACGCCGGGGCGGAATGATCCGGTAAGCTGGATAAGGGGTTATAAACTGCCCTTGGTCATCACAGTGTGGGAACATGCCCTTGGTTAGGGAGCGCCAGCAAGAGGAAGGTCAGCCGGTTATCCACCCGCTTGGTGTGGATGGTCTGCTGATCCGTTTCGGCGCACGGCTTTGCGAGGCAGCCAATCGTGCAGCCTTGGCGTTTCGCGCCGCAGTAGAGGCGGCATCACCGCAAGGCGTTGCTGAAAGCTCCACCTCGCTCACATCGGTCTATCTGCGCTTCGACCCGACCTGCACCGATCACGCCCAGTTAAGCTCTGCGATCATGCCACTGCTGGATAGCCGCGACTGGTATCAGGCGGATTTGCCGCAAGGGCGGCGCTTCTGGCGTGTTCCTGCCGTCTTTGGCACAGAACTCGCCCCGCAACTGTCCGAAGCCGCTGCCCATGCTGGGCTGTCGCCCGAACAGGCCACCAAGTCGATCTGCGCCGCGCCGCTTCGGGTGCAAGCCATCGGCTTCGCGCCGGGCCAGCCCTATCTGGGCGAATTGCCGCCAGAGTGGGACATTCCGCGCCAGACCGACCTGACCCCGCTTGTGCCCGAGGGGGCGCTGGCGGTGGCAATCCGCCAGATGGTGCTGTTTTCCGTCAGCACGCCGACCGGCTGGCGACATGTGGGCCAGACGGCTTTGCGCCTGTTCCGGCCAGAGTTGGATGACCCTTTCCTGCTTCGTCCCGGTGATGAAGTGCTGTTCATACCAGTTTCGCGCGAAGAGTTAGAGACGATCCGCGAAACCAACGGGTCGGGCGGCGCGGTCGCGGAGCGGTTGTGTTGATGGCAGAGGTCACAATTCAGCAGGCAGGCCCGGGCGTTACGGTGCAAGATTTGGGCCGCCCCGGATTTCTCGCGCAGGGACTTTCGCGGGGTGGCGCTGCGGATCGGCTGGCTCTGCTTGAGGGTGCCGCGCTGCTGGGGCAGGACAGCCATCTTGCGGCGATCGAGATCGCAGGCAGTTTTCTAAGCATTACCGTGCCAGCCCCTGTCCGCATTGCCCTGACCGGCGCGCCGATGCGCGCGTTCTGTGATGGTGACCCCTTGGTCTGGCACGCAAGCCACGCCCTGCCCGCTGGCGCGCGGTTGAAAATGTCGGGGAGCCGCGGCGGCTATTCCTACCTCCATTTCGGCGGTGGGCTGGGCGTCGCGCAGGTGCTTGGGGCGCGCTCGGCACATCTGGGCGCAGGGATCGGGCGGATGTTGGAGGCCGGAGACAGGCTGCCCCTAGGCCGAGAGCGTGGCAGCACCACCGGGATGACCTTCGACCCGTTCGACCGTTTCGACGGTGGGCTTCTGCGGATGGTCGAGACGCCACAGACGCAGCTTTTCCCCCAAGCCCAGCGAGAGCGCTTCACCGAGACCGTCTTTCGCAAGGATGCGCGCGCCAATCGCATGGGTCAGCGACTGGCGAACGACGGGGACGGCTTCGGCCTGCAAGCGGGATTGAGCATCCTGTCCGAAGCGATTGTCCCCGGTGACATCCAGATCACCGGGGACGGGGCTCCCTTCGTGCTGCTGTCGGAATGCCAGACGACAGGAGGGTATCCGCGCATCGGCACAGTCCTGCCGTGCGACCTGCCTCGACTTTTGCAGGCGCCCGCAAGCGCTGCGCTGCGCTTCGCCTTTGTCACGTTCGAAGAGGCCGTTGCACTGGAGCGCGCGGAAGCCAACCGCCGTGCAGATTTGGGAAAGCATCTGCAACCCCTGATCCGCGACCCGCATGACATGTCCGATCTTCTGGCTTATCAGTTGATCAGCGGGGTAACCGATGGAGACGATCTGGAAAGGAAGGGGCCATGATCACAAGCATCGACCTGAACGCCGATATGGGCGAAAGCTTCGGCCCATGGTTGATGGGGGCGGATGAGGCACTTCTGCAGATCATCACCTCGGCCAATATCGCCTGCGGCTATCACGCGGGCGACCCGGATGTGATGGCGCAGACCATGGCGCTGGCAGTAGAAGCCGGTGTCGGCATTGGCGCGCATCCGGGCTTCCCAGACCTGCAGGGCTTCGGCAGACGCCGGATGCAGATAACCCTCATAGAGGCGCGGCATCTCGTGGCCTATCAACTGGGCGCAGCACAGGCGATGGCGCGCCTGGCCGGTGGGCAGGTTCGGCATCTCAAGCTTCATGGCGCCTTGGCCAATATGGCCGCTGAGGACGAGGCGCTCGCGCGGGCCTGCTTCGAGGGCGCGCTCGCTGTTGATCCCGAGATCATCGTGATGGTGATCGCGGGCACGGCACAGGCGCGTGCGGCGACGGCGCTAGGAGCGCGCATGGCGCAGGAAATCTTTGCCGACCGCGCTTATACCGATGATGGGCTGTTGATGGACCGCCGCCTGCCCGGTGCCGTGATACACGATGCTGATCAGGTCTGTGCGCGCATACTGGCGATGCTGCGATCCGGCGCTATCATTACAGCCACAGGCATACATCTGCCTACTCAGATCGACACGATCTGCCTGCACGGCGATACGGCGGGTGCCGTCAAGCTCGCGCAGGCACTGCATGACTCGCTGAAAGCAGAGTGCATCCGCCTTCAAACTTTCAGTAGCCATCGCCCTTCCTGATGGGCACAGGTGCTTTTTGTGTGTCGGCCTTCGGCCGAAGTGACCTCTTGCCGTCATCCCGTCTGCCTGGTTTTCAAGGCTTCAAACAACGCCATGCCCAACTCGGTCACCCCGGTCGAACTTTCACCGGCTCCCTGTCCGGGATATCCGATTTTCAAACGATCCTGCTCGCACTTGAAACAGGCGTTCGCCAGGATGGGTGCACGCCCATGATCTCGCCGGTGAACATGCGGGCTGCTTCGGGTGCGCAAGAACGAGATACCGCCAGCGCGGGATGCATTCGCTGAACAAAGCCTCAGGGACCAGCGTCATGACGATGCCATGGAAAAATTCATCCTTAAGCTCCACGACATCACTTGGCGCATCAGCACAAAGAACGTCCTTGATACTTACGAAATAATGCAGAGGATCCTAAAAATCCCGTCACGCACGGCAACGCCCTGTATTGACGCTCCAACAAAGCCATGCGCGGCACATTCCGAAATCGATGGATCGCGTATTCTTTGCGGAAGTTCGTCACGCTTTTCGGCAAGATCTGGCCGGCTCATCATCGGGCTCCGAGCCAGGCTGTCGCCTCGACCTCAATCAGGATTTCAGGCGACGGCATCATCGCGCTGACCTCGACCACGGTTGAGACCGGCGGCGCATCGGGGAAAAACATGCGACGCACTGTGTTGTAGCGCGGGAAATGATCAAGATTGCGGAAATATTGAACCAGCTTGAACACATCGCCCATGCTGCCGCCCGCCTCTTCGATGGTGGCGCGCACGCGGTCGAGAACATACCAGCTTTGTGCGGTGATCGGGCCGTCCTTGGCATCGACGCTGAATTCGCCTGTGCGACCGATGCGCT
Source organism: Paracoccaceae bacterium (assembly GCA_007694945.1). GTDB lineage: Bacteria > Pseudomonadota > Alphaproteobacteria > Rhodobacterales > Rhodobacteraceae > Roseinatronobacter. The sequence continues at coordinate 3,590 of REER01000072.1, read as the reverse complement.
CGGCCACGTTCTCGGGCAGATCGTCATAACCGCAGATGACTTTGCCTGCCGAAGTGTCCACGGCAATGATACCGGAGAGGAACACAAAATCGCCGCGCCGTGTCCATGCCGAATAGCGTGCAAGCGGTTTTGCTGAATCTGTCATCTCTGTTTTCCCTTCACAAATTGCGCAACAATCGCTCGACAAGGTCGAGATTAGCCGCCAGTTCTGAGTCTAAACCATTATTATTGATACAAAGCGCAGACCAGCGATAGCCCCAGCACAGGTTGAAGGTGGGGCACAGGCTGGGCGTCCACATTCTGCGCATGTGGGTAAATAAAGGGCAGGACAAACTTGCGGAATCACGGAGTTGCAGCCTCTTTGATACCGCTAGGGGTACATTGATCCAGTGACATCGGCAGGTGCGGGCCATGGTGGGCGATCTTCCCGACCGGCAGAACAGCCACGATCATGTCGACAAGGGCTTTACCTCTCCGGCAACATCGCCAGAAGCGCACTCAGATGATCAGCTTCTTTCGCTGGCTTGTCGTCGCGCAGCCGAGAGATGCGCGGAAACCGCATCGCGACGCCGGATTTGTGCCGGGTCGAACGGTTCAGCCCCTCGAAGGCGACTTCGACCACCTTGGTCGGTTCCACAGCACGGACAGGACCGAAACGATCAATTGTGTTGTTGCGCACAAACCGGTCGAGCGCGCGCAACTCTTCATCGGTGAACCCGAAATAGGCCTTGCCCACGGGCACAAGCTGGTCCCCGTCCCAAAGCCCGAAAGTGAAATCCGAATAATACCCTGATCGCTTGCCATGCCCGCGCTGCGCATAGAGCAGCACAGCATCAACAAGCATCGGGTCGCGCTTCCATTTGAACCAGTACCCCTTGATCCGCCCGCCCAGATAGGGGCTCGCCCGGTGCTTGATCATTAACCCCTCGATCACGCGCTCAGGCGGATCGGCGCGCAACGTCGCCAAGGCCTCCCAATTGTCGAAGGGGAGAAGCGAAGAGAGATCCATCCGTGCGGGGTCAAGCCTCGTCACCGCCTGCTCGAGAGCCTCCCGCCGTTTGGCAAAAGGCTCGGAGCGCCAGTCGCGCCGCTCCCAGATCAGCAGATCATAAAGCCTGAGCGCCGCCGGGTGGCTTTCGAGAAGTTTACGGCTGACGGTTTTGCGTCCGAGCCTTGTCTGCAGATCGTTGAAGGGTGCGACCTCAGCGCCGCGCCGGATCAGCAGCTCTCCATCCACCGCGCCTTCGAAATCCATCGCCGCGATCACATCCGGGAAGGCCGCCGAAATATCATCGCCCGTGCGCGAATAGAGCTTGCGCGTGCCCGCCTCGCTGACCGCCTGCACGCGGATGCCGTCCCATTTCCACTCGGCAAGAAATTCTTCGGGCGCAAGGTCTTGCAGCGCCTTGAGGTCAGTTGGCGTCGAGAGCATCACCGGTCGAAAGGGCGCGCGCGCGGCCGAGACCGGCTTCGCGCCACCTTCTGCCCAGGCAAACAGATCGGTATAGGGTGGCACCAGCCCGTGCCAGAGTTCCTCGATCTCATGCAAATCCAGCCCACCAAACTCGGCCAGCGCCTGTCGCGCCAGCCGGGCAGAGACACCCACGCGCAAGCCGCCTGTGGCTAGCTTTAGATAGGCATAGCGCTGCGACGGCGCCATCTCGTCGAGCCGGGCCGCGATCACAGCTGGCAGCGCGGCCTTACCTGTACTCTGCAACTCTTCAATCAGATCCGCGAGCGGTAGATCCTGCGCGCCCCTCTCCTCGGGCCAGATCAAGGCAATCGTCTCGGCCAGATCGCCCACGAAATCGTAGCTCAGCGCGAAAAGCTCCGCATCCACGCGCTCGGAAACTAGCCCCCGCAAGAGCGAGGGCGTAACCGAGCGCAATTCCAGACCGCCCGTGAGTGCGGCCAGCGCGAGCCCCCGCTCCGGATCAGGCCGCGCACGGAAATACCCTACCAGATGCGCGAGCTTGCCCTTGCGCTGGGGCGTGAAGGCCAGGCGCTCTAGCAGATGCGCGAAAGCGCCGATCATTCCGGCTCATCCTCATAACCGACCAACCGCAGGGGCCGCGCCGCCCGCCCCTCGAGTTCGCACCAGCGCAGGATGGCCTCTTCACGACCATGGGTGACCCAGGTTTCTGCCGGGTCGAGTTCGGTAATGGTCTGTGTCAGCGCCGGCCAATCGACATGGTCCGAGATCACCATCGGCAATTCCACCCCCCGCTGCCGCGCCCGCGCCCGCACCATCATCCAGCCCGAGGCAAAACAGATAACGGGGTCCGGGAAGCGCTGCGCCCATGTCGCGGCGAAAGCAGATGGCGGGGCCAGCACGATGGCACCTGCGAAATCGCCCTTCTTTCCGCGTGCCACAGTCGCCGGGCGCAGATCGCCCAGACGCAACCCCTGCGCAATGTAATAGTCGCACAGGTTCTGGAGCGCCCCATGGATGTAGATCGGGGCATCATAGCCAGCCTCACGCAGCAATATGATCACCCGCTGCGCCTTGCCCAAGGCATAGGCACCCACCAGATGCGCGCGGTCGGGAAATGCAGCAACAGAGTCCAGCAGTTTCCTGATCTCCTGCGCCGGGTCCGGATGACGAAAGACCGGCAGCGCAAATGTTGCCTCTGTCACAAGAAGATCGCAGGGCACGGGCTCCCAGGGTGCACAGGCAGAATTCGGGCTGCGTGTGTAATCTCCAGTGACAGTCACACGTTGCCCACGCGTCTCGACTCTGATCTGCGCCGAACCCAGGACATGCCCAGCGGGGTGAAAGCTGACACGAACACCCCCGACCTCAATCACACCCTCGGCGGCTTGCCTGTGGCCTGCAAAGCCATCGCCATACCGGAGCGCCATGATATAAAGTGTCTGCTGCGTGGCCAGGACAGCGCCATGTCCCGCGCGGGCATGATCAGCATGGCCGTGCGTGATGAGAGCGCGCGCTACCGGGCGCACCGGGTCAATGTAGAAATCACCTTCGGGACAATAGAGCCCCTCCTGGCGCGGGATCAGGGGCGCATCAGTCGAAAACATGGCGATGCACTGCTATGTTGCAACACAAAATGATGCAAGACAGGGTAGCCCATCCCCATTGAGTGCCAAGCTACTTCAGTTGGGGGCTTTCGAGGGCGATTTCTCGGCAAGCGCCTTTGCCTGCCCGATCCAGTCATCCCGATCAATCCGGCCCTTGAAGTTCAGGAAGCCGTCGACCCAGTTCACCTCGTCGCTGCTCCAGCGAGCGATCTGCCAGAAATGATAGATACCCAGTTCGTTAAGCTTGCCTTCCAGGACCGGGCCGACCCCGCTGATCTGCTTGAGATCATCTTTTTCGCCCACTGGCGCGTCCAGTGCCTCGGGCTGCGAACCTTCTTCGGACCCGGAGCCAGTTGCAGCTTCAGCATTGGATGGCGCTGCGGCTTCTGCGGCAACAGTGTCAGACGTGGTGGCCGAGGCTGCGACGCTGGCTGCGGGTGCCGCCGCGACGGGCTCTGCAGGCTGAGGCGCTGGTGATGACGCTGCGGAGCTACCCCCTGCCCCACCCGCCGAGGCGGTCGGCGCGGTTCCGGCGGGCTTGGGCGGAGCAG
>REER01000078.1 GCA_007694945.1 Paracoccaceae bacterium | reverse complement strand
GCAGCAGATGCGGCAGCAAATGCGCATCGCAAGCCTGCGGCCAATCCGACCCCCGTGCTTGCCAGCGGGCATACCCCACTAACAGTAATAGCAGTGGCAGCAGTGCCAGCAGCCACAGTGGGCGTAAAAAATGCAGATCAGTCAGGATAGCAGACATATGACCAGTATACGCGAAAAGTCCCTTGTTTCCGTTTATTCCTCACTGAGCAGTCTCGTTGAAGCAAGAACAGATACTCATAGCACCCGCCGAAATACCACCCGCTCTAAGCCAACGCCAACCACAGCAAAGTGGTGTAGCTCGCTGAGCCCATAGCGCTGTTGCAACACCGCCGCGTATCGCTGGGCTTGAGCGGTCGCTTCGTCCAGTTTGGCAGCCACCGCTGGCAGGGCTTCGAGTTCGGCTATGGTTTTGGCCTTGAGCTGTTCACCGCTGAGATCAAGTGCCTTCAGACTCACGTATTTGAATTCCAGTAATAGATCCAGAGCTTGAAACCGACGCATATCAGGGCGTACGATCAGGCTTAAATCGACATAACCGTGATCGACTTCAGTTTCCGAGACCATCATGTAGATGCGGTCGTTGAACAGCACCGTCATGAAGGCGACTTTCAGCAGTAACTCATTCGTCCAACGATAATCGCGATTGGACAGCATTGGGAAGTAGCGCTGTTCGATGAACTGGCACAGAGGCGCAATTTCACCACTGAGGTAAACATCTTGGGCGATCCGGCGCAAGTCGGCCATGTCATTGACATCCGGCAGCCACAGCTCTTGCAGCCGTTCAACATATAGGGAGCGGGCGACCAGATTGGGAATGCTCAGAACGGGTTGCTTAAAGATGGCGGTACCGTTCAGGGTTAAAATCCCAAAAAAATATAATAGTGAGGCCATAAAGGCGTCATCTTTACGCGCACTGAGCATATCGGCTAAGCCAAAACGCTGGGCTAAGCTCGGAATGACGACCCCATCGGGTGTGCTCAAGGCTTGGGTGAGTAACTGCTCACCACCGGGCAATCCGGCAATGTAACGCAGCTTAGCCTGATCCATACTTAAGTTGTCGTCGAGCATGATTTCGGGATATTCACCCACGGTATACAGGTGTTTAAGGAAATACAAACTCAGGGTCGGGTTATAAATCGCTTGTTGGGCTTTGCTACTGAAGCGGTAGCCGTTATAAAAGGTGCGCATGGTGTTGAGCGCTTCAGCAATTGACCATGATTTCCCCTCGGCGGCGAGCTGCGTCAACACCGCATGGATTTCCGCTTCGGTAAAGCCGCATAGATCGTTGAGTGATTGATTTAAATAAACATTTTCTGCGACATTATAGCCGCTAGTAATATCACCGAGCACAATCGGCGAGACCCCGGTGATAAATACCCGATCAATCCCTTGGCCACTGGCCCCAGCTTTCACAGCTTTGAACACGGTTTTGAGCAAACCTTCCCCATAAAGCAGCGACTCATAGTGGTCTTTGCGCCCGCCGTGCATCAGCACTTCATTGGCAAAGTTATCGTATTCGTCGATCAGTAGATAGATTTTATGCCCTGAAGCACGGGTGGCATGCAGCACCGATTGCAGCGAGACGATGGCATCATCGGCGTGCAGATGAATAGCATGGCTTAAGTAGCGCGCGTAATCATCGGCAAAGGCCGCTAAACGTTGGTTAAGATAGCGATGCACGGCGGCTTCAATATCACGAATCTCGCCTTGGGCTTGGATCAAGGAAAAATCCCAACGCAGAATCAAATACTGGTTGCGCAGTGGTGTGGGCTTTTGCCCGATAGCCAAGCCTCCAAACAGCGCATCAAACTCATCGGCACGGTTGAGATCGTAATAGTGCTCCAGCATCGACAGCAGCAAGGATTTACCAAAGCGGCGGGGGCGGATGAAAACCAGTTGTCGCCCGGTCGCTTCCAACAGCGGAATACGGTCAGTGCGATCCTGATAAAAATAACCTTCGCGGATTAATGTGGCGAAATCGCTAATGCCGTAAGGGAATTGCATGGCGGTGATCTATCCAAAACAGAGGGATCGGTTAAGCTTAACAGTTTAAAAATATTACGAAAAGCACACAATAACATTGTGCTATTAATCAAAATTTTATTGTTGAAGTGGGCATGGCTGGTAGATCGCAATCGTGCGGTCGATTGCTTCGTTGCTCCAGGCGCGATACATACCTTCGCAGTTGAAAGGCGTTGTGATGCGCCCCTGTGCATCGATGGCGACGAGTCCACCCGAGCCGTTCAGTTCAGCCAGCCCAACCCAGACCACATGATTGGCGGCCTGCGCTAGCGTTTCGCCGGCAAGTCGCATCCGGGCGTCGATTTCGTGGGCGACTGACAGGCGGATGAAGGCTTCGCCGTCGCCCGTGGCTGAGATGGCGCAGGTGCGGCTGTCGGCAAACGTACCCGCCCCGATCAGTGGGCTGTCGCCGACCCGGCCGGGGCGTTTTGCCGTCATGCCACCGGTCGAGGTCGCTGCGGCGAGCGCACCGGACCGGTCGCGTGCGACGGCGCCGACTGTACCGTGGCGGCGCGCGGGGTCGTCGTCGAGCGTGCCTTCGGCTTCCATCCGCAAGGTCTCCTGCAGCGAATCGTAGCGTTCCTGCGTGAAGAAGTGGTCGGCCGACACCTCCTCGATCCCAGCCTCTCGGCCGATGCGCAGCGCGCCGTCGCCGATCATCAGTACATGATCGGTGCGTTCCATAACGCAGCGGGCCAGCCGTACAGGATTGCGCGGGCCGAGCACGCCGGCAACGCAGCCCGCGCGCCGGTCGCGCCCGTCCATCACAGCAGCGTCCATTTCGTGGGTGCCGTCGCGGGTGAATACCGCACCACGGCCGGCATTGAACAGCGGTTCGTCCTCGAGCGCACAGACCGCTTCGGTGACAGCATCCAGCGCAGAGCCGTCCGCAGCGAGAACAGCCTCGCCGACGCGCAACGCCCGATCAAGAGCGGCGCGAAACCCGGCTTCGCGCGCGGCCGTCATCTGGCACGCGGGCAAGACGCCGGCGCCGCCGTGGATCGCGATAGAGTAGCCGATGACTGTCTCCTTCGGTTCATGCCGCGACCATTATGGCCAGGGCTGCGGGCAGATGCCCGCGTAAACAGCGTATCGTATTGAGAGGCAGGAGCACACCAAAAAAATTAATCTTCATGCCAATAGTATACAATTAGTCCAATATTGTTAAAGGTGAGCACAGGATATAGATGCCGTCCGAAATTAGAGGCCGTTTGATGAACTTGTCAGTGAATAGACCGGTGCGGGGGCCGCTCGTTGCCATAGGTGGAGCGGAAGAAAAGTCGCAGCAGGCGGCAATCCTGAAGCGCGTCGTCGGGTTTTCCGGCAAGAGCGCCCCAGTGGTGGGTGTCATCACGACGGCGAGCGCGATTCCGGACGAGGTCTTCGAGGGCTACGCCGCCGCGTTCTCGGCGCTCGGCGCTGCCGAAGTGCTGGATATCCGGGTGCGCGACCGGCGTGATGCCGCCGACGAAACCTTCGCCGCGATGATCCGGCGTGCCGACGTGATCTTCTTTTCGGGCGGCGATCAGATGCGCTTGACCAACATTTTGGGCGCTTCGCCCTCGATCAAGGCGATCCGCGCGCGTCATGCCGAGGGTGCGGTGGTGGCGGGCACTAGCGCTGGCGCGGCCTGTCAGTCGGCGACCATGGTCTATGGTGGCCTGGCCGACGACAGCCTGCGCAAGGGCGCGGTGAAGATGGCTGCGGGTTTCGGCTTCATCGACGGGGTGATCATCGATACGCATTTCCTGCAGCGCGGCCGCTTTTCGCGCCTGATGGAGGTGGGAGCGACGAACCCGGAATGTCTGGGTATCGGCCTTGGCGAGGACGCGGCAGTGCTTTTCGAGGGCGACGTGATCCGAGCTTTCGGACCGGGGCACGTTATACTCGTTGACAGTTCGACCATTACCGGTTCGAATGTCTTTGATCTTGACGATGGGGAGGCCGTAACAGTCCACAACGTCACCATGCATGCGCTGGTCGACGGGTATGGATACAACCTGACAGACCGGCGCGTCCTTGGACCCGAAGAGCTCGGGGCACACAGCTTGGAGCCGAAGAATGCGTATTCTTGAACACCGTGCACTACGCGGGCCAAACTATTACAGCCGCTATCAAGCCATCTACATGCGGCTTGACATCGAGGAACTGGAGCAGCGACCGAGCGACAAGGTCGACGGGATTGCCGAACGCCTCCAGGCATTGATCCCTTCGATCTACGGGCACCGTTGCTCGGTCGGCGAAGCGGGCGGATTTCTTCAGCGGGTGCGCAACGGCACCTATGCCGGTCACCTGGTCGAGCACCTCGCCATCGAACTGCAGAACCTCGTCGGCTTCTCGGTCGGTTACGGCAAGACCGTCGACAGCTACGAGCCAGGCATCTACAACGTCGTCTACCGCTACCGCGACGAGGCCACCGGCCTTGCCGCCGGCGTGGCTGCGGTCGAGATCGCACAGAAGCTCTACGACAGCGTGAAGGTTGATCTCCAGCCGCACATCGACTGCCTTAAGCAGGTGCGGGACGCCCACGCGCTCGGCCCCTCGACCGGTGCCATCGTTGAGGCCGCGCGCGACCGTGGCATCCCCGCCTACAATCTGACCGAGGGCACAAGCTATACCCAGCTTGGTCACGGCGTGAAGCAGCGCCGCTTCCAGGCGACAGTGACGGACGCATCCGGAATTATTGGCCACTCGATCGCCGATGACAAGAACTGGACAAAACAAATTCTTGGTGAGGCCGGTGTGCCGGTGCCGAAGGGCCAGATCTGCTATTCCTTCGAGGAAGCGCGGCAGGCCGCCGAGTGGATCGGCTGGCCGGTTGTCACCAAGCCGCTGTCGGGCAATCACGGGCGCGGTGTGACGACTGACATTGGTTCGATGGAGGATCTGAGGTCGGGCTATGATGTTGCCGTCGCGCGGCTGCGCGAAGGAGCTGACGGCGTGATCATCGAAAGCTACATCTGCGGCGAGGATCACCGGATACTGGTGATCGGCGGCAAGCTGGTCGCTGCCGCCCGCCGCCGCCCCGCGCATGTGACAGGCGATGGGCGCAGCACGATTCAGGCGCTCGTCGACCGCGAGAACCAGGATCCCCGCCGCGGCGTCGGCCACGAGAACCTGCTGACACAGATCCATGTCGACGAACAGACTTACAGGATGTTGGAACAGGCCGGACTGAGCCTCGACACCGTGCTGCCCGAGGGCGAGGTCGCGTTTCTCAAATCCACCGCCAACATCTCGACCGGCGGCACTGCAAGTGATCTGACCGACGAGGTTCATCCCGAGGTTCGCTTCGCCATGGAGCGGGTCGCCCGGCTGGTGGGCCTAGACGTTATAGGGATCGACCTGCTGGCCGAGACGCTGTCCGAACCTCTGGAAAACCAGTCCGCCGCCGTGGTCGAGGTCAATGCCGGCCCCGGCTTCCGGATGCACATGTCGCCCACCCACGGCACACCACGACCCGTGGGCCAGCACATCATCAACCTGTTGTTTCCGGAACCTACGGATAACGGGCGCATCCCGATCACCGCGATCACCGGGACCAACGGCAAGACGACGACCACCCGACTTACGACGCATATCCTGCGCCAGGCAGGGATCTCGGTCGGCATGGCCTGCACCGGCACCGTCGAGATCGACAACCATGTCATCCTGCGTGGCGACTATTCGGGTCCTGCCGCCGCGCAGGCCGTGCTGCGCGAGCCGACGGTCGAGCATGCGGTGCTGGAGGTCGCTCGCGGCGGCATCATGCGCCGGGGCCTCGGCTTCGACGAATGCGACGTGGGCGTGCTGCTCAACATCGCCTCCGATCATCTGGGCGAACGCGACATCCACACGCTCCAAGACCTTGCCCGCTGCAAGACCGTCGTCGTCGACGCGGTGAAGAAAGACGGCGGCTTTTGCGTGCTGAACGCTGACGATCCGCTGGTGATGGATCAGGGCACGCACTGGGCGCGGGGCGAGATCATCTACTTCACGATGGATCCTGACAATCCTGCGCTCGGCAAGCATTTGGGCGAGCTGGGGATGGTCTTCACGGTCAGGCAGGGCAAGATCGTCATGCGGCGCGGCAAGGTCACGGTGGAGATCTGTGCGGTCAACGACGTGCCCATCGCCTTCGAGGGGCACGCGCCCTTCAACGTGCAGAACGCGATGGCTGCCGCTGCTGCCGCGACCGCCCACGGCATCGGGATCGACGATATCCGTGCGGGACTGTTGACCTTTCACCCGACGCCGGCGCAGATGCCCGGGCGCACCAACTACTTCGAGGCCGACGGCGTGAAGTGCCTGATCGACTATGGCCATAACGTGCCTGCGCTGCAAGCGTTGCAGCCGCTGGTGGACGGCCTCGCCACGCAGCGCCGGATCGGCGTTGCCACCGCGCCTGGAAATCGCCGTGATGAAGATCTTGTCGCGCTTGGTGCCGAACTGGCAGGGATGTGCGATCTGCTGTTTGTCTACGAGACGGATGCGCGCGGCCGCGCCACGGGCGAGACGGCTAAGCTGATCCACGATGGCGCCGTGGGTGCGGGAACGCCCTGTCGCGTCGAGACGATCCATGACGAGCACGCGGCGACCGACCGCGCCTTTGAATCCGCGCAGAAGGGCGACTTCATGCTTCTTCTGGTTGACGACATCGCAGGCGTGACCGAGCGGCTCAAGGGTCGCAGCTTTCCGCATCAGGCGGAACTCGCCCAGACCTGAGCAAGGTGTATGAATGATGCGCCATCGCCGGGTCGTCCCGGTAAGGCCGGAGAGAGAAGACATGACGAAAAATATCTTTGTTGTTGGGCTGAATGACCACAACGCTGAACGTCTCAAGCGTCTGCGGGGGATTGAGAATGTGGTCTTCCACCCGTTGCTGACACCCGCACAGGTCTACGAGACGCAGGAATTCGACATCCCCGCGATGCTGGCCGAGGCGGAGGCGACGCTCGACGCGTTCGATGGATCCATCGACGCGATCGTCGGTTACATGGACTTTCCAGTCTCGACCATGCTGCCGCTTTTGTGCGCGAAATACGGCACCCGCAACGCCTCACTTGAGAGCTTGCTGAAGTGCGAGCACAAGTTCTGGTCGCGCAGCGTGATGGTCGAGGTGGTCCCCGAGCACGTGCCAACCTTCACCGCCTTCGACCCGTTCGACGACAACACGCTCGCGAAGATCGGCGAAGCAGGCCTGCGCTTTCCCTTCTTCGTCAAGCCGATCAAGTCCTCTGGCTCCCGGCTGGGCTTCCGTATCGACAGCCCCGAGGATTTCGACTTTGCCATCGAGAAGTTGCGCGCCGAGATCAGGCTGATCTCCCAGCCCTTCAACGCCATTCTGGACAAGGCCGACCTGCCCAATGCGATCCGCGCCGTGGAGGGGCATTACTGCATGGCCGAGCGGGTGATCGGCGGGCGTCAATGCACCGTGGAGGGCTATGTCCACAACGGCGAGGTCACCCTTTACGGCACGGTGGATTCGATTCGCTATCCGCAAGTGCTCAGCTTTTTCTACTACCTCTATCCCTCGAATCTGCCACGCCGGGTGCAGGATCAGATGTGGGACATCTCGCGCAAGGTGATGACGCATATCGGCTACGACAATGCCGCGTTCAACATAGAGTATTTCTGGGATGAAGTGGACAACCGGATCTGGCTGCTGGAGATCAACACCCGCATCGCGCAATCCCATTGCGACCTGTTCGAGATGGTGGACGGTGTGAGTCACCAGCAGGTGACGGTGGATCTGGGCCTTGGCCGCGCTCCCGACATGCCGCGCAGCCAGGGCACTAAAAACGTCGCCGCCGAATTCTTCTACCGAGTGTTTTTTCGCGATGCGACGCTCTCCCGTGCTCCCTCGAATGCTGAGATAGAGGTCGCGGCCGAGCAGGTCGAGGGCACGCGTATCGCGTCATACCTCAAGAAAGGGATGAAACTCTCGGATCTGCCCGAGCAGGACGCCTACAGCTTTGCCATCGCTTCGGTCTGGATGGGAGCAAACACCAGCTCGAAGCTTTTGTGGAACTACGAGAAGGTGATGAAGCGGCTGAATTATGAATTCACCGACATCGTCGATTGAAGGCACTGACTCCCGCCCGGTAGGCAGGCACCCGATCCACCCCGATGACCGAGGTACCCCCATGAAGATTGATACCGACTTGCCGAGCTCCGTTACGGAACTCGAACATGTCGAAATCCCGATGCCCGACGGTACGCGGCTAGCCGCGCGGATCTGGATGCCCGAGGTTGCCCAGGCCACGCCAGTGCCCGCGATCCTCGAATACATTCCTTATCGAAAGAATGACAAGACGCTGGAGCGCGATGCCGCCCGTGCGCCCTGGCTGGCCGCGCGCGACTACGCCTATGTGCGCGTCGACCTGCGCGGGACGGGCGAGTCCGAAGGGGTGATGGAGGACGAGTATACCGAGATCGAACTGGCCGACGGCTGCGACGTGATCGCCTGGATCGCCGCTCAGCCCTGGTGCGACGGTGGCGTCGGCATCGTTGGCATCTCCTGGGGCGGATTCAACGGGTTGCAGATCGCCGCGCTGCGGCCACCGGCGCTGAAGGCTGTGGTGACGATCTGTTCCACCGACGACCGCTATGCCGACGACATCCATTACATGGGTGGCGTACCACTGAGCGAGCAGCTTTCCTGGGCGTCACTGATGTTCGGTATCAACACGCTTCCGCCTGATCCGGTCCATGTGGGCAAACGGTGGCGCGAGATGTGGCACCAGCGGCTCGACGAATCCGGGTTATGGCTCGAGAACTGGCTCGCACACCAGACGCGTGACGCGTTCTGGAAGCACGGATCGGTCTGCGAAAACTGGGCCGACATCGAGGTGCCTGTCTACGCCGTCTCCGGCTGGGCGGACGGCTATTGCCGCGCGGTCTTCCGGCTGGTTGAGAACCTCAGAAGCCCCGCAAAGGGCATCATCGGGCCGTGGGCGCACAGGTATCCCCACCTGGGATCGCCCGGCCCCGCGATCGACTGGCTGTCCGAGGAAACCCGCTGGTGGGATCATTGGCTGAAGGGCCGCGACACCGGCATCATGGACGAGCCGCCGCTGCGGCTGTTCCTGCAGGACTACGCTGCGCCCCGCAGCCACTACGCCAGCCGCGACGGCTACTGGATTACCGAACCTGCCTGGCCGTCGCCGAATGTCGTGCGAACATCATTCGGTCTTGGCTCGGACGGATCGCTTGGGCGCGACGGGCCACGACGGCCCAGCGAAGCGCTGTCACTGTCATCGCCGCTCTGGGTCGGCGTCCAGGGTGGCAAATGGTGCTCCTACGCGCATCCCGGCGACCAGCCAAGCGACCAGCGTCGCGACGACGCAGGCAGCCTCGTATTCCAGACTGCGCCGCTCGAAGCTGATCTCCAGATGGTGGGCGACGCACGCCTCTTACTGCGCTGCCACGTCGACCGGCCAGTCGCGCAGATCGCGGCCCGCATCATCAACGTTGCTCCGGACGGCGCAGCGACGCGGGTCAGCTATGGCCTGTTGAACCTCTGTCACCGCGACGGTCACGAGGATCCGGCTCCGCTTACAGCGGGCGAGGACATCACCGTGGAGGTGTCCTTCAAACACATCGCGCAGATGTTCCTCGCCGGTCACCGCTTGCGTCTGTCGATCTCCACCAGCTACTTCCCGATTGCCTGGCCGGCGCCGGAACCCGTGACGCTCACAGTCTATCCCGGTGAGTCGGAGTTGATCCTGCCGATATGTCCCGAGTCTGGGCGGCGCGTGGAAGACTTTCCACCGCCTCGAGCGGGGACGCCTCTCGTCATCTCATTCCACGCGCCGCCGCAATCGGAATGGCGCGTGACCGAGGATCTCGATACTGGGCGCATCACGATTGATGTCCGCGATCATGAGGGCGCGGCGACCATCGAGTCGCAGCAATTCTTCCACTCTGCCGAGGGGCTGGAGCGGTATTCCATCCTCCCGCCCGACCCCACGTCGGCCGAGGGCGAGGTGACATGGGTGCACGAGATGTCCCGCAACGGATGGTCCGTGCGAACCGAGACGCACACACATATGACCTGTGACAGCAGCTTTTACCATATTGTCGCGAAGCTGCGGGCGTGGGAGGGAGACACGCTCGAACGCGAACATGACTGGGCGGTGTCCATCCCCAGACAATACTCCTGAGTCCAGGCGCAGGAGAGAACGGCGGCGTTTGCTGACGTTGCAGGCGCGCGTGTCAACCCCGTGTCCTGATGGATCAGGTGTTGCACTGTCTGGCTGTAACGCCAGGAGGCTAAGGGCTACGTCAACAGGTGTTAAACTGGCTTGTGAATGTCTAGATGACTTGCAGGGTAGCGATGGCCTATGACGAACCAGATCAAATCAGTATTTGAAGTTTTCCGCGTATTTCTCGTGCTGG
>REER01000091.1 GCA_007694945.1 Paracoccaceae bacterium | reverse complement strand
AAGGTGCGCTTTGACAGGGCAGGCCAAGTTGTGGTGCGATGTATGTGAACATGCACGAGTAAGCTTGTGCATGTTTTTCTGAAACGACACAGGAGGCCAACATGACCCCCACCATCCTGCCCCGTCTATGCGCTACTGCCCTTGTATTGGTTATGGGCGCCGGAGTGGCTTCATCCGACACAATCGCGGAATACATGGATTTCTTCGAGCCGCTGCCTCATCTGCCGCCGATCCCGGCGGATAACAGCATGACGGCCGAAAAGATCGAACTCGGCAAGATGTTGTTCTTCGAGCCCCGTATCTCGGCCTCTGGCGTGATTTCTTGCGCGACTTGTCACAACCCGGCGCTTGGCTGGGCGGACCGGATTCCGCGGGCGGTGGGCCATGGTGGTCAAGTCGGGGAACGCAACACCCCGACTGTGCTCAATTCGGGGTTTCTGGAGTCGCAGTTCTGGGATGGACGAGAGCCTGATCTTGAAGGTCAGGCCTTGGGTCCGATTCAGGCCGATGTCGAGATGGCTATGACCTTGGCCGAGGCGATCGAGCGTCTGAAGGAGTTCGAGATCTATCATCAGCATTTCGGCGCGGCCTTCCCGGATGATCCCGACCCGATCAATCAACAGAACGTGGCTCATGCAATCGCGACATTTGAACGCACTCTGAACACACCAAATTCACCTCTGGACCGGTTCCTGCGTGGCGATGTGCAGGCAATGACCGAGAGCCAGGTCGAGGGCATGAAGCTTTTTGTCGATGCGGGATGTGTGGCGTGCCACAATGGCCCTGCCCTGACGGACAGCAATTTCCACCGCTTTGAACTGCCCGGCTCCACCGATGAGGGCCGTTTCCTGGTCACGGGTGACGAGGCTGACATGTTCGCCTTTCGCACACCAACGCTACGAAACGTGGCTGTTACCTATCCATACTTCAACAACGGCTCGGTCGAAAATCTGCATGAAGCGACTCAGCTGATGGGCCAACAGATGCTTGGTCAGGACTTCACCGATGATGAGCTCGACAAGCTTGTCGCCTTCATGCACGCGCTGACGGGTGAAATGCCGCGGGTCGAGATTCCAGCCCTGCCGTAAGGTTCTCATCATGCTTACCGAGCCACCCGATACTACCGTATCGGGTGGTTTCATTTCCAAGGCATAGACTTTCTGGCATCTTGCGAAAGCTGCGCCCATCCTTATTGTGCATTGGGCAGGGGCCGGATTCGGCCACAGATCGGATGCGGGCAGAGCCCCGCTATGAGGGAGAAACCGATGACCAGACTCAAGTCTTTTGCAATTGCAGCCGTTATGGCCGTACCTTTCGCCGCGCAGGCCGAGCCGACCGGTGATGCCGATGCTGGCGAGCAGAACTTCCGCCAATGTGCCAGCTGTCACGGCGTCGTTTCGCCAGATGGTGAGGTTACCCATCGTCTTGCGCCAACCGGGCCGAATCTGTGGGGCGTGGTCGGACGTCAGGCCGGTGCCTATGAGGGCTACACACGATTCTCGAGTGCGATTACCGCAGCGGGTGAGGATGGCCTAGTATGGAACGAAGAGAGTTTCGTCAGTTATGTCAATGACCCGAGTGGTTTCCTGCGCGAAGTGACCGGCGACTCACGGGCGCGGTCAAACATGAACCACCGCCTTCGCGGATCGGCCGAGGACCTCTTTGCCTATCTGGCGCAGTTCGGCGAGTGACTCTGCAAACAGGTCTTCATAGAGGCGGCGCCGAAGGCGCCGCCTCTATGCATTCTCGCGCAGGATGGCTCCGGCCAGATAGAGCGAGCCACAGATCAGCACCTGCGCTTTATCGTCTTGCATAACGATGCGTGACAAAGCTTCGCTCACGCTAGCAGCCTCGCTGGCATCAATCCCGACCGAGCGTGCAATTTGTGCAGTGTCTTGCGCGGGCAGAGTGGCAGTCTCGCCGGGAATCGAGATCGCATGAAGGTGCTGCGCAAAGGGCGCCAGTGGACGCATGAAGCCCGCGTTATCCTTTGTGTTGAGCATCCCGCAGATCAGCCAGACCCCCTTGATACCCATCTGACCGAGCGTGTCGGCTATCGCTTCGCCCGCTGCAGGATTGTGCCCGCCATCAAGCCAGATCTGTCCCCCGGGGAGTTGATCCACAAGCGGCCCTGCGCGCAGCCGCTGCATCCGCGCAGGCCAGAAGGCGCGGGTGACAGCGGCCTCGGCCCCGGCATCGCGCCCGAGCGCACGAAGCGCCGCCAGTGCGATTCCGGCGTTGCCGATCTGGTGCGGGCCAGCGAGGTTCGGCAAGGGCAGATCCAGCAAACCGCGCTCGTCCTGATAGACCAGCCGCCCGGCCTCGACCTGCACATGCCAGTGCTGGCCATGCACCAGAAGCGGAGCCCCCAAATTCGCGGCGCGGGCCTCGATTACCTCAAGCGCGGCCTCTTCCTGCACGCCAACCACGCAGGGCACGCCGCGTTTCAGGATGCCCGCTTTTTCGGCAGCGATTTCGGCCAACGTCTCGCCCAGATATTGCTGATGGTCGATGCTGACCGGCGTGATGATGCTCAGAGCCGGGCGGTCGATAACATTGGTCGCGTCCAGCCGTCCGCCGAGACCCACTTCGAGCAGCGTGTAATCCGCCGGGTACCGCGTGAAAGCGAGGAAGGCCGCGCAGGTGGTGATCTCGAAAAAGGTGATCGATTCTGGGCCGTTGGCAGCGAGGCATTCGTCGAGAATCTCGCTCAACATCTCCTCGTCGATCAGTTCGCCAGCAAGGCGGATGCGTTCGTGAAAGCGGGCAAGATGCGGCGAGGTATAGGCATGAACCCGCGCCCCGGTAGCCTCCAGCCCCGCCCGGATCATTGCCAGTGTCGAGCCTTTGCCATTTGTCCCGGCGATGTGAATGACCGGTGGCAGGTTGCGTTCGGGATTGTCAAGCGCGACCAGCAGGCGCCAGACACGGTCGAGCGTCAGGTCGATGATCTTGGGGTGGAAGGCCATCATCCGCGCCAAGAGCGCGTCGGATCTGGGTGTGCTCATGTATCGGCGGTTTTGCTGGCCTGCGCCTCGGCGGCCTCAATCACGGCGGCGGGGTCCGGGCGCGGCAAGTCACCATAGACCACCGGTCCGGCACCCGTCAGAATCCGCAGCAATGTCGCGATCTCAGCGCGTTGTTCCTTGCGTGGTGTCACACGGTCGAGCATGCCATGGTCGCGCAGATACTCGGCTCGCTGAAAACCCTCGGGCAGTTTTTCGCGGATGGTCTGCTCGATCACACGCGGACCGGCAAAGCAGATAAGTGCGCCTGGTTCGGCGATCTGGATATCGCCCAGCATGGCGTAGCTCGCGGTCACACCGCCTGTCGTCGGGTCGGTCAGAACCACGATATAGGGCAAACCCGCCTCGCGCAGCATGTCGATGGCTACTGTTGTGCGCGGCATCTGCATCAGCGAGAGAATACCCTCTTGCATCCGCGCGCCTCCGGCAGCGGAAAACAGCACGAGCGGCAGCTTGTGCGAGATTGCATGTTTGCAGGCAGTGACGATGGCGTTGCCGACATACATGCCCATCGACCCGCCCATAAAGCTGAAATCCTGCGCCGCAGCAACAAGACGGGTGCGATAGACCTCGCCCTCGGCCACCAGCATCGCCTCGCGCTCGCCCGTGGTCTTTTGGGCGGTCTTCATCCGATCCGGATACTTCTTCTGGTCACGGAAGTGCAGCGGGTCGGTAATGGGAAGCGGCACCTCGACCTCGCGATAGAGCCCATGGTCGAAGAAATGCGCGAAGCGCTCGCGCGGGGCGATCGCCATGTGATGGCCGCAGGACGTACAGACGCGCTGGTTTTCGGTCAATTCGCGATGAAACAGCATCGTGCCGCATGAGGGACATTTCTCCCAGAGGTTCTCGGGCATCTCGCGGCGCGAGAAGAGCGAGTTGATGGTGGGGCGGACGTAATTCGTGATCCAGTTCATCGGGCCGTTCCTACGCAGGATTAGCGTTGAGATACGCGCGCGGGCTGACAAATGCAATCAGCGCGCACGCAGATGCCATCGACAAATGGCCCAGACCAGGATGATGCCGAGAAGGTCCAGCGCCAGGTAGGGCAGGATCTGCTCGGTGTCGCTGGCCTTGAAGGGCAGCCGGAAGAGTGCAAGTGAATCCAGAGCTTCGCCCGTGGTGAATAACAGGATCGCGAAGAAGTTATTGGCGAAATGCAGCCCCCAGGCAATGCCGAGGGCGCCGCTGCGCGCTGTCAGATCCGCCAGCAGCAAGCCGAAGAAACCGGTCACAAACAGCACGGGCCAGAGCGAGTCGCCAAGTTGATCGGGAGCATAATGCACCAGACCGAAAATGACCGAAGGCAATACCATCCACGCCCAGCGTGACGCGAAGCGTGCCGCCAGTTGCTGCTGCATGTAGCCGCGAAAGACAAGTTCTTCGGCCCCGGTCTGGATCAGCAGACCAATTATCGCGAGCGGCAGGAAGGCCAGCCAGACCGAAAGGCTGACACCTGGGGATATATCCAGAACGGTATAGGACCAGATGAGCCCTGGCAGCGCGACTACCCCAAAAATGATAACGCCTGTGGCGAAGTCTCGGATCACAAGCGCGCGCGGCCCGAAAAGCGATCCGATCGAGCGTAAATGGATGAAACGGGCGGCGGCAAATGCACCCAGTGCCATTCCGACAAATGTAAAGAGCAGGCCGATCAGGGTGGGAGGAGTGCTGCCAGTTCCAATGGTTGCCAGCGCACGGTCAACCGTTTCTCCGCCAACGACAAGCCAGAGCGCCAGGCCCATCAGCCCCATCCAGAGAAAATAGACCAGCATCAGCACTGCAAGCCCCAGCACGAGCCGCCAAAGCTGTGGGCGCAGGCGTGCCGGCGCGACATATTGATCGAAGACAAGCGGGCTGAGCTGCATCTGGAAAGCCTGTTGGGGTTCAGATCGATTACGGGGGTTAAATAACCTGTGCCCTCTGTGTTCAAGCGCGGAATTCGGGGTCTGGTTCAGCCATGCGTGACTTTACCCTGTGCGCGTGACATTGTGCCATTCCGGCGTGTCGGGAAGGAATGAGGCTGGCGTGACAGTCGTCCTGGTGGTGCTATTGCAGGTGACTTTCATCATCCGTGCGCTCTTGCGAAGCGGACTGACACCACCTGCGCGCCTGGCTTGGGTAACGATCATATCGGCCTTGCCCGGTGTCGGTATCGCCGCCTATTTCCTGTTTGGCGAAATCCGGCTGCAGCGCGCGAATCGCGAGCGGATGCGGGAGGTGCGCAATCAGTTGTTGGCCGTGCAGCATGCCGCCCCGGACTTCCCGGCGCAGATCGTCGGGCCTGCGCGCCCGTCCTTCGCTGCGGGATATGCGACCAGTGGCTTCACCCCGCGTGACGGCAATCGCCTCAGCCTTTTGCCTGAGGGCGATGCGATGATGGAAGACATGTTCGCCGCAATAGAGGCGGCTGAACAGCATGTGCATGTGCTCTTCTACATCTGGCTGCCTGATACGACCGGTACCCGCATGGCCGAGGCGCTTTGCGCTGCTGCGCGCCGCGGCGTGGCTTGTCGTGTGCTGGTTGATGACCATGGCGCCCGCCGCCTGATCCGCTCGCCCCTCTGGCGCCATATGGAGGGCGCTGGTGTGGCGCTCGAACGCGCTGCGCCAGTGGGCAACCCCCTGATCGCATTGCTGTTCAAGCGACTTGACCTGCGCAATCACCGCAAGATTGTCGTCGTGGACAATCGGCTTAGCTGGGTTGGCAGCCGCAACTGCGCTGATGCGGCCTTTGCCATCAAGCGCCGCTATGCCCCTTGGGTTGATCTCCTGATGCGACTTGAAGGGCCTGCCGTGCGCCAGCAGCAGGCCGTTTTCCTGCATGACTGGATGACGCATCACTCCGAGGACCTCAGCGCGCTTCTCTCGCAGGACGGCCCTGATCCCGAGGCCGGGTCGGTGATCGCACAGGTCATCGCCTCGGGGCCGGATGATGTCTATTCCACCCCTTCGGACACTTTACGCGCCATGTTCTATGGTGCGACAGAGCGCATTGTCGTCACGACACCCTATTACGTGCCAGACCACGCCCTCCACGTCGCGCTCTGTTCCGCTGCCGAGCGGGGAGTGAAGGTCGATCTGGTCTTGCCTGCGCGCAATGACAGCCGCATCGTGGGTGCTGCGAGCGAGAGCCTCTACCCTGACCTGATCCGCGCGGGTGTGCGGATCCATCTGTTCGAGCCCGGCCTCATTCACTCCAAGATCGTGACGGTGGACGGACTATACGGAATGATCGGCACCGCCAATCTGGACCATCGCAGTTTCGACCTGAATTACGAAAATTCGCTTCTGTTCCAGTGCGCGGATGTGACTGCCGCGCTGGACGAACGCCAGATGAGTTACATCGCCCGTGCCCACCCGATCGACAGTGCCGACCTCGCGCGTTGGTCGCTTCTACGGCGGCTGCGGAACAATACCGTGGCACTGGCCAGTCCGTTACTATGACGCCCGGCTTGCTCTGATGCGGTCTCTCGCGTAACAGCGTGATACTACACATGTGAAGAGCCTGCCCTGCGATGAGCCTCTCCGCCACGACCCCTGCCGCCAAGACCACATGGCTCGTGTTGGTCGCGATCAGCCTGTGTCACATGATCAACGACATCATGCAAAGCCTGCTTGCTGCGATTTACCCGCTGCTCGCGCTCGAATTCGACCTCAGTTTCTGGCAGATCGGGCTGATGACCTTCGCCTTTCAGGTCACGGCGTCGCTGTTCCAGCCCGTGGTCGGGTTGGTCACGGATCGTCATCCGATGCCGCAATCGCTGCCGGTCGGGATGGGCTCGACGCTTGCCGGGCTTCTGTTGCTGGCAATGGCTCCGAATTATCCGGGGTTGCTTGCAGGCGCGATGCTGATCGGGGTCGGATCGGCGGTATTCCACCCCGAGGCCAGCCGCGTCGCCCGCCTTGCTTCTGGCGGCAAGTTTGGCACTGCACAGTCGCTATTCCAGGTCGGCGGAAATTTCGGCTCGGCGCTTGGCCCGCTGCTTGCGGCCTTTATCGTCGTGCCGCTGGGGCGACCCTCTGTTGCGGCCTTTGCATTGCTGGCGCTGATAGGCATGGTTATCCTCAATCGCGTCGGGCTGTGGTACGGCGCTCTGGCGCGCGCCTCTGCGGCATATGGCCGGGTGACGGCGACGCATGGCCTGAGCCGCAGCCGTGTGATCCTTGCGATCATAGTGCTCGGGATCCTCACTTTCTCCAAGAATGCCTACACTGCCAGCCTGACCAGTTATTACACTTTCTTCCTGATTGAGCGCTTCGAGATCAGCATCGTCTCGGCTCAGCAAATGCTGTTTCTGTTCCTTGCTGCCACTGCTGCGGGCGTGATGCTTGGCGGTCTGATTGGTGATCGCTTCGGGCCGATAGTGGTTATCTGGGGCTCGATCCTCGGGGCGTTGCCCTTCACATTGCTCTTGCCGCATGTGGGCTTGGCGATGACCGGGGTGCTCTCGGTCATCATCGGGCTGATCATCGCCTCGGCCTTCCCGGCCATCCTGGTCTATGCGCAATCGCTGCTGCCAGGGCGTGTCGGTCTGGTTGCGGGCATCTTCTTCGGCTTTGCCTTCGGCATGGGGGGGATCGCAGCCGCTGTACTGGGTGTGCTGGCGGATGCGCGCGGCATTCTCTGGGTCTATCAGGTCTGCGCCTTACTGCCCGCGCTCGGCCTTGTCACTGTTTTCCTGCCCTCGCGCCAACAGCTCGCCTCTTGACCGGGGCCGAGGCTTGGGCTACCCCAACACGCAATGCGGGCATGGTGAAATGGTATCACACGAGCCTTCCAAGCTCTTGGTGCGGGTTCGATTCCCGCTGCCCGCTCCAGACCTTTGCTTGAAATGATCCGAATTTGCGGCTTTGCTGGTATTCAGCCCAGCAGGAGCGTACGCCATGTCCGAGATTCTCATGCCCTATGCCGGTCAGGTCACGGACTTCCTCAATGAGCATGCTCCTGCCGAGATACGCCACTTGGTCGAAGAGGCCCGCAAGCGCGACACGCTGGCAGGCAGCTACCCCTATCCGCGATGGATGAAGAAGTCCGATTATCAGGACGCGCTCAAGCCGCTGCAATTCGAACTGGTCAAACTGCAGCACTGGATCGAGGATACCGGCCAGCGTGTCGTCATTATCTTCGAGGGCCGAGACACTGCTGGTAAAACCGGAGCCATCAATCGCATCGCGGAGGTCACCAATCACCGCACGGTCCGCATCGAAGCCCTGCCGCGACCCACGGACCGCCAGACCCGCGAATGGTTTTTCCAGCGCTATGTCGAGCGCCTGCCAGCAAGTGGCGAGATGGTGCTCTTCGACCGGTCGTGGTATAATCGAGCGGTCATCGAGCATGTGTTCGGCTTCTGCACGTCGGCGCAGCGCGTGCGCTTTTTCCAGCAAGTGCCTGAGTTCGAGCGGATGTTGACCGGTGACGGTGTGCATCTGATCAAGCTCTGGCTCAATGTCAGTCGTGCCGAGCAACTCCGTCGATTGCTTGCGCGCGAAAGCAATCCGATGCGGCACTGGAAACTGTCGCGTATCGATATCGAGGGGCTGGCCAAATGGGACAGCTACACTCAGGCCATCGCAGAAACCTTCGAACGTAGCCACACCGAATACGCGCCCTGGACAGTGATCCGATCCGAGGACAAGTATCGCGCCCGGCTCGCAGTGCTGCAGCATGTCCTCGGCGCGCTGTCCTATGATTACAAGGACCCGGAAACAGTCACCCCGCCCGATCCACAGATTTGCGGCACCCCCGCAATCTGGGAGGCTGAACTCTGGGATGACGGAAGCTGACACAAGCGCGTGTTGTGTGAAATACCCGCTCTGATCATGGCGCAGTCGTGCTAGCGTAATCGTGAATCAGGATCACGGAGTCGGCCATGATTTTGCACATAATTCTTTCCAGCAGCTTTCATCTTGCCAGAAATACTCTCGGGGGGCGCCATGCGCAGCATGGCGGGTGGCAGACAGCCCCCTTTGCGACAGTGGCGGCCCTGACCCTCACTCTGCTCGGCTCGCCCCTCGCCGCACAGGACAACCCGGTGCCGCCGCGTTTTGCCACCATGCTCAGCAATACCGATCTGCCCGGAGGCGATCTGACGCCGGTCTTCAACACCACGCTCATGCAGTGCCATGCAACCTGCCTAAGGCTCGAGGATTGCACAGGTTTCACCTTCAACCAGCGCGCGGGCGCCTGTTTTCCGAAATCCGCACCCGGTGCAGCCATCCCGTTCGAGGGTGCAATCTCCGGACGCATCAACCAGGTTGCGCCGAGCGTTCTCAGCACAGCCGCCGATTTGCGCCCACAGCTTGATTTCCTGGACAGCGCCGATTTCACCGAAGCACGCGCGCAGGCCGAAACCCTCGCAAATCGTCATTATGCCAATGGCATGAGCGAGGAAGCGCTCTTGCAGGGCGCTACTGGTACAAACCGCGTGCTTTGGACAGGTGCAGCAGTCACGGTCAATGACAGCCCGCAAGCTTGGCTCGGCTATACGCGTGCGCTGCGCGCGCAGGCGCAATCGGGGCAGGGCAACAGCTTCGAACTGAATCGTCAGGCCGTCAGTGCCGCCCTTAACGCGACCCTGCGCTCCGAGACACCCGGTGTGCAGGCGGACGCGTTGGTGGCTTTGGCCGAGGCCCTCGAAGCCCGTTTCCGGGGTGAGGCGGGGCTTGGCGCGATCCGGCTTGCGGATCAGTTCAGCCCCGGAGTCGCCCGCGAAACACTGGTGCGGATGCGTGAGGAGTATGGCTTCCGGTTGCTCTCGCATGATATCGAGTCGATGACTGCCGCGCCGCGCATCTGCGCGCGCTTCTCCGAAGATCTGTCGCCCTCGCGTGATTATACGCCCTTTGTGCAGACAAGAACCTCTGGTCTGGCGGTCGAGGCTGAAGGCAGGCAGCTCTGCATCAGCGGCGTGGCATATGGCGAGAATTACAGCCTGACACTGCGCGCGGGCCTGCCGGCGGCTTCGGGCGATACACTCGCGCGCGATGTTCCGCTCGAGGTCTATGTCCGCGACCGCGCGCCCCGCGTGGCCTTTCCGGGCCGCGGTTATGTTCTGCCTGCCACGGGAACCCGCGCACTGCCCGTCGAGACAGTCAATGCCGACCAGCTCGACCTGCGCCTGCTGCGTGTCTCGGACCGCAACATCGTGACCGCCATCCGGCGCAGCGAGTTCAACCGCGCGCTGGGTAACTGGGAAGGCGAGAGGTTCGAGCAATTGCTGGCTGAACCGGTCTGGCATGGCAGCGCGCGGGTCGAGGGCACACTCAACCGCGCCACCACGTCGCGCCTGCCACTGGATGAGGCCGGCCCGCTGGAGCCGGGTGTCTATGTGCTGCGCGCCGAGGTGCCCGAAACCGATAGCTGGGAGATTCCGCCCGCGATGCAATGGTTCATGGTCTCGGACCTGGGGCTGACCACGCTTGCGGGCAATG
>REER01000057.1 GCA_007694945.1 Paracoccaceae bacterium | reverse complement strand
CCAGCGTGGCGCCATGCTCGATAGGGCGGCACAGATAGGGGGTGGCGGTGGTGTTATCGACAATCAGCGGGATGCCGTGCCGGTCGGCAATCGCGGCCAGCGCGTCCAGATCGGTGATATAGCCGCCAGGGTTTGCGATGGCTTCGCAGAACAGGGCGCGTGTGTTGTCGTCAATCGCGGCCTCGACCGCGTCGAGGTCATCGGTATCGACGAATTTCGCCGACCAGCCGAAGCGTTTGATGGTCTGGCTGAACTGCGTGACCGTGCCTCCATAAAGCCGGTTGGAGGTGACGATATTCAACCCTGGCCCCATCAGCGGAAACAAAGCCATGATCTGCGCCGCGTGCCCAGACGAGCAGCACACCGCACCCGCGCCGCCCTCGAGCGTCGCCATACGCTCTTGGAGCGCCGCGACAGTGGGGTTGGTCAGACGCGAATAGATGTAGCCCACTTCCTGCAGGTTGAAGAGCGCCGCAGCGTGGTCGGCGTCGCGAAAGACATAGGCGGTGGACTGGTAGATCGGCGTCTGGCGCGCGCCGGTCGCGGGGTCGGGCCGGGCGCCTGCGTGGATCTGGAGCGTGTCGAACCCTGGGGTCTTGTCGGTCATCTGTGCCTCCCTTGCACCTGATCTGCGCGGCAAGCTACGCCAGCACTGCGAGCAGGGCAAGCGGATGGTTGGGGTTGGGGCAGAGTCAAGCCTGCGAGCCCCGAGAAGAAATGTGATCATCCGGGATCAAACAACTATGATCTATCGCGACATGGGTGGCATATGAGTCAATTGCCCAAATGACACAAAAACCGTTGTGCCAGCGCATATCTTGCTTATACGTCTCCAGCACTTGGAGCAAAATCTCTTTTTTGAACTTTGCTGCCGCTATCATCCACAAAATCCACTAACTCGCGTTTGCCAGTCCACCACCCTCATGGGTCTATCGAAAGGGCTGCAAAAGCAAGCATTTTCACATCAATTGCCCTGTAAGTTGTTCTGCTCCAGATCAATTCAGGCCGCGCGCCCGTGAGAAACCAAACGCACAACCTACCTCGAACCGATGCTTGATCCGACCGCGTCAGACAGCTTAGCATCACCCCACGGAACCGGAGCATTCCGGACCAAAGCGCGCCACATCTGCCAGATCACGCAGGGGCGAGGATACAGCTGTTTCAAAGCGATAACCGAAAGGCATTGACATGACGGGTAATCCACCCGCGAAATCCGGCAAGATCAAGAACAAGAGATACGAGGCCGAGTTGCGGCGGCTTCAGGTCGAACTTGTCATGCTGCAGGAATGGGTCAAGCATACTGGCCACCGCGTGGCGATTATCTTCGAGGGCCGCGATGCTGCCGGCAAGGGCGGCACGATCAAGCGCATCATCGAGGCGCTCAATCCCCGTGTCTGCCATGTGGTCGCCCTGCCCACCCCCACCGAGCGCGAAAAGACGCAATGGTATTTCCAGCGCTATGTGCCGCATCTTCCAGCGGCAGGCGAGATCGTCATCCTTGATCGTTCCTGGTATAATCGCGCCGGCGTGGAGCGGGTGATGGGCTTCTGCACCGAGCAGGAATATCGCGAATTCCTGCGCTCCTGCCCCGAATTCGAGCGGATGCTGGTCCGGTCGGGGATGCAGTTGATCAAATACTGGTTTTCCGTGAGTGACGAGGAGCAGGAGCGCCGGTTCCAGAAGCGCCTGACCGATCCGACAAAGCAATGGAAGCTCAGCCCGATTGATATGGAAAGCCGCAAGCGCTGGGTCGCTTATTCCAAGGCCAAGGACGAAATGTTCGCCCATACCGACATCAGGCAGGCCCCGTGGTATGTGGTGGACTCGGATGTCAAGAAACACGCGCGGCTGAACTGCATTTCACACCTGCTGTCCCTGATCCCTTATACAGCGATCAAAACCCCAACGATGGTGTTGGACGAGCGCCCGCCGCAGGGAGCCTATGTGCGCCCGCCAATCGCCGATCAGACCTTCGTCCCCGAGGTGCATCGCAACCACCTGTGAGGCTGCGGATGTTTATTTGTCAGTCGCCTCCGGCGCCGGCAGGGCCTTGGCCTCGTCAGGCATCTGCTCGGGCAACTCGACGATCAACGTGCCCTCTTCAGGGTAGATGGTGATCCGCGCCTTGGGTGAGAGCGTCGCGAGGATCTCGTTCAACTCGCGCTGCGCCCGCTCCACGGTCTCGCGCTGGGTCTCTTGCTTGACAGCGGGGGCCTTGTCCTTGGCGCCGAACAGAAACTTGAACATGACACGATCCTCCTGATTGACCGCCCCGCGCATAACGCAGTGCTGGGTCAAGGAAAAGGCGCTGCGCTGCAGCACCGCCAAGTTTGCGCCATCACGCGGACGCTGGGCGGGCGCTCAGATGAAACCCTGTGCAGTCCGGGCCTCGCCAGTGATGGTCTCGCGCCGGTTCCGGATCGGGCCGAGGAAACGCTCTGCGGCCGGATGCGCTGGATCAAGCGCGCCGTGGCGGATCAGCAGCGCCGTGATCGCGGCTTCGGCGGCGCGCACACCGCCATCCACGATCTTCAGCGCGATACCCAGACGCGCCTGTGGCAGGATGGCGACGAACACCGCTTCCGCCCCGGTCTTGAGCGCTGCGCGCCCTTCGCAGGCGCGCATCAACTCGGTGCAGGCGCGCCCTTCGCCCGCGACAAGGTCCGGGTGTTCCATCATCGCTTCGCGCAGCCTGATCATCGCGTTTGAACGCGCATCACCGGCTTTGGCCCCGGCGAATTGTGCCATCGCCCCCGCCAGCGCGCCGACCGTGGTGACGAAATTCGGCGCCGAACAGCCGTCGATCCCGTAACCGGGCGAGGTCATGCCGGTGACTTCCTCGAACGCGCTGCGGACTGCAAGCTGCACCGGGTGGTCGGGGTCGATATACTCAGCGCCCGCGCGCAGACGCTGGCCCAGCATCAGAAAGCCTGCATGTTTGCCCGAGCAGTTATTGTGCAACTGGCAGGGGCTCTCATACGCGCGGATCAGCCGGTCGCGCTCGTCACGGTCCTGCGGCTCTTGCGGGCCGCAACGCAGATCGGCCTCGCCCAGGGCCAGATCGGACAGCCAGCGTTCGACCCTGCCCGCATGTGCCGCACCACCCTGATGCGAGGCGCAGGCCAGAGCAAGATGCTCGGCCCCGAGGGCGTCCCCCGCACCGCTCTCCAATAGTGGCAGTGCCTGCACCATCTTGCAACTCGAGCGCGGATAGATCAGCGCGTTGGGCTGTCCCCAGGCGTCGATCACCTCTCCAGTGTCGCGCATCACCACAGCATGGCCATGGTGCAGGCTTTCGAGAAACTCGCCACGCCACAACTCGATCAGTGGCGCTGCACCGGCATCGACTGGCGAAAACCCTGCCTTCTGCTCACCCATCTCGTCTCTCCCGATGCACGCCTCCTCACGGCTGCGCGATTTTCTGCCATGAGGGCTTTGAATTTCCAGTGACTTGAGGCTATGAAACGTCGCGGGACGCAAGTCAACGTGCCAGCTACGCCACTGCGAGCGCGGCGAAAAAGCAGACCGGGACAATTGGAGGCGCGAGAGCAGATGAGATCACTGGGGAAAATCGGGGCCGTGCTTGCTGTCGCAGGTTTCGCCGCGTCGGGCGCGGTGGCGCAGGAATCGACCAACCGCGTGGCAGCCGATACCGACTGGAGTGTCTTTGTCGAGAACGAGCCCAAGGAATGCTGGGCGGTCTCGGCCCCGAAGGAGACGGTCAACACCCGCGGTGGCCAGCCAGTGCAGGTGCGGCGTGGGGACATCCTGCTCTTCGCCACCTACCGCCCTGACCGCAGCGCGCCCGAGATTTCATTCACCGGCGGCTATCCGTTCGACCCGGACTCGACCGTTGAAGTCACGATCGGCTCCAACGAATTCCAGCTTTTCGTCGATGGCCAATGGGCCTGGGCGGGTTCACCCGAAGATGATCAGCGCTTGTTGGCCGCCATGCGCGCGGGCGCCGAGGCGGTTCTGACCGCCCGCTCCACGCGCGGGACCAACACCCGTGACACCTTCTCGCTCTTCGGATTTACCGCAGCCACCGAGGAAGCTGAGCGCCAATGCGCTGACTGACCGCGCACAACCCGTTTTCCGCAACCGCCCGGGCTGTAAATCCCGGGCGGTTTTGCTATATCCTTCGGCACTGTTATCCGAGAGGCCCCCGATGACCACCCATGCTCCGATCACACAGGATGTCCTGACCCTGCCGCGCAAACTGCCCGAAGACGGGCGGCGCAATCTGGTGGGAATGACACGCGCGCAGATGCACGCGGCGCTGGTCGAGATGGGAACGCCCGAGCGGCAGGCAAAGATGCGCGTGGGTCAGATCTGGCAATGGATCTACCACTGGGGTGTGCAGGATTTCGCGGCGATGACCAACCTCGCCAAGGGCTATCGCGCCGATCTGGCCGAATATTTCGAGATTGCGCGCCCCCAGATTGTGTCGCGGCAACTCTCCGAGGACGGTACACGGAAATATCTGCTGCGCATTGCTGGCGGGCACGAGGTCGAGGCCGTCTACATACCTGAAGAAAACCGTGGAACACTCTGTATTTCTTCACAAGTTGGCTGCACGCTGACCTGTTCCTTCTGCCATACGGGCACACAGAAACTGGTGCGCAACCTTACTGCCGCCGAGATCGTGGGCCAGGTGCTGGTCGCGCGCGATGATCTGGGCGAATGGCCCAAGCCAGGTGCGCCCAAGGACGAGACGCGGCTGGTGAGCAATGTCGTGCTCATGGGCATGGGCGAGCCACTCTATAATTTCGAGAATGTCCGTGATGCGATGAAAGTTGTGATGGATGGTGAGGGGCTGTCGATCTCGCGCCGCCGCATCACGCTCTCGACTTCGGGCGTAGTCCCCGAGATTGCGCGCACTGCGAGCGAAATCGGCTGCCTGTTGGCGGTGAGCTTCCACGCCACCACAGATGACGTACGCGACACGTTGGTTCCGATCAATAAACGTTGGAATATCAAAACCCTGCTGGACGCTCTGCGCGAATACCCCCGGCTGTCGAATTCCGAGCGGATCACCTTTGAATATGTCATGCTCAAGGGCGTCAACGATACCGATGCCGATGCCCGGCGCCTTGTGAAACTGATCGCGGGGATACCGGCCAAGATCAACCTGATTCCCTTCAACGAATGGCCCGGCGCGCCCTATGAGCGGTCCGACTGGGAACGGATTGAGGCCTTCGCCGATATCGTGCACAAGGCCGGCTATGCTTCGCCCATCCGCACCCCGCGCGGCGAGGATATCATGGCCGCCTGTGGGCAGTTGAAATCTGCAACCGAGCGTGGCCGTCGTTCGCGCGCCGAAATCGCTGCCGAAGCCGCGCGCGCCTGACCAGCGAACACACGGTGTCGGTCGGCTCTGAAAGGAGGAGCGCCTCGCCCGATCCGATCGCCCGCCACGCTGCCCCGTCCCCTCGTAACAGGACGCATGCGGCAGACCGCCTCGTCACGCTGGACGCGACGCGGGCGACGGCGCTGATCGGGTGGTGGCCTATCTCCTCTCGGTGTTTATCGAGGGCAAGGCGCGTTCGGTTTTTTCACTGATGCTCGGGGTGACTTTCACCCTGCTGATGCGGCGCTTGCAGGCCCGGGGCGAACCTGGGTGGCGATCTATCTGCGCGGCATCGTCCTGCTTTATGTCTTGGGCCTGCTGACCGCGCTGTGCTTCTTCTGGGGCGATATCCTGACCACCTACGCAGTGCTGGGGCTGTTCCTGCCCGTGGCTGCGATTCTGATCCTGCCGCCCGTGGGCTATGCACTCTTGGGCGAAGTGCCACATGATCGGACCCTTTCAGCCCGCGTCTTTCGACGATCTCCATGATATGCGCGATGACGCGAGGGATATTTGCAACGGCTGCGTGCCTCGATCAGCGCCAGCAGTTCCGAGGCATTCAGGATTGGTCTGATTTCGGGGCCATCCGAGTCCTGTGAACGGTCCACCGTGTCCCAGAACAGGTCCATCTGGTAGAAGGCGCGTCCACATGTGCTGCGAAAGGGCCGTCTCTCAACCAGCGCAAGCCAGGCCGCGTGGTTCGGCTCATTGGCACTCAGACTGTCGCGCCACGGGAAATTGACCGGCGAATGCGTGACCATGGCAAAGACCTGCGACGCCGTGTTGCCTGCTGCGAAGCGCAGGATATCGGCATGGCCGTAGTTGGACCATCTCAGCAGGTCACGGTCCCATTTCAGGCAGTCGGCATGCAGATCGGCCAGAAACAGGGCGTGATGGAGCGCGCAGTCATCGGCATCGGGCAGGGGTGCCTCGGGGTCCAGCGCGAAGCGGTTGAGGCCACGATCTACGGCAGCGATTGGCGGGCGCGCGCAGAGCCCAGCCTGCGGCTGCTGCCGCGCCGATGCCCCCGGCGAGCAAGAGATGGATGACAAGCGCGCGAAGGCTGGACGCAATGGCAGGAGTGTGGAATATCTGTGCACGCATCCGAAGGATCCTGCCATGCCCTGTCTTGCACCGTTGCTGATCTCACGCGTCCGCATTCGCGGCTGCGGGCGAGCTTGATCCATGCCGGTAGTTGCGCTGATCTTAGTGGGGGCGCTGGCGGGTGTGCTGGCCACGCGTCTGATGCGGATGGAGACCGATCTGCCCACTGCGATGCTGATCGGTGTGCTGGGGGCTGTCACGGGAGGGTTGGGGTTCCGGTTTCTGTCGACCTCGGCCTCGTGGGTCGGGGGGTTCGTGCTGGCGCTGCTGGGATCGTTGCTGCTGCTGTGGCTGTGGAAACAGTATCAGGGGCGGCGCTGAGGCGCAGGCGTGGAATTTGAGTATTCTTTGCAAGATGAAGCCTGCAAGACTGGCCTCAGTTGCGTTTCGGGCGGCTCTTGTAGACCGGAAGGTGCCAGCCGAAGGCGAGTGAGCCTGCCCTGAGCGCAAAGGTGGTCAGGCCGCAGGCCAGAAGGATGATCAGGCGGTCATCGGTCAGCATGGCAGTGCCGAGGGCAGCAAGCGCACCGGACAGGGCGGCGGTGGCGTAGAGTTCGCCCTTTTTCAGCACCAGCGGCACTTCATTGCAGACCACATCGCGCATCAGGCCGCCAAGCGTGCCGGTGGCGATTCCCATGATCGCGATGATGGGCGCGCTACTCTCCATGTTCATCGCCACACCGACCCCGGCAGGGACGGCGACGGCAAGGGCTGCGGCGTCGCACCATTCGAGCGCGCGCAGGCGCGACTCAAACAGATGCGCAGTAAAGAAGACCAGCAGGGCGGCAAGGCAGGCCGAGAGGATCATGCCGGGATCCGAGACCCAGAACACGGCTTCGCGGTTCAGGATCACATCGCGCATAGTGCCGCCCCCGACAGCGGTCAGGCAGGCGAGGAAGAGAAAGCCCACGATATCGAGCTGCGCGCGGCTGGCGGCAAGGGCGCCCGAGAGGCCGAAGATGAAGACGGCGGTGTAATCGAGCCCCTGCACGAGACTCATTCGGCGGCCTTTCCCGGCTTGTAGGGGGCCATGCCTGCGCGAGCGAGGGCATCGGCGCGTTCATTCTCGGGGTGGCCGGCATGGCCCTTGATCCATTCCCAGGTCACCTTGTGGCGCGCCTGTGCAGCATCGAGTCGCTGCCAGAGTTCGGCATTCTTCACCGGCTTGCGGTCGGCTGTGCGCCAGCCGTTCTTTTTCCAGCCATGAATCCAGCTTGTGACCCCGTTCTTGACATAGGCGCTGTCGGTCACGATCGTCAGTGTGCTGGGGCGCTCGAGCGTCTCCAGCGCAGTGATGGCGGCCATGAGTTCCATTCTGTTGTTGGTGGTCTGGGCCTCGCCACCCGAGAGTTCGCGCTCCTTTATGACGCTGGAATCGCGATGCGCCTGCAGGAGAACACCCCAGCCACCGGGGCCGGGATTGCCTGAACAGGCGCCATCGGTATAGGCGACAAGCTCGGTCATAGCGGGGCATAGCCTTCAAGCGCCTCGATCCGCGCGAGCCAGGCGCGCAGGGCCGGGAAGGGGGCGAGGTCGAAGCCGCCAAGGCTTTCGGCGCTATGGGTATAGGCATAGAGGCAGATATCGGCGAGGCTCGGGCCTTCGCCCACTAGCCAGTCGCGCGTGCTCAGGTGATCCTCTATCAGTTGCAAGAGCGCCTGACCGCGGCGGAGCAGCTCGGCCAGCCGTTCGGGCGTGGCCTCGGCCTTGCGGTGGGGGTAGGTAAGAAGGGCCGCGCGCACTGCGATGACGCCCTCATGCTGGTTCTGCTCCCAGAACATCCAGGCCAGCATCCGGGCGCGGGCAAGCGGAGCTTGCGGCACAAAGGGCGTGCCCTCGCCCAGCCAGCACAGGATCGCATTCGATTCGGGCAGGGCGGTGCCATCCTCGAGCACGAGCACCGGGGCCTTGCCGAAGGGCAGGCGGGCTTTCGCATGGGCTTCGGCCAATGCGGGGCTGTCATATTCGACATCGACCTGCGCCACCTCGCGCCCCAGCAGCGCCAACAACAGGCGCACCTTGTAGCTGTTGCCCGAGGAGGGCATGGAATAGAGGATCATGGCGCGGGCTCCGCTCTGGTCTCGGGCCTGTCTAACCCAGCCAGAGCCCCAGCGCCAGACAGAGCACCACGCCTGCTGTGAGGATCAGCCGCAGACGCATCCACCAGTCTGGCGCCAGTCCCCAGAGGCGGAATTGCCAGTCAAGCCGCAAGAGCCCGACAAAGCCGATGAGCAGCGCGCTGAGCGCTTGCGACGGCCCGCCGCCCACCATGAAGAACACCCAGAGCGCGGGGACGGTTGAGAGCGCATAGCCGCGCCAGTGGTGCTCCATCTCGCCGCGCGCGGCAAAGCCCCAGAGCACGCCGGACATGAAGCTGAGGATTACCGAGCCATAGGAGATAAGCACATAAGGCCCGGTGAAGCGCGGGCCGATGAGCCCCTCGGTCGTCTCGCGCAGCGCGGGCGAAAGTAACGTGGCGAGGCCGAAGAAGAAGGGCAGGAGGCCCGCCAGCCCGAGGGCCAGCGCAGAGCGCGGGATCATGCCGGCTCCCGCAACACGCGCGGCACCTTGAATTCCACGCGTTCCTGTGCTGTCTCGACCAGTTCCACGGTCACATCATGGCGCGCGCGGAAGGCGTCGATCACTTCGGTTACAAGCTCTTCGGGGGCGGAGGCGCCAGCCGTGATGCCGACCGCGCGAACGCCTTCAAGCGCGCGCCAGTCGATCTCGGAGGCGCGCTGGACAAGCTGGGCATAGGCGCAGCCCCTGGCGCGACCGACCTCGACCAGCCGCAGCGAATTCGAGGAATTGGGCGCGCCGATGACCAGGAGCGCGTCGATCAGGGGGGCGATGGCCTTGACCGCTTCCTGCCGGTTGGTGGTGGCATAGCAGATATCTTCCTTGTGCGGGCCGACAATGGCCGGGAAGCGGGCCTTGAGCGCGGCGACCACTTCTGCCGTGTCATCAATCGAGAGGGTGGTCTGGGTGATATAGGCGAGTTTTTCCGGATCGCGCACTTCCAGCCCGGCCACATCGGCGGGCGTCTCGACCAGCAGCACCTCGCCCTCGGGCAGTTGCCCCATCGTGCCGACCGTCTCGGGGTGGCCGGCATGGCCGATCATCACCATCTGCAAGCCATTGGCATGGTGACGTTCGGCCTCGATATGCACTTTGCTGACCAGCGGGCAGGTAGCATCGACATAAAGCATCTTCCGCGCCTCGGCCTCGCGCGGCACGGCCTTGGGCACACCATGGGCTGAGAAGATGACAGGGCGGTCGGGCGGGCACTCGTCGAGTTCCTCGACGAACACGGCCCCCTTGGCGCGCAGCCCGTCCACGACATAGCGGTTATGCACGATCTCGTGGCGGACATAGACCGGCGCCCCCCATTTCTCGAGCGCCATTTCCACGATCTTGATCGCGCGGTCCACGCCCGCGCAGAACCCGCGCGGGGCGGCAAGATATAGAGTGAGGGGCGTGGACATGTCAGACCTCCGTTACACCCCTCAGAACTAGCCTTTCATGGCGGTCAGGTCCAGTGCTCCGGCCGGTCAGCCCGTCACGCAATCGGCAATCGCCTGCGCCATGTTGCGCATCAAGGTGGGGTAGAGATCGGCACCGGGCTCCAGCAGCACGCCTGCCGGGTCAAGCTCGGCGCCCACGCCGACATCGGTGCCCTCGACCACCACATCGACATATCGCGAGGAGTGGTTGACCTCGGGGAAAATGCAAACGGCTCCGGCATCGCGGAGTTGCGCGCGCAGCTCGGCCAGACGCTGCGCACCCGGTGCGGCGGCATCCCCGAGCGCGATGGTGCCAGCGATATTCAGACCGAATTGGTCGGCCAGATAGCCATAGGCATCATGGAACTTGACCAACGGCGCAGTGCCGACGGGTTCGAGAATGGTGTCGATCTCGGCAGTCAGGCTGGTGATCTGCGCAATCGCGGCCGCCGCATTGGCGCGGAAGGTGTCGGCATGGTCGGGCGCATGGTCGGCCAGTTCCTCGGCGATGAGGTTCAGCCAGACTGCGACATTGCCGGTGTTCATCCAGGCATGGGGGTCAAGCCCGTCATGGGCGTGGTCATGCCCATGGTCATCGTCATGCGAATGGCCGTGATCGTCGTGAGAATGGCCATGGTCATCGTCATGCGAATGGCCGTGATCGTCGTGAGAATGGCC
>REER01000128.1 GCA_007694945.1 Paracoccaceae bacterium | reverse complement strand
TTCTCCCGCGACGGGCGGCCGAAAGCCTCTCTCTCGACCTCCAAACCCGTCACGGCGAAAGTCGCCGAACTCTTGCTCTATTTTCCGCGCTGACGCTGAAGTGTCAGCCACCTCAGAGTAGTGGCATACCCGTGAACAGGAAGTCCGAAAGGCTTTCCCTCCTCTGGCAGCCCAGCCCGCAAGGCGATGGACATTGTTCGCGTCTGGAGGAACGCAGAAGTTCGACTAAGCACTTGACTGCGCAAGGAACCGCGAAAGGTGCTCGCGCCGCGCAGTGCTATCCAGTGCATAGGTTGTGTGTTTGAATTTGACGCCGTCAAGGACGTCTTGGATACCTTCGGGCTCCTCTGAACTCCGCATCCAGGCCGAACTCTGATAAGATCCAGTCAACCGT
The DNA here is from genome assembly GCA_007694945.1 of Paracoccaceae bacterium. Taxonomy (GTDB): domain Bacteria; phylum Pseudomonadota; class Alphaproteobacteria; order Rhodobacterales; family Rhodobacteraceae; genus Roseinatronobacter. The sequence goes on along the minus strand of REER01000128.1, from coordinate 40,692 downwards.
CTGCTGCAACTGCCTCGAGCCGTTCTCATGTTCCGACCACGACATGAAGAGAAATTCGTCCGCAATATCCGGGCTGCGCCAGAGTTCGACAAGCCGTCCTGCGACAAGATCCTCATCAATCATATAGGTCGGTGCGATGGCTACCCCGTGACCCTTGACTGCTGCGTCCAGTGCAAGGGCTGCCCGGCCAAAATTCAGCAAGCTGGGCTTGGCACGATGGCCGGACCCCTCGATCAGACGTTCCCATCTACGATGCCCATCCTGCAAGAGCGGTAATGTCAGCAGCGCCTCGATATCCATCGGACAATGGGCCTTGAGAAGATAAGGGTTGCACACTGCAACAAGCTGCACATCCGCAAGCTGCCTCACATGGTGGCCCGCAACCCGATCCGCCATCTTTCCCGGCCAGATTGCAATCTCGTTTCGCCCAAGCCGTCGTTTGATCAGGTTCTGGTGGACCTCGGTGGTCAGGGTGAGGTCCGGATACCGGGTGGTGAAGGCTTTCAGCCGGGGAATGAACCATCTGGACGCGAATGACGGCCCAAGGTGAAGCGTGACCTGATCACCTGCACGCTCAAGGTCGGCACCGGCCGTGGCGAGAATAGAGAGCGCTTTTTCAACCGCATCGCGATACCTTTCGCCGTTTTTCGTCAGGCTTACCCCGCGTGCCTTGCGCTCGAAGAGCACGACCCCGAGATCCAGTTCAAGCTGCTTGATGCGTTGCGAAACGGCGCCATGCGAAAGGTTCAAGACCTCTGCTGCGCGCTGAAAATTGCCATGGCGTGCGGCAGCGGCAAACACCCGCACTGCATTCAGGTTTACGTTTTGGGCCATGCCGCACCAAGGCGTTAGATTTTCTAACACCTTCTGCAGTTTTGATGCTTTGTCAACGCGCCGGTGGTCTGCGATCACAACCGGGCGCCGTCACGACATGTTGTCGAAGGTGGAAGGAGTGAAATGATGATGACCATCAGGCCCGCCGGGCTTTCCGATCTCGCCGCACTCGCGGACCTCTTGCTGGCCGATGCCGAAAGCCGCTGCGCGCGAGATCCTGATTTGTGGAAACTGCACAATGACCCGCGGCAGAAAATCCTCGCCAGCGTGACGACGGCGCTGGAGGCCGACAATCCACCCTTCCGCCAGCAATGGCTTGTCGCGGAAGCTGACCGGCGCATCATTGGAGTGACGCATTCCATTCTTCTGCCTGTTCCCCCCATCTATGCAGGGGAGTTCGGTCCACCCGGCCTGATCATGGAAGACTGCTGTATCGCAGCCAATGCCCCACCTGAAACGCGGAGCAAGCTGTTTGACGCCACCGCAGCCGATCTGGCCGATGCCGGTGCCCGGATCCTTCTGGCGTCAAGTGTGGCTGGGGGGGATTGGGAACGCCACTATATGCGCCAGGGGTTAGAGCCGCTCACCATGTATTTTGCCAAGTCCGGTCTGAGCACTGCCAGCGCTGTTCCCGATGTGCGACAGGCCCTGTCCGAAGATGTGCCCTCTATTGTTGCATCGAGCGCCACCAACAGGCAGATCCTGAATGATCTGCACCCGTTGTTCTGGAGGCCACATGTCGAGGCGGACATCCGGTTTGGCGCATGGATGAAGCGCAGCCTGACCCTGAGCGACCGCGACCTGTTCGTCTCGGAAACCGCCGGGAGGGTCCGGGGCTACGCGATCTCTCAGCCCGCCACCCCGCTGCATTTCCCTCCCCCACACGACATCGCGACCGTTGGCGTGATCGACGATTTTTTCCACGAAGAGCTGGTGGATGCCCGCACCCTTCAGGCTGATGGCATCCAGGCTGCTGCACTGTTTGAGGCGGCAGAAGCAGCGCGCGGCAGGCGCGACAATACGTCGGTTCTGGTCGTATGCCCGGCCGCATGGACATCGAAGATCGAGCTTTTGAGAAAAGCAGGCTACAAAAACGCGGTCACATGGTTCATCAGAGCACCTGATTGCGCGTAGTCGCTCATCAGAGCGGTTGTGATCCGAGGCTGGTCTGTTCTCAAGCCGCCCGCCGCATGTTAAACAGACACATGCCCCAGATTGCCCTCCATTTTCTCAATGCACGTGGGCAGTTGTCCAGCCTGCAGACATGGCTGGAAGGCGCGCTTTCAGAGACGTTTTCGAGATCAGCACGGCTTTTGCCTCTCGGGACTGTCGATGTTGTCGTGAAAGCGGGTACATTTGTCATTCCTGAGAAAGGGCATGTGGGATGGGCACCGGAGCCGGGCCTGATCTATCTCACAGTGGACCCCGACCATCCGTCTCTGCGCGCGAACGAGCACAATGCGATTGAGAGAATGTTTGCGCATGAATTGCATCATTGCGCGCGTTGGGACGGGCCCGGGTATGGCAAGACCCTTGGCGATGCCCTGACCTCGGAAGGACTGGCCGGACACTTCGCGCAGGAACTCTATGGCGCGCCGCCAGAGCCGTGGGAGTGCGTTCCGATCACGGTTCTGCGCGCGCATGTGGCAGACGCGGCGAAAGCGTGGGAGCAGGTCGACTACGACCACAGCGCATGGTTTTTTGGGACTGGGCCCCTCCCACGATGGCTGGGCTATTCTCTGGGCTATCAGATCGTGGCGCGATATCTGGCCGCGCATACCGCGGCCAGTGCGTCCAGTCTCGTGCATGCAAAGGCTGAAGAGTTTCGGGCGATGCTTGGCGCAGTATGATTTGGGGCGTCCAGATATTGCCAAGCCGGAACGCAAACTGCTGCCCCGCATCTTGCGGCAGTGACCATGCTGCGCTCGGTTCGAATGTCTGCTACTCTAGCGCAAAGAAACTGGATAACATCGCCCATGAATTTGCCTGATGTGATCACACATTACTATTCCCGAAGCGACCGCCCGTTCCAGAACCTCAGCGATCTGAAGCCGGAAGAGTTGGCCGGAACCCTTGAGAAGCTGAACCAGCGCAGAGCCGACAACCCGAACTACAAGCGGGTTTTTGGCAAACGATACATGGACTTTCGCCGCAAGACCGAAATGAGGCTCCGGAGCCTTTTCGAAGCGCGGGGCGGCAAGCCGGAAAGACAGTCACCGCATTATTTTGTTCTGGGAGAATGCGCATGGTTTTCCGGGCTATACCCTGATCCAGAGACCGTCACTCTCGATTGGCGGTCATTGCCGAAAGAGGCTCTGAGCTTCACCTATCCAGACAGCTTTGTCTCGATGCGGTTTGGGCCTGATTACGGCTTGCGGGCCGATCCCCGTGAGCCATACCACGAGCGCGTGTTTTTCATGGACGAACTTGCAGATGTGGTGGCAGAGCATGGCCTTCCAGACGGCAACCCAGATGATGCATATGAGGGCTACCACACACGAAGGTTCGAGAAATACATCGAAGTTCAGGTCTGGACCGATGATCCTGTAGCCAGGTTTCTGGATGACGACCTTCAGGCAATTTCAGCCCCAAAGTAGATCCGTCCATCCCAGTGTCATTGGCCTCCTGTTGTCCGGAGTGTCAGCGCGGGACAACCAGACGGCGGCTCTGCGCGAAGAGCGCCGTGCCGGAGCGTCTCATTGGCTACGACAACTGATCGCACGCTACCGGACCTGGGCCTGATATTCCCAAGCAAGTAGTCCCATGATGATGTCGTCGTGCCATTCGCCAGCGATATTGGCGCTTTCGCGCGCGCGCCCTTCCTCAACGAACCCGCAGGCCCGATAGCATCTGATCGCGCGTTCGTTTGTCGCAATGACGCGGAGGTCGACCCGGTGGAGTGCCATGGTGTGAAAGGCATGTGACAGAACGAGTCTTATGGCTTCACGACCCAGCCCCAGAGACAGCTGCCTGACGTCATAAAGCCCGATCGCAAGGCGCGCGCGGCGGTCATGAAGATCGACCCCGTCCAATCGCACCTCTCCCAGCAATCGGTCTTCAACTTCGACGGCCCACGCCATTGGGCGTGCCAGATTTCGCTCCACCCACTGACGTGCGTCTTCTTCGGTATATGGTGCAAGGCCCTCTGGGCAGCCTCCGAAACCCCGGACAATCTCGGGCGAACGCCCAAGAGCGAGCCGCCCGGCGATGTCGGATTTGCGAAAGGGCCTTAGCCGAACCCGGGCGCTCTTGAGTATTGGGACGTGGTCAATCATCGCCGGAGGTTGCCACGAAACAAGGGGGAATTGCCACAGCCAGACGCCTATGGACCCGCATAATCGTCCACTCGGCAGTTGCGGTGGACTTCCGCTCCGTCCCGGACCGCCGCCGGTCGGGCGCCGGTCGGCTTATGGCATCACCAACGCAAGAGCGCAGCCAAACCCTCGTCCGGCACAGGCCCATGAGGGTTAGGATAGAGCAATGACAGCAAGCTCCTACATCGCCGGGTTAAGAGCCAAAATCGGCATCGATCTTCTTTTGCTGCCGTGTGTGGCAGCGCTTATCCATGACCGGCAGACGCGGCTGCTCTTGCAGAGAAAGTCTGGTCCGGAGAGCTGGAGCCTTCCGGCGGGAGGCATTGAACTTGGCGAAACCCCGCACCAAGCGCTTCATCGTGAAGTGTTTGAAGAAACTGGCTTGACCACTCTCAAAGCCGAGCTCGCAGCCGTCTTGGGTGGGGAAGGGTTTCGCTACCGTTACCCCAATGGGCATCTGGTGGAATACACGGTGATCGTCTTCCGATGCACCTTGGCCGCCGGAAACCTCGCGCCCACAGATCCCGAGACCCAAGAGCTTCGATACTTCGCCAAAGCCGAAATGCCCGTACTCGCGCTGCCCTATCCCAAGGCGCTTTTGTTCTAGCGACCGCAAAGCCCCGCAACGCTGCAGACCGGCTGTCAATCGGCGCGTTGCCCTGTTGCAATGCCGGGGCTGGCCCGGGATGTGGCGAACGCTCCATTTTGTGCAGAGCCTTCATAAGCGGGGCGCTCATGTGTCGCATTGCCGCTATCAGCGACAAACGGCTGACGACGGTCGATCAGACCTCAACTTCCGCAGAAGTTGTGCTTGACTGAAACCGCCTTCGTCACTACGCACATACCGATGAAACCCCTTGCTTGGAGGATGCATATGACAATCGCTTATCGCTTCCTCCCGGGACGCAACCGATCTGGTGCTCCCCTTACCTGAGACACTGAAGCGCATTTCGCCAGTCTTCTCGGGTCAGTTGATCCCCGTTTGTGGATCCACCCTCACGTCCTAGCAAGGCACAGCTGAACAAGCTGTGACACACCCATGTCCCTAATTTCCACCAACGGCGCGTTTGCGCGTGTCTTTTCGTTCACGTTTCGGCTGTGGTTGCGCAGGCGCGGCACGGTCGTGACGATCCTGATACTGGTCATCATCTCGACGGCAGCCGATATCGCGGTGCCGGTTGTCACAGGCCGGCTTGTCGATGCCGTCGCCGGCGGGCAACCCCCCTGGGGGGCGTTTGCCGCGCTTCTGGCCGCTGGCGTCGTGTCGATTGCAGCCAAGATCCTGAGCTACTTCTCCATCATAGAGCTGACCATTCCGACGATGCGCACCGCAGAGGCCGAAGCCTTTGCGCATGTGCAAAGGCTGCCTGCAGACTGGCATGCGAATGCCTTTGCCGGGGCCACAGTGCGCAAGATCACGCGCGGCGCCTGGGCTTTGGATGATATGGGCGATCTGCTGTTTCTGGCTCTCCTGCCCTCGGGCTTGATCCTGCTGGGAACGATCGGCACGCTCTCGGCCTTCCGCTGGGAGGTGGGGCTTGTCGCCGGTCTGGGGGCAGTCCTTTTCCTGGGGATCTCCTTGAGCCTGACATTGTTCTGGGTGGCACCTGCCGCCCGGCTGGCGAATGCGCAGGACAGCCGTGTGTCTGGTGCAGTGGCGGATGCCATCACATCTAACAGCGTCGTGCGCGCCCATGCCGGAGAAGCGCGCGAAGACGCGCGGTTGGACCTTGTCCTTGCCAAATGGGCACACCGCTCGCGGCGCACATGGCGGCGTGGCACATGGTCTGGCCTGTCGCAGGACGTCACGATCTGGGGGCTGAGGGCGGCCGTGCTTGGGGGTGCCCTGCTTGCCTATACACGCGACTTGGCAGATGCGGGCGAGATTGCCTTTGTGGTCTCTGCGCTTGGCATGTTGGACGGGTATCTGCGCCAGATGGGCAACCATGTGCGGGGCCTGCAAAAGGCCGTGAACGATGCCGAAGAACTGGTGGCACTGATGGGTGTCACGCCAGAGCAGTCGGTTGTGAAAAGACCCGAAGCGGCCTTACCTGCGCGCGCGGCGGCACTCGCCTTCGACCATGTCGACTATGGCTACACGGGTGCAGCGACACCGCTGTTCACGGGTCTGAATGTTGCCATACCATCCGGTCAGAAAGTGGGGTTGGTCGGGCGGTCCGGGTCGGGCAAGACGACCTTTGTGAAGCTGATCCAGCGGCTGCACGAGATCAATGGCGGCACGATCACGCTGGACGGGGTCGACCTTCAGCAAGTGCCTTTGCAAACCTTGCGGGGGCATATCGCGCTGGTTCCGCAAGACCCGGTTCTGTTTCACCGGTCCCTGGCCGACAACATCGCCTATGCCCGTCCAGGCGCGGCCATGGATGATATTCGTGAGGCGGCAGGACGTGCCGGCGCTGCTGATTTCATCGACCAACTGCCGAAGGGATTTGGCACGATCGTGGGCGAGCGGGGCGTGAAACTCTCAGGCGGCGAACGCCAGAGGGTCGCCATCGCCCGGGCGTTCTTGTCTCAGGCGCCGGTGCTGATCATGGATGAAGCGACGTCATCTCTGGATTCCGAGGCCGAGGCAAAGGTCGCAGAAGCCGCAGAGCGCCTGATGGAGGGACGCACAACGCTGGTGATCGCGCATCGTTTGGCCACCGTAGAACGGATGGACCGCATCCTCGTCTTTGACGGCGGCAAGATCGTGGAAGACGGCACGCCTGCCGAGTTGCTTGCGCGCAGCCAGGGCTTGTACCGCGCGCTTCGAGCCCGTCAGGCGCTGGCAAGTTGAACTCGCGGCCAGCTTGTTGCGTAACGAACAGGCTGGCCTCGGACCGCTATGCGATGATCGAATGCATCGGCCCGGACGGCGGCCGCAGTTTCCAGCTCGTCCCCAGGTCGCGCGAGATCGAGCCTCGGATGGGGCAGCACGTCAGCGACGTGGCCCACGAAGGCGGGGGGATCGATTGGAGCCTCGGGCGGAAGCGGAGGTTGAGGCTGTCAGGGGGAGCGGCCCGACGAGTCCTTTTTCCCGATTCTGTCAGATGCACGGATGTCATCTGTATTATCTTTGCAGCCGTTGATATGGTGTACAACACACGAGTCAGCCATCCCACCAGCAGTATCTTGTCCCATGCCATTGATCTTCATAATCGGTCCGCCCGCTGTCGGGAAGATGACTGTGGGCCAAGAGCTTGAACGGCGCACGGGCTACAAGCTGTTCCATAATCATGTCCCTATCGAGGTTGTGGCTCCATACTTCTCCTATGGAACCCCTCAGGGTCGCAGACTTGTTGGTCAGATAAGGCGTGCATTCTTCGACGCTTTCGCTGCTGACAAAGAGAATGGCTACATTTTCACCTTTGTATGGGCCTTTGGAGAGCCTGGAGAACGTGAATACATTGATGGGGTTGCGGAACAATTTCGGTCAGCAGGGCACAAAGTTTACTGGGTAGAACTAGAGGCTGCATTCGAAGTGCGGTTGGACCGAAACCGCAGCGAGAACAGGTTGGCAAACAAGCCAACCAAACGTGATCTTGACTGGTCCGATAAGAATATTCGGGAAATCCAAGAGAAATATCGGTTCAACTCGATCTCTGGCGAGCTTGCTTACGATAACTATCTTCGAATCGATAACTCAAACCTTCCCGCCGCAGAGGTTGCCAAGAAGATTTGCGCGTCTTTTGATTTCGAAAGCAAAGCGACAACGTGACTGCCTGCGCGCCAAGAGGTTCAGAAATGCATATCTCAAGTGCATATAATACCAGTACGTTTGCGTAATGCCCCGGTCAATCGGAATGCATTGGCAGGTGGCCGGGCAAGATGGTGTCGATTATTTGTGTTTCATGTTCTCCAGCAAATAGGTGCTGTGCAAAAAAGAAGCGTCAAGCAGTTGTTGGTTGCTCCTGGGCAAATTTTCTAGTTTCGGTCGCACTTCAGCAGCTACTCCTTTGGCGGATTGAACCCCGCTCTCCCCCGCTTCGCTTCGCGGCCCGCCCATGATGTACGATTATTTCGACCGATTTCGCAGTGTTTTTACCGAACTTCGGTAAAGGTCAGAGGCCATACGACAACGACGCGGATGGGAGGCGAAGCAGGAACGCTGGGAGCGCGAAGAGGACCAACGCAACGTGGACAGGGCCTTTTCCCAAAGCCGCGACCAACTGTCCGAGGTGATCCAGGATGATCCAGAAATGGTTTCTTGCGATGTCGTGCGACGGTTTCTTTTGAGAAGCGGATGGGCATCTTGCGCGTCTTGAGCCGGAACGACGCCAGGCATTTTCCTCTCGGCTTGATTTGGCGGAATCCAAGATTGGAGCACTCGCTCCAGTAGAGTTTTTGGAACGATGGATCGCGCCAGACGCACTCTACCGACGACCATAGGTTGCGAACTGATACGATCCTTTCGACGTCAGGAGCTTGCGTCACGATACTAAAGCAGCCTTGGCTTTGGTGCAGGCCGCGACTCGATCAACATGTGCTCGATCGCCGACCGTCGCGACTCCCGGTCGAGCGTGTAGGTGTTTCGCCGGAACTCCACACCCTCCAGCAACGCCTTCAGATATCCTGCGACTGTGTCAGCCGCCATGATCAGCGTCGAATCGAGCGTGTGCACGTACCGACTTGTGACTGAGCCCTTTGCGTGGCCGATCAGGGCAGCGATCGTGATCTCGGTGAAGCCGAGGTCATTCGCGATGCTGGCAAAGCTGTGTCGGAGCACATGCGGTGTCACATCCCAGAGCGGCGTGTCGGTCAGGAGCTTCTTCCAGCTTTGCGGAAAATTTCCCACTGCGTTGTCGATGCCTTGGCCTGGGAAGACATAAGCGCCGGTTCGGGTTGATCGCTTGCTTTCCAGATACTCGATCCCGGGAAGCCCGATCGGACGCACCGACGCGCCTTCCTTGCTGTCGATCAGGCGTAGGCAACTGCCTTCGATATCGACCTCGCTCCATCTGAGATTGATGATCTCTCCACGTCGGCAACCGGTCACGGCGAGGATCCAGAGGATTTCGGCATGCAGGCGAAAGTGGTCGCTCTTCCGCGCCTGTCCCAGAATGTCGCCCAGGATCCGGTATTCCGCCTCGCTCAGCCTCCGATCGCGCACTTGGTATTTCGGTTTGCGCAAGCCGTGGGTCGGATTGTGGTCGATCACGCCAGCTTCCACCGCGTAGGAGAAGATTCCGCCAAGCAGCCCCATGGTGCGGATGGCCGTTCCGCGCCCTCCGCGGACAATGGCCTTGCCGCGCAGCTTCTCGGTTTTCATAACGACGCGGGTCTTGCCCGCGATGATGTCCTTCATCAGGTTGTTCATGTCCGGCTTGGTGATGTCGCGGACGCGTCGTGTGCCGAGCAGTGGGATGATATGTCGGCGGATGCGGCCGACATCGATCTCGATCGTCGAGGCCTTCTTCGGGCGGCCACCTTTGCCCATGATCAGGCCGGCCTCCATATCCTCGATATACTGCTCGCAGAGCTGCTTGACCGTCATTGCCTTACGCTCCTCGTCGCGCTCTTCGGCCGGATCGTTGCCCCGGGCGACGCGGCCGAGCAGGGCCTTTGCCTCACGTCGTGCCGTCTCTGGCGTCCAGACGCCGTGCAGTCCGATCGTGTAGCGGCGCGACCGACCCCGTGCGCGGTACTGGACGATATAGCTGCGCTTGCCGGACGGATAAACGCGGAGCCCGAAGCCGGGCATTTCGTCATCCCAGATCGCCTGGCCCTTGACCTCCGGTTCGACCGCTTCGACAAATCGTTTCGTGAGCTTCGGCATGCTCCCAATCCTCGGCTGCGCCCGGTTTCGAGTAAGCACCACGCAAGCACGCGGGCGGAAAACAAGGCGTATTTTCGGATAGAGCTTTCGGAGCGACGTTCAGGAATGTCTATAAAAAACTGATGGTTATCGCGCTCTGGCGGGCTCTGTCGTACGTTTCGGAAAGGCCATTAGGCCAGCTCCGAAGGCAGAGGTCATAGGTTCGAATCCTATCGGGTGCGCCAAAAAACACTATGTATTAGCCGCTTAAGCTTCAACCTCTTTGAAGATTCAGTGCTTAAGTGGCAAAGTCGTGTAAGCAGTGCGGTCACCGCAGTAAGATGAGACTTATTGTCAGCCTATCGAATCTTTCATGTGGCTTCCTTATCGCAGGCACATGATTTCAGCGTTCCTGCTTGCATAGCCTTCTGTCATCTCGCCAAGGATCGCATCGAGAAAACCAAAGCGGCTGGTTCCGGCAAGCGCTGCAGGGAATAGGGCGGTTAGCCGAAAGGGCCAAATTCGACTCGAAATGACCCCGATTCACCCCCGCAGTGCTTACTATGTGCTTACCGCTAAAGTAAGCACACTTGAAGGGGCCAGCTAAGTCACTGAAAATATTGGTCGGAGTGAGAGGATTCGAACCTCCGGCCCCTGCCTCCCGAAGACAGTGCTCTACCAGGCTGAGCTACACTCCGACCGTCCCGAGGCGTATACGAAAGCGCGGGACGCTTGACAAGGGGGCGCACAGTCTACCGGCGCGAGTGGCTGCGCAGGACGCGCTCCAGCGCGTTGAGAAACTGAGCGCGGTCGGCCCCCGAGAACCCGCGCCCGCCGGACTGGCGCAGCGGGTCGGCGGCGCGCAGATCGGTCATCAGATTGCGGCTGGCGAGAACGGGGCCGATATTCTCTGCGTTCAGCACTGTTCCATCATGCTGGATAACCGCTGCACCCTTGCCAATACATTGCGCGGCAAGCGGGATATCCCCCGTGATGACCACATCGCCCGCGGTCGCGCGCTCTGCGATCCAGGCATCGGCCACATCCAGCCCTTGCGAGACAAAGATCGTCTCGATCAGCGGATTGGTCGAAGGGCGCAGGCCACCATTGGTTACGATTACCATCTGTATGCCGTGACGGGTTCCAACGCGCTCGATCTCGGCTTTCACCGGGCAGGAATCGCCATCGACATAGATCACCATAGCTTCTCCGCTTTCTGTATTCGCGCCGTTTGCATTCTGTCGCCAGCAGCGCTGCCTCTTGCGCAATGGGAGCGCAAGGGGAATGATTGCTATGATTCTGACCGGGATCACAACATGACAACGCCGGATCAGCGGCGACATCAGGGAGAGAGGAATGAAACATACACCGAAAATTGCGGGGCTGAGCGCCGCGCTGGCGCTCTGCGCCAGCATGAGCGCTGCCGAGGATATCACCGTTGGCATGATCACCACCCTGTCGGGCGGGGGCGCCGGGCTTGGTGTCGATGTGCGCGACGGTTTTCAACTCGCGCTCGACATGGTGGGCGAGCACAATATCAATCTGGTGGTCGAGGATGACGCGCAGCGCCCGGAACTCGCCGTGCAGATCGCCGAGCGGATGATCCAGTCCGAGCGTGCCGATATCCTGACCGGCATCATCTGGTCGAACCTCGCCATGGCGGTGGTGCCCTCGACCGTGGCGCAGGATATCTTCTATCTCTCGCCCAATGCCGGGCCATCGGCGCTGGCGGGTGCGAACTGCCATCCGAACTATTTCAACGTCGCCTGGCAGAATGACATGCTGCATGAGGGGGCAGGCGCCTATGCCAATGAGCTGGGCTATGAAAACACCTTCATCATGGCGCCGAACTATCCGGCGGGCACCGATGCGCTGGCCGGGTTCAAGCGCTATTACGCGGGCGAGTTGGCCGGCGAATTGTTCACGCAAGTGGGCCAGACCGATTACGCCGCCGAAATCGCGCAGATCCGGGCCTCGGGAGCGGATTCGATCTTCATCTTCCTGCCCGGCGGCATGGGCATCAGTTTCATGCGGCAGTATGAACAGTCGGGCCTTGATCTGCCGATTGTTTCCGCAGCCTTCACATTCAGCCAGGATATCCTGCCGGCTGTCGGCTCGGCCGCACTGGGCGTGTTCAATGCCAGCCAATGGTCGCCCGATCTCGACAATGAGGCCAATGTCGAATTCGTCGCAGCCTTCCGCGAGGCGTTCGGGCGCATCCCTTCGCTCTATGCCAGCCAGGGGTTTGACACGGCCAACCTGATCCTCTCGGCGGCCGCGCAAGCCGATGTCTCGGATCGTGACGCTTTCCGCGAGGCGCTGCGGGCGGCGGATTTCACCTCGGTCCGGGGTGATTTCGCCTGGGCGCCGAACCAGCATCCGATCCAGCGGGTGTATATTCGTGAGGTGGTCGAAGTGGATGGCGAGTTCACCAACCGGATTGTTGGTGTGGCGTTTGAAGAACATGTCGACGTACATGGCGAGAATTGCAACATGTAAGCGGACGCTTCGCAGCACAGCTGCACGAGGGGCCGGGGCGCTTTGCGCCCCGGCCTTTGTCAACACGCGCAGGCTGCCTCAGAGGCGCGCGTCAGATAATGGTTTGTCGAGGGCGCCGCCCCTGCGGTGCGGCGTCTGGTGCGACGCATCTTGCATCTCGCCACCTCTGGCGTGATATCCTGCCGCCATGAGCCAGTTCCGCAGCCATATGGGTCAGGCGCTTGCCGAGGCCCGCGCCGCAGGGGCGCGGGGTGAGGTTCCCGTGGGTGCGGTCATCGTCGCTCCCGACGGTCAGGTGATCGCTGCAGAAGGCAACCGGATGCGCGAGACCCGTGACCCCACGGCCCATGCCGAAATGCGCGCGATACGCGCGGCCTGCGCTGCGCTGGGGCAGGAAAGACTGAGCGGATGCGATCTCTATGTCACGCTGGAGCCCTGCCCGATGTGCGCCTCTGCCATCGCGCAGGCGCGAATCCGGCGGCTTTATTTCGGGGCGGCTGACCCGAAATCGGGCGGCGTGGCGCAGGGGCCGCGCATCTTCGCGCATCCGCAATGCCACCATGTGCCCGAAATCTATGACGGGATCAATGCCACTGAGTCCGAGGCGCTGCTGCGCGCCTTTTTTGCAGCCCTGCGCTGAAAGGTAAGCATGCTGAGCGAACAGGTCATCGCCTATTGTGAGCGCACGGATTTCAGCTACTGGTCCGAGCCGGTGAACGCCGTGACCAACGCGGCCTTTCTCATCGCAGCCGCGGTCGTGTGGCGCCAGACCGAAGGTCTGGCCTTGGCGCGGGCGTTGGCGGTGGTGCTGGCGGTGATCGGGTTGGGGTCCTTCCTGTGGCACACGCATGCGACGCGCTGGGCGGGGCTAGCGGATGTGCTGCCGATCCTCGCGTTCATCCTGCTTTATCTCTTTGCCGCCACGCGCGATTTTCTGCGCTTGGGCACGCTCTGGGCCTTGGGTGCGGTGTTTCTGTTCCTGCCCTATGCTGTCGGTTTCGCGTGGACGGTCGGGCAGGTTCTGCCGGGGCTGGGGGCGAATGCGGCGTATTTCAGTGTGGCCGCGCTGATCGCCTCCTATGGGCTCTGGCTGCGGTCCAGCCGGACAGGGCAGGGGCTGCTGATCGGAGCGGCGATCCTCTGTGTATCGCTGGGCTTTCGCATGGCGGATGATGCTGTCTGTGCTGTCTTCCCGATTGGCACGCATTTCATGTGGCATATCCTGAATGCGGTCATGCTGGCCTGGATGATCCATGTCTATTGCCGCCATATGCGGGAAGCGAAGCCGAGATAGACAGATGCTCCGAGAGCCCCGACCCTGCGGGCCGGGGTTACCGTCTCCCGAACTCATGCTTCCCCGGTCAGCGGAGTGTCAAGCGCCCTGCTCGAAGAGCGGGGCGCCCCCAGTCTCTCGGCCTCGCCCTTCGCATCTTCAAAAGAAAAACGCCCCGCTCGAAGAGCGGGGCGCCTCTGGATCGGAAAACCCGTATCTCAGCCGATCGTGTCGATCGTGCGGGCCAGATCATCCGCGACCTTGTTCATCGCATCCTTTTCCGGACCCGACAGGCTCGCCGCCTTGTCGTGGGTTTCGGCGAGGATGGCTTCGAGGGCCGCGCGGCCCTCGGCATCGGCACCATAGGCGCGCTCGGCCAGAACCGAGGTTGCCTCGGGCGTGATGTCGGCGAAACCACCCGTGACGACGTAGCGCGTCGCGCCCTCGGCCCCTTCGGTCACGAGAATGCCGGGGCGCAGCGTGGTGATCGTCGGCGCATGATCGGGCATGGCGGTCATATCGCCATCTGCACCCGGTATCTGCACCGCGCGGACCTGACCCGAGGCAAGCTTGCGCTCGGGGCTGACGAGGTCGAATTGCATGGTCTCGGGCATCCTGATCCCCCTCAGGCCGCTGCGGCCATTTTCTCGGCCTTGGCGACGACGTCGTCGATGTCGCCCACCATGTAGAATGCGCCTTCGGGCAGGTGGTCATACTCACCCGCCACCACGGCCTTGAACGAGGCGATGGTCTTTTCAAGCGGCACTTGGATGCCGTCCGAGCCGGTGAACACCTTGGCCACGTCGAAGGGCTGCGACAGGAAGCGCTGAAGCTTGCGGGCGCGCGCCACGGTCAGTTTGTCGTCCTCGCTCAATTCGTCCATGCCGAGGATGGCAATGATATCCTGAAGCGACTTGTAGCGCTGCAGGATACCCTGTACGTCGCGCGCCACCTGATAATGCTCTTCCCCGATATAGGTTGCGTCCATCAGGCGCGAGTTGGAGTCGAGCGGGTCCACGGCCGGGTAGATACCCAGTTCCGAGATCGCGCGCGACAGAACAGTCGTGGCGTCAAGGTGCGCAAACGAGGTCGCAGGTGCAGGGTCGGTCAGGTCGTCGGCAGGCACGTAGATGGCCTGAACCGAGGTGATCGAGCCCGCCTTGGTCGAGGTGATGCGCTCCTGCAGCGCGCCCATGTCGGTGGCCAGCGTCGGCTGGTAGCCCACAGCCGACGGGATACGGCCCAGCAGCGCCGACACTTCCGACCCGGCCTGGGTGAAGCGGAAGATGTTATCCACGAAGAACAGAACGTCCGTGCCCGACTGGTCGCGGAACTGCTCGGCCAGCGTCAGGCCGGTCAGCGCCACACGCGCACGCGCACCCGGCGGTTCGTTCATCTGGCCGTAGACCAGCGCCACTTTCGATTCTGACAGGTTGTCGGCCTTGATGACGCCCGATTCCATCATCTCGTGATAGAGGTCGTTGCCCTCGCGGGTGCGCTCACCGACACCGGCGAAGACCGAATACCCCGAGTGCACTTTCGCGATGTTGTTGATCAGTTCCATGATCAGAACCGTCTTGCCCACACCGGCACCGCCGAACAGGCCGATCTTGCCGCCCTTGGAATAGGGTGCCAGCAGGTCAATGACCTTGATGCCGGTGACGAGGATTTCGCTCTCGGTCGATTGTGCATCGAACCCCGGGGCGGGCTGGTGAATGGCGCGGCGCTCGCTGGCCTCGACCGGGGCACCTTCGTCGACAGGTTCGCCCACCACGTTGAGGATGCGGCCCAGCGTGGCATCGCCCACCGGAACCATGATCGGCTCGCCCGTGTCGGTAACGGCCTGACCGCGCACAAGGCCCTCGGTCGCGTCCATCGCGATGGTGCGGACCGTGTTCTCGCCGAGGTGTTGCGCGACTTCGAGAACAAGGCGCTTGCCGTTGTTGTCGGTCTCCAGCGCGTTCAGGATCGGCGGCAGATCGCCATCGAACTGCACGTCCACGACGGCGCCGATCACCTGTGTGATTTTGCCTTTGGTTGCCATGTTCATCTCTCTCCGGGTTCTCTAGAGCGCTTCCGCGCCCGAAATGATCTCGATAAGCTCTTTGGTGATCGCGGCCTGACGCGAGCGGTTGTATTCGATGGTTAGCCGGTCGATCATGTCGCCCGCATTGCGCGTCGCGTTGTCCATTGCGGTCATCCGCGCGCCCTGCTCGGAGGCGCCATTCTCCAGAAGAGCCGTGAAGATCTGCGTCGTCACTGCACGCGGCAGCAGGTCTGCAAGGATCGCTTCTTCCGAGGGCTCGTAATCATAGAGTGTGTTGCTTTCGGCATCCTCGGGCACTTCGGCGGGGATGATCTGGCGCGGGGTCGGAACCTGACTGATGACCGATTCGAAACGGTTGTAGAAGATCGTCGCGATGTCGAACTCGCCCGCCTCATACATCTCGAGCACCTGTTTCGAGATATCGGCCGCGTTTTCATAGCTCACGCGCTTCACTTCGCTCAGGTCGACATGGCTAACCAGATGTTCGCCCAGATCGCGGCGCAACTGCTCGCGCCCCTTCTTGCCGACAGTCAGGATCTTGACGGTCTTGCCCTCGCCGATGAGCTTTTCGGCGCGGTAGCGCGCGATTTTCACAATCGACGAGTTGAAGCCGCCGCAGAGGCCCCGCTCGGAGGTCATCACCACCAGCAGGTGGGTCTGGTCGCTTCCCGTGCCGGTCAGCAATTTGGGTGCCGTGGGCGAGTCCGCGACAGATGCCGCGAGGCCGTTGACCACATCGGCCAGTTTGTCGGCATAGGGTCGGGCGGCCTCGGCGGCCTCTTGGGCGCGGCGGAGCTTGGCCGCCGCGACCATCTGCATGGCCTTGGTGATCTTGCGCGTCGACTTGACGCTCTCGATCCGGTTCTTGAGGTCCTTGAGGCTAGGCATAAGCTGTCCCTCTCACCGCCCTCAGGCGAAGTCTTTCGCGAATTCGTCGAGTGCCGCGCGGATTTTCTCTTCCAGCTCGCCCTTCACCTTGCGGTCGTTATTGGTGATGTCGTCGAGCAGCGGTTTGTGCTTGCCGCGCAGATGGGCGAGCAGCCCTTTTTCGAAGCGCCCCACATCCTTGACCGCGACCTTGTCGAGATAGCCCTGTGTCCCTGCAAAGATCACACAGACGATCTCGGCATTGGTCATCGGCGAATACTGGCCTTGCTTCATCAGCTCGGTCAGGCGCGCGCCGCGGTTCAGCAGACGTTGGGTCGAGGCGTCGAGGTCCGAGCCGAATTGCGCAAAGGCCGCCATTTCGCGGTACTGCGCAAGTTCCAGCTTGACTGGACCTGCGACCGATTTCATCGCATCCGTCTGCGCCGAAGAGCCCACGCGGCTCACCGACAGACCCGTGTTCACCGCGGGGCGGATGCCCTGATAGAACAGCTCGGTTTCAAGGAAGATCTGCCCGTCGGTGATCGAGATCACGTTGGTCGGGATAAAGGCCGACACGTCGCCGCCCTGCGTCTCGATGATCGGCAGCGCCGTCAGCGAGCCAGCGCCATGGTCTTCGTTCAGCTTGGCCGAACGCTCCAGCAGGCGCGAGTGGAGGTAGAAGACGTCACCGGGGTAAGCTTCGCGGCCTGGCGGGCGACGCAGCAGCAGCGACATCTGGCGATAGGCCACGGCCTGTTTCGACAGGTCATCATAGATGATGAGGGCGTGGCGGCCATTGTCACGGAAATGTTCAGCCATGGCGGTCGCGGCATAGGGCGCGAGAAACTGCATCGGCGCGGGGTCCGAGGCGGTCGCGGCGACAACGATCGAGTACTCGATGGCGCCGGTCTCTTCGAGCTTCTTCACCAACTGTGCCACGGTCGAACGCTTCTGGCCTATGGCGACATAGACGCAATAGAGCTTCTTGCTCTCATCGCTGCCTGCGGCTTCGTTATAGCTCTTCTGGTTCAGAATGGTGTCAAGCGCCACCGCGGTCTTGCCGGTCTGACGGTCGCCGATGATCAACTCGCGTTGGCCACGGCCAATCGGGATCATGGCGTCCACGGATTTCAGACCGGTCGCCATCGGCTCATGCACCGATTTGCGCGGGATGATGCCTGGCGCCTTCACATCGGCCACCGACCGACCCGAGGCCTTGATTTCGCCCTTGCCGTCAATCGGGTTGCCCAGACCGTCGACCACGCGGCCCAGAAGCGCATCGCCAACCGGAACGTCCACGATGGATTTGGTGCGTTTGACGGTGTCGCCTTCCTTGATGCCCCGGTCATCGCCGAAGATAACGATACCTACATTGTCCATCTCGAGGTTGAGCGCCATGCCGCGGATGCCGCCGGGAAACTCGACCATCTCGCCGGCCTGCACGTTGTCGAGGCCGTGGACACGGGCAATCCCGTCGCCGACCGAGAGCACACGGCCCACTTCGGTGACTTCAACATCCTGTCCGAAGTTCTTGATCTGCTCCTTGAGGATCGCAGAAATCTCAGCAGCTTGGATACCCATTATCCGACCTCTTTCATGCTGTTCTTGAGGGCCGCGAGCTGCGCACGGATCGACGAGTCGATCATCTGCGAGCCCACCTTGATGACAAGACCGCCGATGAGGCTTTCATCGACGGTCAGTTTCAGATTTATCTCCTTGCCGACGCGGGCTTTCAGCGTCTTGGCAATATCGGCTTCCTGCGTCTTGGTCAGCGGCTGTGCCGAGGTGACCTCGGCGGTGACTTCACCCTTGGCCTCTGCGATCAGGGCGCGGAGCGCTGCAAGCACTTGCGGCAGGGCGAAGAGGCGGCGCTTCTGGGCCATGAGCCCGAGCGCGCCTGCGACGGTCTGCGAAAGCTCCATCTTCGCGGCCAGCGCCGTGATCGCGTTCGAGACCTGATCACGGGTATAGAGCGGCGAGGCGATCAGCCCGCGCAGGTCCTCGCTCACATTCAAGGCGCCATCCAGCGCCGCGACATCGGCTTCAAGAGATTTGAGAGATTTGGTTTCCTGGGCCAGTTCAAAAATGGCCGTGGCATAGCGTTTCGCGATGCCCGAAGAGATCGAAGCTGGTTCGGACACGTCCATCCTTCCATCTGGTTTGCACAGGGCCTCGCGCTGGCCCGGCGCCATGAATGCGACTATCGACGCGGCATGTGAAATCGGCGCGGGTTTAGCAGAGGGTTTTCCATGCTGCAACCGCCAAGGTCGCGCCACTGTGAGAAAGCGCCGGCTTTTGACAGGGCTTATGTGACAAACCGCCACAAGCTTGCGCTATCATTCATGGCGTGGGCGATTTGGCACAGCCTTGCGCCCGTTCCGAGTGCGCAGCCAAGGCCGTCAAATTGCTGATTCCCCCACCTCTCTTTTCGATGCTGTTGCGCAGGGCAGGTCGCGCACCCGGCGCCCGGACCGGGTCGAGAATGCGCAGAGGTTTGCGCTCGCGCTCCGCCAGGCCCGACGGACGCGGCGTGTCAGGCACACGCGTGGCTTCGACAAGCAACACTCCGCCCGCGTGATAGCGCGAGAGCTTCTGCCCCATGCCTTCCAGCATCATCGCCCAGCGCAGCCAGGTCTTTCGGTCGCGCGGCGGGAAGAACAACGCCGCGGAATGGTTGTCGACCTCGAAGCCGTGATCCGTGAACAACGTCTCGACCTGGCCCAGCGAATAAGGCTGACCCAGCACGAAAGGCGTGCCATCGCGGCGCGCCCAGAGCCCAGAGCGGTTGGGCAGGATCAGCATCGCCTTCGCACCCACCTTCAAAACCCGCGCGGCCTCTTCCATAAGCGCGGCCGGCCGCTCCGAGGTTTCGACGCCATGCAGAACTACCAGCCGGTCGATGGAATCCGTGGCGAGTGGCCAGAGCGTTTCCTCGACCAGCAGCGCGTGATTGGCCATCTCGGCGGGCCAGTGCATGACGCCCTGCTGCGCTGGCATCAGCGCCATGACGCGGCGCGCTTCGTTCAGAAACGGCCGCAACAACGGCGCGGCAAAACCGAACCCCGCGACCGACAGGCCCTCGACTGAGGGCCAGACCGCGCGCAACTGGTCACGCATAGCCTTCTGCGCGGCGCGGCCAAGCGCGGTCGTGTAATAGAAATCACGCAGATCGCAGACGTCCTGGTGCATGCTTTCCCACCAATCCGCGCTCCGGGTGGTTGCAGAGCGCCTCTACATCGCACAGATTGGATAAAGATGACCATAATGCAAGGAAAACCCATGCCACTTGTCATGCAGCCTGTCCCCTGCCTGAGCGATAATTACGCCTATCTGATCCACGATCCTGCGACAGGCCGTACAGCGGTCATCGATGTGCCCGACGCTGCACCCGTGCAGGCGGCCCTGGCCGAGCGGGCTTGGAGCCTGAGCGATATTCTCATCACGCACCATCATGATGACCATATTCAGGGCGTGGATACCCTGCGCGCGGCCACTGGGGCCAAGGTCTGGGGTGCGGCGGCCGATGCGCATCGCTTGCCGGCGCTCGACCACGCGCTGCACGAGGGCGACACTGTCACACTTGGCAGTGAGACCGGCCATGTGATCGACGTATCAGGTCACACTATCGGCCATATCGCCTTTCACTTCCCCGATTCCGCGCTCGTCTTCTCCGCTGACAGCCTGATGGCGCTGGGCTGCGGGCGGCTCTTCGAGGGCAGCCCCGATCAGATGTGGGACAGCCTGACCAAGCTGATGGCGCTGCCCGATGACACCAAGGTCTGTTCGGGGCACGACTACAGCAAGGGAAACGCGGCCTTTGCGCTGCATGTGGATCCCGACAATTCCGACCTGCAGGCCCGCATCGCACAGATGGACGACGACCGTGCGGCCGGGCGCCCGATGGCCGTGGTTCCGTTGGGGGTCGAAAAGGCAACGAACCCTTTCCTTCGTGCGGGGCAAAGCTACCTGAAGGAGCGTCACGGAATGTCGGGCGAAGAAGACCGCCTCGTCTTTGCCCACCTTCGCGGCTTGAAGGACTCATTCTGAGCGTGCAAAATGCGGGCATATGTTAACAATTCTTGCCAGAAACAGGTTGATCCGGCAGAGTTGAACAAAAACACCTTGAAGCGCGCTGAATAAAACCGAAGTTTAAGACTAAGAGGCGAAACTGGTCATGACGGGGCGACCCGCCGACCACTAAGAACAGGAGCGTCTGACGTGCCAAGTTTCTCAACCACACTGGAGCAATCCATCCACGGTGCCCTGGCACTTGCCAATGCCCGTCGGCACGAATTCGCGACACTCGAGCATCTTCTGCTCGCCCTGCTCGATGAGCCTGACGCCAGCCGGGTCATGCTGGCCTGTAATGTCGACCTCGACGAACTGCGCAAGACCTTGCAGGAGTTCATCGAGGAAGAACTTGCTTCGCTCGTGACCGATATCGAAGGGTCCGAAGCCGTGCCGACCGCCGCCTTTCAGCGGGTGATCCAGCGCGCCGCGATCCATGTGCAAAGCTCGGGCCGCAACGAGGTAACGGGCGCCAATGTGTTGGTCGCGATCTTCGCCGAGCGCGAATCGAACGCGGCCTATTTCCTGCAAGAGCAGGACATGACGCGCTACGACGCGGTGAACTTCATCGCCCATGGGGTCGCCAAGAACTCGAAATATTCCGAAGCGCGGCCTGTTTCAGGGGCGGATGAGGAAGAGGCCGAGACCAACACCAAGGCCGAAGACAAATCCAAGGAAACCGCGCTTGGCAAGTATTGCGTTGATCTGAACGCCAAGGCGCGCGAAGGTGATGTTGACCCGTTGATCGGCCGCGCCGCCGAGGTCGAGCGCTGCATTCAGGTGCTTTGCCGTCGCCGCAAGAACAACCCGCTCTTGGTCGGTGATCCGGGCGTGGGCAAGACAGCGATTGCCGAAGGGCTCGCCAAGAAAATTGTCGAGGGCGACACGCCCGATATCCTGTCTAAATCGACCATCTTCTCGCTCGACATGGGCGCGTTGCTCGCGGGCACGCGGTATCGGGGTGACTTTGAGGAGCGGCTGAAATCCGTCGTTCAGGAGCTTGAGGATCACCCCGATGCAGTGCTCTTCATCGACGAGATCCACACCGTCATCGGTGCCGGTGCCACATCGGGTGGCGCCATGGACGCATCCAATTTGCTGAAACCCGCGCTGCAGGGTGGCAAGCTGCGCTGCATGGGGTCGACTACCTACAAGGAATTCCGCCAGCATTTCGAGAAGGACCGTGCGCTCTCGCGGCGCTTCCAGAAGATCGATGTGGTGGAGCCAACGGTAGAGGATTCGATCAAGATCCTTATGGGGTTGAAGCCCTATTTTGAACAGCATCATGAGATCCGCTACACGAACGATGCCATCAAGACCGCTGTCGAACTCTCGGCGCGCTACATCAATGACCGCAAGCTGCCCGACAAGGCCATCGACGTGATCGATGAGGCCGGTGCCGCGCAGCACCTGCTGGCAGAGACCAAGCGTCGCAAGACGATCAGCCCGAAAGAGATCGAGGCTGTCGTGGCGAAGATCGCCCGCATTCCCCCGAAGAACGTCTCGAAGGACGATTCCGAGATGCTCCGCGATCTCGAGGGGTCGCTCAAGCGCGTGGTCTTTGGTCAGGCAGCCGCCATCGACGCGCTCTCGTCCGCGATCAAACTCGCCCGGGCGGGTCTGCGCGAGCCGGAAAAACCCATCGGCAACTATCTCTTCGCCGGTCCGACCGGCGTCGGCAAGACAGAGGTCGCCAAGCAACTGGCCGACACCTTGGGTGTGGAACTGCTGCGTTTCGACATGTCGGAATATATGGAGAAACACGCAGTCTCCCGCCTTATCGGCGCTCCTCCGGGCTATGTCGGGTTTGATCAGGGCGGGCTCTTGACCGATGGCGTGGACCAGCATCCGCATTGTGTGCTGCTGCTCGACGAGATCGAAAAAGCCCACCCGGATGTATACAACATTCTGCTGCAGGTCATGGATCACGGGCAACTCACCGATCATAACGGTCGCACGGTGAACTTCCGCAATGTGATCCTGATCATGACCTCGAATGCAGGTGCGGCCGAGCAGGCGAAGGCCGCCATAGGCTTTGGGCGTGACCGGCGCGAGGGTGAGGATACCGCGGCGATCGAGCGTACATTCACGCCCGAATTCCGCAACCGTCTGGATGCCGTGATCAGCTTTGGAGCACTGCCGCAATCGGTGATCCTGCGCGTGGTCGAGAAATTCGTGCTGCAGCTTGAAGCGCAATTGATGGACCGCAACGTCACCATTGATCTCTCCTCCGAGGCAGCCGAGTGGCTCGCCGAGAAAGGCTATGATGACAAGATGGGCGCGCGCCCGTTGGCCCGCGTCATTCAGGAAAACATCAAGAAGCCGCTCGCCGAGGAATTGCTCTTTGGCAAACTGGCCAAGGGTGGTTTGGTGCATGTCCGCGTGCGCGATGGCGAACTGGTCCTCGATATCGAGGGTCCCGACGCGAAACGCATATCGGGCAACAAGCCACCGTTACTCACGGCAGACTGATTGCGGGCGTTGCGCCCCATTGTTCCGCGCGCGGCGCCTCGGGCCTTCCCTGGGGCGCCGCTTACCTTTCAATCTGCCAAAGGTCCTGCGACCTGCCATGGCGCAGCTGCCCCGGCCCGCGCGGCCATCAACAACGCCAGCGCTACATGCTGATTCCGATCCGCGATCATAACCCGTCGACCCGGCGCCCGTATGTGACATACGCGCTGCTGGCTGCGAATGTGATCATCTTCGCGCTCTACTCCCCGCTATTCGCCGATGATTACGCGCTGATGCGCTTCTTTCACGAATGGGGTATGCTGCCCGCACGCCTGAGTCATGGTGAAGGCCATATCACACTGATTTCGCATCAGTTTCTGCATGGCGACCTGATCCATCTGGGCTCGAATATGCTCTTTCTGTGGATCTTTGGTGACAATCTTGAAGATGTCTGGGGTCATTGGAAATTCCTCGCCTTCTACCTCATTTGTGGGCTGGCTGCTGCCGGGCTGCAATATTTGACTGAACCCGGGGGCATGGTCCCGATGGTCGGGGCTTCGGGGGCGATTGCGGGGGTGCTTGGCGGCTACCTGCTGCTCTATCCGCGCGCACGGGTGGATATGTTCCTGTTTCTGATCGTGATTTTCCGCATCATCCCGATTCCTGCCTGGCTGGTGCTGGGAAGCTGGTTCGTCCTGCAGGTGCTGGGCGGGCTCAATGCGCCGGTCGATCAGGGCGGGGTGGCCTATTGGGCCCATGCTGGCGGGTTCATCGCCGGGCTGGTGCTGACCTTTCCGATCTGGCGCAAGCTTGGCGGGCGGGCTTACTGGACTGTCCATGAGGGCCACCCGCCGCATCCCGAAGCGCGCTATAATTTCGTCAAGACCCCGATTCCCAAGGTCACGCGCAAGCGCCGCTTCCGGCCTAGCCCGTGGCGGCGATAAGTCGGCACACCGCATTGCACAGAGACACGATCAGCGCGATATTCGCTCTGTATCGGTCGCCGCTCCGACACCACCTTGGAAGGAGGTCCGTGTGAGCAAACAAGCGCATTGGGAAACCGTTTATCGTGAGAAAAGCGAGGACGAACTTAGCTGGCATCAGGAGGCCCCGGCGGTCTCCATCGAGTTGCTGGAGCTTGCGGGACTGCAGGACGGGATGTCGGTCATCGATATCGGCGCGGGCACCTCGCGCATAACCGATGCTCTTCTGGCGCGCAGCATCCGTGATATCACTGTGCTGGACATGTCCGAGGCCGCAATCGAGGCGACAAGCGCGCGACTGGGTGAGGCCGGGTCTGGCGTGACCTGGATTGTCGGTGACGTGACGCGCTGGGAGCCTGCGCGGCAATATGACATCTGGCATGACCGCGCCGTGTTTCATTTCCTCGTCACCCCCGAGGACCGTGCGGCCTATATTGCGCGACTGACGCGGAGCCTGCAGTCAGGCGGCCATGCCGTGATCGCGACCTTTGCGCTGGATGGTCCGGAAAAATGCAGCGGGCTGCCCGTCATGCGTTACGCGCCGCAGACCCTCGCGGATACGCTCGGCGCAGGATTTTCGTTGGTTGCGGAAATACAGCACAGCCACCAGACCCCGTGGGGCAGCACGCAGGCCTTTCAATACAGTCTGTTTCGCAAGGCGTGATCGTTGCATCGCGCAACCCGGCAGATCAAGCCAGCGGCACCACGCAATCGCAGATCCGCAGCCGCACACGCTGGCCTACCTCGAAGGTCGCCCCGGCGCCCGAGATCACCAGCATGCAGCGCTCGCCCTCCTGCACCCAGTATAGCTGATCATGCCCGCGAAATTCGCGCCCGACGACTGAGGCCGGGCCGTCCGGGTCAGGTTCCAGCATAATCTGTTCGGGCCGCACCGAGAGTGACACCGCCCCATTGGCCGCGCGCGAGAGCGGCAGGTCGCCGAACTCGGTCTTGACCACCATCCCAGACGCGGTCCCCGACAGGATATTCGAGCGCCCCAGGAAAGAGGCCACGAAGGCCGAGACCGGGTTGCGGTAAATCTCGTCGGGCGTGCCGATCTGGACCACGCGCCCGGCCTCCATCACCGCGATGCGGTCGGCAACGGCCATCGCCTCCTCCTGATCATGCGTGACGAGGATCGATGCCGACCCCGAGGCTTTCAGCAATTTGCGCACTTCCTGCCGCGTCTCGACCCGCATGGCCGCGTCGAGGTTCGAGAAGGGCTCGTCCATCAGCACCAAGGGCGGGGCCACTGCGAGCGTGCGCGCCAGCGCCACGCGCTGCTGTTGGCCGCCCGACAATTCGTGTGGCTTGCGTTTCTCCAGCCCTGCGAGACCCACCAACGCCAGCATCTCTCGCGCGCGCAATTCCCGCGTGACGCGCGGGTGGTTGCGCAGACCGAATTTCACGTTGTCCAGAACACTTAGATGCGGAAACAGTGCATAGTCCTGGAACACGAAGCCAATGCCGCGCTCTTCGGGCGGCAGATGGGTGATGTCGCGCCTGCGCAGCCAGATCTGGCCCTCGTCCGGGGCCTCGAAGCCGCCGATCATGCGCAGCGTCGTGGTCTTGCCGCAGCCCGACGGGCCGAGCAGCGCCAGCATCTCGCCCTCGCCCAGATCGAAACTCGCGCGTTCCACCGCAGGCGCATCACCATGGGCGAAATGCTTGCGCAGCCGCTTAACCTCCAGCAAGGTCTTGGCGCGCCGCGGCCGATACCCGAGCGGCGTCGCCTCGGCGGGCATCTTGAAGCTCAGGATCTTGGGCGTCTCGTTCATTCTCTCGGGTCGCCTGTTGCGCTCTGGCGTTCTGTCATGACGCAAACCGGCGTCAGGTAATAAACAGCGGGTCAGAGGATATCACCCGCCACTTCAGTTCAGATATGAAAACCGACAAGTTTAGTCAACTACAGACTCGCTTGGGCGCAAGCCGGGCGCTGCGTGAGGGATTGCCCATCGCACCCGCTGTCGCGCATAGTGCGGACAGTGACTCTCTGCAAAGGCCTGCGATGACCCATCCCCGCAACCCCGGCGCGCAGCTGGACCCGCGACTTTTCGCGCCCGTCAATCGTCCGGCAAGTGAGCGCCGCGCTGCCTCGCTGGTCGCGCGCCGCTCGCTTAAGGGCGCGCATCAGGCCGCGTGGCTCGTGAACGCCATCGCCTGCATGGATCTGACCACGCTGGCGGGTGATGACACCGAGGGCCGTGTCGGGCGCCTCTGCACCAAGGCGCGCCGCCCGCTGGCGGATGAGATTGTCGGCGGGCTGGAGCTTGAGTCGATGCCGAAAGTGGGGGCCGTCTGTGTTTACCCGACCATGGTGGGCGCGGCCTTGCGCGCGCTCGAGGGCTCGGGCATCCCCGTGGCCTCGGTCGCGACGGGCTTTCCGGCGGGGCTTATGCCGCTCGATCTGCGGCTGGCCGAGATTCGCTATGCGGTGGAGGAGGGCGCGCAGGAGATCGACATCGTCATCACCCGTGCGCATGTGCTGGGCGGTGATTGGACAGCACTCTATGACGAGGTCGCCGCAATGCGCGAGGCCTGTGGTGCGGCGCATCTTAAGGCTATTCTGGCCACGGGTGATCTGATCACGCTGCGCAATGTCTTTGCGGCATCCATTGTCGCCATGCAGGCCGGGGCCGATTTCATCAAGACCTCGACCGGCAAGGAGGGGGTGAATGCCACGCTGCCCGTGGGGCTGACCATGTGTCGCGCCATCCGCGCCTATCGAGAGGCGACAGGCCATATCGTGGGTTTCAAGCCTGCAGGCGGCATGAAGACCGCGAAGGACGCGCTCAACTGGCAGGTGCTGATGCGCGAGGAACTGGGCCGCGACTGGCTGCGCCCGGACCTGTTCCGGCTTGGCGCCTCGTCCATGCTGGCCGATATCGAGCGCCAGTTGTCCCACCAAGTCACCGGGCGCTATGCCGCGCATCACCGCCACGCGCTGGCCTGAGAGGACCCCATGACGACCCTGACGGAGATACTCGAGACCATGGATTACGGCCCTGCGCCCGAGAGCGAGACAATCGCCCACGACTGGCTCGCGCGCGGTCCCTTTGGTCATTTCATTGGCGGGACCTTTACGGAACCCGGATCGCTGTTCGAGACCCGCAACCCTGCCCGCGACAAGGTTCTGGCCGAGGTCACTCAAGGGAATGCCGCCGATGTGGATGCCGCCGTCACCGCCGCCCGAGCGGCTTTTCCGGCCTGGTCGGCACTTTCTGGCCATCGGCGCGCGCGTCATCTCTACGCCATCGCGCGCCAGATCCAGAAGCGCGAGCGGCTGTTTGCAGTCCTGGAGAGCCTCGATAATGGCAAGCCCCTGCGCGAGGCGCGTGACGGGGATATGCCGCTGGTCGTGCGGCATTTCTATCATCATGCGGGCTGGGCCGAACTGGTGGCAGAGCAGTTTCCGGGGCAGGGGCCGCATGGCGTCTGCGGGCAGATCATCCCCTGGAATTTCCCGTTGCTGATGCTGGCCTGGAAAATCGCGCCTGCGCTGGCAGCGGGGAATACGGTCGTGCTGAAGCCCGCCGAATATACGCCGTTGACCGCGCTCCTCTTCGCCGAGCTTTGCGTCGAGGCGGGGCTGCCTGCGGGTGTGGTCAATATCGTCACCGGCGACGGGGCGACCGGCGCGGTGCTGGTCACGCACTCGGATGTGGATAAGATCGCCTTCACCGGCTCGACCGATGTCGGGCGCGAGATCCGGCGTGCCACTGCCGGGACGGGCAAGGCGCTGACGCTGGAGCTGGGCGGCAAATCGCCCTTCATCGTCTTCGCCGATGCCGATCTCGATGCCGCAGTCGAAGGCGTGGTCGATGCGATCTGGTTCAATCAGGGCGAGGTCTGCTGCGCAGGCGCCCGTATCCTCGTGGCCGAGGCGGTGCTCGAGAGTTTTGCAGCCCGGCTGCGCGCGCGCATGGCCAGCCTGCGCGTAGGCGAGCCGCTCGACAAATC
This sequence comes from Paracoccaceae bacterium, assembly GCA_007694945.1. Classification (GTDB taxonomy): domain Bacteria; phylum Pseudomonadota; class Alphaproteobacteria; order Rhodobacterales; family Rhodobacteraceae; genus Roseinatronobacter. The sequence continues at coordinate 12,641 of REER01000128.1, read as the reverse complement.
CACCGATATCGGCGCAATCGTCCATCCGCGCCAGTTGGACCGTATCCGCGATCTGGTGGCGCAAGGCGTCGCGGCCGGGGGCGTGCTGCATGAGGGCAAAGCCCCCAAGGGTTGTTTCTGCCCGCCGTCACTGATGCTCGAAGTTTCCCCCGCAAACCCCTGCTTTACAGAAGAAATCTTTGGCCCTATTGCGGTGATGACCAGCTTCCGCACGCCGGATGAGGCCGTCGAACTCGCCAATAACACCCGGTACGGTCTCGCCGCCTCAATCTGGTCGGAAAACCTGACGCAGGCCATGGACGTTGCTGCGCGCGTCAAGGCCGGGGTGGTCTGGATCAACGCGACCAATCTTTTTGATGCCAACGCACCCTTTGGTGGCATGCGCGAGAGCGGTTTTGGCCGCGAGGGCGCGCGCGAGGGGATGGCGGCCTATCTGCGGTCCGAGACCAGGCAAGCCCCGGCCGCAAGGCCGGGGCCCCTCGAAATCCTGCCTGCGACCGCCTCGGCACAGGGCATCGACCGCACGCACAAACTCTACACTGGAGGGGCGCAAAAACGCGCTGACTCGGGTCAGAGCTTTACAATTTCCGACAATGGCGTGTTACGCGGCCATGCACCGCTGGGGTCGCGCAAGGATATCCGCAACGCGGTCGAGGCCGCGCAAAAGGCCAGCGCATGGACGCGGATGAGCGGCCATGCCCGCGCGCAGGTGCTCTATTTCCTTGCCGAGAATATCGAGGCGCGGCGCGACAGCCTGCGCGCCTTCGCGCCTGAACCCGAGATCAACGCGGCCGTCGCCTGTGCCTTCCACTACGCCGCCTGGGCCGACAAGTTCGACGCGCGCGTGCATGACACAGTTGCGGGGCATGTCACGCTGGCGATGAAGGAACCTTTCGGCGTGATGGGCGTCATCTGCGCCGAGGAAGCGCCGCTCGCAGGCTTTCTCTCGCTGGTGTTGCCTGCGATTGCCATGGGCAATCGCATTGTTGCGCTGCCCGCACAGGGGAATCCGCTACCCGCGCTGGAACTTACGCAGGTCTTCGCCTGTTCCGACATTCCCGGCGGGGTGATCAACACTATCTCCGGCCCGCTTGCCGACCTCGCCGCGACGCTGGCAGCACATGACGATGTCGCGGCGCTCTGGTGCGCGCAACCCGCACTTGTGGAAATGGTCGAGCGCGAAAGCGCGGGCAATCTCAAGCCGGTATGGCAGGTGCCCGACCCCCAAACCTATGGCGAAAGCTTCCTTGCTGCTGCGACTCAGATCAAGACCATCTGGGTGCCCTACGGCGCGTGACGGCCTGCCTGCGCGGCAGCGCAGGCCAACGACTGCGAGCGGGTCATGATACCCCGAACGGGGGCTTCTTCCGCAGTCAGATTCAGGCCCAACGTTGGCGTAGTGTTTTCGAAAAACTGTCGAAAATCGCGGAATTCGCCGCGATCACTTCACCAACCTGCAGCACCTTCTCGCCCTCGCGGATCGGCCCGACAAAGCCCCCGGCCTCGCGCACCAGCAAAACCCCTGCGGCAATGTCCCAGGCGTTCAACTCGCGTTCCCAATAGCCGTCATACCGCCCCGCCGCGACATAGGCGAGATCGAGCGCGGCCGAGCCCCAGCGCCGCACACCCGCGCAGGCGGGCATGAGCTGCGCGAGGTCTTGCAGCGTCGCAGGCAGGGTCTTTTTCGAGGCGAAAGGCACGCCGGTAGCAAAAATGCACTCGATCATCGTGCTGCGGTTCGATACCCGCAACCGGCGGTCATTCATGAAGGCGCCCTGGCCCTTTTCGGCGACAAAAAGCTCGTCCTTGGCGGGGTCGAAGACCACCGCCGCCACGATCTCGCCCTTGAACTCCAGCGCAATCGAGACTGCCCAATGCGGTAGCCCGTGCAGGAAGTTTGTCGTTCCATCCAGTGGGTCAACTATCCAGCGTCGGGTCGGGTCCTTGCCTTCGACGGGCTCGGATTCCTCGCCGCACCAGCCGTAATTCGGCCGCGCCTCGGTCAGCATCTCGCGGATGATCGTCTCGGCGGCAATGTCGGCGCGGCTGACGAAATCACCTGCGGCCTTCGAGGACACCTGCAGGTTCTCCACCTCGCGGAAATCCTTGACCAGCGAGCGCCCGGCCTTGCGGGCGGCGTTGATCATGATGGTGAGGTTGGCACTGCCTTGCATCGGGGGCTCCTGTCGCGGTGTTGGAGCGGGCTATACGCGTGGAAGATGGGGAAGGGAAGGGGGGGCAGGCCGGGTGTCGCTCTGGCGGTAGAGCGGCATTTTAAGCTGTTGTCTCTGCAATCATAGCAGAGGTCGGAGAACAGCAGAATGATGCCAATCATCGTCAATCCGTCCTGTGAGCGTTGCACCTGTCAGAACGGGTATCAGGTAGAACCGATTTATTGGCTGAGCCGGTGCGCATTTTAAGGCTTAACCTCGAGCGCTGAAACAGGCAGGATGTGTGCAAGCCGTAATCAGGGAGGAGACAATGATGCGCACGCGAGCTGCCGTGGCCCTGGAGGCCGGGAAACCGCTGGAGGTCATGGAGGTGAACCTCGACGGCCCCAAGGCGGGCGAGGTGCTGGTGGAGATCAAGGCCACCGGCATCTGTCACACCGATGAGTTCACCCGCTCGGGTGCCGACCCCGAAGGCCTGTTTCCGTCCATTCTGGGCCATGAGGGCGCGGGTGTGGTTCTCGAGGTGGGGGAAGGGGTGACGACCCTCAAACCGGGCGACCATGTGATCCCGCTCTACACGCCCGAATGTCGCGAATGTTGTTCCTGCCGCTCGGGCAAGACGAACCTCTGCACGGCCATCCGCAACACCCAAGGCCAAGGGCTGATGCCCGATGGAACGACGCGATTCTCCATGCTCGACGGCACGCCGATATATCACTACATGGGCTGTTCCACCTTCGCCAATCACACGGTCCTGCCGGAAATCGCGCTGGCCAAGGTGCGCGAGGACGCGCCGTTCGACAAGATCTGCTACATTGGCTGCGGGGTGACCACGGGTATCGGTGCGGTGATCAACACCGCAGGGGTTGAGATTGGTGCGACGGCGGCAGTGTTCGGGCTGGGCGGCATCGGCCTGAATGTCATTCAGGGCCTGCGCATGGCGGGGGCAGACATGATCATCGGTGTTGATCTGAACGACGCGAAAGCGGATATGGCGCGCAAATTCGGGATGACGCATTTCATCAACCCGTCCAAGGTCGAGAGCGTGACCGCCGAGATCGTCAAGCTGACCCAGCGCGGGGATGATGCCATTGGCGGCGTGGATTACAGCTTTGACGCCACCGGCAATGTGCAGGTGATGCGCGACGCGCTGGAGTGTTCGCATCGCGGCTGGGGGGTATCGGTGATCATCGGCGTGGCGCCGGCTGGTGCCGAGATCAGCACGCGCCCCTTCCAGCTGGTCACGGGGCGCGTGTGGAAGGGCACGGCTTTTGGCGGCGCCAAGGGACGGCGCGATGTGCCCAGATTTGTGGATTGGTACATGGACGGCAAGATCGAGATCGACCCGATGATCACGCACAAGCTGACGCTGGATCAGATCAACGATGGGTTCGATCTGATGCATGAAGGCAGGTCGATCCGCGCAGTGGTGGAGTTCTGAGTCAGGCCAAAACAGGCATCCTGCATCGGGTGGCGATGACCTCGCGCCGTCGGTGACGGGCCGAGCTCTGCTCACTCGGCGCTGCGTCGCATCTCAGTGTTGCGTGTCGCTGTCACTACGAAGCCCGGCAGCATCGAAGCTTTCGGCTTTTCCGGTCCGTAATGTGGCCGATGGTGGCTGGCCATAGACCTCCTGATAAGTCTGCGCGAACCTTCCCATATGGGTGAAACCGCAATCGTGGGCGATGCTGGCGACCGACTCTGCTGGCGTCGCGAATTGCAGCCGCGAATGGGCGCGATCAAGCCGCGCCCGGATAGCGTATTGCTGCGGTGTGACCTGAAAGGCGGTCTGAAACCCGATCTGCAGCGAACGCAGACTGCATCCAGCCGCGCGGGTCAGGTCGCGCATGCGGAACGGCTCGGCGATATGGTCGTGAATGAAACTGCGGGCCTTGCGGATATGGGTGGCATGGGCTGCGCGGGCGCAAGGGCTTTCGAGGAAATGCGTGATCGAGCTGGGCTGGGCCTGCACCAGCGCCAGCGCAAGTTCCTCTTCGATGACCCTCTGGAACCGATACCCGCTGGCGCCAAAGGCGCGGCGGGCCTCGGCGGCCTGCACGCAGCGCGTAAGTAATCTGAGCCAGGCGTGCGGGCCGGGGCGACTCAGGTCCAGCCGCGGGTCGAAGACCAGCGGTGTCTCGAGTCGAGCGCCGAGCATCACCTCGACCAGTTCTGACAGGGCATCGCGGCGGATCTGGACCAGAAGCTTGCGGCAGCCGTCGCCCCAGATCATGCGCGTCGGCAGGCTGGGGTTCAGGATGCTGCCCACCTGTCGGTCAGCGCAGAAACTGCGCCCGCCATTCGTGATATCGGCTCCGCCCTCAAGCGGGATCTGGACCAGATAGAAATGTTCCAGCAATCCGGGGTCGATCTCGACCTCTGCGCCGTAGCTGAGATGATTGAGCGAGAGGAACTCTCCGGCGACATGGTTATGGCGGGTCGCGAACCGCGGCAGGGCGTGCTGGGGGATTTCGAGCCGGTGCGGGCAGAAGGTGCGCCCCACCACATCGCGCGCAACATCAACCTCGCGCGTTCCGAACAGAGGGAACGCGGCGAGCGGTTCGCGGCGAAGCACCGGCTGCGAGTTTTCCATGCAGGCAGCGTAAAGTATTTCAAGCTTAAATCAAGTGTCGTATCCGCAGGATTTTTGCGCATTTCGGATAATGATTTTTCTCGACCGGGCGTAGACTGCGCTCAGAAGATCAAAAACAGGGAGACAATCATGAGTGATCAAGCTGGAGTGACGCTGGCCAGTGACGGGATAGATGGCAAGTCCTGGAACGTCGTCGGCCATACCTATACGCCCAAGCTGCACACGGATGCCGCCTTCATATGGCATGCGCATATCCCCGATGGCACATTCGTGCCGCCACATATCCACCCCACACAGGATGAGTGGATCTATGTGATCGAGGGCAATCTCGAAGTGGAATTCGGCCCCGATGTGCACAAGGCGGGACCGGGCGACACTGTGCGCATGCCGATGGGCATTGCGCATGGCATTTTCAACCGCTCGGGTAAGGATGCCGTTGTCGTCTTTGGCGTGGCCCCGGCGCGCAAGCTGTTCGATCTGTTCTGCGCGCTCGACGGGGTGACTGACCCGGAAGAACTGGTGCGCCTGTCGGCCTTGCACGAGGTCGATTTCCTGCCGCCTCCGAACGAATAAGGGGGCATTACCATGACCAAGCGCAAGACCGTCGCCGTGATCGGCGGGGGCGTCAGCGGGCTGGCCGCTGCCAAGGCCTTTGACGCGCAGGGGCACCGCGTGCTGGGCTATGAGCGCAGCCATGATTTTGGGGGTGTGTGGGAGTTATCCCGCTCCTACCCCGATGTGCAGACGCAATCGCCCAAGGATCTCTATTGCTTCACCGATCATCCGATGCCGGATGACTACCCGGAATGGCCCAAGGGGCCGCAGGTGCATGCCTACCTGCATTCCTATGCCGCCAAGCACAAGCTGGGCCGGTTATTCCAACTCAACACCAATGTCATGGCGATGGAGCGGCGCGCGGATGGCGAGCCGGGCTGGACCCTGACGCTCGAAAGCGCCGGACGGGTGCGCCAGCAGGATGTCGACTTTGTGGCCATCTGCACTGGGCAATTCTCGGACAAGAACATCATCATGCATCCGGGGCAGGAAGACTTCGTCGCGCAGGGCGGGCAGGTGATGCATTCGTCGGAATATACCGACCCCGAGATGATCCGGGGCAAGCGCGTCGTGGTGCTGGGCGGGTCCAAATCGGCGACGGATATCGCGGTCAGCGCGGCGAAACGCGGCGCGAAATCGGTCACGCTGGTCTTTCGCCACAATGTCTGGCGGGTGCCCTATTTCGTGGGCGGGATCAATTTCAAGCGGCTCCTCTACATGCGCGCGCAGGAGGTGCAGTTCAACGGCTGGAGCCCGTCACCATTGGGACGGGTGCTGAGAGCAGTGACCAAACCGCTTGTCTGGGCCAATTTTCGCGGGCTGGAGACGCTGCTCAAGCTGCAACTGGGGCTGAAAAAATGGGACATGGTGCCGGAAACTCCGATCGAGAAAGAGGCTTCATGCTCGTTGCCTCTGGTCACGCCCGGGATGTTCGAGTGTTTCAAGGATGGCAGCATCCGCCCCATCCGGAGCGGTTTCTCGCATTATGAGGGCGACAGCGTCGTGCTGGAGAATGGCGACAAGATCGACTGTGATATGGCCATTCTGGCGGTGGGTTGGAAGCTGGGGATACCCTATCTGCCGCAGGAATACCGCGACAAGCTGATCGAGGCGGATGGCCAGTACCGGACCTACCGGCTCGCGGTGAATCCCGATCTGCCGGATACGGGCTTTGTCGGCTTCAACTCCAGCTTCTGCACTGTGCTGTCGGCCGAGATGATCGCCAACTGGCTGGTGCGCTATGTCGATGGCAAGCTCGCCCACCAGCCCAGCCGCGCCGAGATGGAGGAAAATATCGAGGCGATGCTGCACTGGCGGCGCAAGGAGCGTCCGGCTGCGCAGGTATATGGCGGGCTGTGTTCGGCCCCGTTCCATTTCCGGCACTTTGATGAATTGCTCGCTGACATCGGGGCGAAAGAGTGCAAGCGGTCCAATCCGCTGGCCGAGCAATTCTCCTACCCGCACGCGCCCTCATATGGCCGCTACCTCGCTACTGCGCCTCGCTATGAGGTGAGTTGATCGCGCGGCGGCCAGCCCAATCTCGGGGTATGGTCGCCCGCCTATCACCGGCCGGCAACGGCTCTCGCGGGGTGCTGCGCTTATCTTTGTACGGCAAGGCAGGCACCGGAACCTGACGCCGGCCCACAGCGTGTTCGCGGGTGCCTATTCCTGAGCGATCAAATTCTGCGCGCGTTGCAGGTCTGAGCATCACGGAGGGTTGCAATTCGAATAAAATGGGACTGGGGGTTGCGCGCTGTGACTCAATCGTTCACGATTGAGTTAAGGCTAATAGGTCCGGGACAGCTTTAACCGCACATGCGGCATGCGAAACCCGAGACTCACAATGGGAAGTAGATATGCAGAGATCAGATTTCTGGTCCGGGCTTGCTGTAGTCGCTTTCGGGCTGCTCGCCTTGTTCTGGATGATTCCGAATTACGCTGGCTCCAATCCATTCGCCCAAATGCCACCCGGTCTCGTGCCTAGTATCGGCGCATGGTTCATGGTGATCTGTGGCGGCATAGTTGCCGCCAAGAGCCTTATTCAGATGATTGCCGCGCGGATACCGCCGTTTGTAGGTGATCTGCATTGGGACGCAGTCGCCTGGGCGGCATGGCCCTTTGCCTATGTCGCAGTGGCGATCTGGTTCATGACTTTCATCAAGCTGACCTGGTTCGGGCCTTTCCTGATCGGGGGTATGCTGTTTCTGTTGGGCGAGCGCCGCTGGTACATGCTTCTGGGCTGCTCCATCGTGCCGGTGGTGCTGCTCTATATTCTTTCGGTTTACCTGATGCGTGTCGGGGTGGTGTGAGCGATGGATTTTTCTGCTGTAGGGGCCGCCGCTGGTGAGGCACTGACGCTAGCGTCTTTCATCGGCATCGGCGGCGGGGTGCTGCTGGGCTATGTCGTGGGCGTCATCCCCGGCCTGTCGCGCTCGGTTGCGATTGCCATCGCCATCCCGATGACCTTCTACATGTCGCCCTTCATCGCGATTTCCTTCCTGATCGGGCTGTCGAAGGGCTCGGCAGCGGGCTCGGCGGTTTCGGCCATCCTGCTCAACGCCCCGGGTGAGGCGTCTTCGGCCGCGACAGCGTTGGACGGCTACCCGATGGCCAAGCAAGGCAAGCCCAAGACAGCGTTGCAGATCGGGCTTCTGGCCTCGGTGATCGGCGATATTCTGGCCACGATCATCCTGATCTTTGTAGCGATCCCTTTCGCGCGCGTCGCCCTGATGTTCGGGCCTTATGAAATGGCCGCGATCCTGGCCTTTGCACTGGTGTTCATCGCCGGTCTGTCCAGCGGCAATGTTTTCAAGGGTTTGGCCGCCGGGGGTTTTGGTATTTTTCTCGGCACCATCGGGCTCGACAATCAGACCGGCTTGCCGCGGCTCACCTTCGGCTATGCCGAGTTAATGGACGGCATGCCACTGATCGCGGTCGCCATCGGTACGCTGGCGCTCTCCGAGATGTTCGTGCAATCCGAAAAGCTGCGCTATGAGCGCGAGACGATGTCGGTCGTACTCAAGAAGGATCAGAGTGACCGCATCACATGGCCAATTTTCCGGGGCATCGTCCCGACAATTCTGCGCGGAACCGGGATCGGCACCTTTGTCGGCGCGCTGCCGGGGCTTGGCCCGTCAGTCGGATCGTTCATGTCCTATGGCATGGCACAGAAGGCATCGAAGAACCCCGAACGCTTCGGCAAGGGCGAACCCAAGGGCATCGCGGCCTCGGAATCGGCGGATAATGCCGTGATCCCGGCAGCGCTGATCCCGCTCTTCGGGCTGGGGATCCCGGGCAATGTGTCGGCGGCGCTACTGATCGGGGCCTTTGCCATCCACGGCATCACCGTGGGGCCGCTCTTGCTGCGCGACGAACCGGAACTGCTCTATTCGATCTTCGCGGGCATGATCCTCGCCTCGCTGATCATGCTGGTGCTGGGCTGGTACGGGTTGATGTTCTTTGCCCAGATCACGAAGGTGCCGCCGCATGTGGTGATCCCTATCGTGATCTTCTTCTGCCTTGCCGGGATGATGTTGCAGGGCTATGGTACCTTCGGGCTGATCATCCTGATGGTCTTCGCGCTTCTAGGCTATCTGATGAAGAAATACGACTACTCGTTCGTCACTTTCCTGGTGGCCTTCATCATCACGCCCATGCTGGAGCTGAACCTGCGCCAGTCGATCATCCTGTCACGCGGCGACTGGGCGATCCTGCTGGACCGCCCGATTGCGATGGTCTTCATCGCCTGCACGGCGATCGCGCTGGTCGCGCTGATCATACGCACTTTCCGCAAGGAAAAACCGCTGGCCAATGCGCCGGCAGACTAAAGTAAGATGGAGGAGACTACCTTGAAACGACGCAATATCCTGACCGCAGGGGCAGCGCTCTGCGCGCTGATGACTGCGCCCATAGCTATGGCCGATGAATGGCGTCCCACACAACCGATGACCATGGTGATCGGCTTCGCTGCAGGTGGCTCGACCGACATCCAGGGCCGCGTTCTGGCGCGCTCTCTGGAGGAATATTTCGGCCAGCCCGTCAATGTCGTCAACCAGCCCGGTGGCGGCGGGGCAGTGGCGCTGACGCGCTTCATGAATGCCGCACCCGATGGCCATACGTTCATGTTCGGTGTGATGCTGGGCCTGACCTTCTCGCCCGTCGTGACCGAGACCGAGTATGACATCGACGATTTCCGCTATGCGGCTACGCTGGTCGGTGGCCAGTTCGGCGTTATCGCAGCGGGCGATGCACCGTTTCAGACCTTCGAGGAACTGATCGAATACGGGCGCGAGAACCCGATGACCTATGCCCAGCAACTGCCGATGGATGCCGCCATCATGCAGAATATCGCCGATCAGGAAGGGCTTGATCTGGCGATGGTGCCCACGGGCGGTGGCGGTGGGGTAGCGCCGCTGCTGCTGGGCGGCGAGGTCGATTTCGCGTTCTCGGGCGGGATCCATTCGCAATATGTGCCGACCGGAGACATGAATATCCTGGCCTTCTTCACCCGCGACCGCTCGCCCTTCTATGAGGATGTGCCGACCCTGGTCGACCTCGGCTATCCCTATGCCATGGACGATTTCCGCTCGTTCTTCCTTCCCGGCGACACGCCTGACGAGATTGTGGAGGCGTTCGAGAATGCCGCGCGCTTCGCTGTCGAGCATGAGCCTTTCGTGAATGTCACGGTGGAGAATACTCAGCATCCGATTGTCTTCATGGACGGTGCGGAAACTGAGGCCACGCTGCGCGAGATTCGCGCAGCCAACGAGGCCTTGATGGCCGATTAACACAACAGGAGAGAGACAGATGAAAAAGACACTCGTAGCGATTCTCGGCGCGACGATGCTGACTGCACCGGCCGCGATGGCTGATGACTGGCCGACGCGGCCGCTGACGATGGTGATCGGCTTCAACCCGGGCGGCTCGACCGACATTCAGGGCCGCGTGCTTGCCAATGTGCTGGAGGAAGCCCTCGGCCAGCCGGTCAATGTGGTCAACCAGCCCGGCGGTGGTTCGGCAGTGGCTTTCACGCGCCTCGCCAATACTGAGCCCGATGGCTATACCTTCCTCTTCGGCGGGCTGACGGCGCTGACCTTCACCCCGATTGTCACGCCGGTGGAATACGAGATCGACGATTTCGAATATCTGGCAGCACTCGCGCTGGCGCAGAACGCCATCGTCACCTCGTCCGAGCAGCCCTTCCAGACTTTTGACGAGATCATCGAACACGGCAAGGAAAACCCGATGACCTATGCTCAGCAGACTGCGCTGGACGAGGCCATCATCCGTGCCATTGCCGAGGAAGAAGGGCTTGATCTGGCGATTGTGCCCACAGGCGGTGGTGCTGGCATGGCGCCGCTGGTGCTGGGCCGCGAGGTCGATTTCGCCTATTCTGGCGGCACGCATGCGCAATACACGCCCACGGGCGAGATGACGATTGCCGCCTTCATGTCGGCCGAGCGCTCGCCCTTCTACCCCGACAGCCCGACGCTGATCGAACTGGGCTATAACTACTCGATCGAGGATTACCGCACCATCGTTGTGCCCACAGGTGTTCCGGATGATGTCAAGGAGCGGCTGATGGAAGCGGCGGCTTTCGCCAGTGAGGCCGAAGCCTTCATCGATATCACCGAGGGCAACACCTTCTTCCCGGTCGTCAATATCGGTCAGGAAGAGATGGAAGCCAATGTCCGCCGCATTCGCGCCGCGAATGAAGAGGTCATGGGCGGCGATTGAGACAAGCGTCGGGGGCCGCCTGCGCGGCCCCCGCACGTCTTCACGCGCTCAGCGGAAAAACCGTATTCCAGCCAACGCAAGATCGGCGTCAAAGGCGCGCCCGATGGCCAAAAGGCCCAGACGGCGCAGGCGCGACAAGTCAAGGGCTGCATCCAGCCGGTGCGGCTTGAAATCCGCGAAGGACAGTCGAAGCCTGCGCCACTCACGTGTCGCAGTGAAACCCTGGCGATAGGATTGCCACGGGCGGGTCACATCTGCGGTGCGCAGGTGCAGGTTATAGGCTTCGCCATTGCCCAGCACATCCAGCTCGATCCCGCGCCATGCACGCGCATCCACTGTGCCTCCGTCTGGGCTCATATCGAGCGCCATCTGTACAAAGCCGCCATTATTTTCGAGGCTGACCGCACCCCGCATCCGCAAGGCCATGCGACTGGCGACCATCTCGCGTTCCATGACCCCGCGCGAGACCCCGCCCATCACGCGATCCGAGATCAACTCCCAGCGCGCACCATTTGCCGCATGGGGATGCGGCGCCGAGAGGTCATCAATCACTGTGCAGTCAGGTTCCATCGCGAGTGGTCCCGGTAAAGGTGACTTGGCCAATTCTTCAACATAGCGCAGTCCCGTACCGAGCATAGCACTGCGCTGCGGTCGCTTGCCACCTGCGATGCGGCGAATTCAGCCTTTGCCTCTTGCCCATGATGCGATACATGACCGCCAAACTCATCACAGCCCCGGAGGCCGCCCCATGGACATTACCGCGCGCGATTCTGGCTTTTTCAGCGAAGGCGTGGAAAGCCGTGACCCCGAACTCTTTGCCGCCATCCGCTCCGAACTGGGCCGCCAGCGCGACGAGATCGAACTGATCGCGTCGGAGAACATCGTCTCGAAAGCCGTGATGGAGGCGCAGGGTTCGGTGCTGACCAACAAATACGCCGAGGGCTATCCGGGGCGGCGGTATTATGGCGGCTGTCAATATGTCGATGTGGCCGAGAATCTCGCCATCGCGCGCGCCTGCGAATTGTTCGGCTGTGGCTTTGCCAATGTGCAGCCCAATTCCGGGTCGCAGGCCAATCAGGGTGTCTTCACAGCACTCCTTAAACCGGGCGACACGATCCTCGGCATGAGCCTCGATGCCGGTGGCCACCTGACCCACGGCGCCAAGCCCAATCAGTCGGGCAAATGGTTCAATGCGGTGCAATACGGGGTGCGGCGCGACACGCTCGATGTGGATTACGACCAGATTGCAGAACTGGCGCACCAGCATCAGCCGAAGATGATCATCGCTGGCGGCTCGGCCATTCCACGGATCATCAATTTCGCCAAGATGCGCGAGATTGCGGACTCGGTCGGCGCCTATCTGCTGGTGGATATGGCCCATTTCGCGGGGCTCGTGGCTGCGGGGCTTTACCCCTCGCCCTTCCCGCATGCACATGTCGCCACCACCACCACCCACAAGACTTTACGCGGCCCTCGCGGCGGCATGATCCTGACCGATGACGAGGCCATCGCGAAAAAGGTCAATTCCGCGATCTTCCCCGGCATTCAGGGTGGCCCGCTGATGCATGTGATCGCGGCCAAGGCCG
>REER01000121.1 GCA_007694945.1 Paracoccaceae bacterium | reverse complement strand
AACCCTCGGACATCCTGACCCGCGCCGCGTTTGAAAACGCGATCCTCGCCAATGCCGCTGTCGGCGGGTCCACCAACGCGGTGGTGCATCTGCTGGCCATCGCGGGCCGCATCGGCGCGGATCTGAGCCTCGCGGATTTCGAGCTTGGCCGCGACATCCCGCTCCTCGTTAACTGCATGCCCTCGGGCCAGTACCTGATGGAGGATTTCGCCTATGCCGGCGGCATGCCCGCCGTGCTGGCGCAACTGCGCGACCACCTCCGCCCCGCGCGCACTGCGCTCGGCGGCGACATCACTGCCTATGCCGAAGGGGCGGAAATCTACAACGAAGACGTCATCCGCCCCCTTTCCAACCCCGTCAAACCTGCCGCCGGGCTGCGCGTGCTGCGCGGCAATCTCTCGCCCGACGGGGCCATCGTGAAACCCTCGGCGGCGACGGACGCGCTGCTGGAACACGAAGGCCCGGCCTATGTCTTCGAGAACATCGAAGCCATGAAGGCCGAAATCGACCGCGACGACCTGCCCGTGACGCCCGAGACCGTTCTGGTGTTGAAAGGCTGCGGGCCAAAGGGCTATCCCGGCATGCCCGAGGTCGGCAACATGCCGATCCCCGCGAAACTGGTGCGGCAAGGTGTGCGCGACATGGTCCGCGTCTCGGACGCGCGCATGTCGGGCACGGCGTTTGGCACCGTGGTGCTGCATGTCGCCCCCGAGGCGCAGGCGGGCGGCCCGCTGGCGCTGGTGCGCACCGGCGACCGCATCCGCCTCTCGGCCAGCCGGGGCGACCTCACGCTGCTGGTGGATGACGACGAACTGGCGCGCCGCCGCGCCGCATGGACCCCCGAGCCACCGCATTACACGCGCGGCTATGCCAAGCTCTACGTCGATCATGTGCTGCAAGCCGACCGCGGCGCGGATCTGGATTTTCTGCTGGGCAAGGATACCCGCCCTGTCACAAGGGAGAGCCACTGATGACCCTGCCGATCTATCCCGACCTGAACGGTGCCTCGGTCTTCATCACTGGTGGCGGTTCCGGCATCGGCGCGGGGCTGACCGAGGCTTTCCTGCGCCAGGGCGCGCGCGTCGCCTTCGTGCAGCGTTCCGACGCCACCGCCTTCTGCGATGAGATGGAGGCCGCCACCGGCAACCGCCCCCGGTTCTTGGCCTGCGACATCACTGACCCGGCGGCCCTGCAAGCCGCCATCGCTCAGGCCACTGAAGCGCATGGCCCGGTGCAGGTGCTGGTCAACAACGCCGCCAACGACCAGCGCCATACGCTGGAAGACGTCACGCCCGAGTTCATGGATTGGGCGCTTGCGATCAATTTCAAATGCTATGTGACGGCCATTCAGGCGGTCGCCCCCGCGATGCGCGCGGCGGGCAAGGGGTCGATCATCAACATCACCTCGATCAGCTACATGATGGGGAACGCGGGCTATCCGCTCTATACGGCGGCGAATTCGGCGCTCAACGGCCTGACGCGCAGCCTCGCGCGCGAATTCGGCCCCGACCGGGTGCGCGTGAATGCGCTGGCCCCGGGCTGGGTGATGACGCCGAAACAGTTGGAGCAGTGGGTCACACCCGAAGGGCTGGCCGAGCACATGAAGCGCCAGGCGCTGCCAGACACGCTGGAACCGGCCGATATCGCCGGGGGCGTGCTGTTCCTCGCCTCGGACGCCAGCCGCGCGATGACGGGCCAAGCGCTGGTGATCGATGGCGGCGTGGTGGTGACCGGATGAGCGCAGTGGACTGGATAGCTGCCGACTGGGGGACCTCGCATCTGCGGGTCTGGGGGCTGAAGGGTGATCGGGTGCTCCATCACGCGGCCTCGGATCAGGGCATGGGGCGCCTCACCCGCGACGGTTTCGAGCCTGCCCTTCTGACCCTTGTCGCCAAGTGGCTGTCGGACACGCAGGTGACGCCTGTCATCGTCTGCGGAATGGTGGGCAGCCGTCAGGGCTGGGTCGAGGCGCCCTATCGCGGGGTGCCCTGCACGCCGCTGGGCGGGCCGCTGGCGCAAGCGCCGTGCCGCGATCTGCGGTTGTCGGTTCATGTCATCCCGGGGTTGAAGCAAGCCAAACCCGCCGATGTGATCCGGGGCGAGGAAACCCAGGTCGCGGGATTTCTAACGCAGAACCCCGGCTGGGACGGCGTACTCTGCCTGCCCGGCACCCATAGCAAATGGGTGCATGTCAGCGCGGGCGAGGTGGTCAGCTTCCAGACCTTCCTGACCGGCGAGATGTTCGCGCTCCTGTCCGAAGCATCGGTCCTCCGCCATTCCGTCGCGGGTTGGGCCGAGGGAGGCTTCGCCGAGGGCGTTGCCCAAGGCATGGAGCGGCCCGAGCGTCTGCTCGCACGCCTGTTCTCCATCCGCGCTGAAGGTCTGCTGCAGGGGCGCGATCCCGCCGAGGCCCGCGCCCGCCTTTCGGGCCTCCTGATCGGGGCGGAACTTGCGGCGGCGAAACCCTACTGGCTGGGCCAGCAGGTGGCCATCATCGGCGCCGAGCCGCTCGCCCAGCATTACGCACAGGCCCTCGGCACGCTCTCGGTCCCAGTAACCACCCATGACGCCACCGCCATGACCCTCGCCGGGCTTGCCGCCGCCTGCGCTCTGTTGCCCCAATCGGAGCGCCCATGCGTGAACTGATCGCCATCCTGCGCGGGATCACCCCGCCCGAGGCCGTCCCCGTCACTCGCGCGCTGATCGCCGCCGGGATCACCCGGATCGAGGTGCCGCTGAACTCGCCCGACCCGCTCGACAGCATCACAGCCATGGTCACCGAGTTCGGCAGAGAGGCGCGGATCGGCGCAGGGACCGTGCTCGAGGTCGCGCAGGTCGAGGCCGTCGCCGCCACCGGCGCACAGCTCATCGTCTCGCCCGATTGCAACCCGCCGGTCATTGCCGCCACAAGCGCCGCCGGGATGCAAAGCTTCCCCGGTGTCTTCACTGCGACCGAGGCCTTCGCCGCCCTGCGCGCCGGGGCCTCTGGCCTCAAACTCTTCCCGGCCTCCCTCATCGGCCCGGCAGGACTGGCAGCCCTGCGCGCAGTCCTGCCCCCCGAGGCTCCGGTTTACGCCGTCGGCGGCGTCGGCCCTGCCGACTTCGCCAGCTGGCGCAATGCCGGCGCGACCGGCTTCGGTCTGGGCACCGCCCTCTACTCCCCCGGAATGGATGCGGACACCGTCGCCGAGCGCGCCCGCAAAGCCGTCGCCGCATGGGACGCCTGCGCATGACCCCGCTTAATCCGATCCGCTGCGAGTTGGGCGAAGGCGCCTTCTGGCACCCAGAGCGCGCCGAGTTCTTCTGGTTCGACATCCTCGGGCGCCAACTGCACAGCCTCAAACGCAGCTGGGATTTCCCCGAGATGGTCTCGGCCATGGGCTGGGTGGATGCAAAGACCGTGCTAATCGCCTCCGAAACCCGCCTCATGCTCTTCGACCTAGACACCGGCGCCCCCCGCACCCTTTGCGCGCTGGAAGCCGACACCCCCGCCACCCGCTCCAACGACGGCCGCGCCGACCCGCAGGGCGGGTTCTGGATCGGCACCATGGGCAAGCGTGCCGAGAAAGGCGCGGGCAGTATCTGGCGCTACCACCGCGGCGAATTGCGCCGCCTCTTTCCCGAGATCACCATCCCCAACGCGATCAGCTTCCCCCCCGACGAGAGAAGCGCCTGCTTCACCGACACGGCCACCCAGCGGGTGATGCGCGTGCCGCTCGATCCCGAGGGCTGGCCCAAGGCCGCGCCCGAATGCTGGCTCGACCTCAGCCTCGAAAACCTCAACCCCGATGGTGCCGTCTTCGACGCGAGAGGCACCTTCTGGGTCGCGCAATGGGGCGCCGCCCGCGTCGCCGCCTACACCCCCGACGGCACATTTCTGCGCGCCGTCGCCTTCCCCTCCCCCCACACCTCCTGCCCCGCCTTCGGCGGCCCAACGCTCGCGGACCTCTACTGCACCACCGCCCGCGAAAACCGCCCGAACCCCACTGCAATCGACGGCGCGACCTTCTGCACCCCCGGCATCAGCCAGGGCCAGCCCGAGCACCGGATCACCCCATGATCTTCATCTTGCCCTACATACCCGAATCCAACGCCAGCCAGCAGAGCTCCCGCTGCCCATGAAACGCACACTCGGTGTCTGCTATTATCCCGAACACTGGCCCGAGGACGTCTGGGCCGAGGACGCACGACGCATCACAGAGGCCGGGCTGACCTGGGTTCGGATCGGCGAATTCGCCTGGTCGCGGCTGGAACCCGCACCCGGTCGGCTCGACTTCGACTGGCTCGACCGCGCCATCGCCACGCTTGGCGCAGCGGGGCTGAAGGTCGTCCTCGGCACCCCCACCGCCACGCCCCCGCGCTGGATGATCGACCGCCATCCCGACATGCTGGCTGTGGATGCCCAGGGCCGCCCGCGCAAATTCGGCGCACGCCGCCACTACTGCTTCAGCCATCGCGGTTATCTTCAGGAGTGCCGCCGCATCACCACCCTTCTGGCCGAACGCTACGGGCGCAGCCCTCATGTCGCTGCCTGGCAGACCGACAATGAGTTTGGCTGCCATGACACGATTCTCAGCTATTCCGAAGTCGCCCGCCATGCCTTCCGCGACTGGCTGTCGCAGAAATACCAGAGCCCAGAGGCGCTCAACCGCGCCTGGGGCAATGTCTTCTGGTCAATGGAGTATGACAGCTTCGACCAGATCGACCTGCCCAACCTGACCGTGACCGAACCAAACCCCGCGCATGTGATGGATTTCCGCCGCTTTTCCTCGGATCAGGTTGTGGCGTTCAACCGCGCGCAGGTCGAGATCATCCGCCACCATTCGGATGCGCCCATCGCGCATAATTACATGGGCCGGATCACCGAATTCGACCATTACGCCACAGGTCGCGACCTCGATATCGCCAGCTGGGACAGCTATCCGCTAGGGTTCCTGTCGGATCGGCTCGAGGCCAGCGCCGAACACAAGGCCACCTTTTTGCGGCAGGGCGATCCCGATTTTCAGGCCTTCCACCACGACCTCTATCGCACAGTGGGCCGGGGGCGCTGGTGGGTGATGGAGCAGCAGCCGGGGCCAGTTAACTGGGCGCCCTATAACCCGGCTCCCCTGCCCGGCATGGTGCGGCTCTGGACGTGGGAGGCCTTCGCCCATGGCGCCGAGGCCGTGTGCTACTTTCGCTGGCGGCAGGCCCCATTCGCGCAAGAGCAGATGCATGCCGGGCTCTTGCGCCCCGACAGCGCCCCTGCGCCGGGGTTCGCGGAGGCGGTTGAGGTGGCGCGCGAGTTGGACACTGCCCCCGAAGTCGCTGCGACGCAAGGCGAGGTCGCGCTGATCTTCGACTATGCCAGCGCATGGGCCTGGGACACCCAGCCGCAGGGCGCGGACTTCGATTATTTCCGCTTGGTCTTCGCCTGGTATCGCGCGCTGCGCGCGCTCGGGCTGAATATCGACATCGCGGGCCCCGACACGCGCGATCTCTCGGACTGGAAGCTGGTGCTCGCGCCGGGTCTCTTCACCCTCCCGCCTGCCCTGCGTGAAGCGCTCACAACTGTCGCCGGTCAAGTGGTCTTCGGCCCGCGCGCGAATTCCAAAACAGCCGATTTCACCATCCCCCCGGCCCTGCCGCCCGATCTTCCGGGGCTTGATGCGCGTGTGACACGGGTCGAGAGCCTGCCCCCTGGCACGGGAATCCCACTCGCCGAGGGTGGTGCGTTCCGGCACTGGGCCGAAGAGGTCGAGGGCAGCGCACCGGTGATCCTGCGCCGCGCTGATGGGTTGCCTGCCCTGCTGGGCAGCGAGAAACTCGCCTATCTGACCGGCTGGCCTTGCGACGAGACGCTGCGCGCCATCGTGCGGCGCCTGTGTGCCGCGCAGGGAATTCCGACGCACGACCTGCCAGCAGGGTTGCGCAGGCGGCAGGCCGGTGATCTGTGCTTCCGGTTCAATTACGGGGCCACGCCGGTGAAATGGGAGGGCGTCGAGATCCCGGCGGCGGGCGTGGTCTGGACCCGCGGCTGAGATTGACCACACAGCCCCCGGACAGCCCGAGAGTGATTGCAAGTGCCGTCATTTTCCGACAGGTTCGGTCGGCATAGAACCGCGCAAGCTGACTCAGGTCAGTATCGGGACGCGTCAATAACGAGGGGTAAGCTCATGAGCTTCAACGCACTTCTGGTCACGAAAGACGAGGACGGCAAGACCACAGCCGAGGTGACCCAGATCACCGAAGACCAACTGCCCGAGGGTGATGTGACCGTCGCGGTCGAGTATTCGACCGTAAATTACAAGGACGGGCTGTGCATCGGCCACGGTGGCGGGCTGGTGCGGAATTATCCGCATGTGCCCGGCATCGATTTTGCCGGCACGGTCGAGGCCAGCGATGACCCGCGCTACAAGCCCGGCGACAAGGTGGTGCTGACCGGCTGGCGCGTGGGCGAGGTGCATTGGGGCGGCTATGCCGAGCGCGCCCGCGTGAAGGCCGACTGGCTGGTGCCGCTGCCCGAAGGGCTTTCGACCCGGCAGGCCATGGCCGTGGGCACGGCGGGCTTCACCGCAATGCTGGCGGTCATGGCTCTGGAGGATCACGGGTTAGAGCGGGGGCAAGGGCCGGTTCTGGTGACGGGGGCGGCTGGCGGGGTCGGCTCGGTCGCCGTGGCTCTGTTCGCCGCACTTGGCCATGAGGTCGCCGCTGTTACCGGACGGCCTGAGACCGAGGACTATCTGCGCAGCCTCGGTGCCAGCCAGATCGTGCCGCGCAGCGAGATCAGCGAGACGGTCAAGCGCCCGCTCGAATCCGAGAACTGGGCGGGCTGTGTCGATGCGGTCGGCGGCGCGATGCTGGCCCGTGTGCTGGGGCAGATGAAATATGGTGCCTCGGTCGCGGCGGTCGGGTTGGCCGGTGGCGCGGCGCTGCCTGCCACTGTCATTCCCTTCCTGCTGCGCGGGGTAAACCTGCTGGGAATCGATTCGGTGATGCAGCCCTATGAAAACCGCCTGCGCGCCTGGCAGCGGATCGCGCGCGATCTGCCGATGGACAAGCTCGAGGCGATGATCCAGCCCGCTACCCTCGCCGACCTGCCCCGTCTGGGCGCTGACATTCTGCAAGGGCAGGTCAAGGGGCGGATTGTGGTGGATCTGACGGCATGAGTGACCGGGCCAGCCCCTTGATGCCGCGAAGAGGAGACCCGCTGTGACTCTCGACCCGCATGCCCTCGGGCTCGAAAATCTTGCCCTCGAGACGCTGGAGAATGACGTGCTCTGCGTCACGCTGAACCGCCCGCAGAAGCGCAACGCGCTCGACGCGCAGACGATCGAGGAGTTGATCTCGCTCTTCGCGCTGCTGCCGCGATCCACGGTGCGCGCTGTGGTCCTTGCCGGCGCGGGCGATCATTTCTGCGCCGGGCTTGATCTGGTCGAGCACCATCGCGAGGACCGGCGGCCCGAGGAGTTCATGCAGCTCTGCCTGCGCTGGCATGAGGCGTTCAACAAGATGGAATATGGCGGTGTGCCGGTGATCGCGGCGCTCAAAGGCGCAGTGGTGGGCGGCGGGCTGGAACTGGCCAGCGCGGCCCATATCCGCGTTGCCGACCGCTCGACCTATTTCGCGCTGCCGGAGGGGCAGCGGGGTCTCTTCACGGGGGGCGGCGCCACGATCCGGGTCTCGGATCTGGTGGGCAAGGCGCGGATGATCGACATGATTCTGACCGGGAGAATCTACCAGGGTGAGGAGGCGATCAGCGTGGGGCTGGCGCAATATCTGGTCGAGGACAGCCTCGCCCATGCCATGTCGCTTGCGCAGGCAGCCGCGGCGAATCTGCCACTGACGAATTTTGCCATCTGCTCGGCCATCAGCCATATGCAGAACATGTCGGCGCTGGATGCGGCCTATGCGGAATCGGTCGTGGCCGGGGTGGTCAATACCCAGCCCGATGCGCGGGCGAGGCTCGCGGCCTTTGCTGACAAGACCGCCGCGCGCGTGCGGCCGGAAAAGAGCTGAGATCTCGGGAAGATGGGCCTGCGCTGGGGGCATCGAGCCCCCTGCGCAGGCATGGGCTGCCGCCCAAACCCGCCCCAAGGGGCCCCGCCCCCTTGGGAAATCCAGCTTGCGTCAAGCGCCAAAGACGCTCATGATCTCGTCAAGCCGCTTCTTGCGTTTGGCGACCTCTGGCACTGTGGCGCTGGCCGCAGGCCAGCCCACAGGCAGGATCATCACCGGCTTTTCGTGATCCGGCCTGCCGCAGAGCGGGCCGAGGAATTTCATCGGGTTGGGCGTGTGGGGCAGGCAGACCAGCCCGGCATGATGCAGCGCCGTGATCAGCATGCCTGTCGCGATACCGACGCTTTCGGGAACATAGTAATTCTTGTAGCGCCGCCCTTCCTCGGTCAGCCCATAGCGCTGCGCGAAGACCACGATCAGCCAGGGCGCAATCGTCAGATGCGGTTTTTCGACCCCGGTGCCGATGGGCTCGAGCGCCGCCAGCCATTCATCCCCGGCGCCGCCGGCATAGAAGGCGCGCTCCTCTTCCTCGGCGGCTTCGCGAATCTGTGCCTTCATCTGCGGATCGGCAATCGCCACGAAATGCCATGGCTGATGATTGGCCCCGGAAGGCGCCGTCCCCGCCGCCGCGATGCAGGCCGCGATGAGCGCCGCGGGCACCGGACGGAGGTCGAAATCGCGCACGGAATGGCGCTTACGCATATAGTCGCGAAATGCTGTGGCGCTGGCGAGGGCCTCGGCATCGGGTTTCTGCACGCGGTCGGGCAAGGGCAAGGGCTGGTAGCGGACTGTGCCTTTGGCATACATCGCGGGGCTCCATGCGAAGGGTGACGAAAGCCTAGTACAGTTCCTGCCATCGCGTAAAGCCAAGGGGCGCGCGCCGCGCGCGCGGTCGGCCCTTCCTCAGCGGCCTGTACTCAGGGTTTGTGGGTCGAGAAGCGCCCGCACGCGCCCGGCCAGCCAGTCAAGCTGCGGATCGCGCAGGCCCAGCTCGGCCAGATGCGCCGCCGTATTCCACAGATAGGCCGCGTTCGGCCCGCGCCTGCCGCTGGCCTGCGCAATGATCCGTGCCTGCTCCTCCAGCGCCAACCCGCCACAATACTGCCCATGCGCGCGGTCGATCACATAGGTCACGGCTTCGACCGACCGCCCGTCCTGCAACTGCACCGCGCAGCGCTCTTCGAGATAGGCGGCCGAGATCAATTCGCGGGCGCGCAGATACTCCAAGCTCTCTTCAGCAATCCGCGCCGGGATCTCAAAAGCCACGCCCTGACATTGCCCCGACCCCTCGTCCAGCGCGAGCACGAGACCGGGGCATTCGGGAGTACCGCGATGATGGATCGAGCGCATGCAGAAAGAGCGCTCATAGCCCTCAAGCAGCGCGATCTGACGCATACCATAGGCAAAGCCTGGCTCCCAGATCAGGGACCCATAGCCGAATACCCAGAGCGTGTCTTCACCATCCATCGGACCCGTCCTTTCCGGCCCCGGATCTACGCGAGATCATTGACACCGAAAAGCCCGCCTGCGCGCATAGTCTTGCGAACGCCCCGGCAAATCAGATCAGGCCGAGAGCGCCATCGCCTCACGGTTGCGCAATTCGCTCGTGATCCGGCTCATGGCGCGTTCTTCAAGCTGGCGCACGCGCTCTTTCGAGATACCCATCTCGGCGCCTATCTCGGCCAGCGTGCGCGGGGTGTCCTGCAGATGACGCTCGGTGATGATGCGCTGCTCGCGCTCGGGCAGCGACATCACGGCCCGATAGAGCAGCTTGCGCCGCCGTCTTGTCTCGAGCACATCCAGCACTTCAGCCTCGGTCTCGACACTGTCATCCTCGATCGTGTCCATCCAGTCGCGTCCGTCCTCGCCATCCGATTGCGGTGTGTTCAACGACAGATCCTGCCCCGACATGCGCCCGAGCATGATCTCGACCTGCTCTTCGGGCACATCCAGTTCGCGCGCGACCGAGGCGGACAGCGCCTCGCGCCGAACCTCGCCATCATCAAGCTTGGCCAACGTCTTGCGCAAATGAAAGAAAAGCTTCTTCTGATTGGCATTGGTCGCCGTGCGGACCACTGACCAGTTGCGCATGACATATTCCTGCATCGAGGCGCGGATCCACCAGGCGGCATAGGTGGAAAACCGCGCCCCGTTCTCGGGATCGAACTTCTCGGCCGCGCGCATCAGCCCTAGATTGCCCTGCTGGATCAGATCATCAAGAGGCAGACCATAGCGACGAAACCGTGTGGCCACCGACACGGCGAGCCGCCCATAGGCCGTGATCAGCCGATGCAGCGCGGCTTCATCACGATGATCGCGCCACGCCACGGTCAGCGCCATTTCGGTCTGCGCGTCGAGCATCTCGCGCGCCATGGCGTTTTGGATGAAGCGGCTGGTGCGGGGGTCGCGAGGTTCCATGAGCATATGTCCAGATAGCAGCGAGTCGATATAGTTTCGAATCGCTATCATCTCTGCGCCCGACTTGTCAACGACTCCAGGCAGGACTATCTCCCCGCCATGAGCAGCACAGCCCAAAGCCCAACTGCCCAGACCGATCTGGCCGATCTGATCGTACATCTTGCACGGCTCGGGCTGAGCACGACTGCCACGCCCCTGACAGCGGCGCAATGGACGGCGCTGCGTTACTTCGCCCGCGCCAACCGGCTGTCACGCACACCCTCGGCCTTTTCCGGCTTTCATGCGACAACGCGCGGGACTGCTTCGCAGACTGTGAAATCGCTGGTGGAACTGGGTTTGCTGGAACGCCGCCACAACGACAGCGACGGTCGCAGTACGCTTCTCGACGTGACCGAAGCTGGCCACGAGATGCTGGAACGCGACCCGCTTGAAGACATGCGCAAGGCCCTCGCACGGCTTAGCGAACAGGATCAGCGCGCCCTCTCCGCCAGCCTCGGACAGGTCGCCATCTCACTCGCCGAAGTGCGGGAGGCGCCTGTTTTCGGCACATGCGTAGATTGTCAGCATTGCCAGATCGGGAGCGATGGCTCGTTCTGCCATCAGGCACAGGGCTTCCTGAGCACGGATGAAATGGCCGCGATCTGCGTCAATTTCCGGCCTGCGAATGCCGTGATCTGAGTTTACGGTACCTGCCCAGCGGAGGCGCAGGTCCAAAGATAGACGCGCTTCAGCCCGCTTCGGCCAGTTGTCCTAGCGCCTGCTCCAGCCGGTCGATCTCTTCGCGCAGGACCTGGGCCCGCGCCTCGGCCTCGCTCACCACTTCCTCCGGCGCGCTGGCGCGGAATTTCGGGTTCCGCAGCCGCCCGTC
>REER01000119.1 GCA_007694945.1 Paracoccaceae bacterium | reverse complement strand
AGATGGAGATGGGGTCAAAGAACCCCATGGTCATCATGGAGGATTGCGACCTCGACCTCGCCGTGGCGCATGCCGTCAATGCGGCCTTCGGCGGCACAGGTCAGAAATGCACCGCCGCCAGCCGGTTGATCGTGCATGAACGCATCCATGATGCCTTCGTGGACAAGCTGGTGGCCAGCGCACAGGCGCTGAAGGTCGGTCACGCGCTGGAGGATGGCACGCAGATCGGCCCTGTGGTCAGCGCCGAGCAGCTTGCCGCCAATCTGGATTACATCCAGACCGGCCAGGCCGAGGGGGCGGAGCTGCTCTGCGGCGGCACGCGGCTGGAGCGCGCGACCGAAGGCTATTTCATGGCGCCCGCCGTCTTTGCGGGCACCCGCAACGACATGGTCATCAACCGCGAGGAAATGTTCGCCCCCATCACCTGCGTCATCAAGGCCGGAAGCTATGACGAGGCGCTGCATATCGCCAACGACACCGAGTTCGGCCTGACCGCGGGCATCATGACCCGTGACCTGGCCCGCGCCACGCATTTCCGCCGCAACGCGCGCGCGGGCTGTGTCATGGTCAACCTGCCGACTGCGGGCACGGATTACCACGTCCCCTTCGGCGGGCGCGGGGCGTCCAGCTACGGCCCGCGCGAACAGGGCCGCTATGCGGAAGAATTCTACACCATCGTCAAGACGACCTATATCCATTCGGGGGCGCCCGCATGACCCCCCATTCGCATCCGCGCATCGACGCGCTGCAATATGCCAACTGGTCGGAAAAGATCTTCCACCAGATGCGTGCAGGCGAGGTCGATGCGGTGCATGTCACGATCACCTATCACGAGAATTTCCGCGAAACCGTGCTGAATATCGAGCGCTGGAATCGCTGGTTTGAACGTCACCCGGACCTGATCTTTCAGGGCTACACCGCAGATGACATTGAACTTGCGCGTGCGAGTGGCCGCACGGCGATTTTCTTCGGGTCGCAAAACCCCTCTTGCATCGAGGATGATATCGGGCTGGTCGAAGTGCTGCACCGTCTCGGCCTGCGCTTCATGCAACTGACCTATAACAACCAGTCGCTTCTCGCCTCTGGCTGTTATGAGGCCGAAGATACCGGCCTGACCCGCATGGGCCGCGAGGTGGTGGCGGAAATGAACCGCGTCGGCCTGGTCATCGACATGAGCCATTCGGGCGAGCGCTCGACGCTGGACACCATCGCCCATTCCGCCCGCCCCATCGCCATCACCCATGCCAACCCGGCAAGCTGGCATCCGGCGTTGCGCAACAAGTCCGACCGCATCTTGCGCGCCTTGGCGGAAAGCGGTGGGATGCTAGGATTTTCGGTCTATCCGCACCATCTGCGCGGCGGCAGCGCCTGCACGCTGGAGGATTTCTGCACGATGATCGCGCGTACCGCCGATCTGATGGGGATGGAGCGTATCGGCATCGGTACCGACCTGTGTCAGGACCAGGCCGACAGCGTGGTGGACTGGATGCGCGCGGGCCGCTGGACGAAGCAGCGCGACTATGGTGAGGGCAGCGCCGACAGTCCCGGCTTCCCGCCGATGCCCGAGTGGTTTCACGACAATCGCGATTTCGGGCAGATCGAGGACGGTTTGCGCGCAGCCGGCTTCTCGGCGCAGGATATTGGTGCTGTGATGGGCGGCAACTGGGCGCGGTTCTTCCGCCAGGGCTTCGACGCGGCGCAAGAGACCTGCCGGGAGGCCGCGCAATGAGTTGCGAGGGCTTGAACCCCATGCCACAGGCGCGCAACTTCCGGCGCAGCCCGGATGAGGTAATGCGCCTTGTCCGCATGGGATGCAGCCATCCCACGCGCCTGTCCTTCCTGCGCCAGCTCTTGCGGCGGATGCGGGCTGAGGGTTGGCGCTTCGACCGGCCCGTCTGGGAGATCGACGCAAAGGGCGTGGGGCACGCCGTTTACCGCGCTATTGGCCCTGTGCGGACATACAGCCTTGTGGCATTTGCCCATGATCTGCCGCCCGAGGTGCGCTCGGACCGGGTGATCGCCACCGCTTGGGACGCAACCTTCGCTCTGTTTGACGGCTCGCCCACCCTTGCTGATCTGGACCGGCTCGCCGCCAATGTGCCTCTGCAAGAGGCTGGGCGCATTTCCCCGCGCGAACTGAGCCTAAGCCGCGCCAATCGCTCGGTCCGGCTGTTTGATCATGTCGTGGAACGGCTGGCAAAAGGCGCGCAACCCGATGCCTCGATGCTAAAGGAAACCGGCTATCTGATGCGCACGACGGCGGTCTATGGCTCCGGCAAGTTCGGCGCGGCGGATCGCTCTGCCATCGCGCAGCGCCCCGAACTCAGCGCGCCCTTTCAGGCCGAAATGCTCTCGGTCTGGCTGACGCGCGCCTTCACGGTTGATCTGGTCGAGCATCTGGCCCGCGCGAAGGGCGGTGACAAGGCCGCGCGACTTTCGCCGGAACTGAAACGCGCTCTGGGCGTGGGCAATTCCACTGGCCTGGGCATGGCGCCTTTCCTGATCCACCATCCGGTGCTTCTGAACAACTGGATGCTGGCGCGTGAAGAGGCCTTGGCGCGGGTGCGCGCGAAAATCCGTGTTGGGTCGACTGAACGCGCGGGATTTATGTCCGCTTTGGCGGAGGCGCGCGAAAATGCCGATTTGTGGACCAGCGCACATGACATACAGCGCGCGAAACTGGCCGATCTGCGTGATAGCCTTGCGTCCATTGCTGCCCATGTTGCGCAAGGCTGGGACCAGAGCGCTGCGCACCCTTGGGATGACCTCTGGTGCTGGGGGCAGGAAACCCTGCCCCTCGAAGGGCAGGAAGCCCTGCTGGCTGCGATGCTGGAACCGCATGGCGCGCTGATTGACGGGCTGGGCGAGTGTATGGATGCAGACGAGGATGCGCATTTCGCCATCAATGGCGCGATGCGCGTGGGTGAGTTGCGTGCCATCCTGCGGACGCACTACGACTGGACGCTGGGGATCGACTACACCGAGCGCGCCCAATGCGCCCGGTTCTGGTACGTGTCCGAGGACAAGCTGGAGCCGCGTCTGGGAGAGCGCCATGAAGAACCCGGCGCCGAGCGCGAGTTGCCGCTGGATACGGGCAGGCAGGCCGCCGCTCTCTGGCAGGCGCTGCAGGATCAGCCTGAGGACCAGCCGGTCGCGCATCTGCTGATGGCAGCGCCGGAACATCGCCTGGCGGTCCGGCGCGCGCAGATCACCGCACGGCACCCTTTCGCGGAAATCCGCGACAACCTGATCGCCGCGGAGATGCTGCCCATCGACATTCTGCGCTGCAAACTCGCGTTTTTTGGGGCAACACGTTTCGATCCGCGCTCGGATCGCTGGGTGCGTATCAGCCTGTTTCAGGACGCGCCTTATCCCGAAGACCTGAACGGGGGCGGCCATGAAGCATGATCCCCGGACCGATACGGCGCTTGATCTGTCATTGTCGGAGATTTCCGCACTGACAACGCGCGCCACGCGCGGCGCCGGGCGCACCTGGGGCGAGGCGGAAGAAGCAGCTGAAGCCGCCTGTTGGCTGGCCCGCGCAGGTCTGGACTGGGCCGGCGCGTTGCTAGAGGTCTTGCAGCCCCCCGAAGCCGGTGCCGACTGTGCCCTGCGCACGGGAATCGCGCTGGCGGATGCCGCGGCACTTTCCGGCCCGCCAAAGGCGCAGCGGACGATAAACAGCCCGTGCTTCCTGCTGCCCTTTGCCGCGCGCATGGCCGACCAGACCGGTCAGCGGATCCGGGTGACGGCGGCAGAGACGCAGATTGTCCTTGCGCCAGGCGCATGTCCGTTGATGGTCGGTCCGGGACGCATGTCAGGACCGGCCCTGGTCGCGCTTGCGCCCGACCAGCAGGACCAGAGCCCCTGCCCCGACTGGCCGCAAACCCATCGCGGGATGGTCCTTGCGACCGAATACGCACGCCTGACGCAACTGATGATGGCCTTCACCGTGCCCACATCCGCCCATTCGCGCGCCGGGGCGGGCGCGCAGGGGGATGACAACGACTGACCCCGGCTCCACACCCAAACCACTCAACAGGGAGACTGAACCATGAAGAGAACCTTTATCGCCACCGCTGTTGCAGGGCTTGCCCTGCCCACCGTTGCGCTTGCCGATTGCGGGCGGGTATCCGTTGCGGAGATGAACTGGGCCTCGGGCCAGATCATCACCCGGATCACCGAATTCCTGATGGCGCAGGGCTATGGCTGCGATGTCACGATCGTGCCATCGGCCACCACCACGGCAATCACCTCGCTGGCCGAGAACAACGAACCCGATGTGGTGCCGGAACTCTGGGTCAACTCGGCCCCGGCGTATTTCCGGCTTGAAGCCGAAGGCCAACTGGTCAAGGCTGCGGATGTCTTTGCCGAAGGCGGCAGCGAAAACTGGTGGGTGCCCGATTATCTGGTCGAAGAACACCCGGAACTGGCCACAATCGAGGGCATCCTTGCCAATCCCGAACTGGTGGGCGGGCGTTTCCACAACTGCCCCGACGGCTGGGGCTGCCGGATCGCCAACGACAACCTGGTCATCGCCTTCGATTTCGAAGGCCACGGAATGGAGGTGTTCAACCACGGCTCGGGCGATACCTTGCCGGCCTCCATGGCCGCCGCTTATGAAAACCGCGAACCGTGGTTCGGGTATTACTGGGGGCCGACCGCCGTGCTGGGGCGCTACAACATGGTCGCGGTGGACATGGGGCCACATCACCCCGAGATCCATGAATGCAATCAGACCCAGGACTGCGCGACGCCGGGCATCTCGGCCTATCCCGCCGCGCCGGTGCTGACCGTGGTCACCGCCGATTTCGCCGAGCGCAAGCCCGAGATCTTCGACCTGGTCAGCAACATCTCCTTCGGCACGCAGGAACTGAGCAACCTGCTGGCCTGGCAGGCCGACAACAGCGCCTCGGCTGAGGAGGCGGCGGTGTATTTCCTGACCACCAGTCAGGACACCTGGATGGGCTGGATCAACGATGAAGCCGCCGAGCGGCTGAGCGCGATCTTTCAGTAAGCCCATGACGGGGCGGGATGCGCGCAGATGCGCGGCCCGCGCCCGATCGAGCCATCGCGCGCCAGGAGGGACCGAGCATGGCAGCCTATGATTTCGTGTTCGACGGGCTTGGCCTGCGCGAATGGTGTGACCGGGATGCCAGCCCCGGCCCGATGAGCATGGCCGACCTGCTGGCCCGCGGCGCCGGGGGGCAGGCGGAAAAGAGCTGGATGGAATCCCTCTGGGAGTTGCCCTTCCCGTCGCTGGATGCGCTTAACCAGGCCTGCCCGGCAATCGCGCGCTCGCGTGATCTGACGCGCGGGCTGGAGCAGAGCTTTCTGAATGTTCGCGATCCGCTGCGGGTCGTGCTGGACCCGATAACCCAGCCGCTGAGCTGGGCGCTGGAGAATGCACTGCATGTCTTCACGTCGACGCCCTGGTGGATCATGCTGCCGCTGCTGCTGCTGCTGGTCTGGGTCGCCTCGCGGTCCTGGACGCTGATGGGCTTTGTCGGCGGCGCGCTGGCGTTCCTCCTGTTCGTCGATCATTACACCTTCGCCATGCAGACCATGTCGATCATCTTTGTCTGCGCCTTCCTGTGCGTCCTGTTCGGCGTGCCCATCGGCATCGCCATGTCGCGCAGCAATACCATGCAGCGCCTGACGATCCCGGTTCTGGACATGCTGCAGACCTTGCCCACATTCGTCTATCTGATCCCGTTGATCTTCCTCTTTTCGGTGACCGAACCGAAGCTTTACGGCATTGCCATCATCCTCTACGCGATTGTCCCGGTAATTCGGCTGACTGATCTGGGCATCCGGCTGGTGGACAAGGATGTGATCGAAGCGGCCGAGGCTTTCGGCATGACCCGCCACCAGAAGCTGGTGCGCGTGCAGATCCCGCTGGCGCTGCCAAACATCATGGCAGGCGTAAACCAGACCATCATGATGAGCCTTGCCATGGTGGTCATAGCGTCATTGGTCTCGGCGCCCGGCCTTGGCGTGCTGGTGCTGCGCGGTATTCGCAACCTGGAACTGGGCGTGGGGCTGATGGCTGGACTGGGAATCGTGCTGCTGGCAATCATCCTTGATCGCGTGACCAAGGCGGCGCTGGCGCGGGTGAATGCCGCATCCAGCGTGC
Organism: Paracoccaceae bacterium; assembly: GCA_007694945.1. GTDB lineage: Bacteria > Pseudomonadota > Alphaproteobacteria > Rhodobacterales > Rhodobacteraceae > Roseinatronobacter. The sequence goes on along the minus strand of REER01000119.1, from coordinate 5,200 downwards.
CGCGGCACTGAGCGGAGGGGAGCATGGACAAGAACGCAAGCATTTCCATCTGCAATCTCTACAAGATCTTCGGTACCCAGCCCCTGAAGGCGCTGGAGCATGTGCGCGGCGGCATGGGCAAGACCGAACTCATGACGCGGCACCGCCATGTGCTGGGCTTGAGCGACATAAATGTCGAGATGAAGGCCGGCGAGATCACCGTGATCATGGGGCTGTCAGGCTCCGGCAAGTCAACGCTGATCCGCCATGTGAACCGGTTGATTGAACCGACCGCCGGCGAAATACTGGTTAACGGGGAGAATATCCTGACGTTCGGCGAGACGCGCCTGCGCGAGTTGCGCCGCAAGCAGATGTCGATGGTGTTTCAGCATTTCGCGCTGTTGCCGCACAAGACGGTGCTGGACAACGCGGGCATGGCCCGTTCGGTGCGGGGGGATGATCGCGCGGCATATGAGGAGGATGCGTGCGGCTGGCTGGAGCGGGTCGGCCTTGGCGGTCAGGAGGGCCAGTATCCGCACCAGTTGTCCGGCGGCATGCAGCAGCGCGTAGGGATCGCTCGGGCGCTGACCTCGAACGCGCCGATCATGCTGATGGACGAGGCGTTCTCGGCGCTCGATCCGCTGATCCGCACCGACATGCAGGACCTGTTGCTGGAATTGCAGCAGGAATTGCAGAAGACCATCGTCTTCATCAGCCATGACCTGGACGAGGCGTTGAAACTCGCGGATCACCTTGTCATCCTGAAGGACGGGATCATCGTGCAGCAAGGCGAGCCGCAGGAGATCCTGCTCAACCCGAACGATCCCTACATCGTGGACTTCATCAGCGACATCAATCGCGCGCGCGTATTGCGGGTGCGGTCTGTAATGGATGTCGCGCCCGTCGCGCCCCCGCAGACCGCAGGGAAGGTCGATGCCGACGCAACACTGGAATCAGTCATCGCCTTGTCGGGAGGGGACACCGCCCTGAGCTACGAGGTGCATCGCGCGGGGGCACAGGTCGGTTATCTGAACATGCAAAAACTTGTTCGCGCGCTGGTGCCGACGCAGGCTGCACAGAACGGCATGCGCCACTCCACACGAACAAATTCTGATTGAGGTTTTTCCTAAGCACTGTATCAGCAGTTATCAATGCAAGCTCTTTGCTGCGCGGTCCGTGAGTGACTGCTTCTGAGCGTGCAAAAATAGAAGGCCGACTGGCGGCTTGGCCAAACATGATGCTGCAACTGCGAAGAGGCCTTCCATGCTGCAGTATGCCTGAATGTCGCTGAAGGGCTCTTTACGACTGCCTGCGCTTTGAGATGACCGGAAATTTTGGTGCGGAGCACAAGCGGCTTCACTGTGTTCCCGAGATATGCGTCAAAGAGAAGCAACGCGTGTCAGAGACGGCCTATCTTTCGTATTTTTTTAAGCGGTCGATATCGTGTCGTCTCGTCTCCGGCGGTATCTCGGTTGAGGGATCGGTCACAACGCGAGCAACGGTATTTATAAGATCAACAACGCGCCCGCGGCGCTCTATGCCGACTTCTCCGCGAGATACGGTGGTATAGCTGACCGCTCTGCCTGCATCTTCCCAGATGTGACAACAACTGCGCACCACATGTTCCCGCCTCGTGTCTCGGGAGCGCCGCTTGTCATCTGGTTCGATCTCTGCGATGCCGTGAACAATCTTGATTAATTCATCAACCCGCGCCTCCAGACTTACCACTACTGATTGAATGCCGGCCGCTTCCTCTTGGCGAGAAGCCAAAAGAGTTGCCGCCCGCCCGCTGTCATCAAAAAATGGCTGAAGGCGTGAGAGGTGTCCTTGGATAGTGGCATGGTCAGTTTTCAAGCGCCGTGTGAGACGCGCACCCTCTTCAAGGCGTTTACGTCCCCGCTTCACGGCTTTTTTCGGGTAACCTTGGTGAGCGAGGTAACCGACTCTTCATCCAGACTATTGCCGATTAGTATTGACAGTTCCTCGACGAGGGCTGGCTCCAGATCGAACTGTTCGACGATCTGCGCCTTGATTGCGTCTGTCAGCGCGCCTTTTTTTCCTGATAGTCCCGAATGATCCGAGGAGCTGTGTGCTCCTCGTTCAGGCCATCGATGTAGATTTTCAGTTCATCTCCGGGCCTTGATGCGCCCTTTCCACCGTTCTTTCCCGCCATTGTCCACCGGGTCTTAATGCGGTGTCTGTAGAGGCCATTCGGATCCCTGCACCTACCCAGCATGAGGATGCAGGGTATTGATCGGCTTCACAATAACCAATCGTGACACTTCGACCAGACCTTCGCGAGGACCCACATTTGAAGGGCACCGCGAAGGTTTATCCGGCGCTTTCATCCTGCGGTGAAAAGCAAAAAAAGTGCTGCCACGGTTTGCCCCCGCACCGGCCACCAAGCGCGGGAGATGATCCGGGGATTACCCCAACCCGCACCGATGCGGTTCCTTCTAGCCCGGTGCAGAAACGCGATAACGAAACCCACCGGCCGGTAAACTCGATTGCTACGGCGCGAGGTGGCGGATCGGGGACCGCAAGAGCGCAAGGCGGCTCGACGCGGGGCAGGTCAGCAGATAGCAACGAGACAATGACAACATTCGCTCGTGATAGGTTAGGCTCAGGAGCCATTTCATGGTCAAGAGCTTTGGACAGGTGTTCTCAAGGGAATCCATAAAAAAATCTTGAGGTTAGGTGGTTAGAAGTTATGAACTGCCGGCGGGGTTTCTTCAGCTTGAAACTTCGCTGGCGTGCTTCTGTTCATCATCCGTCAGCAGATGACATGCGGCCTGTCCGCTGGCTGTCATAATGGACGCAGGGACGCGTTTTCGGCAAATGTCCATCACATGCGGGCAGCGGGGGTGAAAGGCGCAGCCGGGCGGCGGATTGATCGGGTTGGGGATCTCGCCGGTGACGGGGGTGCGCCTGCGCCCGGACAGCGCCAGATCCGGCACCGCATCCAGCAGCATCCGCGTATACGGGTGCTGCGGCTCGACAAACAGCCGCTTGGCATCGGCAATCTCGACCAGGCGGCCAAGGTAGAGCACGCCGATGCGGTTCGACATATGCCGCACCACGCTCAGGTCATGGCTGATCAGCAGATAGGTCAGGCCGAACTCGTCCTGAAGGTCGCGCATCAGGTTGAGGATCTGCGCCTGCACCGAAACATCGAGTGCCGAGGTCGGCTCGTCGCAGACGATGAACTCGGGACGCGAGGACAGGGCGCGCGCAATCGCGATCCGCTGGCGCTGACCACCGGAAAACTCGTGCGGAAATTTCGCCGCATCAGAAGCCGACAGGCCGACAAGCTCCAGAAGGCGCCCGACTTCCTGCCGCACGGCGGCCCCCGTCAACAGCCCGAAGGTATGGATCGGCTCGGCGATGATATCGCCCACGCGCCAACGCGGGTTGAGGCTGGCAAACGGGTCCTGAAAGATCATCTGGAAGCGGCGGCGCAGCTTGCGCATTTCGGCGCCCGAGTTGAAATCCATCACCTGCCCGTCGAAACGGATCTCGCCTGCCGAGGGCTCCAGCAGGCCGACGATCATCTTGGCGATTGTGGATTTTCCCGAACCGGATTCGCCGACCAGTGCGAAGGTCTCGCCCTTGCGGATCTCGAAACTGACATCGGCATTGGCGGTCAGGAATTGCCGCTCTTCCCGCTCGATCACGCGGTTGAGCCAGGGTTTCGACACATCAAATCGCCGGGTCAGCCCTTTGACCGACAGAAGCACATCAGACATTCTGCACCTCTTTGTCATAGAGCCAGCAGGCCACCTGCCGCCCGCCCTCGCGCGCGCTCAGCTCCGGACGTTCCACCTTGCAGCGATCAAAGACGCGGGTGCAGCGCGGGTTGAAGGCGCAGCCCTGCGGGATCGCGTTCAGCCGCGGCATGGAGCCGGGGATCTGCGTCAGCCTGTCCGCTGTCTGGGTCAGGGTCGGGATCGAGCCCATCAGCCCGGCTGTATAGGGGTGTTCGGCAGCCTGGATCACATCGCGCACTGGGCCGATTTCCGCCAGTCGTCCAGCATAGAGCACGGCCACACGGTCGGCGGTTTCGGCAATCACCCCCATGTCATGCGTGATCAGCATCACGGACGCGCCGCGTTCCGCGCAGATTTCTTTCAGCACATCAATGATCTGCGCCTGCACCGAGACATCCAGCGCCGTGGTGGGTTCATCCGCGATCACCAGTTCGGGCTCGGCGGCAAGGGCTAGCGCGATCACCACGCGCTGGCGCATCCCGCCGGAAAAATGGTGCGGATAATCATCAATCCGCCGCGCCGCCGCCGGAATGCCGACACGGTCCAGAAGCGCCACGGCCTGCTTGCGCGCGCCCTTTTCGGACACGTCGATGTGCGTGCGGATTGTTTCGATCAGTTGCTCGGCGACCGTATAAAGCGGGTTGAGGCTGGTCAGAGGGTCCTGAAACACCATGCCGATCCGCCGCCCCCGGATGCGACGCATCTTCTCGCGCGGCAGATTGTCGATACGTTCGCCGCGCAGCCTTATCTTGCCCCCTGCAATCCGGCCCGGCGGCTCCAGCAGCCCGATGATGGCCGCCCCGGTCAGCGACTTGCCCGCCCCGGATTCGCCCACCATGCCCAGAACCTCGCCCTCGGCGATGTCGAAAGACACCTTGTCCAGAGCGCGCAGCACGCCGCGACGGGTGGGAAACTCCACCACCAGATCGCGGACAGAGAGAAGCGGTGGTGCCATCAGCGCAACCTCGGGTTCAGGGCATCGCGCAGCCAGTCGCCCAGCAGGTTGACCGAAAGCGCCAGCGCCAGCAGCGTCAGCGAGGGGAACAGCAAGATCCACCACTCGCCCGAAAACAGGAACCCCTGACCGATGCGGATCAGCGTGCCAAGGCTGGGCTGGGTTGGCGGCACACCAACGCCAAGGAAACTGAGCGTCGCCTCGGCGATGATGGCCAGCGCAAGGCCGATGGTGGCGATGACCAGCACCGGCCCCATCACATTGGGCAGGATGTGGCGCAGCAGGATCTTGGCCGGATGCGCGCCGATCACGCGGGCCGCCTGCACATATTCCTTGTTCTTTTCCACCATGGTGGCGCCACGGACCACGCGCGCGTATTGCACCCAGTCCGACAGGCCGATGGCCACGATCAGCACCCAGATCGCCATTGCCTCGCGATAGGCGGGCGGGATGAAGCCGCGCGCGACCCCGAAGATCAGCAGCGCCAGCAGGATCGAGG
>REER01000116.1 GCA_007694945.1 Paracoccaceae bacterium | reverse complement strand
GGCTGGTCGCACTTTCGGGCTTTGATACAGATTATCTGGATCAGGACGGCCCGCTCCTGCGCTGATGCGCCCCCGGCGAAGTCGCCGGAGACGCCAGATATTTAGAGCGCGTCAGACCAGCGCATGCTTGGCAGCATCCAGTTCACGGTCACATTCGGCATCGTTCTTTGCCGTCTGCGCCTTTTGGGCCGCCTGATAATGTTTCAGGGCTGCGTCCTTCTTCGGTCCGGTTGGTGCCGCATCCCAAGCTGATTTGACGATTTTCATCTTCTCGGCAGTGCTCGGTAGAGGGGTTTTCGCATCCATTGGAGTAATCCTTCACTGGCCTGTTCAAATTGACGAAGCTTCGCGCGCTGTCCACAGATGAGACAAGCAGCCAGATCGCGAAACTTCGTCGACACTTGAGACAAACAATCAACGGCGAAATATTGGGCCGTCATGAAGACAGTGCGCTGCTTGGGGCCCGACCAGACTGATGCAGGTTTGCGTCTGCGATGTTAATTTGCGAATGGCCAGTCTGGTCAGCATGGTGAAAATGGGTGCTTTGGCGTAAGCGCGGCAACATCGCCCACGCTGCGGGCGGGTCGAGGCTGACAATATAGCTTGGCCAGTCGATCCTCCCTCTGACGATCTTCTCGGGCTGCGGGCTTGACCTCTGGGACTCGGCGAGCTGGCTCACCGCCCTTGTCATTTGCGGCACTACGGCGTCAATCTGAATGAAATGTTGCTGATCTAACGTTTCTCACCCCCGCTCGGTCCTTGCGAATGGGTCGAGCGACGGATCACCCGCTTCTGATTTCGTGTCTGATGCCTTCAGGGCATCAGCCGATAGCAACACATCTTTAAGAACACCGGCAAAAGCAAAAAAACAGACTGTTCATGATATCTGGGTGTTCTTTTACCTGCGCATTGCCGAACTTGCTATGGAGTGCAGCATCGAGGCCCTGATCATTCGGGAGGTGAATGACCGCTTGTTCGTCACTTACGCAAGCCTCGCACAAAGGACAAACGGCGGCTGTCCGCCCCTTGCGAGGGTGACGGCAGAATCGACGTGCCCGGCCCACAGCAGTCGGGCGGTTATTTTTGACCGTTTTCGCCAGCGGCCATTCATGTTGCCCAAAGCATAATCGTTACGACATTATCACTCGCATTCAGCTCTCTGGAGCCTTTGGATCAAGACATGCAATTGCCGCTTTGCTTACCTTCCCATCGCAGCAAGTGATTCCGAGATTTCGCGCACGACGATGCCAGTCGCATCGCCAAGATTATTGCCTCGGCAGATCGAGATGCTCAGCGTTTCGGTCAACCGCCGGTTTGCCAGCGGCCTGAAACACAATCTGCCGGCTTCGACATCGGCGCAAACATCGGGCCAGGTCAGGAACCCGAGCCCCGCGCCTTGACGCATGAAAGTTAGCAGCGCCGTGATCGAGTTCGAGCTTATTTGAACTTTCGGATTTATGCGCTCGCTCAGGATTTCTGCAAGCAGGCGCGTATGCATGGACAACGCTGAAGACGGCAGACAGAGCGGGTGTTTCAACGCTTCTGCCAAAGGCAAAGGACCCTCACCCTGGAGCGCCAGGGACGGGGCAAAAACCGCGCCCAGATGATACTCCTGCGACTCGACGATCACCAGACGCGAGAGCCTTGGCATGTTGAAAGCAACGATCATGTCCAGTTCCAGCGCCTCGGCTTGCGGGATGATATCGCTGGTGCTGCCGACGGCAAGTTCAAGCTCGACCTCGCCGAACAGGGCCTCCAACCGTTTGGTCAGGGGTGGGATCAAGGTAGCAATCAGGCCCTCCATGACCCCCAGCCGCAACCGGAGCCCAATGGATTTATTGGCCTGATGCAAGCGTTTGGATAGCGCGGCATTCGACGCCATCCAGCGCATGGCTTCATCTCTCAGTGCAGCCCCTGCCGGCGTCAATGTCACGCCATTTGCGCTACGCACAAGAAGCGTCGTGTCATAGCTGCGTTCCAGCATCTGTAACTGACGCGACAGCGCAGGCGCCGAAATATTGAGCCGTTCAGCCGCGGCCCGGATCGAGTCGGATTGCGACACAACAAGAAAGGATCTGATTTCACGCGAGAAAGATGACATGCGCAAAGTGTAAGGTTTTATGCAACACGATGTAAAATTCTTTCTACTTTTTGCAACACACGAATCGTGGCTAATCTTCTCTGCAACGCAGCAAAGGAGCCGCACTTGCCCGACGACATTGCCCTTCTTCGAGAATCGCTGCGCGCAGGTGTTGCCGCCCGCGCAGCCGGAAATCACCCTTTCGGCGCGGTTCTCGCGGATGCCGAGGGCAAGGTGCTCATGACAATGGGCAATGCCTGGCTGACCGACAAGGGCCCCGGTCACGCCGAAACAAATCTCGCACGCGAAGCTGCCAGAACATATGCGCCAGAGTTTCTGGCCGACTGCACGCTCTACACGGCCTTCGAGCCCTGTTCGATGTGTTCGGGCACCATCTACTGGGCCGGGATCGGGCGTGTGGTCTTTGGCGTGACCGAAGCGCGCCTGTTGCAACTGACCGGCGATAATCCCGAAAACCCCACGATGTCGCTCTCCTGCCGCGATGTGCTCGCTGCAGGTCAGCGCCATGTGCAGGTCGAGGGGCCATTTCCCGAACTCGAAGACGAAATCATCCGCTCGCATGACGGCTTCTGGTGATGCCGTATCTGCCTCTTCCCCTGCTCCAGAAAGGATACTCCATGATACGCAAATCCCTGCCCCTCCTTGCCTCTGCGGCCCTGCTCGCCTCTGTCGCGCTGCCTGCGGTGGCGATGGACAAGGTCACCTTCCAGCTCGACTGGCTGCCCGGTGGCGACAAGTCCGCGATCTATGTCTGCATACATCACGGTTTCTGCGCCGATGCAGGGATCGAGATCACGCTCGAGCAAGGTCGCGGCTCGTCCGAGGCAATCACCAAGCTTGCAACGGGCACCTCCGAGATCGGCCTTGCCGGGATCGAAGCCCTGATGGCCGCGCGCGCGAATGAAGATGTCCCCGTGACGGCTGTCATGAATGTTTTCAACACGGGCCCACATGCGTTCTACACCACGACCGACTCAGGCATCACCTCGCTTGCCGAGGTGCGCGGCCGCTCCATCGCAACCTCGCCCTTCACCTCGTCGAATGTCTTTCTGCCATTGGTGCTGGAAGAGAATGGCATGACCGAGGATGATATCGTGCTGACCCGTTCGGACCCCGGTGCACTGGGGCCGCTCTTGATGACCGGTCAGAGCGATGCGATCATTGCATGGCTTACGGATGTGTCGCGCTATCAGGGACAGGCACGAGAGGCGGGAAAGGAACTGGTGATCCTGCCTTGGGCCGATGCCGGACTGGAACTCTATTCGGCCTCGCTTGTGGCGTCTGACAGATTCCTTACCGAACGGCCCGAGGTTGCAAAACGCTTTGTGGCCGCCTTCAAGCAGTCGCTGGAATTCGCATATTCAGACCCTCAGGGGGCAGCAGATGCCGTTGCCGCGATTGTCCCGGAGCTTTCCGCCGAGGATGTGAAAGGCTCTTGGCTCGATGCCTCGAAGCTCGCCTTCAACGAACTGACCGAGAAATTCGGCCTTGGTGCCTTTGATGCTGACCGGCTTGCTGCGACTTGGGTGCGTGTGGCGGCAGCGCAGGATCTGGACGTTGCCGCGCTCGACCCGGAAAGCATTGTCGACCGCAGCTTCCTGCCTGCGGACTGACGCCATGGGCCTTGCCACGAATGCCATCGATTTCCGGGCTGTTGGTCAGGTTTTCGCCACAGAGAGCGGTCCTCTGACCGCTCTCGACGATGTCAACCTGACCATCGCGCAGCATGAATTCGTGGCAGTTCTCGGACCATCGGGCTGCGGGAAATCCACGCTGTTGCGACTGACCGCCGGGCTGATGCTTCCGACAGAGGGAAAGGTCTCTGTTTATCGCCAACCTGTGACGCGCCCGCGCGACGATGTGGGCATCGTCTTTCAGCAAGCGACCTTGCTGCCTTGGGCGAATGTGCTGGACAATGTGACCTTTCCCGCAAGGCACAAGCGCGGGCGGGTCGGGGCGCCGGATCGTGAGCGCGCGGCCGAAGTCATTGCAGCTGTGGGTCTCAAGGGCTTCGAGGCGCGACTTCCGGCGGAACTCTCGGGCGGTATGCAACAGCGCGTGGGCATCGCGCGGGCGCTGTTTCTCAATCCCGACATTCTTCTGATGGACGAGCCGTTCTCCGCGCTCGACGCGCTGACGCGCGATGCGATGGGCTATGAATTGCTCAAGCTCTGGCAGGCCAGCCCCAAGACGGTGATGTTCATCACCCATTCCATCCCCGAGGCCGTTCTGCTCGCTGACCGCGTCATCGTCATGAGTGCCCGACCCGGGCGGATCGTGGCGGATATGCCCGTGCCACTGGGCCGCCCGCGCGACGAGAGTGCCCTGCGTGCGCCCGAAGTGCAGGATTTCGCAGCGCATCTGCGCGAGTTGCTGATTGCGAAGGAGCCAAGCCTATGAGCGCCAATGCAGACACATCCGCCAAAGCCGCCCTCACACAGCCCATGCGCGAGGCCCCAAGCCTGTCGCTGACAGAGCGGCTGATCGTCATGCCTGTAGTCTTGCCCCTTCTGACCTTCGTCATTATCCTCGTATTGTGGGAAGCTGCCACGCGGGTTTTCGCGATCCCGTCCTTCATCCTGCCAGCCCCCACGCGCATCATTGAAGGGTTCAGTGCCGTTACCCCCTCGCGTTGGAGCGCGCATGTCTGGGCGACCTTGCGCGTGGCGCTGATCGGCTACTTGGTGGCAATTGCCGTCTCGTTGCCCATCGCCATCGGCCTTGCGAAATCGCGGCTCATGTCACGCGCGCTTTATCCTTTGCTGGTTGTCATCCAGTCTGTGCCGGTTGTGGCAGTCGCGCCCATTATCATCGTGGTTCTGGGCACGGATGACGCGCCGCGCGTGGTCATCACCTTCATGATCGCGTTCTTTCCGCTGGTGGTTTCCATGACGACCGGGCTGATGGCCACCCCGCCCGAATTGATTGAACTCTCGCGCAGCCTGCGCGCGCCGCAATACCGCGAGATTACCCAGATCCGGCTGCCCTATGCGGTTCCCTATATCTTTTCCGGGCTGAAAATCTCGGTCACACTGGCCGTGATCGGGGCTGTTGTGGCAGAATTCGTCGCCGCAGATGTGGGGATCGGCTTCTTCATCCAGTTTTCAACGTCGATGTTCCGGCTGCCGCAGGCATGGGCGGGTCTTGTGGTGCTGGTCGCCATGTCGCTGTTCCTGTTTCAGGTGGTCAGCCTTTCACAGCGCCTGTTCTTCCCGTGGTCGCTGCCCAAGGAACGCCGCTGATGCTGATCACCAATATCGAACATGGCTGGACGGGCGATGCCGCAGGCAACCGGCTGACAGGGGCGATCCGCATTGAGGGCGGTGTCGTCACGGCCATGGGCATCTTGTCGCCCCAGCCCGGCGAAGATGTGCTTGATGCGCGCGGCTGCGTGGTCACGCCGGGGCTTGTGAACACGCATCATCACCTGTTTCAGTCTGTGCTCAAGGGACTGTCCATCAACGCGTCGCTCGATTTGTGGCTGGAGCAGGTGCCCTATACCTACTGGCCTGCACTGGATGAGGAGGCGTTGCGCATCGCTGCGCGGATTGGCCTTGCGGAACTGGCGCTGACAGGGACAACGACGGTTTGCGACCACCACTATGTTTTCTCCGACCGCTACGACTATGACCCTGCCGAAGTGCTGTTCGAAGAAGCCGCGCGCTTTGGCCTGCGTTTCGTGCTGGCGCGCGGTGGCATGGCGCGCGGGCGCGATTTTGGCCCGCATGTGCCTGAAGCGCCCACAGAAAGCGTTGCAAGCTTCCTCGACGGCGTGGCAAAGACCGCGACCCGCTGGCATGACGCGGCCCCCGATGCCATGACCCGCGTGGCCTGCGCGCCCACTACGCCCAATTTCAACTTCCCGCCCGGCGCGCTGCCGGAAATCGCGCAGGAAGCCCGCCGCCTTGGCCTGCGCCTACACGCGCATCTTTCGGAAAACACGGCCTATGCCGCCCAGACCTTGCGCGATTTCGGCAAGCGGCCCGTGCCGTGGCTCGCAGGGCTCGACTGGCTGGGCCCGGATGTCTGGTTTGCGCATCTGGTCGATGTATCGCGCGAAGAAATCACTCTTCTGGCCGAAACTGGCACGGCCATGGCACATTGTCCGCAGGCGAATGCGCGGCTTGGCTCCGGCATCGCGCCCGCTCCTGCACTGCACCGCGCGGGCGGCACGGTCTCGCTCGCGGTCGATGGTGCGGGCGCGAATGAAGCAGCGGATATGGGCGGGGCGCTCTATAGCGCTTTCACTTTACACCGCGCGGCACACGGTGTGGCCGCCACCAGCCCCGGCGCGATCCTGCATTGGGCCACGATGGGCGGGGCCAAAACGCTGGGTTTGCCTGCAATTGGGGAACTGACCGTGGGCAAAGCTGCCGATATCACGCTTTTCGACCTCAACCATCCACGCAATTTCGGCCTGCACGACCCCGGTCTTGCGCCCATGGTCACAGGGGCCGCGCGCGTGCGCCACAGCATGGTCGCGGGGCGCTTTGTCGTGCGGGATGGGAAGGTGCCGGGCCTCGATCTGGCAGCACTCGCCCGTGAAGCCGCCCGAACGACTGGCAATCTGACAAGGCAACTCGCGCCCGAACCTGTTTAACCCTCGGAGTAGAAGCAGTCAGCGCCCCATGAGGGCGCGGTCATTGCTCCCCCAATGCTCGAAGGAGAGACCAAGATGAGCACCACGGACTACACACTCGCGGAACTGAACAAGGAAGCCGGGCTCGGCGCTTATGGCGAAGAGGTCGAGCGCGATATTCCGCAGATCGACCTGTCGGATTATTTTAACCGCAAGCAGGAAATCAGCGATGCGCTGTGGGACGCGGCCACAGGTATCGGCTTTTTCCAGCTCACTGGCCACGGAATCCCGCAAAGCCTGATTGATGACGCTTTCGCGCTCTCGGCAGGCTTCTTCGATATGCCCAGCGACACCAAGGCGAAGTATCCGCTCAAGCCCGGCACCAATGCGGGCTGGGAATATATGGCGCAGGTGCGCCCCTCGACTGGCACAGCGGATCGCAAGGAAAGCTACCAGATCACCCTGCCGCGCATGTCGGGGCTCTGGCCCACGGGGGCGGAGCTTTTTGGCTTCCGCGAGACCATGCTCGCCTTCGAGCGCCACAACTGGGCCGTGGCGATGAAAGTGCTCGACTGTTTCGCCGAGCGCCTCAGCTTTCCGCCGGGCTTCTTCACGGATGGCCACGCGCCAGATACGAAAGAGTATCAATCCACCCTTCGGCTGATCCATTATCTGGGTATGGAAGATGCCAAGCCCGAGGATTTCAAGTTCTGGCGCGCGGGCGCACATACAGATTTCGACTGCCTGACGCTTCTGCACCAGAAAGACGGACAAGGCGGCTTGCAGGTCTGCCCCGGCAAGGACGAGAAAGGCCGCGCGACGCAATGGACGGATGTGCCCCCCATCGGCGGCGTGATCACCTGCAATATCGGCGACATGCTGATGCGCTGGTCGGATGACAAGCTGCTGTCGAACCTGCACCGCGTGCGCATGCCAAAACCGCAGGAATATCTTGGGCCGCGTTATTCCATCGCCTATTTCGCGCAGGCCAATATGGACACGCTTCTGGCCGGACCGGAAGGTAAATACCCGCCGATGACCGCGCATGACTATATCCAGATGCGCCTTGGCGCGAATTTCGGGAGAAAGTGATGGGATTGCCGGTTATCGATATCTCTGGTCTGGCGGCATCCGACCCTGCCGCGCGCCGCGCGGTGGGGGGCGACCTGCGTGCCGCCTGCCTGGAGCATGGGTTCTTCTATTGTGTCGGCCATGGCGTGCCACATAGCCTGATTGATGCCGCCATGGCGCAAACCCGTGCCTTTTTCGATTTGCCCATGACGGCAAAACAGGCATTGGACAAGGCGCAAAGTCCCGCCAATCGCGGCTATGAGCATCTGGGCGGCCAGACCTTGCAGCCGGGTGCCTTGCCTGATCGCAAGGAGGGGTTTTACATCGGCGAAGACCTGGCCCCCGATCATCCGCGCGTTCGGGCCGGGGCCTTCAATGCCGGGGCCAATCTCTGGCCTGCTGATCTGCCCGAGTTTCGCCCTGTGATGGTGGCCTATTTCGCAGCCCTTGGTGTCGTCGCCGAGCGCATCATGTCCGGCCTTGCCCTGTCGCTGGACCTGCGAGAGGACCATTTCAGCGCCTTCACGACTGACCCTGCTGCAACCTTGCGCCTGCTGCACTATCCGCCCTCGCGCCCTGAGGTGCCCGACGAGCTGGGCGCCGGCGCGCATACGGATTTCGGCGGGCTGACGCTTCTGTTGCAAGATGAGGTCGGCGGCTTGCAGGTCATGGGTCGGGACGGCTGGATCGAGGCACCGCCCATGCCCGGTGCCTATATCGTCAATCTTGGCGACATGATCGCGCGCTGGACAAATGACCGCTATCGCTCGACGCTCCACCGGGTCATCAACCGCTCTGGCCGCGAGCGCTACTCGATCCCGTATTTCTATAGCGGAAATCCGGATCACGAAGTGCGCTGCCTGCCCACCTGTCTGGCTGATGGAGAGCAGCCGAAATACCCCCCCGTCACTGTGCAGGACCATCTGCGCGCCATGTATGCCCGGACCTATGCCACCGCGTCCTGAAAGGATGATCCTGATCCACGGGGCCTGGGCGGGCCCCTGGGTCTGGGACGCGCTGATCCCGGAACTGGCTGCCTTTGGCTTGCAGGCCGAGGCGCTGGCGCTGCCCGGTGACGGCACCCATGCCATCGCGCCCGAAGCCGCCACCGAGGCCGATTTTCGCGATTGCATCGCGCAGGCCATCATGGCCGCGCCCGGTCCGGTGGCGCTGGTGGGGCATTCGGGGGGCGGGATGCTGGTGACTACGGGGGCCGATGCTTTCCCCGAAAAAGTGACGCATGCCATCTGGATCGCGGGGATGCTTATCCCGGATGGCCGCAGCTTCGATGACATCCAGACGCAGATCCTAGGGCGGGAGGCAGGTTTCGGCATCACGCCCCATGTCGAACAGTCCGCGGATGGCCTGACGAGCACTGTGCCGCCCGAAATGGCCGTCAGTTACTTCTTCAATGACGCGCCCGCGCCGATCGCCCGCGTCGCCGCTGCGCGGCTTGCAGCGCAGCCAAATGCCGGGCATCGCATCCACACCCCGACTGGGCCGCGCTTTGCAGAACTTCCAAAGCTCTATATCCACGCGCAAGATGATCGCTCCGTGATCCCTGCGGCCCAAACTGCCATGAGCCAGTCAACGGCGCATGTGACAGTCCGGAGCATCGCATCGGGTCACGTCCCGCAATTGACCCAGCCTGGTTGCGTCGCGCAGATCATCGCCGATTGGCTGTCATCTGGCTGCGTCATTCGCGACCCTATCGCGCCAGTACACACCAAATCCTGAGGGCAACGTGACCGAACCAAAACAGATGACCACAGCCATAACCCTCTATGAGGGCGCGGATCTGCTGACCCTCGACCCATCGCAGCCCCTGATCCGAAACGGGGCGATTGCCGTCAGCGGCGCGCATATTCTGGCCGTTGGCCCGCAGCCGGACCTTGCAAAAACTTATGGGGCGCATGCAACGCGCATCGATTGGTCTGGCCGCTTGGCGCTGCCGGGGCTGGTGGACGGGCATAGCCACCTGTTCCAGTCCTTGGGCCGGACACTGGGCGATGGTCTGTCGCTCCTGCCATGGCTAGAGCGTTTCATGCTGCCACTTGCGGCAAATGTGACCCGAGAGGACGCAATCGCGATCTACCGGCTGGCGGGGCTGTCGTCGCTGTTGCTGGGCACTACCGCTGTCATCGACAATCATTATGCGCCTGTCGACCCTGAAACCATCGTTACCCTTGCAGCCGAGATGGAGGGGCTGGGTCTGCGCGGGGTCGTGGCGCGCGGTATCTTTGGGCCGATGGTCGAAGGCGGGCGCAGAATGAACTGCGATCCGCGCCTTTTCCGCCACTCTGCGGCTGAGGAAATCGAGTTGACACGTGCCTGCCTTGGCGCGCATCCCCCGGGCGGGCGGGTCGAGATCTGGCCCATGCCCGAAAATGTCGTCTATCTCGACCCCGAATTGATGATCGCCTGCGCCGAGCTCGCTGCAGAGCACGATATTGGCTGGCAGATCCATTGCAGTGAATCCAAATTCGAAGTGGAGATTTTCGAGAAGCTTTATGGCAAGCGCCCTGCCATCTGGATGCAGGCGCAGGGGATATTGTCAGACCGCGCCTCGCTCGCGCATGGTATCTGGTTTGACGAGGCCGAAATCGAGGCACTGGGCGCGAGCAAGACCAATATTGTGCATAATCCGGTCTGCAATCAATATCTGGCCTCCGGCATCCTGAAGCTGGAACCCCTGTTGGCGGCGGGGGCGAATGTCTGCCTTGGCAGTGACGGCATGGCCGTGGGGGGCAGCGGCATGTTCGAGGCCATGAAGGCTGGCTTTCTGCTGCAACGCCTGCGCGAGTTGAACCCGCTCGCGACCAGTGCCGAATTAATGCTGGAGATGGCAACACTGCGCGGGGCAAAACTGCTGCGCCGGGATCTTGGACAATTGCGGGCAGGCAAGTTGGCGGATTTCGTTGCGCTCGACTTGCGCGGTCCGGTTCACCAGCCCCTGACACGCCCGGCAATGGCCGTGGTAATGGCAGGCATGCCGCCTGTGACCGATGTTGTAGTGAACGGCGACATCGTGGTCACGGGCGGCCGCTCTATACGGCTCGACCATGACAAGGTCATCTCCGATGGGCTACAAGCTGCCGCCGCTCTGCTCGACCGTGCGGGCTTGCGCGGTCTACTAAGCGATTGGATCGCGCCAGCGCATGCCGTTAACACAAACTATCGAGCGGGCTCAAGTTAACATCCAGGGAACGGCCGCTTTGACCATCTCGCGCAAGCTCGCTACTGAAGCGTCGCAGTCCGCTCTCCGCCCATCGCGTCGAAAGCCGCTGGTGCCGCACATACAGCCCAAGCCGAAGAATGAGATGCCGACATCAACAGAAAGTCGACAGTTTTGCACTGGAAAATTGGTGCCCCAAATCTGGGCCGCGTTCAATGTGTCGCAATTTTGAGAGACGCCCTTGAACGCGCCCAGACGCACCACCGATCCCGTCCCATGAGTCTGCAGTGTGTGTCGGTCCAATCTCTATACCAGCAGATGCGAAATTCGCGAAAGCCCGCCGGAACGCGAGATTCTGCGATCTAAACATGAACATAAGCTGCACACGATGATACATAAATTATTGATTATTATAAAT
>REER01000058.1 GCA_007694945.1 Paracoccaceae bacterium | reverse complement strand
GTCATCCTGGTGGCAGATCGCGGCCTGCTGAGCCTCGACAACATTCATCACCTGACGGACATGGCCAATCAGGGCGGGCGCAAGCTGGAATTCATTCTGGCCGTGCCTGCCAGGCGGTATGGCGAATTGACCGGCACTTTCCGGGAGCTGAGCTTCGATGAAGAGGGTTTGGCCGAGGCGCAGTTCGCCGATCATCGTCTGATCGTTGCCTATGATCCACTGCGCGCAGCTGAGCAAAGTGACAAGCGCCGTGCGCGCATCGCTGAGCTGGAAGCCATGGCCGAGAAAATGGTCACAAAACTCGATGCCCAGGATGATGGGAAAACCGCTCAGGGGCGTCGTGCTTCCGACCGCGGGGCCTATAGCCGCTTCACGCGCGCTGTCGCCGAGGCCGAAATGTTGCGCTTTGTGAAGCCCGACCTGACTGCGGACCGGTTCTCCTGGAGCATTGATGAAGATGCCATTGCCGATGCACAGCTATTCGACGGCAAGCTCGCTCTGATCACCAATGCCCCAGACCTGACACCAAATGAGGCGGTCCAACGCTATCGTTCCCTCGCAGATATTGAACGCGGATTTCGAGTCCTCAAATCCGACATTGAGATTGCACCGGTTCATCACAGGCTGCCAGATCGCATCCGCGCCCATGCGCTGATCTGCTTCATGGCCTTAACCCTCTACCGTGTCATGCGCATGCGCCTGAAGGCTCAAAAGCACAGCGCCAGCCCGCGCACTGCGCTGGATCTTCTTGCGCGCATCCAGAAGCACACCGCCCATATCGGCGATCGCACATTCAACGGCACCAGCAAAACAACTCAGGAGCAACTGGACCTCTTCGAGGCCATGGGCCTCAAAAAACCCGCCTGACCGGCGCTGTAGTCACACAAACACGATTTCCGTGTAAACAATATCAATCACTTACGCGATTAACTGTCGAACCTGGGGGCGGGCTACTATCTGCCGAGCATCGGGCTGGCCGCCGCAGGCGTGATGATGATCTCCGCAGGTCTTCCCATGGTCATCCCGTCCTGCCCGTTTTTCTTCGATCCCGAGGCGCTGGCAGTCTCTGTCACCATGGCAGAGGCCAGCGACGGGCTGGCATGGGCCGGGGGCGCGATCACCGGTGCGATCATCGCCTATGCGACGCGGAAATACACTTACCTGCCGCTCGGGCCGCTGGCGGGCTATGTGTCGGGCTTTGATGTCTGGATGCCGTGGCTGACTTTCGTTGTGGCGCTGGGTGCTCCAATCGTGGCCTATCTTATCTATGAATTCACCTGCAAGCGCCTGATCGACGAACACAAACTGATCCCGCTCTTTCCGGATGCAGGGGTATACGGGCTGATCATGGTCGGTATCTTCAAGGCTGGCACACCGCGCAGCGGTTATCTTGGGTTCGAGGGCGGGGATTTCGCCTTTCAGCATGCCATAATAAGTCTGATGATGCAGCTTGCAGGGGTTGCCGTGGTGATCGGTCTGGGGGTGATTACCGCTTTCATCCTGTCCCTGATCCTCGAGCGGATGACCGCTCTGCGCGTGGAGGATGACATGCAGGTCGATGGCCTGGACGCACGTTTCTGGGACATCAGGACCGATGTGCAGACACTGGCCGAAATCCAGGAACAGGCGGCAACTGGTGGTGGAACGGTCCCGCGCGGTGCGCCGATGAAGCCTGAAACCAAAGGCTGAACATTACGGCGCGGATGACGCGTGATGCAGCAGGATAGCGCGGCTCCGGACTGACCAGGGCCGCGTCCTGCACCAGCAAGTTGCATGACCGGCATTGTTTAGCCATCCTGTGCTTAAATGTTGAGAAGCTTAGCTTTAACAGGTGCCATGCAGATCACTATCCTGCAACACGCGGATACCGAACATCGCGGAAGCTTGCGCCAGTTCCTGATCGAGGACGGTCACCAGATGCAGGCGATCAACCTGCATCGCGGAGACGCGCTGCCTCTGCTGGCCGAAGTCGAGGTGCTTTGGGTAATGGGCGGGCCGATGGATGTCTGTCAGGAGGACCAGTTTCCGTGGCTGGCCGAGGAAAAACGGTTTATCCGCGCGGCTGTGGCCGGACGGGGCCTGCCGTTTCTCGGAGTCTGTCTGGGTCATCAACTTCTGGCCGATGCCCTTGGTGGCAAGGTCGGAAAGGGCGGCGCCGAAGTTGGCGTGCTGCCGGTCAGTTATACCGAGGCCGGCATGGACAGCCTTTTCTTTGACGGGATCGAAGGGCCAATTCCCGTGCTGCAGTGGAACGGGGCCGAGGTCCAGACTCCACCCTAAGGCGCACGCATTTTGGCGACCTCTCCGGCCTGCGCAGTGCAGGCGCTGCAATGGGGGCCGCGTACGCTGAGGTTGCAATTTCATGTCGAGATCGAGCCAGATACTGTTCGCGAATGGTTGCAGATAGCCGATCTCACGAGCGGTCTGGATCAGTCGTGGCTGCTTCGGATCTACCTCTA
This sequence comes from Paracoccaceae bacterium, assembly GCA_007694945.1. GTDB lineage: Bacteria > Pseudomonadota > Alphaproteobacteria > Rhodobacterales > Rhodobacteraceae > Roseinatronobacter. Next base: position 40,706 of record REER01000058.1, on the reverse strand, counting down.
GCTTGCTGCCCAACCGCCGTGCCAGCACAATTGTCCCGCTACCAAGACAAGATGCAGATACCAGGTTGCGAGAGCACGCCTGCAAGCAAGACTTCCATTACGACGCGCTGATCCGTAACTTGGCAGGTTTTCAGTATGGCTTGCTGCTGTTGTTCGACGGGTCACCCGAAAGCCGCAGCGCTCCGCGTCGAGGCTGACCACCCACCGCAGAGTTCTTCCCGGTAGCGACCGCGCTTATCCAGCGTTTCGCACATGTCCGTCGCCCGCTTCTTCCGCGAGGTAGGTCGGGGCCTCCAGTTCCGACAGGATCGGGCAATCGGGCCGATCATTGCCGTGGCAATGCTGCGCCAGCGTCTCCAGAGTCGTTGCCATGTCCTCCAGTTTGCGGATCTTCTGGCGCAGTTCTGCGACATGGGCGAGAGCCAAGCGCTTGACATCCGCGCTGTGGCGGTCGCGGTCGCGCCAGAGGCCTAGCAGTTCGCGGATGCCCTCAACGCTGAAGCCCAGATCTCGGGCGCGGCGGATGAAGCGCAGCATGTGCACATCCTGATTCCCATAGACCCGGTAACCTGCGGCAGTGCGCGCAGCAGGGGGGATGAGGCCGGTCTCTTCGTAATAACGGATCATCTTGGCCGAGACGCCGGACGCCTTGGCCGCATCACCGATATTCATGCGGTTTCCTCCTGCATCGGGGCTGTCCAGTTGCGAAGCCGTAGCGCATTGCCCAGAACGAAAACCGAAGACAGCGCCATCGCGCCAGCGGCAAAGATCGGCGAAAGCAGGATGCCGAAGGCGGGCCACAGCACGCCGGCGGCGACGGGGATCAGCGCGGTGTTGTAGGCGAAGGCCCAGAACAGGTTCTGGCGGATGTTGCGGATTGTCGCCTTGGAGAGTGCGATGGCGTTGGGCACGCCGCGCAGCGACCCAGCCATCAGCACCACATCCGCTGCCTCGATGGCGACATCTGTTCCGGTGCCGATGGCGATGCCAACATCGGCCTCGGCGAGAGCAGGTGCGTCATTGATCCCGTCGCCCACGAAGGCGAGCCGACCATGCGCTGCCTTGAGGTCGCGCACCGCTTCGACCTTGCCCTCGGGCAGTACCTCGGCCACCACTGCGTCGATGCCAAGTTGTCGGGCGATGGCGTCTGCAGTGCGACGGTTGTCGCCCGTGACCATAGCGACCTTCAGCCCTTGCGCGTGCAACTCGCGGATGGCCGCGGGCGTCTCTGCCTTGATCGGGTCGGCGACGGCGATTATAGCGGCGAGTTGCCCGTCGATGGCGGCGTAGAGCGGCGTTTTGCCCTCATCCGCCAAGCGCGCGACAGTTTCGGCAAATAGGCCCACATCAAGGCCGAGGCGCGCCATGTAACGGTCGGCCCCGATCTCAACCCGCGCGTCGCCAGCCTGCGCACGCACGCCGAAGCCCGTGACGCTCTCGAAATCGTTGACAGCGGGCAAGGTCAGACCGTCGGCCGCCGCGACGATGGCCTGCGCGATGGGGTGTTCGGATTTCGCCTCGACCGCCGCAATTTGCGCCAGCACCTTATCGCGGTCAAAGCCATCGGCCAGGTCCAGATCGGTCAGCTTCGGGGCGCCCTCGGTCAGGGTGCCGGTCTTGTCGAAGGCTACGACGCGCGCTTCTTTCAGCAGCTGCAGCGCCTCACCCTTGCGGAACAGCACGCCCGTTTCTGCCCCGCGCCCGGTGCCCACCATGATCGAGGTGGGCGTGGCAAGCCCCATTGCGCAGGGGCAGGCGATGATGAGAACGGCGACAGCGTTCACCAGCCCGAAGGTTAGCGCCGGTTGCGGGCCGAAGATAAACCACACGGCAAAAGTCAGGAGCGCGATAGTGATCACTGCGGGCACGAACCACAGCGTCACCCGGTCCACAAGCGCCTGAATCGGGAGTTTCGCGCCCTGCGCGACCTCGACCATTCGGATGATTTGGGCGAGCATAGTGTCGCTGCCCACGGCCGTCGCGCGGAAGGCAAAGGCGCCGGTCTGGTTGACCGTGCCACCTACGACCATCGCACTTTCGGCCTTTGCTACGGGCACCGGCTCGCCCGTGATCATTGACTCGTCGACATAGCTCTCACCTTCGACGAGTTCGCCATCGACGGGCACCCGCTCGCCAGGGCGAACCTCGACCACATCGCCCGGCTTGACCTCGGCCACAGGGACGTCTGCGCTGCCGCCGTCGCGGCGCACCCGCGCGGTGCGTGGCTGCAGCCCGATCAGCCGCTGGATCGCCGCCGAAGTGCGGCCCTTGGCACGCGCCTCCAGCCAGCGACCCAGCAGGATCAATGTGACGATCACGGCAGCGGGCTCATAATAAACATTCACCGTGCCCTCGGGCAGCAGCCCTGGCGCGAAGGTGGCGACGATCGAGTAGAGAAACGCCGCCATTGTGCCAACGGCAACAAGGCTGTTCATGTCCGGCGCGCCGCGCGCCAGCGCCGGAAAGCCCAGTCGGTAGAATCGCCGCCCCGGAAAGGCCATGACCAGCGTGGTCATCGCGAACTGGATCAGCCAGCTTGTCTGCATGCCGATGGTGGACATGATCAGGTCATGCACGGGCGGGATCATGTGCGAGCCCATTTCCAGCGCGAAAACCGGCAGGGTCAGTGCGCCCGCGATCAGCAGGTCGCGACGCAGCTCTTGCGCCTCAAGGTCACGGCGGGCCGCGAGGCCGTCGTCACGTGCGGTTTGGTGACGTTCATGCGCGTCAAACCCTGCTTCGGCGATGGCAGCAATCAGCGCGTCCGTCTCGGTGCTGCCGGTCACTGTGGCGCGCTCGGTCGCAAGATTCACCTTTGCCTCGATGACGCCTGGCACCGCCTGCAGAGCGTGCTCGACGCGGCCTACGCAGGAGGCACAGTGCATCCCTTCGATCTGCAACTCAGTCTCAGCCTCAGGTACATCGAAACCTGCCTTACGCACGGCTTCGGCGAGAGCGCGAGCCTCGACCGAGCAGGAATGTTCTATCTCCGCACGCTCGGTCGCTAGGTTCACATCGGCTGCGACCACTCCGGGAACAGCACGCAAAGCGCGCTCGACGCGGCCCACGCAAGAAGCGCAGTGCATTCCCTCGATAGGCAGCGACCGAGACGCGAGGGGCTTGGCAGGAGCGTTCATGGCACTTCGGTTCTCTTCTCATTCGTCATGCTCGAGATATGGGCCTTCCAACAGTGGTAAGGTCAAGCCTTTCGCAGAAATAATGCGATTTGGGCGTAATACTGCAGAAATCTCCTTGACCTTACCACGGCTGGAAGGTCCATCTAATGCTGCATCAGGCGAAACCAAGGAGGCTCTGGTGCAATTTCATATCGAGAACATGACCTGCGGAGGCTGCGTGCGCGGCGCGCCGGATTACCCGCTCAGCAGGACCGCAAGCCCGGTCAGCAAAAGCGCCTGCGCGCCAAAGATGGTCAGCGCCGCAAGGATCAGCACCGGCATAGATCGGACCCGAAGGCGAAGGTCCTTCGCCGTTGCGCCTACCAGCGCCATATGCAGCGGCACGGCGCTGATCAGCGTGGCGTAGAGGTAGACGCCCGAGAGGTTCGCGAAGCCTGCCGACTGTGCCAATGTCGGGCCGACGACCCGCAGCGCCTGCGCTGGATCGCCGCCAAAAGAGCCGAACAGCATCGCCGAGGCCGGATAAATCACCAGATGAAGCGCGATGAAGGCCCCAATCCGAGCCGGTATGTCGAGGGCGAGCGCGCGCAAGGGCGCAAGCTTCCGAGCGCGCAACTGCGCAAACAGGATCAACCCCAGCGCGTTGACGACCAAAACCACTAGCAGGCCGTTCGTAAGGATCTGGCGCGCAAAATGCCCCAGCGCCGCGCCAGATCCCCAGAGATGCGATACCAGCCCGGGTGCTAGCGCAACATAGAGCGCCAGCACCGGCCCCAAACCGGCTAGGCTAAGCAGCAGTACGTTAAGGGCGAACCGCGAAAAAGGCAGCGCGACCGAGAAATGCCGGTCGAGCCAATCCAGAAGTCCGCTATCCTGCTTGCCCATGAACCGGCCTTATTCGGTCTGCTCAGCTTCAGTGCGCGCCGCTTGTATTTCCTGTATCCGTTCGGGCCATGTGGAACGGATGAAAGCCAGGATCGCCATTATTTCATCATCGCTCAACACTTCGCCAAAGGCTGGCATGCCTGAATCAAAGGCAACGCCAAGGTCAGCAAGATAAGCCTGTCCGCCACGCTTCGTGTACTCGAACAGCATCGTATCGCCATGATGCCAGGTATGCCCGGTCTCATCATGCGGGGGCGGAGGTAATCTGCCATCCGGGCCGGGACGTTGCCAATCGGGGGCACCCTCCAGATCAGCACCATGGCAGACTGCGCAATGCTCGGCGTAGAGGGTACGACCCAATTCGAGTTCATCCGCGAGCGCGGGCATCTTGAAGGCAAGGAACACAAGAGCAGGCATCACAATTCTGGTGAGGTATCCGGCCTTGCGACAGGTCATCATGATCTCCATCACATTACCCCATTTTAAGACAATGGGCGCAAGCCAATGAATCAGAAACTCGGCAGACAGCCCGCGAGGTTCGCGTCAGTCTGAGAAACGTGGTCTGCGAACATTCCGCAATTGAGAAATAGTTTTCGTCCAAGCCAAACCAGGGGCCATCGGTTGCTTTGTCAACAGACAACGCGATGGCGCTGGCGCTAAAAGACTACAAGGGACTTGAACATCAGCCAGGTATCCTGGGGTGCGGGCCGGGCGGATTGCAGAAACCGCGGGAAATGTGCCCCTACCGAGGCGATACGCAGAAAAACACGTGCAGTTTGGTTTCCCACTCGCGCGCTCTGGTGCTAGACGGAGGCTAAATGAGTCGCGTGAGCGCTATCATGATTCCCGGCAAATAGCGGGACAGATGCGGATCACGCAAGTGCCTGAGCTGCGCTGAGAGAGGATTCGCAGATGAACATTCACACCACCACCAGTGATGAAACCCAGATGGCGCATGCCATCCGAGCGCTGGCCATGGATGCCGTGCAGGCTGCGAAATCGGGTCATCCCGGCATGCCGATGGGAATGGCAGATGTCACGACTGTGCTGTTCAACCGTTTTATCCGACTCGACCCTGCTGCAGCAGACTGGGCCAATCGCGACCGCTTCGTGCTCAGTGCAGGCCATGGCTCGATGCTGCTTTATGCCGTCAATCACCTGCTGGGTTACGATGACATGGAGATGGACCAGCTGCGCAATTTCCGCCAGCTCGGCTATCGCACAGCGGGCCATCCGGAATATGGCCATGCCAAGGGGATCGAGGTCACGACCGGGCCGCTGGGGCAGGGACTCGCCGCCTCGGTGGGGATGGCGCTGTCTGAGCGGTTGGGAAATGCGCGCTTTCCGGACCTGATCGACCATTACACCTATGTCATCGCTGGCGATGGCTGCCTGATGGAAGGCGTGAGCCATGAGGCAATCGACATGGCGGGTCATCTGGGGCTTTCGCATCTGATCGTGTTTTGGGACGACAACAGGATCACCATCGATGGCGATACTGACCTCGCGACCTCGACCGACCAGGTTGCCCGGTTTGCGGCGGCGGGATGGCATGTTCAGGCGTGTGACGGCCATAATCCCGAAGAGGTTGCCGCTGCAATCGCTGCCGCGCAGGCCGACCCGCGCCCTTCGATGATCGCGTGTCGGACGATCATCGGTTATGGCGCGCCCAACAAGCAGGGCGGGCATGATGTGCACGGTGCGCCGCTCGGGGCCGATGAAGTGGCAGCAGCACGCGCGCATCTGGGCTGGGAGCATGCGCCTTTTGTCGTACCGGATTCAGTCTATGCCGCGTGGCGCAAGGTTGCGACGCGCGGAGCCGAGGCCCGCGCGGCTTGGGAGGAGCGGCGCGCTGCATCGCCGAACCGGGCCGCACTGGAGCTGCATCTGAATCGGGATGCAGCCTCGCTGACCGAGGCCATGGCCAGCTACAAGACCCAGTTACTGGCCGAAAAGCCAAAGGTCGCGACGCGCAAGGCCTCGGAGATGGCGTTGAATGTGGTTAACGAAGCGCTGCCCTTCACTATCGGGGGCTCGGCAGACCTGACCGGCTCGAACCTGACGCGCTCCAAGGGACAGGCAGCAGTCACACCGCAGGATTACTCGGGTTCCTATGTGCACTATGGGGTCCGCGAGTTCGGCATGGCTGCCGCCATGAACGGTATTGCGCTTTCGGGACTTTTCCGGCCCTATGGTGGCACCTTCCTTGTCTTCGCAGATTACGCGCGCCCTGCAATCAGGCTCGCTGCACTCATGGGCGTGCCGGCGATCTATGTGATGACGCATGACTCGATCGGGCTGGGCGAGGACGGCCCGACCCACCAGCCGGTCGAGACACTCGCATCCTTGCGCGCAATCCCGAACCTGACTGTCCTACGCCCCTGCGATGCGGTCGAGACCGCCGAGGCCTGGGAAATTGCCTTGGCCACGAAGGACCGCCCAGTTTTGCTGGCGCTGTCGCGCCAGAACCTGCCGCTCTTGCGTGATGAGGCACGCGAGAACCTGAGCGCAAAGGGGGCCTATACGCTGCGCGCGGCACGCGACCGGCAGGTGACATTGATCGCGACTGGTTCGGAGGTCGAAATTGCGATGGCGGCGGCGGATACATTGGCAGCGGACGGGGTCAATGCCTCGGTGGTTTCAGCTCCGAGTTTTGAGCTGTTTGCAGCGCAGCCGACAGAATACCGCGAGGCGGTGCTGGGTCGGGCGCCACGCGTAGGCATAGAGGCGGCGATCCGGCAGGGTTGGGACTCCGTTCTCCGCCCCTTAGACGGGTTTGTCGGCATGACCGGCTTTGGCGGCTCGGCTCCGGGCGCCGCGCTCTATCAGCATTTCGGTATCACGGTGGAGGCCGTAGTCGCACAAGCCAAGTCACTTCTCTGAGGAGGGATTGAAATGACCATCAAGGTAGCAATCAATGGCTTCGGGCGCATTGGACGTCTTGTGCTGCGCGCGGTGATCGAGGAAGGCCGTGAAGATATCGAGGTCGTGGCGATCAATGATCTCGGCTCGGTCGAGTTCAATGCGCATCTGTTGCAATTCGACTCTGTTCATGGGCGCTTTCCGGGCACGGTGACTTTTGGGGATGACTGGATCGACGCTGGTCGCGGCAAGATCCGCGTCACTGCGATCCGCAATCCCGAGGAACTGCCCTGGAGCGATGTGGATATCGCGCTGGAATGCACCGGGGTTTTCCGCACGCGCGACGAGGCGGCGCGGCACCTGCAAAATGGCGCAAAGCGAGTTCTGGTCTCGGCACCGGCAAGTGGGGCCGACAACACGGTCGTTTTCGGTGTGAACCACGAGAGCCTTACGGCTGAGCAAGTTGTTGTCTCGAATGGTTCCTGCACCACAAACTGCCTAGCGCCAGTGGCGAAGGTTCTGCATGAAACCGTCGGGATTTCGCGTGGTTTCATGACCACGATCCACAGCTATACCGGCGATCAGCCGACTCTCGACACAATGCACACGGACCTCTATCGCGCACGTGCAGCGGCTCTGAGCATGATCCCAACCACAACCGGGGCCGCCAAGGCCGTGGGGCTGGTGCTGCCCGAGTTGAAGGGCAAGATGGACGGCGTCGCGATCCGGGTGCCGACGCCGAATGTCTCGGTGGTGGACCTCACCTTCGAGGCAGCGCGCGACACCACGGCCGACGAAGTCAACGCAGCGATCCGAGCGGCGGCAGATGGGCCGATGAAGGGTATCCTCGGCTATACCGACCGAAAACTGGTTTCGGCGGATTTTAACCATGACCCGCATTCCTCGGTTTTTCACATGGACCAGACCAAGGTGCTGGAGGGGCGCATGGTGCGGGTCCTGTCGTGGTATGACAACGAATGGGGCTTTTCCTGCCGGATGCTCGATACTGCGGAGGCCATGGGAAAGCTCATCTGAGCCGCTGATGTTGGCGCAATCAGCGGTGCGTCTGTCTGGCGCTGAGCGCCTGTTTCTGGAATGTCTAAGGGGGCACCCGGTCGCGGGTGGCACCTGATCCGACAGCTTTGTGAAAGGGACGGACTCATGGCACTGATCACACTTCGGCAATTGCTCGACCATGCCGCTGAACATGGCTATGGCGTGCCCGCCTTCAACATCAACAACATGGAGCAGGGCATCGCGATCATGGAGGCGGCGAAAGCCTGTGACGCTCCGGTGATCATTCAGGCGAGCCGCGGTGCACGGGCCTATGCCAATGACATCATGCTGGCCAAGATGATCGAGGCGCTGGCCGAAATCTACCCCGAGATCCCGCTCTGCATGCATCAGGACCACGGCAATAACGAGGCCACCTGCCTCTCTGCCATCCGGCACGGATTTACCTCGGTGATGATGGACGGCTCGCTGGAGGCCGATGGCAAGACACCGGCGGATTACGACTACAACGTCAATATCACGGCGCGCGTGTCGGAGATGGCGCATATGGTGGGCGCCTCGGTCGAGGGCGAGTTGGGGGTGCTGGGCAGCCTTGAGACGGGCGAAGGCGAGGCCGAGGATGGGCATGGCGCAGAGGGCAAGCTGGATCATTCGCAGCTTCTGACAGATCCTGATCAGGCAGTCGATTTCGTGAACCGGACCAAAGTTGATGCGCTGGCGATCGCCTGCGGCACCAGCCACGGTGCCTACAAGTTCTCGCGCAAGCCTGATGGCGAGATCCTCGCGATGGGCGTGATCGAGGAGATCCACAAGCGGCTGCCAAACACGCATCTGGTCATGCATGGTTCATCGAGCGTGCCGCAGGATTTGCAGGATATCATCAACGAATTCGGTGGCGAGATGCCCCAGACCTTTGGCGTGCCGGTCGATGAGATCGTGCGCGGCATCAAGCATGGTGTGCGCAAGGTGAATGTTGACACGGATTGCCGCATGGCAATGACTGGGCAGATTCGCCGCGTGCTGTCGGAAAATCGCGCCGAGTTCGACCCCCGCAAGTATCTTAAGCCTGCGATGGAGGCGATGGGCGAGGTCTGCAAGGCGCGGTTGGAAGCCTTCGGCACTGCTGGCAATGCAGGCAAGATCAAAGTTGTTCCGATAGGTGAGATGGCCAAACGCTACGCGAGCGGGGCGCTCTGATGGGGTTTGATCGCCGCATCAAGATCGCGCCCTCTATCCTCTCGGCCGATTTCGCGGATTTCGGGCGCGAGATTCAGGCGATTGAGGCGCAGGGAGCGGATTGGGTGCATGTCGATGTGATGGACGGGCATTTCGTGCCCAACCTCACCTTCGGGCCTCCTGCGGTCGCGGCCTTCCGGCGGCATGTGAAGACGGTCATGGATGTGCATCTGATGATTGCGCCCGTGGACCCCTATATCGACGCCTATGCGCAGGCGGGCGCCGATATCCTTACCGCGCATGTCGAAGCCGGACCGCATATTCACCGCACGCTGCAGGCCATTCGCGGGGCGGGAATGAAGGCAGGCGTGGCGCTGAACCCTGGCACGCCGGCCGAGGCTGTCGCGCATGTTCTGGACCTGTGTGATCTCGTTTGCGTGATGACGGTAAACCCTGGTTTCGGTGGGCAGAGCTTCATCGACATGACTGCCAAAGTGCGCACGCTCAGGGAGATGATCGGCGACCGGCCCATTCATATCGAGATTGACGGCGGCGTTACCCATCAGACTGCACCGCTGGTGGCGCAGGCAGGGGCGGATGTGCTGGTCGCTGGCTCTGCGGTGTTCAAAGGCGGCTCGGTAGAGAAACCGGGCTCCTACGGCGCGAATATGCGCGCAATCCGGGTTGCTGCGGAAAGCATCGTTGTATGAAAGTGACGTGAAGGAGAAAGATCATGGCTGCGACTGCGCCCGTTTGTGACTTTGGCTGGAAAGCGCCTGATTTCAATCTGCCTGCGACCGATGGCATGACATACAGCTTGGCAGAGGTTTCCGGCAAGAATGGAACCCTTGTCATGTTCATCTGCAACCACTGCCCCTATGTTCTTGCGGTGATGGACCGTATCTTGCGCGATGCACGCGAGTTGGAGGCGATGGGGGTTGGGGTGGCGGCAATCTGCGCCAATGATGCCGACAGCTACCCGGCCGACAGTTTCGACAAGATGCGCGAGATGGCCGAGGCGCAGGCGTTCAGCTTTCCCTACCTCCATGACGAGAGCCAGGAAGTGGCGCGCGCCTGGGGAGCAGAGTGCACGCCTGATTTCTTTGGGCTGAACGCCGCTGGCGAATTGCAGTATCGTGGGCGACTTGATGCGTCCGGACGTGATCCTGGACCGGCGGATGCGAGGCGAGAGTTGTTCGCTGCGATGGTCCGGATTGCCGAAACGGGCGAAGGGCCGCGCGACCAGGTGCCGTCTATGGGCTGCTCGATCAAATGGCGGGTGGCATGAGCACTTAACAACGCTGGGCTCAGCCGATTCGCGTCGGCTGCAGACGCCGATTGATCAAGGAAAAGACATCAGAGCAGAGCGTTCATTCAACGCAGCTTGGACACAATACTGCCAGTTTTTGAAGTTAGTAGATGGGTTCGCGACAATCGACGAGGCCCTGAGTAAGTGTTACCCGCTAATCCGGCGTTAACTATTTACTCAATCGACAACTGAGTGGATACTCCACCACATGTATATTTTGCCGAGCGGTTGACTCAGAGTGGCTACTGATGAGGGCTGCTCAACCGCTTGGGTCCCCATAACGGGGTAAGGGCATCGAGGTTCAAGCTGTGTGACCCAGTTTCGGGGGCACAGCGAGATTTGGTACAAGGGGCTCCATCATGGCTGCGCTCACGTCTTCTGACCTAAAGTTCAACATCTCGTCATCCGCAGGAGCGGAGAATAAGAACTCGGTTCATGAACTGAACAGCATCGTGGTCGGGGGCAAGACATATTCCGATTTCGTTGGGCCGGACAATGTCTCGTTCGATATCAAGGACGTGAAAGGCGAGAACCATGAGGCCAAACTATTCGTCGGCTCTGAGAATGGCTTTCAATCGTCGCTCTGGCCCGAAGATGGCGTGCGCAATGAGGATTTTGAGCAGCAGTCGCTGGAAAAGGCGTTTCAGAGTACCGACCTGAACGCATTTGTCGACTCGCTCGAATTGTCCTTCAAGGGCGAGCAATCTTATACGCTGGGGTATGACACACCGATCACTGTGACCGAGGATGGCTTCGTCTTCATCACCGAGAAGAATGGCAATAACAACCAGACTGTTCAGTTCCTCGATGAGGATGGGGGCGTACTGGGCGAAGCAGTCGCGGTGTGTCGATTCGAAGATGACGGTAATTACCTGGACCTCGGCGTGCGCACCTGGTCAGAGCAGGACATTTACGCCAGTGTTTTCCGCCTGACCGATGTCGAAGGCCTCGAAGAGGGGATGGAGATCCACTCGGTCAAGGTGATCCTCGATGTCACGCCTTGGGGCGATAATCCCAAGAGCGGCGATGGTGGTGACGGGAAGGTCTTCTTTTTCGGTGACAAAGAGGCCATGCAGCCCGAGAACAACCCGCCAGTGGCAAAGGATGATGTCTTTACCGGGTATTTTGGTGAGGATATCGAGGGTAATGTCCTCGACAACGACTTCGACCCCGATGATGATCCGCTGACCGTGATCTCGAACACCGACCCGTCGAACGGCACCGTGGTCGTCAACGAGGATGGCACGTTTGTCTATACACCCAATGAGGGGTTCTTCGGGAATGACAGCTTCAGCTACACCATCAGTGATGGCCGGGGCGGCGAGGACACGGCGTATGTTGATATCTGCGTGCTCGAGGAGCCCTGCCCGCCCAAGAACACCCCGCCGGTTGCCGTCAAGGACAAGTTCGAGACCGAGGGTATAGATCAGGAATTTACGGGCAATGTGCTCGATAATGATTTCGACCCTGATGGCGACCCGATCAGCGTTCTGATCAATACCCAACCCGAAAATGGCACAGTGGTGATGCAGGAGGATGGCACTTTCACCTACACGCCCAATGCCGGCTTTTTCGGTGACGACGTTTTCGAATATGTCGTCGTCGATGATCGTGGTGGTTTTGACAAGACAGAGGTCTGCATTCATGTGCCCTGCTTCGCGGCCGGGACCCTGATCGCGACCGCAGAGGGGCTTAAGCCGGTGGAGGAGATCCGTGTCGGCGACCGCGTGCTGACGCGCGATGACGGTTATCAGGAAGTTCGCTGGGCCGGCCAACGTGTGCTGGATGCCGAAGAACTGGCCGAGAACCCGGATTTTGTCTCAGTCATGATCAAGGCGGGTGCGCTCGGGAACGATCTCCCGCGCCGCGATCTGCGCGTCTCGCCCGGCCACCGCATGCTGATCAGCGGTATTCACGCCGAGATGATGTTCGGCGAGCGCGATGTTCTGGTGGCAGCGAGCGATCTTGTCGGCCAGCCCGGCATCAGTTTCGACAAGCGCCCTGTGACCTATGTGCACATCATGTTCGACCGTCATCAGGTAATCGACTCAGAGGGCGCATGGAGCGAGAGCTTCCAGCCCGCCGACCTGACCTTGAACGGGCTCGACCAGCAGCAACGCGAGGAGCTTCTGGCGCTGTTCCCGGAACTCGCTTCGCGCAAGGGTCAGCGCCATTACGCTGCAGCGCGTCGCGTGCTCGCCTCGCATGAGGTCACAGCGTTGATGTCGATGTGACGCGAGTTTGGCTGGCGCGCAGCGCGCTACCCTTCAAGAAACGAAACGCCTCGGAGCCTTGCTCCGAGGCGTTTTCCGTGATGCGTCAGATGCAGAGATCACTGGCTGATATCCGGGCCAAGATCGCTATTGCGATCACTGTGCTCTTCATTGACCACCAAGAGCGTTTCACTGTGCGGTAGTAGCCAAGTAAGAAGCCCGGCTAATCCGGCGATCATGCAGGCAAGGCCGAAGGCGAGGCTGGCGGCAACGGCTTGGCCTGTCGCGACCCCCCAGAGCGGCCAGAGTGCGGCCGCAACTCCTTCGCGCAAACCCCAGCCATTGATCGTTACCGGGATCAGCATCGCCAGAAGCGTGAGCGGGATCAGCGTCAGTGCTGCCTGAGGCGGGAGCACGAGCCCTATGGCGCGAGCGGCCGCCCAGTAACCTGCAAGATTTACGCTCAGGATCAGCAGCGTCAAAACTGCCTGCCAGCGCCACAGACGCGGTGCCAGCCAGGCGCGCACCAGATAGGCGCGCGGCGTGGGAAGGAAGCGAACCAGCACCAGCAGTGCAATAATGCTCGCAATAATAAGCCCGATACCCTGCCTCCCACCAAGCCAGAACGCGACCGCGCCGACCGCAAGGACCCCGAGGGCGACCTGCCCGGCCAACCGTTCGATCACGACCGAGGCCGTTGCCACCTGCCAGCCCAGATGCCGCGCTCGCGCGATACGGGCCAGATCACCCATCACACCGCCGGGCAGAAAGGTGTTCACAGCGACCGAAAGCCCGTATTCGCGCAGCGCCCATGATCGGGGCAGGGGATGACCGAGCGCTTGTGTCGTCAGCTGCCAGCGGAGTGCAGAGAGCCAGATCTGCGCGGCTAGCAAGAGGGCAGCCATACAAAGCCAGATGGGTTGCAGTTCGCGCAGTGCCTGCCAGATTTCCTCTGGCGCCACAAACCATATCACCAGAGCGAGGAGCCCGAGCGAGATGAGAAGGCGGACGAGATTCATCACCGGCTGAGCAGACGCAAGAGATCGTCGCGCAAATCCGACATGGGTCGCGCAGGTATGGCCGGATCGGGGATCAATCCTTCGGTCCAGCCGAGGGATTCAAATCGAGCGACCAGATCGGGTGGGCCGATAATGTGAACGGGCACATCGAACCCATCGACTCCTGAGACGAATCGCGCCGGCTCATGATCACCGAGCACGACCATCAGGGGCGGGTTTTCGGCATGGCGCTCGGCCCAGGCGCCTACGACCTGCAGACTGTAATCGACAGCAAGGCGAAACTGATCGCGAACCCGGTCATGATCGCGCCAGACTACTTCGGGCGGATCGCCCGAGAGTGCCCATTGATTGAAGATCGTGCCATCGCCAATCTCCTCCCACTCCACCAACTCCGGGATCGGCACCCATGGCGCATGCGAAGAGACCAGGGCCACCTGTGCGAGGATCGGGGGGCGGGGGGAATGGTCCATTTCCAGCCGTTCCAGTGCTTTGAAGGTAAACTGGTCCGGCATGGTCACCCAATTGAACCGCTCGCCCTCGTAACCCAGATCAGGCGCGTTGTGGATAACGTCGAAGCCGAAGAAATCACCTTCAGGCCAAGCGAAGACATGCGCTGGTTTTATTGCGACAGTGCGCATTCCGGCCTCTTGCGCGAAATGTTGCAGGGTGCGGCGCGGACTGGCAAGGATGGCGCGATAGCGTGCCTGTGTGTCCAGCCAGAGACCCGTTGCGACCGAGCCATGTGCCAACCAGCTTTGCCCACCGACCATTGGCGCGGTTAGCCAACCCGAGCGCATGCCTAGGCCTTCTGCTTCGAGCTGCGCTTCTATGTCGCGTAATGTGCCTGTATGGGTGGGGATGTAAAGCGGGTTCTCGAAGCTGGAGCGACCGTAGGATTCAACATAGATCAGGATCAGGTCGCGCCCGTCGAGCAGGTCGAACAACGGTCCTTCATCGAGCATCGGATCAGTGCGGGCGAGAGTGCGAAACTGCGCCAGGTCGGCCCGCGTCTCGCGCAGCTGTACGACTCGTTCCAGCCCAACACGAGCTGTGAATGCCGCGCCTGGAATCACCTCCGCGAGAGCAGGGGGTAGCGACCATGCTCGTCGCGCCTGCCCGATCTCTGCGACCGCGAGCGCCGCGCCTGCGACCAGCACGACGGTGGGGACTACGCGCGGAAGCGACACCCGTGCCCAGACGCCCATAGCCCACCAGAGCCCCGCTGCGATAAGCCCGAGGGCCAGCATGGCCCCAACGCCCAGAGTATAGGCCAGCACCAGACCGACCGAACCTTTCAAGAGTTCCCACCCGGCAGCAACAAGGTGCAGGTCCACCAACAGATTGAAGCTTCGATTGAAGGCAATGAAGGTACCAAAATCGGCGAGTTTCAGGGTGCCGATACTCATTATCACGGCGACCAGAACGCCCCGCACCACACGCCCGCTGCGACTATCCCCTAAAAGCACTACCACCGCCAGAAGCGGCGGAAGTTCTAGCGGGACCATCCCAAGTGCGCCCCACGTCATCGCGGCTGGGTGGTTTGGCTGAATAAGCACCATCCAGAGTAGGACGAAGGCCAGCGCGAGCCGGATCACGCGCGTCGCGCCCGCCGCGCCAGCCACCGAACGTCAACCAAGAACGAAAGGACCACGACGACCAGCAACAGTGCTGCCAACCAAGCTGTCAATGGCGGCGAAAGAAGTGGGGTGATGAGCAGAACCTGAACGCTCATTTGCAATCCCGCCATCTGCTTGCGCCAACGTGCTTCGGGAAGAGGCGCGCGGAGGACAGGCCAGACATGCCCGGCGGCCATGAACAACGGACGAAGCAGGCCCAGCAGCAGGAACCACGTACCAACCTGCTCCAGCACGACAGCCAGTGCAGCTAGTGTGAGTGCAAAACCAACATCTGTTTCGACATCAAATCTCGCGCCAAACTCGGATTGAAGACGCGCTTGCCGCGCTGCCCAACCGTCTAGACCGTCTAGCAACAGAATTGTCAGCGCAAAAGCCGCGAGCCACCAGCCCAACTCCGCTACTGGCGCAAGCGACAAACCAGCCAGAACGGCGACCCCCGCTCCTCGCACAAAGGTGATGGTGTTGCAGAGCCCAAGCCTTGAGTGCGGATAACTCTCCCGTTGTGCGAGGCTGTAAAGGATGAACAAGCAACCAACTGTAACGATCCCAGCCGTCAGGGTCGCGGCCATAACTGGTTTGGATGCGCCAGCACTATTTGCAATCAGGTAGGTGGTAACAATAGCAAGAGGGAGCAGCAACGACAGCAAAACTGCCGCGTGAAGAAAAACTCGGCGCGGCCGGTGTGCGACCGGAGGTGAAAAGATGATTTGCGAGATGTCACTCATCACCAAAACGATAGTGCAAAATCGCCGCAGTCAAACTCGTCAGTGCCAAAGATGACATTCTCGTAACGAGCAGCCAATCTTCGCGCAATTTTTCGCGCAACACTTGCTTCCTCGGCAAGGGAACTAAATCGTGGTGCGACTAAGGAAAGGGTCCGCCTTGTCATCCAATTTCGCCACGCGCTACCGTGCCACCACGAGGTTTCTCCACTGGGTTGTGGGCTTAATGGTGATCGCCACGATTCCCATTGGGGTGGTGATGCAGCAGCAAGGGCTCGCGCGGCCGACCCAAGATCTTCTATTTATCCTGCACAAGAATGGCGGCGTTATCATCCTGATTTTGGTCGCCTTGCGGATCGGTTGGAGGCTGGCAACCCCGGCCCCGGCGTTACCGCCGACGATCCCGGCTTGGCAGGCGAAGGCTGCAAAAACCGTGCAGGCGCTCCTGTATGGCTTGCTGATTGTGATGGCCGTTAGCGGTTACATCAGGGTCCGGGCTGGGGGTTTTCCAATCGAAATGCTTGATGCATTTGGTATTCCGGCGATGGTTCCCCGCTCCGATAGTCTGGCTGAAACCGCGCAATCAATCCATTCCACTGCTCGTTTTCCGCTCGCAGCGCTTATCCTGCTGCATGTCGCAGCAGGGTTGAAACATCTGTTTGCGCGGGACGGGGTTTTCAGCAATATCTGGCCGCCGCTGGGGCGATGATGGCCCGCGCTCTCTCTCTCTCTGCCCTGATCAGTGCCGGGCTGGTCGCCTTGTTGGCCCGCGGTCTTGCGCTTGATTCGACACACCCGGCGCTGGCGGGGCTTATCCTGGTGCTCTTTGCGCTCACAACCACAGTGTTGGCGCTGTCCGCGTTGACAGCGTTCGTGGGGCTCCGATCGTGGGCCCCTGAAACTAATGGACAGGCGAAGCATGAGGCAGGGCGGACTGCGGTGCTCTGGCTGGTCTGCGGCGAGCCACCAGAGCAGCTTGCCGCCTATGTGCGCGATTTCCTTGCAGATCGGGACAGGACCGGGCAGGCGCGCACTTGCGATGTCTTTGTTCTGTCGGACACGCATGGGTCTGCGGCGCTGGCGCAGGAGCAAGCCGCTCTGGCGCCACTGATGACGCGGATCATCTACCGGAACCGTCCCGTGGCGAAGGGGCGGAAACCGGGCAATTTGCAAGATTGGATGATGCGCTGGGGCTCGGAGTACGAGACGATGCTTGTGCTTGATGCAGACAGCGGCTTCAGCGCGGGTCGGCTGGGACGGATGCGCGCGCAAATGGCGGCGACGCCGCAGCTTGGCCTGTTGCAGGCCGCAATCCGACTGCGCCCTGCACAGAGCCGGTTCGGCGCGATGCAGCGCCTCTCGTCACGACTGGCGGGACCCGTCTTTGCGCGCGGTCTCGCACGTCTCAGCGGTGATGCGGGTAATTTCTGGGGACACAATGCGCTGATCCGCGTGCGCGCTTTTGCCGAGGTAACGCCCCTTCCCGAACTCGTGGGCTGCCCCCCCTTTGGTGGCCCGGTACTAAGCCATGATTTCATCGAGGCGGCCTTGTTGCGCCGGGCAGGGTGGCAGGTCGCACTGGACCCGGACAGTCGCGGCTCGTTCGAGGACGCGCCTGAAACCATCACAGCGCATCTGCGCCGTGACCGTCGCTGGGCGCAGGGTAACATGCAACACCTGCGCCTGTTGGGCATGCGCGGGCTTCATCCGACAAGCCGGATGCACCTGATCTCGGGAATATTCTCTTATGTCACTGCGCCTATCTGGTTTCTGCTGGTGCTGCTGACGGGCTCGGGTGCTGTGCATGCGACAGCCGGGGTGATTTGGCCGCTTCTCGGTGTGTTGATATTGCTTCTGGTGCCAAAACTCGCAGGACTTGCGGCGAGGCGTAGCGCACTTCACCGCCCAGCGCGGCGTCGTGTGCTGTTGCGCGCGGTCGGTGCGGAGTTGGGCCTGACGACCCTTTTCGCGCCTTTGGGCATGCTCTGGCGGAGCGGCTTTGTGGCGGCAATCCTGTCAGGGCGTACGACTGGTTGGGTGCCTTCCGGACAGATAGTCGCCGAACAGACGCATTCGGGGCGGATTGCTGCTCTCGCTGGGGCTGGGATTGTCCTTGCTGTTTCGACACCGCAACTTCTGATCGCAGGTGCTGCACCTGCTGCGCTCGCGGCCATGCTCGTGCTCCCGGTGGCGCTTCCCCTGCTCGCTGCGCCAAAGCTTTGGCCCTGGTTCGACGCTACATCTGCGCGAAATGCGGTCGCGCACTACTATGACCGCTCTACGCGGAGGTTCCTCGCTATAGGCAGGTCGGGAGCTGCGCTTGCCATCCACCGCCCACTCTGGGCCGATGGGGTTACTAACCCGACCATGGCCGCCGCGCATGTCAACACGCTCATCGCCGCCCAAGCCGAGCTGGCCCTTGGTGGCACACCAAAGCGCGTCGTAGATCTGGGTTGCGGTGTCGGGGGAACGTTGTTTGATCTGGCCGCGCGCTGGCCCGAGGCGCAATTTTGCGGGATCACACTGAGTGCCGAACAGGTGCGGTTGGCCGAGGCGCATGCGCGCGCCCGTGACCTGAGTTCACGCTGCCATTTCATACGCTCGAATTTCCTGCTGCCGATGACCTTGCCGCGTGCTGATTTGGTGATCGCGGTCGAGTCGCATGTGCATGCGCCAAGCGCTGATACATTCCTTGAGGCAGCGCAGCGGCACCTGCGTCAGGGCGGGGTGTTGGTCCTCGTCGATGACATGCTGGCCGCGCCAGAAGAGGCGATGGACGCTACGCAGGCGCACAGACATGCACAGATCCGCAGTGGCTGGCGTCTAGGGCACTTGCCGGATCGTGCCGGGCTGGAAGATGCTGCACGCGGGCGAGGTTTGGCGCTTGTGGAACACCAGGATCTCACCGAGTTGTTGCGGCTCGACCGCCTTCGTGATCGGGCCCTGCGCGTGGTCGGGCCTTTCGCTGACCGGTTAGGGCTGGCGCGCTATCCGTTGTTCGGCAACATGATCGGCGGAAACGCATTGGCGGAAAGCTACCGCGCTGGGCACATGCGCTACACGCTGATGGTGCTGCAAGCGGTTGAGCGACAGCAGGCGCCCCTACCCGCCGAGGCCGTGGCATGATCTCGCGGCGCGCGGTTATTGCGGGGGCCTTGTCGTTGGGGCTGCCTGTCGGACTGGCGCGGGCTGAAGGTCGCTACGGGCCTGCAGACTTGATTGCGGCGGCAGAACGGCTTGGCGCGACAGCCTATCGGCCTAAGACGCGTGGGCTTGTGGCTCCTTTCGATGCGCTCGATTATGACAGCTATCGCGGTGTCCGCCCCAAGCCGGGCAAAGCATCCGACTTACCGCTCGGCGCGCGGTTTCGCGCCGATCTGTTGCCGCCGGGCTGGCTCTTTGCCGATCCGGTGCAGGTCTCGCTGCCGGGCCGTGACACAGAGTTTGCGCCTGACCTCTTCAGCTTTGATCCCGCCTTGATCGACCTGCCCGAGACCTGGCCTGAGGCTGAGAGTATGGGTTTTTCCGGGTTGCGGTTGCTGACACCTTTGAATCGGGTGGGGTTCTGGGATGAGGTGCTGGTCTTGCAAGGGGCGAGCTATTTCCGCGCGCTGGCGGAGGGCACGGTCTATGGTTTGTCGGCGCGCGCACTAGCCCTCGGCACTGGCGGGCCAGTGCCGGAGGAGTTTCCGGTCACGCGCGAGATTCATGTCTTTGAGGCAGCGGACTCCCTTCAGTTCGGTTGCCTGATCGACAGCCCGCGCGCGGCGGCCGCTCTGATCGCGACACTTGCACCCGGTGTGACTACCAAAATGACCTGCGCCCTGCATTTGTTCCCGCGCGAAGAGATTGCGGATGCCGGGATCGCGCCCTTGACCTCGATGTTCCAGCATAATGCAATGGGGCCCGCGCGGATCGACGATTTCCGGCCTGCAGTGCATGACAGCGATGTGTTGGTGATTGACAATGGCGCGGGCGAGCGGCTTTGGCGCCCCCTCGCGAATCCATCGAGATTGCAGATGTCGGCCTTCATTGACCCGCATCCGCGTGGCTTTGGGCTGTTGCAATCGCTGACGCAGTTCGAGGATTTCCGCGATGCCGAGGCCGTCTATCATCGCCGCCCATCGGCGTGGGTGCGACCCTTGGGCGACTGGGGACCCGGCGCGGTAATGTTGCTGGAGATAGCCACTCGTGACGAGTTCGCTGATAATATCGTGACCTTCTGGCGCCCGGAGGCACCACTTGGCCCAGTTGGGCACAAGTTCGAGTATGAACTGGACTGGTTGCCTCCTGGCCCGGACGCGCTGCCAGAGGCGGCTTATTCGGTGACACCCTATCGCGCGGCATCGGGCCTGGAGCCGAACAGGCGCGCGGGGCGCCTGTTCGTTCTGGATTTCGTTGCCAACAGCGATTTGTCGCACGAACAGATTCGCCCCGACGTCACCGTAACGGGGGATGTGAGCGTCGAAGGTTTGGCATTCTATCCGCTGAAAGAGGCAGGCGAGGTTCTGCGATTAAGCTTCATTCTGACACCGGAAGACGGCGCCGATAGCGCCGAATTGCGAGTGGTCCTGAGAGATCACGAGGGCGCAGCCGTTGCGCCGATCTGGCTCTATCGTTGGACGCGTCCAGACGGAGGCGGTGTATGACTGCCGAAAGGAGATGCACTGTCCTGCTGCATATGGTCACAATCGAATGGTGACGAGCCCCTGCGAGTTGAGCCGATTGGTCACATGGGCGAGGGTGGTGTAAACTGCGAATAACATGAGAAAAGGAGTGATGTATGACTTATTTTGATATCTCTCGGCGTCACCTGCTGAGTATGGGGCTTGGCGGCATCGGCACATTGGCCTTCGGTGCGCGCGGCCTTCAGGCGCAACCGACACAGGTGGCACTGCAACTATCATGGCTGCATTCCGTGCAATTCGCTGGCAGCTATATCGCCGATGAGCGCGGATTCTGGGCCGAGCGCGGCCTGGAAGTGCGACTCGATGCCGGCGGGCCGAATGCGCCTGTGGAGCCGCCTGTCGTCACCGGTACCGCGCTGGTCGGCATTTCGGCGGCCGACTACACGGCAGCGGCGGTGCAGCAGGGAGCACCTTTCCGTATTATCGGGGTGGCGATGCAGAACAACCCCTTCGCCATCGCCTCGCTGCCCGCAAACCCCGTGAATGAGCCCAAAGACATGGAAGGCAAGCGTATCGGGATGCCGCTGGCCAACATGCCGGTGCTGCGCACCCTTTGCACGCTCAACGATGTGGATATCGACAAGATCGAGGTCATCCCGACGCAATATGACCCCGCGCCCTTGGTCGCGGGGGAAGTCGATTGCCTGCTGTGCTGGTCCACCGACCTGCCCGTAGCCATGTACGTGCGCGGGATCGAGTCCGTCACCATGCTGATGGCCGATTTCGGTTATACACTGCATTCGCAGACCTATATCGCGACGGATGACAGTTTGGCCAACCGTCGTGCCGAACTGGTGGCCCTCATGGCCGGTGAGGTGCAGGGCTGGGACACCTATCGTGCCGATCTCGACGCTGCGACCGATCTGACGTTGGCGCGCTTCCCCGACGCCGGGCTGGACCGGCCCACACAGATCGAACAAGCGCGGCGGCAAGTGCCGTTGATGTTCTCGGATCTGACCGATGCCAATGGTTTTGGCTGGTGGACCGATGAGACCGTGGCGCAGAATATCGAGACACTGGCATTGCTGGAAACCCCGGTCGAGGCATCACTCTGGGATCGCTCCATCCTGGAAGAGGTGCATGGCTGAGCCGATGAGCGCGCGCGGCCCGGAGATTGTCTGCGAAGCAGTGACCAAGAGCTTCGGCGATGGTCCGTCAATGGTCGAGGCCGTGGCGCCACTTTCGCTGAGTTTTGCTGCAGGACAGATGGCGGCCTTGGTCGGGCCGTCAGGCTGTGGGAAATCGACGCTGTTGCGCATGGTGGCTGGGCTGGAACAGCCGAGCTCCGGTACTATAAACTTGGATGGCGAAACCCCAGAAGTGTTGCAGCGCGCGGGTGCCTTCGCAATGGCGTTTCAGGATGCGTCACTGCTGCCGTGGCGTTCGGTGCAGGGCAATATCGCTCTGGCGCGCAGACTCGCGCGCTTGCGCGCCGATCCCGAAGCGGTCGCGGAAATGATCGCACGGGTGGGGCTTGCGGGTTTCGAGGATGCACGCCCGGCAGAACTCTCAGGCGGCATGCGCCAGCGGGTCGCGATCGCGCGCTGTCTGGTGACCAACCCGCGCGTATTGCTGTTGGACGAGCCCTTCGGCGCGGTGGACGAGTTGACCCGCGCGCGGCTGAATACCGAACTGCCGCCGCTCTGGAAAGCGACGGGGACGACCTGCCTTATGGTCACGCATTCCGTGCGCGAGGCTGTGGCGCTGGCTGACCGCGTTGTGATCTTCTCGAGCCGTCCTGCCGAGATCGTCGGCGACATTGCCATTCCCGAAGAGGCGCGCAGCGACAAGGCTGCACGGCTCGCCCTAGCAGAAGAGGTATCGGTCGCGCTGGCTCAGGGATGGGACGAGGCCGGAACTGCCGAAAGGCTCGCAGCCCAATGACGGCACTGGCAAGGGAGCAATGGCCCGCGACAATAGGTCGGGTGCTTGCCTCGGTCGCCTTTGTGTTAGTCCTGTGGCATCTGGCCGCACTGACTGTGGCAGGCAGCTACATGCTGGCTGGGCCGGTCGTGGTAGCGCAGTATCTCGTGGAGAATTCCAGTCTGATCTGGCGCGCGCTGGTTGTGACGGCCCAGAATGCCGCATGGGGTTTTCTGGCGGGCAATCTGGCGGCGATTGGCCTTGCGCTGATCGTCCTGATGATCCCGCAATCGCGGATGCTCGTCGCCTCGGTCGCGCTGGTGGTCTTTTGCCTACCGCTCGTGGCCACAGGTCCGGTGCTGCGGGTGCTTTACGGACCGGGACCGGGGCCGCAGATCACGCTGGCGGCGCTGTCGGTCTATTATACCACCTTCATTCCGCTGCTGGTCGGGCTGCGTGCAGCACCCGGCAACTGGTTCGATATGATCCGCCTTTATGGTCGTGGCGCATGGAGCGCATTTGTCCATGTCCGGATCATGGCAGCAATGCCCTATCTGATTGCCGGGTTGCAGGTCGCGGCCCCGGCAGCCTTTCTGGGCGCGATGGTGGGTGAATTCACTGGAGCCGACCGAGGTCTTGGTGTGCTGACACTCCGCGCCCTCCGCGCCCTCAATGTCGAGGCGACATGGGCCATTGCGTTGGTCGCGGCCTCAGTCTCGATGGTGGCCTATTGGGCCATCGGCTGGCTGGCTGACAGGATCACCCCGTCACGGCCCGAGATCCTGCTCGCCACGACACCCGCACCTGTCCGCGGCCCGATGGCGCAGCGCGCTCTGCGCGCGCTGGTGCTTGGGTTGGCCACCACAGTGATCGTGGTCGCACTTTGGTGGTTGGTGATGGAGGCCTTTTCGCTCAACCGCTTCTTCGCCAAGCGCCCTGATGATATCTGGCATTATCTGGTCACAGCGCCCAATGCCACGGCGCACCGCGCAGCGCTCTGGACGGCCTCAACAGCGACACTGGTGCAGGTCGTGCCGGGGTATCTGGCCGGGCTCTTCCTCGGGGCAGGGCTCGCGTTGCTGCTCGCGCTGCTACCAATACTGGCCGGAGGGGTCCTGCCGGTGGCGATTGCGCTGCGTTCCGTGCCCATTGTCACCACAGCGCCGCTAATCGTGCTGGCGCTCGGGCGTGGTGCAGTTGGCACGATCACAATCGTGGCCGTGATGACTTTTTTCCCGGCGCTAGTGGCCTGCATTCAGGGGCTCAGGCAAGCGCCGGGGCAGGTGCTTGATCTGATGCGGCTCTATGCCACCAACCCCTTGGCGCAGCTCTGGCACGCTCAGATCCCGGCGATGCTGCCCGCCTTTTTCGCGGCGGCGCGGCTCTCGGTCCCGGCGGCTATTCTGGCGGTGACTGTGGCAGAGTGGCTGGCAACAGGGCGCGGGTTGGGTGCGCTGATGGCGATGACGGCATCGACCTCGGATTATAACCTGCTGTGGTCGGCGATCGTGGTGGTCGCAGTGGGCGCAGCGTTTGGCTATGGGCTTGTGGGTCTGATAGAGCGCTTGGTTCTGGCCCGTGTCGCCCCCGAACAGTTGCGGAGATAGGAATGCAGAAGGCGGCCTTTGCCATCCCCGGCGATCTGAATACAACAACGGGTGGCTATATCTATGAGCGCCGCATGCTCGAGACGCTCAACGAAATCGGCCTGCCCACACAGCATGTGTCCCTGATGACCTCATGGCCCCAACCCTCACAAGAGGCCGCAGCCGAGCTTGCGCGAAAGCTTGACGCTCTGCCCGAGGGCATGCCCCTGATCCTCGATGGGCTTGTTTTCGGGTCGATGGATACGGACCTGCTGGCCCGCCAGCCGCGCCCGGTGATCGCCATGCTCCATCACCCGCTGGGGATGGAAGCGGGACTGCCGCCAGAACGCGCGCAAGCCTTGCTTGCACGCGAAAAGGCCAACCTTCGCCATGCGGCCCATGTCGTCGTGCCCTCACCCCATACGCGTGACATTCTCGAGGCCGAATTCGACGTCGCGCCAGAGCGGATTTCTATTGCTCTTCCTGGTTTCGACCGGCCTGCAACAGGCGTTACCGTGCCGAAGGCACGGCCTCCCCTGATCCTCTCGGTCGGGATCATTTGTGCGCGCAAGGGGCATGACGTGCTGCTCGATGCACTCGCACAAGTCGCCCATCAGGACTGGCAAGCAGCCATCGTCGGGCTGACCCATGACGAAGAGGTGTGCAGGGCGCTGCTGGCACAGCGCCAGCGACTGGGTCTTGAGGCGCGCGTGCGTTTCACCGGTGTCATTCCCGCCGAAGCACTGGACCGCCTTTATCGTGAGGCCACGCTCTTTGCCCTCGCCACGCGCTACGAGGGCTATGGTCTCGTTTTCAGCGAGGCGCAACTCTACGGCCTGCCGATCCTCTCTTGCGCGGTTGGGGCAGTGCCTCAGACTGTCACGCAAGGCGCGATTCTGACGCCACCAGACGATGTGAGAACCTTCGCGCAAGGGCTCGAACGATTGCTGACCGATGTCAGTTTGCGCGCGAAACTCGTCTCTGAGAGCATGGCACAAGCCGAAAGCCTACCCCGGTGGCAACAGACCGCAGCGGTGATGCGTGATGCGGTCTCGCGGGTTCTCGCGGGGTAGGCGCTGGGTGACGCGTAAGGCAGATGGCGGTTCCATCCTTCCGCCCTCTGAAAAATCGCCTGATTCTGCGCCAGACGCAATCCATGCTTCATCTTGGAAAAAATGCTTGAGTCGATGGTCGCATCTTGGGCAGCGAGAGGCGAGAATCCCCTCATCTCCGCATAGATCTTTTTGTGTCTTCGCGCCATGACAGCTCGCCCGCAACCCAGACACCCCGCAGTGTCATATCTGGACCAAGCAGGACCAGATCCCCCCGTGCGCCGGGTGCGATCCGGCCCCGATCCGCCGCGCCGATGATATCTGCCGGAATTCGGCTCGCCATGGCCAGCGCCCGCTCCGGGGCCACGCCAAGCCCGACCAGATGCGCAAGTGATTGCGGCAGGGTCACATCGGCCCCGGCCAGCGTACCATCGGCCAGCGTCAGCCGTCCAGACTCGCGCCGGATTTCACGCCTGTTGAGCGAGAAATGCTCCAGATCGGTCCCTGCGACCGCCATGGCATCGCTCACCAGAAACAGGTCATCGAGCGCTTTCATCCGGAGGGAGATGTGAAGGCATTCGGGTGCAACATGCACCCCATCTGCGATGATCCCGGCCCTGAGCCCCGAGCTCAGCGCCGCACCCGAAAGCCCCGGCATTCGGGCCTGTAATCCGCTCATGGCATTGAAAAGATGTGTCACACAGCGTGCACCGGCCCGATGCGCGGCATGCGCCTCTTCTGCAGGGCAATCGCTATGGCCGAGGCTTACGATCACTCCGGCACGCGCTAGCCTCGCGATCTGCTCCAGCGTGACAGCGCAGGGCGCGACCGTCACCATCAGCGCAGGCAAAGCCTGCGCTGCCTCGCAAAGAAGAGAAAGGTCCTCATTATCCATAGGCCGGATCAAGCTTTCATCATGCGCGCCTTTGCGCGCAGGGTCGAGATGCGGGCCTTCAAGGTGCAGCCCAGCAAACCCTGCGACGCCTCGCCATGCAGCCAAGACCCCTGCCTCAATGACTTGCCTTGTCACACCGGGGTTGTTGGTGATCAAGGTGGGCAATATGCCGGTAGCACCCAGCCTGGCATGGGTCGCGCAGATCCGGGCAAGTTGAGCCACGTCGGTGGTCTGGCCGACCATCTCGCCAGCGCCACCGTTGACCTGCAGATCGACCAGCCCCGGTGCCAGGATGCCTGGCCCGAGGTGCTGAACCTGCGTTCCTTTGGGCAGTGGCAGGCTATGTGGTTGCAGCGCCTCGATCCGCCCATCGCGATTAAGCAGGACAGTGGCAGATGCTTTCAAGGTTGTACCGTCAAAAACCTGCGTGGCAGAAAGAGCCTGACGCGTCATGTCATTACTCGCGCAATCTGTCGCGCCTTCCACAACGCACCATCCAGCGCGCTGCCTTTCGGTGCCACCCGGTTCAGTTGTACGGTGCCCTTCGCCACCATCAGGTCCAGAAGGGCAGGAGCAAGGCCCCCCATTGCCGCCACTGGAAGGTCAGTGGCACCAGCCTGCAAATGTGCGATTGCGCGTGCGAGATATGCGCAAGCAGTGTCGAGAATTGCGCCGGCAACCGGGCAATACTCCCGCTCTGACGAAATCACGAGAGGGGCGAGTGCAGCATAATCTGCGGGGCGCGCGCTATTCACGAAATGGAGCATGTCGGCAAGCCCATCAAAACGCCGCCAGATGAGAGACACGAGCGGCCCGTCCGGCGCAAGCCCGTCGCGTGCGAGCAGGGCCCGCCGCAGAGCTTCGCGTCCGATCCAGGCTCCGCTGGCCTGGTCGCCGAGCAGAAACCCATAACCACCGAGCCGCTCGATCTGGCCAGCGCGCTGGGATGCCAGAATCGAGCCAGTTCCAACTGCAACAACGATCCCGTCCTCTGCTTCGAACGCGCCACTGACCGCGATATCGAGATCGCCCATAATGGTAACATGGCTGTAGGGCAGCGCGGCTTTCAGCCCCGCTGACTGGTCACTCTCAGTCACACCTGAAAGCCCGATGACAACCACCGGTTCGGTGGTGCTCCCGCTCTGCGTCCGCGCGGCCGTAACTGTTGCCTGCAGGAGCGCGCTGATCTCGATTGATGCCGTTTCGGCGTCACTCGACATGTTGGCAGGTCCGCCGGAAAGGATTTCCGTGCGACCCCCGTCAAGAAAGGCCGCTCGCGCACGGCAACCTGATCCACCACCGTCAACTCCGATGAAATATTGCATACACCGCCTCCTGTTGCGTTTCATAGCAGAACCGATAGCGGGCGGAAGGTTGTTTTCCGGGGCCTGCGCCCGGCGGGCGCATGGTTTGCTAATTGGGAGCGGGTGCTGGAAAAGCCCCGCAGATCTGTGCGATGCTCGCGGCAATGAGAAGCGCATGGAAAAAGGCAGGATAATGACCGAAGGCGCCGACCCCCGCTATCGGATGCTGGACCAATGGGACAGCGCAACGGCTCTGCGCGCGATCTGGGAAAGCCAGATGGCTGCGCTTGCGGCCATTGCCCCGGCGCTGCCTGTGCTCGCCGAGGTTGTTGAGGCTGCTTTGCCGCGACTGCGGCGGGGCGGGCGGCTTATCTATGCGGGTGCCGGCACCTCGATCCGGATCGCCGTTCAGGATGGGACTGAGTTGGGTCCAACTTTCGATTGGCCAGAAGCACGCGTGAGTTACCTGATCGCCGGGGGAGATGCAGCGCTACGGCGTGGGATCGAGGGCGCAGAGGATGATGTCGAGGATGCCCTAGCGCAGGTGGAACGAGCCGATATTCGTCCGGATGATGTGGTGATCGGACTTGCTGCGAGCGGTCGGACGCCTTTCACGATCGCCGCGCTCAAGGCCGCACGGGCGCGCGGTGCTCTGACGGTCGGGGTGGCCTGCAACGGGGCGACACCGCTGCTACAGGTTGCCGAACATGCGGTGCTGGTCGAGACAGGTGCTGAGATTGTCGCAGGCTCGACCCGCATGAAGGCGGGAACGGTGCAGAAGGTCGTGCTCAACACGATCTCGACCCAGATCATGGTGCGGCTGGGGCATGTGCATGACGGGTTGATGGTCGATCTGCGTGCACAGAATGCAAAGCTGCGGCACCGAGCACGTGATATGGTCGCGCGGCTTGCAAGTGTATCTGCCGAGGCTGCGCAGGCGGCGCTTGAGGCGGTTGATTGGCGTGTGAAGCCCGCGGTTCTGGTGGCGCTCGGGCTGACGCCCGAGCGGGCAGCGGACGAGCTGGCGCAGGCCGGGGATGTGCTGCGCGAGGCGCTGGCAGCAGTGGGCCGCGAAGCGGAAGGGCGGCCGGGTGCAGGCGGAGGAGGAGAAAGCGCCCGCTCAGGGTGCCCACCCACCCGCCCATGACCCCTCGCGGGCGCTGCCCGGCTGCGCCGGGCGGGGTCTGCCTGAGGCGAGGTCTGTTGTGACGATGACGCCAGGTTCATCAATGGGCTGCATGTTTATGATGATGATTATGCGTTTCATTTATGAACTTGATGCGTTTATGCAACGTCGAAAGATGAGGGTTTCGATGCTGCAATCTGTACAGACTTATCCTGCCCTGGCAGCGATGGCGCGCGAGCGTATTCTGGTCCTTGATGGCGCGATGGGGACACAGATTCAGGCTTTGGGGCTTGTGGAAGAGGACTATCACGGTGGCTGCGCCTGTCAGTTCCACTCTGACCATCCGCAGAAGGGCAACAACGACCTGCTGATCCTGTCGCAACCGCAGGCGATCGAAGAAATACACTTCGACTATGCTATGGCGGGTGCGGATATTGTCGAGACCAACACCTTCTCGGCCACGACCATCGCGCAGGCCGATTACGGTATGGAAGAGGCTGTCTTTGAGCTGAACAAGACTGGTGCATTCCTCGCCCGTCGTGCGCTGGACCGGGCCACGGCGATTGACGGGAAACCGCGCTTTGTGGCGGGGGCGATTGGACCGACCAATCGAACCGCCTCGATCAGTCCGGATGTGAATGATCCGGGCTATCGAGCCGTGAGTTTCGACGCTCTGCGCAGCGCCTATGCAACGCAGGTGCGTGGGTTGATTGCGGGTGGCTCGGATATTATACTCATCGAGACGATCTTTGACACGCTGAACGCGAAGGCCGCGATTTTCGCCTGTCAGGAAGTCTTTGCCGGGACCGGCCAATCGCTGCCACTCATGATCTCGGGCACGATCACCGATGCTTCGGGGCGCACATTGTCGGGGCAGACGCCGACGGCCTTCTGGTATTCGGTGATGCATGCGCGGCCCTTCACGGTGGGACTGAATTGTGCACTGGGGGCCGAAGCGATGCGGCCGCATCTGGCGGAACTGGCAGTGGTGGCCGAGAGCTTCACCTGTGCCTACCCCAATGCAGGACTGCCCAATGCCTTTGGTGAATATGACGAGACACCCGAGCAGACCGCTGCACAAATTGCAAGGTTCGCACGCGAGGCGCTGGTGAATGTCGTGGGCGGGTGTTGTGGCACTACGCCCGAACATATCCGCGCTATTGCAGAGGCAGTCGCGGCGTATCAGCCGAGGGCCCTGCCATGAGCCGTTACCTGCGCCTCTCGGGACTCGAGCCCTTTACGTTGACACCGGACATTCCCTTTGTGAATGTTGGCGAGCGGACGAATGTCACGGGCTCTGCAAGGTTCCGCAAGCTGATCGTGAACCGCGATTATGCGGCGGCGTTGGATGTTGCGCGCGATCAGGTCGAGAATGGCGCGCAGATCATCGATGTGAACATGGATGAGGGGCTGATCGACTCGAAAGCCGCGATGGTCGAGTTTCTGAACCTGATTGCGTCCGAGCCCGATATCGCCCGTGTGCCGGTCATGATCGACAGTTCGAAATGGGAGGTGATCGAGGCAGGCCTGCACTGCGTGCAGGGTAAGTCGGTGGTCAATTCGATCTCGCTCAAGGAGGGCGAGGCCCAGTTTCGCGAACAGGCGGGGCTGTGTCTGGCCTATGGCGCAGCGGTCGTGGTCATGGCCTTTGACGAGGCCGGGCAGGCCGACACACTCGCCCGCAAGACCGAGATCTGCGCGCGGGCCTATGGGATACTGGTCGAGGAGGTGGGGTTACCGCCTGAGGATATCATCTTCGACCCGAATATCTTCGCCGTCGCCACGGGCATCGAGGAGCACAACAATTACGGGGTGGATTTCATCGAGGCCACGCGCTGGATTCGTGC
The DNA here is from genome assembly GCA_007694945.1 of Paracoccaceae bacterium. Taxonomy (GTDB): domain Bacteria; phylum Pseudomonadota; class Alphaproteobacteria; order Rhodobacterales; family Rhodobacteraceae; genus Roseinatronobacter. The sequence continues at coordinate 10,371 of REER01000058.1, read as the reverse complement.
GAACCTGCCCCACGCGCATGTCTCGGGGGGCGTGTCGAACCTCTCGTTCAGCTTTCGCGGCAATGAACCCGTGCGCGAGGCGATGCATGCGGTGTTTCTCTACCACGCCATCCAGGCGGGGATGGATATGGGGATCGTCAATGCCGGGCAGTTGGCGGTCTATGACCAGATCGACCTAGCGTTGCGCCAGGCCTGTGAGGATGTGGTCCTCAACCGCCGCGCGGATGCGACGGAGCGACTGCTGGATCTGGCCGAGCGCTTTCGCGGCGGGGCGCGGGAGGAGAAGGTGCGCGATCTGGCCTGGCGGGACTGGCCGGTCGAGGAGCGGCTGGAACATGCGTTGGTCAACGGCATCGTTGAGTTCATAGAAGCCGACACGGAAGAGGCACGGCAGGCTGCCGACAAGCCACTTGATGTCATCGAAGGGCCGTTGATGGCGGGGATGAATGTGGTTGGCGACCTGTTCGGCGCGGGCAAGATGTTCCTGCCGCAAGTGGTGAAATCGGCTCGCGTGATGAAACAGGCTGTCGCAGTGCTGTTGCCCTATATGGAAGAAGAAAAGCGGCGCAACGGCGGCACTGGGCGGCAATCGGCCGGCAAGGTGCTGATGGCGACCGTGAAGGGCGATGTGCACGATATCGGCAAGAATATCGTGGGTGTCGTGCTGGCCTGCAACAATTACGAGATCATCGATCTGGGCGTGATGGTACCGCCGCAGAAGATCCTGCAAGTGGCGCGCGAGGAAGATGTGGATGTGATCGGGCTATCCGGCCTCATTACTCCAAGCCTTGACGAGATGGTTCATCTGGCCTCGGAGATGGAGCGCGAGGGATTTGAACTGCCGCTGCTGATCGGGGGGGCTACAACCTCGAAAGTTCACACCGCGGTCAAGATTGCGCCGCGCTATTCTGGTGCTGCCGTGCATGTGCTGGATGCCAGTCGCGCCGTCGGCGTGGTCGGTGCGCTGCTCAGCCCGGCGCAACAGGTCGAGTATGTGGCGGGCGTGCGCTCCGAGTATGCCGAAGTGACGGCGCGGCATGAGCGCGCCGAGCGCGCGAAGGAGCGTCTGCCTCTGGCCAAGGCGCGGGCGAATGCAATGGCGATCGACTGGCAGAGCTATGCTGTGCCTGCCCCTGAATTCACGGGGTCACGGGTGATCGACGATTGGGATCTTGCCGAGATCGCACGCTATATCGACTGGACGCCGTTCTTCCAGACATGGGAGATGAAGGGCGTCTATCCGAAAATTCTCGATGATGAGAAGCAGGGTGAAGCGGCCCGCGCATTGTTTGATGATGCGCAGGCCATGCTCGCCCGGATCATCGACGAACGCTGGTTCTCACCGCGTGCTGTCGTGGGCTTCTGGCCCGCCAATGCCGTGGGGGATGACATCCGGCTCTATTCTGACGAGGGGCGACGAGAGGCTCTGGCGACGCTGCACACCCTGCGGCAGCAGCACGCCAAGCGCCCCGGTCGCCCGAATCTGGCGCTTGCGGATTTCGTGGCACCCGAAGGTAGTGCGAGCGATTATGTCGGAGGTTTCGTTGTGACTGCCGGGCCGGAAGAGGTTGCGATTGCCGAAGAGTTTGACCGCGCGAATGACAATTACGCAGCCATCATGGTCAAGGCGCTGGCGGATCGCTGTGCCGAAGCCATGGCCGAGATGCTGCATGAGCGGGTGCGGCGCGAGTTCTGGGGTTATGCGCCGGATGAGGCCTTCCGCCCCGAAGAGTTGATAGGTGAGCCCTATCGCGGTATTCGCCCCGCCCCCGGCTATCCCGCGCAACCTGATCACACGGAAAAGCGTACACTGTTTCGACTGCTGGATGCCGAGGCCGCGACTGGGGTCACATTGACCGAAAGCATGGCGATGTGGCCGGGCTCGTCGGTTTCGGGTCTCTATATCGGGCATCCGGACAGCTACTATTTTGGTGTCGCCAAGGTCGAGCGTGACCAGGTCGCAGATTATGCTGCCCGCAAGGGTTGGGAGATTGCAGAGGCCGAACGCTGGCTCGCCCCAATCCTGAACTACAGCCCCCGTGACGCGGCTGCTATCGCGGCCGAGTAGGAATCGTCCGCAGCCGGCCCGCTCACCCGATCTGTTGGAAATGTGGTGTCTTGGGACTGACGCCGCGGCGATTATCCGCCTTTGCGAATAAAGCTCAAGTGGGTCTTCGACTGCTATCCTCAAAGCGCCAACTGCGCCGGCGGGGCACCCGCACTGCGAGCATCGGCTTCAGGAGCGGTTGGGCAAAGCGGCGCAGGTCGAGCGCTTCGTGCACACCGACGCTTTCCTGCCCATCGATCCGCGTTCGCACGGCAGCCCGTGCGTAAAAAGGCGCATCGAGCATGGCGAGTTCCTGCCGCGGCGTGAACCCCGCATCAGCCCGTGTCTCGCGCCGCACCGCCCATAGGCTGCGGCGCATCGGTGCCTTGGGCGGCGGTGCGATCTTTTCCATATGGCCATCGGGATGGAACTCCAGCGCTGTCGATTGCTGCTTTCCGTCGCGCAGCGTGGCATCGTAGAAGCACCGCGCGCCCCGCTGATGCGGAAAGCGCCCCCACGTCCAGTAGTCGAAATCATCCTCCAGCGCGGCCTCGCCGAAATTAGCGTCGAAATAGCCGTGGCCCTGCCAACAGTGGCCGGGCGAGAGGTCCACTTCAATCCGCGCGATGGGGGCGAAGGGCTGCCAGCGGTGGCGCCCGTCCGGGGTAAGCGCGACAGTCTGACCAAAAAGCGCTTCGGGATGGAGCGTAATCCGCCCGCGCACCCGGCTTATCAGCGGTGGCGAGGAGACCTCGTTCACGTCGATTACCAGCCGGTCCCCCTCCCAGCGGATCGACGACGGGCCGACCTCGAACACATCTTTGGACTGGCGCAGGGCGGGGCGGCCCCGGTCGGTCATGGTAAACCGACCCTTCGGTCCGTAGGTCGCGACATTGATGCAGCAATGGTTCTGTGGATCGCGCCTGCCCGACCAGCGATACCAGGGCGAAAACACCGAGCCGATAAAGCCGATCACCGAGACGGCGCGTTCCCCGTCATCGCTGATTCCGTCGATATACCACCATGCGTAGCCGTCGGGCGGGACATGGGCGCGGAAATCCGGTCGCTGAGGGCTGCTTGGGCTGCGTGCCGTCCCGAAGTCAGCGCCATCGGCACGCCCGCCCCTGGATGCACCCCGCCCCCCACCAGATAGAGCCCGGTCACTTTCGTTCGTGCCTGTGGTCTCTGGAATGTTGCCATCGCCCCGTCCGGGCTGAGCCCGTAAAGCGCCCCCTGTGAGTGCGGAAACAGCCGTGCGAAGCGGCCGGGCGTGGTCAGCGCCTGATCGGTCAGATGCGGGGATAGCTTCAGGCCGAAGGTCTGCAGCCGCGCGAAAGGATTGGTCCTGCATGGGGGCTCCGTCTCGGGCGCCGCCCTATGCAGGGCCGGCGCATTGAGGATGAATTGAAAGCGCTCGGCGCCAACGGGCACTTGCTCGGCGCGGTCCTGCGCGCAGACATAGATTGTGGGGTCCTGCGGTATCTCACCACGCGCGAGCGGCTCAAACTCCTGCGCTGGATCATCGGCGAAGAAGACACTGTGATAGACCAGCGCTTCGCGCCCCAGCCCCTCGGGCGCCACCTCGCCTGCAAAGGTCCAGACATGGGCCGACAGGCTGCGCGGTGTGGGTTTGCGCGGTTTTGTTTGGGAGAGCAGATAGGGCAGGGCCTCTGGATCACCATTGAAGACAACCTGGCTGAAGGGAAACTCGACACCATCGGCGGTCCGTAGCCCTGTGATCGTTTCACCTGATGTAAGGATCTGGGAGACAGGCGTGTTGAGGTGCACAAGGCCGCCTATACGCTCCAGCAGATCAGAAAGAGCGCGCGCGAGGCCTGCCATGCCGCCCTTGACCGCCCAGACCCCATTAGCTTCGGCTTGCCAGACCAGCCCCAGGACGGCAGGCGCTGTAAGCGGGTTGCCACCGACATAGGTGGCATAGCGCCCGAATAACTGGCGCAGTCGAGGTTCGGAAAAGCGTGCGGTAAGCATTCGTGCAAGACTGCGTCCGGGGATCAGCCACGGCATAACGCTCGGGTTGGCGAGAGCCGCGCGCGCAGCCCCGAAGGCATCGGGGTTGGCACTGTCCATAATGGGGGCACGGAAAGCGTCGAAAAGGGTGCGTGTTTCCGCCTCGAAACTCAGAAATTCGGACCGCGCCCGGACGCCAAACACCGCACCGATAGCATGTGCGTTGGCCTCAGGTTCCTTCATCAGATCAAGCGTTGTGCCGTCGCGCCAGAAATGCCGGGCGAGCACGGGCAAGGGATTCAGCGTTACATGACTTTCCAGCGATGCGCCCGCAGTTGCGAAAAGCTCTTCGAGCACAGGGCGCATTGTCAACACAGTTGGGCCGGCATCGACCGGCCCGGCCGCCGAGTCGACAATACGCATTTTGCCGCCGGGCCAACCATGCGCTTCGAAGACAGTGACATCGCGTCCAGCTGCGGCAAGCCGAATCGCAGCAGCCAGCCCGCCCATGCCCGCGCCGATGATGGCGACCCTGTCTTTTTGCGTGACCATGGCGAGAATTCTTGACTCTTTCGACGAAACTGTCCAGTCTAATTTACACATACGTGTCCATTCAAAGTGACATTCAGGGAAAAAGAGGGGTCATGATGGATCTGAGCAAGCGAATCGACAAGGCCATGAGCGCGGCCATCGCGCAGGCGCAAGGCTCCGAGGGCGCAGCGCCCGGACGGCTGGCCGCTGCCCTGAATTACGCGGTCACTCCCGGCGGCGCACGCATCCGTCCAACGATCTGCCTCTCGGTGGCGCTGGCCTGTGGCGACGACCGCCCGCATCTGTCCGATGCCGCTGCCATTGCGCTCGAACTCATCCACTGCGCGAGTCTTGTGCATGATGACCTGCCTGCTTTCGACAACGCCGATTTCCGCCGTGGCAAGCCGACAGTGCATCTGGCCTATTCCGAACCGCTTGCGGTGCTGACGGGCGACAGCCTGATCATAGCGGCTTTTGACGTTCTCTCGCGCGTTCCCGAGGCCGACGCGCTACGCGCGCTGCGGATTGTCCAGCTTCTGGCGCATCATACCGGCATGCCGAATGGTATCTGCGCCGGTCAGGGCTGGGAGAGTGAAAAAACGGTCGATCTGCGCGCCTATCACCGCTCGAAAACCGCCGCTCTCTTCATGGCTGCAACCCAGATGGGTGCGCTTGCCGCCGGGCATGAGCCCGAGCCTTGGGAAGAACTTGGCGCCCGCATTGGTGAGGCGTTTCAGGTTGCCGATGACCTGCGCGACGCGCTCTACGACGAGGCCGTGCTTGGCAAGCCCGTCGGACAGGACGTCGCCAATGCGCGCCCCTCGGCGGTCGAGGAGCTGGGCGTCCAGGGTGCGATCAAGCGGTTGCAGGACATTCTAGGCGGCGCCATTGCCTCGATCCCATCCTGCCCCGGCGAGGCGCAACTGGCACAGCTCGTGCAGCTCTATGCCGAACGAATGACCCCGGTCGCTCCGGTCCGGGTCTAGGCGCATGACCATGATTTCTGCCGAGGACAGCCCTGCAAGACCTGCGGGGCTGATCAACCGCTTGGCGGGCTCGCCTGGGTTTCAGTCTTTCTGCGCGCGAGTGCCGGGGTTGCGTAGCATCGCGCGGCGCGAGGGTGCCGAGCTATTCGACCTGATGCAGGGTTTCGTGCAAAGCCAGATGCTGATGGCGCTGGTCGAATTGCGGGTGCTGCACCGTCTTTCCGATGGCCCAATCAGCGCCGAAACGCTCGCGGATCGCCTGCAAGTCCCGCCCGCAAGGATGCAGATTCTGCTGCAGGCAGGGGCCGCGATGCAGCTTCTGAAACGCAAGGGCAAGCGCTTCGCGCTCGCCCGGCGCGGCGCCGCCTTTCTATCGGTGCCGGGGTTGGAGGACATGGTGCGCCATCACAGCGTGCTCTATCGCGACCTTGCTGACCCTGCGGCCTTCATCAGGGGCGAAACCGACCCCGACCTCGCACGCTTCTGGCCTTACGTCTTTGGAGCGACCGGGCCAATGGATGCCGAGGTGACCGCCCGCTACTCGCAGCTCATGGCCGACAGCCAGGCACTTGTCGCGGAGGAAGCACTGGCGCATGTTTCGCTCAAGGGCGCGCAGCATTTGCTTGATGTCGGCGGCGGGACAGGTGCCTTTCTGCGCGCGGTGCGCGCACAGTATCCGGACCTGTCTCTGTCGCTGTTCGACCTTCCCGATGTCGTGGCACAAGCGGGGTTGCCCGCAGATGTAGGCCGCCATGGCGGTTCCTTCCGCACTGACCCGCTTCCTATGGGCGCTGATGTAATCAGCCTCGTGCGCGTACTCTACGATCATACCGACGAAACGGTCGCGGCGCTCCTCGCCAAGGTCCATGCGGGGCTGCCACTAGGCGGGCGGGTTCTGATCATCGAGCCAATGTCAGGCGGCGCGCAGCCCGATCCGCAGACAGATGTGTATTTCGCAGTTTACACCCTTGCCATGCAGACGGGGCGCACACGCAGCGCAGATGAGATCGTCGCACTGCTTCGCGAAGCAGGATTCGTTTCAGTTTCAGAGGCTTGCGGGAATCGGTCTTATGTCACTCGTGTAATCGAGGCACGCAAGCCCGGCGTTACCCAAGAAAAGCAAAGATGAAGTGTCAATGAGAGTTGACAGTCTGCATTGTATCGCTAAGATTACATAAAGAGCCGTCGAGTCGGGCTGTCACATCCCGGCACCGGTTGCACACCGCAGGAGGGAACCCGTGCAGACAGACGCCATCATTCTTTCCGGCCCGCGCCAGCTCTCGCTAGGCACAGTCGGATTGAAGGCTCCCGGGCCGCAGGATCTGGTGGTGCGCATCGGCCATTCGGGTATCTCCACGGGTACTGAAAAGCTGTTCTGGTCCGGCGAGATGCCTCCCTTTCCGGGCATGGGCTATCCGTTGGTTCCCGGCTATGAGGCCGAGGGTGAAGTGATTGAAGCGGGCGCTGAGACTGGCTTCCGCGTTGGAGAACGGGTCTTCGTGCCCGGAGCGAATTGTTTCGAATCAGGCGAACAGGGGCCGGTTTTCGGTCTCTTTGGCGGCGCAGCGCGAACTCTTGTCACAGATGCAAAGCGGGTCACCCGCATTGATCCCGGCATGGGCGCAGCAGGCGCATTACTGGCACTGGCCGCCACTGCCCGTCACGCTGTGGCGGGTGCTCACGCCACCATGCCCGACCTCGTGGTCGGGCATGGTGTGCTGGGCCGTCTGATTGCGCGGATCGTCATCGCATCAGGCGCACCCGCGCCGCAGGTCTGGGAAGTGAATGCGGCGCGGCGGGGCGGTGCTGACGGCTACGCGGTCTGTCACCCTGATGAAGACACGCGCCGCGACTATAGCTGCATCATGGATGCCTCGGGTGCCGAGGGGCTGATCGACCAGCTCGTCGGCCGCCTCGCGAAAAATGGCGAACTGGTGCTTGCGGGCTTCTACACCAAGCCGCTGCAATTTGCCTTCGTTCCCGCCTTCATGCGGGAGGCGCGGCTGCGCATCGCCGCCGAATGGCAGCCCGACGACCTGATCGCCACGCGTGATCTGATCGATACGGGCAAGCTTTCACTGGAAAGGCTGATCACGCATCACGCGCGCCCCTCCGAGGCTGCAAGCGCCTATGAGATGGCCTTCAGCGACCCCGACTGCCTCAAGATGATACTCGACTGGGAGACAACTGCATGACCCTCGACGTTCCGAACCTCAAGGATTTCGACCAGCGATTGCGTGATGAGGCGCATGAAGAGCCGACACTGGAAGTGCCCCAATCCGAGCCCACCAAGCACACCCAGATCATCGCGATCTATGGCAAGGGCGGCATCGGCAAGAGCTTCACGCTGGCGAATCTTAGCTGCATGATGGCCGAACAGGGCAAGCGCGTGCTGCTTATCGGTTGCGATCCGAAATCGGATACGACCTCGCTTCTGTTTGCGGGCAAGGCCTGCCCCACGATCATCGAGACCTCGACCAAGAAAAAGCTGGCGGGCGAGGAAGTCACAATCGGTGATGTCTGCTTCAAACGCAACGGCGTCTTCGCCATGGAGCTCGGCGGGCCGGAAGTGGGCCGCGGCTGCGGCGGGCGCGGGATCATCCACGGCTTCGAACTGCTGGAGAAGCTGGGCTTCCATGACTGGGATTTCGACTATGTGCTCTTGGATTTCCTCGGCGACGTGGTCTGTGGTGGCTTCGGCCTGCCGATTGCCCGCGACATGGCGCAGAAAGTGATCCTGGTCGGCTCGAACGACCTGCAGAGCCTCTATGTGGCCAACAATGTCTGCTCGGCGGTGGAGTATTTCCGCAAGATGGGTGGCAATGTCGGCGTGGCGGGGCTGGTGATCAACAAGGATGACGGCACGGGCGAGGCGCAGGCTTTTGCCAAGGCTGTCGATATTCCTATCCTCGCCGAAATACCGGCCGATGAGGATCTGCGCAAGAAATCTGCGAATTATCAAATCGTCGGCACGCAGCAGAGCCAATGGGGCGCGCTGTTCGCCGGTCTGGCCGAGCAAGTCTCCGACGCGCCCCCAGTGCACCCGCAACCGCTGGATCAGGATGGGCTTTTGGGCCTCTTCGACAGCAAGGATACGGGCGGCGACGTGGTGCTTGAGCCCGCGACCGATGCCGACATGCGCGGCAAGAACGCCAAGCCGAAAGAAAGCCTCGAAGTGGTCTATGACGATGCCTGAAGATTTTGGACATGGGAAGCAAGGGGCTGACGCCCCCCGGACTGTTGCTCAGAAGATAGGCGAGACGGTATATGATGCCGCTGCCGAAGCGCCGGTCGAACAAGTGATCGAGCGAACGCCCGTTTCGGAAGATGCCGCCGCCGAGGGCGTCAAGCCGGACGGCATGGGCTGCCATGCGCCGTCAGAACAGATGGAGGCGCAGGCGCGTGCAGCGGGCAATGGCGAGGTTCTGGACCAGTTCGCCAAGGACTATCCGACCGGCCCGCATGACAAACCCGAATCCATGTGCCCCGCCTTTGGCTCGCTTCGTGTGGGGCTGCGGATGCGGCGTGTGGCAACCGTTCTGTCGGGCTCGGCCTGCTGTGTCTATGGCCTGACCTTTGTCTCGCATTTCTACGGCGCGCGGCGGTCGGTGGGCTATGTGCCGTTCAACTCGGAGACACTGGTCACAGGCAAGCTATTCGAAGATATCCGCGACTCAGTCTATGAGATGGCGGATCCCGAGCGCTATGACGCGATTGTGGTGACAAACCTCTGCGTGCCGACCGCTTCGGGTGTGCCTTTGCGGCTGTTGCCCAAGGAAATCAATGGCGTGCGCATCGTGGGCATCGACGTGCCGGGCTTCGGCGTGCCCACCCATGCTGAGGCCAAGGACGTGCTCGCGGGCGCGATGCTGAATTACGCGCGCCAAGAGGCCGAGGCCGGGCCAGTGCCCGCGCCGGTCTCTGGCCGCGATGACCGGCCGACCGTGACGTTGCTGGGCGAGATGTTCCCGGCGGACCCGATGATGATCGGTGCGATGCTCGCGCCCATGGGGCTGGCCGCCGGGCCGGTGGTGCCGACGCGCGAATGGCGCGAGCTTTACGCCGCGCTGGATTGCTCCGTGGTCGCCGCGATCCACCCGTTCTATGCCGCCGCAGTGCGCGAGTTCGAGGCTGCGGGGCGGCCGATAGTTGGGTCAGCGCCGGTAGGCGTCGATGGCACGCATGACTGGCTGGCCGCGATTGGTGCAGCGCACGGGGTGCCTGCCGCGCAGATTGCGGCCGCTCAGAATGCTTTTGTTCCAGCGGTCAAGGATGCCCTGGCGAAAGCCCCGATCAAGGGCCGGATCACGCTATCGGGCTACGAGGGTTCGGAGCTGTTGGTCGCGCGGCTGCTGATCGAGAGCGGGGCGGATGTGGCCTATGTCGGAACGGCCTGCGCGGGCTCGCGCTGGAACCAGGCTGACAAGGACTGGCTGGAAGCGCGCGGCGTTGCGGTGAAATTCCGCGCCTCGCTGTCCGATGACCTTGCCGCCTGTGACGGGTTGGACCCGGACCTGGTGATCGGCACCACCCCGGTGGTGCAGCACGCGAAAGAACGCGCAATCCCGTCGCTGTATTTCACCAATCTGATCTCGGCGCGGCCACTTATGGGTCCGGCGGGGGCTGGCTCACTAGGCGAGGTGGTCAATGCGGCCATCGCCGGGAAAGAGCGCATGGACAAGATGCGCGACTTCTTCGAGGGCGTGGGCGAAGGTGACACGGCCGGTATCTGGGAGGGAGATCCCAACCTGCGACCAGAATTCCGCGCCAACCACCAGAAGAAGCTCGACAAGCAAGCGCGCGCCGCCAAGGCGCAGGAGATGATCTGATGCTGGT
>REER01000098.1 GCA_007694945.1 Paracoccaceae bacterium | reverse complement strand
GGGCCCGCGGGGGGGGGGGGGGGGGGGGGCCGCCCCCCACGCCCGCGTGGACGGGATCGACTCCGTGCTGGGGATTTTCTTCCGGCTGGAAAAATCGCTCGATTATGGCTCGGTGGACAAGGCCCCGGTCGATCTGGTCTTTGCCCTCTTCGCCCCGCGCGATGCCGGGGTGGACCATCTCAAGGCGCTGGCCTTCATATCGCGCACATTGCGCAACGCACGCGTCTGCGAGAAGCTGCGCGCCAATGAAGACCCGGCCAAGATCTACGCCATCCTGACCGCCTCGGAAGGCAGCAAGGCCGCCTGAGTGCAGGAGCGCTGACAGCTTTCGGGGCGCGCGCTCCACCTGCAGTGACGGCAGGCCAATGCCATCAGGCCAAGCTCACTCTTCCGACCAATCCCCAAAGCCCAGCATATCATAGTCAATCGCATAGGCCGCACGACAGGCGGCCTCGATCTCGGGCACATAGATATCCTCGAGCCGCAACACAGCATTGCGCTCAGGCGGCTTGAAAGGCGGCAGCGGGTGGCCCAGCTCCCCCGCCAGCGCGGGCAGGTCCTCGGCCAATCGCGCCTCGCGCAGCATCCGCTGCGGCGGACACTGCGCCACCATCGCCTCGATCAACCGGGTCTGGCTGGCCCAGATTGGCCGAACCGGCAGCGCAGTCTGCCCGGCCAGATTGGCCTGTACGAAACGCAGGAATCCCTCAAATCCCTGCCGATGCGCCTCATGGCCCCATGCCTGCGCACCGGCTTCATCCTCGGGCAGCATCACGCCATGCACCCGCTCGATAAAGCCGCGCACATTGGTGCGATTGCCGAGCACGACCTGATTGACAAAGACCTGATGCGCGCGCGCCAGCGGATGGCGCAGCACGGTAAATGACAGCCGCTTCGGATGGGTGCGCTGCCAGTTGCGCCAGCTTTCGGGCGTGAAGTCGGACAAGAGCGCGCGCATGGCCACCCCATCAGCCTTGGCCATCCAGCCAAAGATCGCGCGCTCAAAGCCGCCGGGAATGGGCGCATAGACCAGAGGCAATTCCGGGCAGGCGCGCAGCCCCCAGAGCGTGGGCGGCGGTCGGGGCTCGAAATTGGGCGTGCGCGCCAGATTGAAGCGGTCGAGCCGCGCGAGCCCCTCGGCGACAGCCTCGGGGTTGACGAGTTTTTCCTCCAGCGGCTCGGGGTTCTGGCGCTTGAGCTTGCGCGGCGCACGCTCGATCTGCGCCCCTACCCCCAGCCAGCGCAACAGCCCGTTGATGACATCGAGCTTCTTGATATCCTCATAGCCGATATAAAAAGCCGCCTGCCCCGTGATCTGCAGCAGGGTCTGCACGCGGGTCTGAAAGCCCTGCAACTCGCCCACATGCGCGGCGAATTCCACCGGGTCGAACACCACTTTCGCCGCGCGCTTGTTCTTGACATCGCCCAGCCGCCACTGGTTGGTCTCACGCGCGATCTTGAGCGAGACATAGGATTCGATGGGGTTGCGCGTGAGGATGATCTTGGCGCAGCGCGGGTCGCGCATGAAAGGCTCGAAGACGCGCGGGTCATGATCGTGGAAATAGCGAAACCCCGCCAATCCGTCCTGCTTGCGAAACGCTCCCAATAGCGCGAGCGGGTTGGCATCGCGCGCGGCCCGGTCAAAACCGTAGAGCACATCGACCTTGGGATAGGCGACAAAGGCTGTGTTGAACGCCTCGCCCTCGCAGCGCAGTCCCTCGGCCTCGTTCAGATAGGCTTCGAGCAGATTCGAGCCGGTGCGCATCTCGGCGAGGATCACGAAATAATCGAACTGAGCCATTCAGGTCCCCTCGGCAAAATGCGTCAACATTGGAACTCCTTGAGGATCGCCGGGGGCAGCCCCTTGTCGCGTAATTGCACAAGATACCGATCAAACCCCTCCATCGGGCGCAGCGCCGGCAGACCATGGACGCTCAGACCTGCAGCCCCATCCATCGCCTCGATGATCGCCCGCAACCGAGCCTCCGGGTCGGCCAGCATCTCGCCCAGAGAGCATATCTCGACCTGCGCCTGCACCCAGCGCGAGCGCAGGATAGTGAGCCAGGCCTGTTCGCGGCGCTGCATCTCGCCGATATGGTGCAGCAGATCACCATCGACCTTGCGCCCCCGGAAATAGGGCAGCAGATAGGCCCCGGTGAGGACCGAAATCCGCGCATTCGGGTCATGGGTCATGAAATCGACCAAGCCATCGGGCAGCCTGTCTTCGGGGCCGAACAGGAAACACTGCACTTCGCCGCGCGTGGCCCAGAGCAGATTGGTCAGGAACATATAGGGGTTGTAATCGCGGATCGCGCCCGAGGCACTCAGCGCCCCGTGCCAGACTTGCGCGCCGCCGTGAAACTGCACGCGATCGGGCGCATAGAGGTGGCCATGCGGGCGCGTGCCGGTCACCTGCCCCAGCCAATGCTCGAAATTCTCGAACAGATGCTCGAAACCCGAAAAGGCCGCATAGGGGCCTGCCGTGCGCGCGGTGCCCACTGTGTCGAATGACGGAAAACGGCTCTGCATATAGAGCCCTGCCCGACCTTCGAAGCGTTGCTTCTCGGCCAACTCGAAATAGCGGTCGATCTTGGCAGGCTCGGGCGTGACGGGTGGCAGGCGCGTCGGCTGGTCGGAGAGGAAGAAATCATAGAGCTTGTCGGCCTCAGGCCAGATCTTGCGCGCGAGAAAGCAATCCGACCGGCGCAGCAGTTGCAGATGGTCGTCATAGAACAGATAGGGCCGCCCGTTGCGGTCGAATTTCACCAGCGTGAGCGAGCGGTTCTCGACCCTGCGGTCATGCAACCGTACCAGCGTCTGGAAATAGGATTCGTCGGGGATCCAGTTGCGCCGGAAATAGCGCTCATAGCGCGGGCGCTTGGGGTCGGTCAGGATCGCCTGCAATGTTGCGCGCGTCAGGCACCACCATTGCGAACCCATATGCGGGTCAAGCGGGCGCGGCACTTCGCGCCGGATCTCCAGCTTGCGCTGGACCTCAACCGCCGTGTCGAACAGCCAGCGCTGACGCCGCCAACCAAACGGGAAATAGAGCGTGAAGCGTTCTTCCGAAAGCCCGCCCATGATCCAGGTCGCATGATTGATCGAGACGGACTCGATGAAGTCCGTGTCGGGCCGGTCGCGCAGGAATGCCAAAAGCTCTTCGGCCGGTCGCAGCGGCAGGCAGGAACCGGAGGAGAGCAGCACATGGCCGACCTCAGGGAAGTCACCCAGCATCACCTCGGCGGCGTCCTGGCTGGCGCGCACGATATTCCATGAGCCCCATTCGCAGCGATGGCGCGGGCTGAAACGTAGCAGAGGCTCCGAGCCCAGGTCGGCGCGCAAGCCCTCCAGCTCGCGTTCCGGCACCGCACGGTCCACATGCAGCACCACCGGACAACCCGCGCGCAGCCAGAACCGCGCCACCTGCGCCGCACGCGGCAGAGCCGTGTGACAAAGCATGATGATGCCGAGCGGTGCCGAGGCCGTCATGCCCAGTCTCCTTTCGACATCAGGCCCAGAATCTCGAGTTGGCGCCAGTTGATGTATTCGGACGACCAGTCGCACCACAAATCTTGCCCGCCCGCGAGCGTCTCGCGATAGGCGCGGTATTCGCGCGAGCCTGCATAATGCTGGCCGCGCGTCATCTCTTCCTCGGCCTTGTCCACGATCATGTCGAGGAATTTCGCATGCAGCAGCACCCCCGAGGCCAGTTCTCCCCCGCTCTCGTCATAGACCTTGTTCAACCCGCGCGGCAACAGCATGTGGGTCGAGCTCTTGTAGACATATTTCCGCGACCAATGCACCAGCGGGATCTTGTTGAGCGCGGGGGCCTCGCCAGGGGTCTCGGGCATGATGGCGCGCTGGCGCACGCCCCCCTGAATCCAGAGATTGTGATACAGTGGGTTGCGGTGGATGATGTAATTTCCGGCATCGAACCAGCGCGCAATCTCGAAAGGGTCCTGCCCGGGCCGGTAGGGCTGCGCGCCAATCGGACCCTTGGGATACATGTCGAGCAGCATCGCCGCGAAGGACCGCCGGCCCTGGCTTTCCAGCCAGTCGGTCAGCGCATGCAGCGGGCGCGAGTCGCAGAACGGATAGACAAGGAACTCATCGACATCGACAGTCAGCACCCAATGCCCGGCGCCATACCGCCACAAGAGATGGTTCTGCCAGTCAATGCCAAACCCAGCCGCCTTGTAGCTTGCCTGCGTCACCCAGAGCGAAACATCGCGCTCCTTCTCCAGCAACTCGACCGAGCCATCCTCCGAGCCATTATCCACGACAAGGAAATGCTGCACCCCCTGCGCGCGGTAATAGTCGAGGAAATATGGCAGCCGGGGTGCCTCGTTGCGTAGGGTGACACAGGCGAGGATGTCGCGCGTGCGGATGCGGTCAGTACGGTTGACGCGGGCACGCAGCGACAGGCTCTTGCGCAGTTTGCGCAATAGCTTTCTGTGACGCTCGCTGCGCAATCTGAGCTGTCTGAGCACACTCATAAACTGCCCGCCGTTCAGGGGTTGACGCCCTCTGTCATGGCCAACCGCCTTGCCTCACTTTGTTTTTCGGCCCGCCGGTGCCAACGCGCCCTTGGGCTCAGCTTTGCCCAGACTTGTGCAGGATTGCAACAATCTTTCCGCGAATGGGTTATTGTTGCGTAAACCAGCGCAAATTCACGCCCACCCCCCGCGCGAGATCAGGCCAAGCTCTTCAAGCTGTTCCCAGCCAGAATAGCGCTTCGAGGCCGGGCACCACAAATCGGGCGCTTGCGCAACAGCATCGTAATAGCTGTCGAACACGGGCGCATTGCCGAAATGCTCGCCCCGCGCCTTCTCGATGCGTGATTTCTCGACCACCGTAGGCAGGAATTTGGTGTGCAGCAGCACCCCTGAGAGCCCCTCGCCCTGCCCCGCATCGAACACTCGGTTGAGCCTGCGCGGCAGGATCGAATGGGTCGCATTCACCCAGGCGTTATGCCAGCTCCAGCGGATAAGCGGCAGTTTGGTCAGGGTCGGCGCGCGGTGCGGGCTGTCGGCAAAGAAACAGCGCGCGCGCGGGCCGCCCTGGATCAGCAGACAATCCAGCAGTGGCTTGTGCGCGATGGTGTAATTCGCGGCATCGAACCAGTTGAGGCAGTTTGTCGGGTCACTGCCTGGCACATATTCCGCCTGATCGAGCGGGCCCTTGGGGTAAAGCTCGAGCATCATCGCGGGCAGCACAGGCTGGCCCCGGGCCTCGAGACATTGGGTCAGCGCACGCAGCGGGCGGGTCTGCCAATGCGGGTAGATCAGCAGCTCATCGGCATCGGCGACCACGCACCAATGCCCGTTGGCGTGGCGCAGCATCAGCCAGTTGATCCAGTCCATACCGAAGCGCGACGCCTTGTAGCTGGCCTCGGTCGCATAGACCGTGGCATCGGGCTGCACGAGCAGCGTTTCGCGCGTGCCGTCATCGCTTGCATTGTCGATGAAGATGAAATGCCCCACGCCCAGCGCGCGGTAATGGTGCATGAACCACTCCAGCCGTTCGGCCTCGTTGCGGATCGTGCAGAACAGCAGCACTGAATCGCGAGCCCAGCCGCCCTTGCGCAGGCAGGTCAGCTCGCGCCCTTTGAGGATAGCGCGGGCACGCAGGCGGCGGCGCTTCCAGTCCATGCGGAACTGGAACCAACGATCCTGCGATCCCGACAAGGGCCTATACATTCCGCGCGCCTGTGCAACTGTGAGCCACAGATGACCCCAGTGCCGCGCAAAGCGCAAGCTTTGCGCTTTCAAAAGCAGGTGCAGGTCGGTGCCGCCCCTAACGCAACCGGACCAGAAAACAGCAGAGGCGCCCGCTCTGAACTTCAGGGCCGCCGCGTCTGCCGTTTCCGAAACCTCACCTGTCGTTGCGCGCGGCACCCGCGATTGTGCATGCAGCATATTGGTCAGGGCCGCGACGCGACGCGTCGCGGCCCTGCTCAGTCATCAACACCGCGCTGGTGCAGCCAGCAATACTCTTACTCGGCGGCCTGACGCTGAACCATCATGTCTCCCAAAAACTGCGCGAGTTCCTCACCCAGGTCGGAGCGCGCCAGCCCGAAAGCCACAGTCGCCTGGAGGAACCCGGCCTTTGATCCGCAGTCATAACGCTGCCCCTCAAAACGGAACCCATGAACACTCTGTCGCTGGGTGATCTCGCGAGCTATCGCATCGGTCAGTTGGATCTCACCGCCGATACCGGCCTCGATATCGCCCAGATGGCGCAGCACGTCTGGCGTCAGGATATAGCGTCCGATGGCCGCGAGGTTCGACGGCTGCGCGCCAGGGGCGGGTTTTTCGACCATGCCGCGCATGGGCAGGACACGACCAACGCCAGGAGCCACATCCATGATACCGTAGCTCGACGCCAGTTCGGGCGCGACCTCCATCGCCGCGATCATGTTGCCGCCGGTTTTCTCATAAGCCTCGACCATCTGCTTGAGACATGGCGTCTCGGAGGCAATCACGTCATCGGGCAACAGCACGGCGAAGGGCTCATCGCCGATCAGATGGCGCGCGCACCAGACCGCATGGCCAAGACCCAGCGCCTGATTCTGGCGTACATAGGCAATCGCACCGCTGTCCATATTGGTGGCGCCCAGCACATTCAGAAGCTGCGTCTTGCCCTTGGCGCGCAGCGTCGCCTCGAGTTCCGGGGCACGGTCGAAATAATCCTCCAGCGCGCCCTTGCCGCGCGAGGTCACGAAGATGAATTCGGTGATCCCGGCCGCTCGGGCCTCATCTATCGCGTATTGTATCAACGGTCGGTCCACCAGCGTCATTATCTCTTTCGGGACCGATTTGGTGGCGGGCAGAAACCGTGTGCCCATGCCTGCGACTGGAAAGACTGCCTTGGTTACCCTGCGGTTCATGCTGCGCTCCGTGATTTTACCTGTCCTGCAGTGCCTTCTGGCTTGTCGCACGCGCAGCTAAACAACAGGTGAATCGCGGCAGGTTTGTGGTGAAAACAGGGTGAAAACGGGCCAAAGCTGGCGGTGCTCCGCGCGCTGCAGCGATCAAATCATCCTTTTAACAGCGCAATATCCGGATGACGGGCGATGAAAAACGGATTGGCATAGCCCGGCTTGCCGTAGCGCAGAGGTGCATGGGTGTCGAAATCGAGCACCTGCCCCCCGGCGGCGCGAAGCACTGCATGGCCTGCGGCCGTGTCCCATTCCATGGTCCGGCCCAGCCGGGGGTAGAAATCGGCCTCGCCCGCCGCAAGCAGGCAGAATTTCAGCGATGAGCCCGCCGAGCGCATGTCCGCGACATTATAGCGCGCGATATAAGCATCGGTCGCGGCGTCGCGGTGTGATTTCGAGGCCACCACCACCAGCGCCTCCGGGTCGGGCGCGCGCATGGAAAGGACCGACAGCGGCCCCGATTGCACAGGGGCCAACGGTCCCTGTTCTTCGACAGCGCTGCCATCAGCGCGCGTGTAGAACATCCGTTCGCGCGAGGGCGCATAGACCACGCCCTGCACAGGCACGCCATCTTCGACCAGCGCGATATTGACCGTGAAATCTCCGCGGCGCTTGATGAATTCCTTGGTTCCATCGAGCGGGTCAACGATGAAGAAACGTTCCGCCGAGACCGTGTGGCTTGCCGCCTGTTCCTCGGTCACAAGCGCTATCTCGGGAAAGGCGGCGCGCAGACCTGCGCTGATGATTCGGTCGGCGGCCTCGTCAGCTTCGGTCACGGGGCTGGCATCGGCCTTGCTGCGTACCTCCAGATCGGGGCGCTGATAGACGGCCATGATCGCCGCGCCTGCCTCCAGCGCGAGGCGGCGCATCACCGATTGCAGGTCCTGTTCCATCGCTCTGCCCTTTCTCATGCCTGTCCTCACGCCACATTCATTGCGTGGCAAGGTCTTTCGCCTTATCCTCATAGATCTGTTAACGGCGCCTAACCCATGCGCCAGGAAGCGACAAGACGAAAGGCCCGCGATGCTCGCTCCGATACGCTCCCGCTCGATGTGGACACAGGTGCTGATCACGCTGGAGCTGATCTACAATCAGGCCGTGCGCAATGTGCGCAAGGACCATGGCAATGCCATCATCGGCCTGATGTTGAACATTGCCCAGACCATGCTGCTGGTCGCGGTCTTCATGATCATTTTCGTCTTTGCCGGAATGCGCGCAGCGGCCATCCGGGGCGATACGCTGATCTACCTGATGAGCGGGGTCTTCCTGTTCATGGCCCATGTCAAGGTGATCGGCACAGTGGCCTCGGCAGAAGGGCCGACATCATCGATGATGAAACATCGCCCCATGAACACGCTGGTGGCCATTGGGGGGGCGGCCTTGGCCGAGCTTTATATTCAGGTGCTGACGGTCTTCGTGATCCTGTTCATCTACCATGTGGTCTGGACCCCGGTCGAGATTCACCAGCCAGTCGCTGCTTTCGGCATGTTGCTCGCTGTCTGGTTCGCGGGCCTGTCCATCGGTGTGGCGCTCTATGCGCTCAGGCCATGGATGCCGGGGGCCAGCCGCATGCTAACGATGCTGATCACGCGGATGAACATGGTCGCCTCGGGCAAGTTCTTCCTCGCTAATTCGCTGCCAGAATCCTATCTGCACTACTTCATGTGGAACCCACTCTTTCATGCCATCGACCAGGCGCGCGGCTACGCCTTCATCAATTACAACCCTATACACACCTCGACGCTCTACCCGATCTATTTCGGGCTGATCTTGATCGTGCTGGGTCTGTTGGGCGAGTTTGCCACACGCAAGACGGTTTCGATCAGTTGGAGCGCCAAACACTGAAGGGGGCTGAGGGCTCAGATCGCCGCAATCTCCGCCAGCACCGCCGCCACCGCCGCGCGCGGATCCGGGGCTTGCCAGATAGGTCGACCGATCACCACGTGATCAGCGCCGTCCGATAGTGACGCCGCAGGCGTTGCCACGCGCTTCTGATCACCCAGCGCCGCACCGGCGGGTCGCACACCCGGGGTCACGATCAGCTTGCCTGATGCCTCGGGCAGGGCGCGGATCGCCGCCGCCTCCTGCGGGCTGGCGATCACGCCATCGGCCCCGGCTACGAAGGCGCGCGCGGCGCGTTCCAGCGTGATCTCCGTCAGATCACCGGACCGGATCAGGCTGGCATCCAGATCGGCCCGATCAAGCGAGGTCAGCACCGTCACAGCCAGAATCTTCAGCCTCGAGCCACCCGCTCCCTCGCGCGCGGCGGCCACCACATGCGGATCGCCCTGCACGGTCAGGAAATCCAGATCATAAGCGGCAATCCCGCGCACCGCCGCTGTGACCGTCGCCCCGATATCGAAAAACTTCATATCGAGGAAAATCCGCTTGCCATGCTCCTGCTTGAGTTCATTTGCCAGCGCCAGCCCGCCCCCGGTCAGCATCCCGAGCCCGATCTTGTAGAAAGAGACCGTCTCTCCGAGCTTTTCAGCCAGTTCCAGCCCGGCCAGCGCATTGGGGAGGTCGATGGCAACAATCAAGCGGTCATCAGCGACTGGCATGGCGGGGCTCCCATGATGCAAACGGTGGCAGGCCTAGCCACTCCTCTACCCCTGCGCAAGCCTGCTCAGTCGAAAAACTCCTGAAACAGGCCGCTAACCAGCATCGTCAGCAGGTCCTGATTGACATAGCCGGTCGGCACCAGGTCGAAGCGCTCCTGCGCCTGACGGATCGCCACGCGGGTCTGGTCGTCAAAGACCCCGTCAATCGGCCCCGGGTCGAAGCCCAGCCGCGCCAGCCGCCGCTCGATCAAGACCCGGGTCGCCCGGTTCAGGCCGAGTGCGGCCTCGGCGGCAGCGGCCTGATTATCTTCGGATGGTGCTGGTGTGGGCTCCGGCTCTGGCGCCGGTGCAGGCGTCGGGGGTGGTGGCAGGCGCTCCTGAATCCGCGACCGCGCCAGATCGGCGAACTCGCCGCGCGGCCAGTCGCGCAGATAGGCCTCATAAGCGTCAATCGTGTCCATCCGCCGCGCGCGCCGCCAGGCTTCGAGGTCACGGTCGCGCTCGGCTGCAGTAGCCTCAGCGGCAATCCGCTCCAGGCGCTCGCGTGCGAGCCCCGCGAAAATCCCTTGTGGATATCGCTCCAGATAGGCGCGCAGCCCCGGCTCATCGCCCACTGCACCCGTTGCCGCCCAGAACTCACGATCCGCGCGCTCGGCAGCCTCGCGCCGCGCGCGTTCCTCGGCCTCGATCTCGGCCTGCCGTTCGGCGGCCTGCGTGGCGAGCGACATGATCTGGTCGCGGTCGAGATAGCTCGTGACCGGGCGCCCGGTGGCTTCCTGCCAGCCCGCGATGGCGCCCCGCGTACCGGGGCCGAAAATGCCATCAATCCCGCGTGTATCATAGCCAAGCACGCTCAGGTCGCGCTGTATTGCGCGGCGCTCGTCACGAGTCAGGATCAGCGCCGCCTCGATCCGGTCGGGGGCCGAGCGGATCCGCTCGATCTCGGCCCGGGCGGCCTGCGCATTGAGCCCGTTGGGATAGGCCGCGAGATAGGCGCGAAACGCCTCTTCTGTATCGGCCTCGACTGCGGCTTCAAAGGCGCGCCGATCGGCGCGCGCGAGGGGTGCGAAGCCGTCGGGCAGGAATGGCGCACGCAGATCCAGCGTGCCGCTCGCATCCAGAACGGGATTGCGGCGCAGCATGGCGACCAGTGCGGTGCCCGGTTGCAGGATGTCATCCAGCCCGGCGAGCACGTCCTCGGGCGCACCACGGATCAGCCCGACACCCTCGGGCAGGTCGAAGGACTCGGGCAGACCGGGCGCCAGTCCCGCGCCCAAGGTTTCTTCGGCGTCTTCGTCCTCTTCTCCGGCGCGCTTGCCCAGCAGCACCAGCGCCCGATCATCGGCCAGCGCTGCAATCTCGAAGACAACATCAAGCCGCAGGCCTTGCCCGTCTGCCAGTGCAAGGCTGGGGGCATCGGCTTCGCTGCTCAGCAGCCAGGCTCCGCTCGACGATTGCGCGAAATCACCCATAAAAAACACAAGCACATGATCCGCTTCCGCGCGCAGGATGCTCTCCTGAGCCCCGGCAAGCTGGGCGCGCATCTCTTCAGCGGTCAGATCACTCCCCGAGATCACCTGAAAGCCGACGGTCTCGAGCCGCGTGACCGCCGCTTCGAGGTCGGCCGCGCTGTCATTGTCGATAACCAGCGCGACCCCTTCGGCCTGTGCATGTGCGGTCAGCAGCACGCCGGCAACCGCCGCCCGGATTCCCGTAAAGACCCTGCGCATCGTCGTCCCTCCGCCCTTTGTGCTCCGGGGCGGGCATCAGTCGTAGCGGCGCAGATCCTCGATCACCAGACCATCATTCGGCAGCGACCCCGGAGGCACCAACTCGACCTCACCCCTGAGCTTCAGAGTAGACAGCACGGTCGTTTCATACAATGCCGGATTTTGTGCGCGGGTCTCGATCCGCACGGTCATCACGTCTTTTTCCCCCGCACGGCTGGCAATGACGCGCGCGCGATGGATTTCTTCGTGATGCGCGACCAGCGCTGCCACCTGCTCGGGGCGCACGAACATGCCCTTGATCTTGGTGGTCTGGTCAGCGCGGCCCATCCAGCCCTTGATGCGCATATTGGTGCGCCCGCAGGGGCTTTCGCCCGGCAGCACAGCGCTGAGATCACCCGTCGCGAAGCGGATCAGCGGGTAATCGGTGTTGAGCGTGGTCACGACCACTTCGCCCACCTCGCCCTCGGGGACCGGATCACCCGTGCCGGGGCGCACGATCTCGACGATGACGCTTTCATCCACGATCATGCCTTCGAGCGCGTCGCTTTCATAGGCGACATTGCCCAGATCGGCGGTTGCGTAACACTGGCGGCAATTGATACCGCGCTCCTCGTAATACGCACGCAGGCTGGGGAAGAGCGCCCCACCCCCGACCACAGCCTTGGTGATGCCAAGGCTGACGCCCATCTCGTCGGCCTTCTCGAGGATCATCTTGAGGTAATCGGGCGTGCCCGCATAGGCGGTCGCGCCGACATCGCGCGCGGCGATGACCTGCAACTCGGTCTGGCCCGTGCCCGCAGGCAGAACCGTGGCGCCAACAGCTCGCGCGGCATTCTCGAACATCATGCCCGCCGGGACGAGGTGATAGGAGAAGCAGTTCTGCACCACATCGCCCCTGCCCACACCCGAGGCATGCAGGAACCGCCCCAGCCGCCACCAGTCATGGCCAGTGCGCCCCGGTTCATAGATCGGCCCCGGCGACTGGAACACATGCTCGAACTCGGCCAGCGGCGTGGCGTTCAGCCCACCGAAGGGGGGCTTTGCACCCTGCGCCTCGACCAGTGCGGATTTGCGCAGCACTGACAGGCGGGCGAGGGCGTCCCGGTCGGTGACGGCATCGGGGTCCACATCGCTCAGATGCGCAGCCAGCCCCTGCGCGCGGAGTGCCGCGCGCAGTGCTTCGGGCAGGGCGCGGGCCAGGTCGGCGGCGCGGGCCTCTTCGGTGCGGGTTTCTAGTGCGTCAAACGGGGTCATCTCGCTGCCCTCTCGCATCTCGTTTGCGGGTCCATCAGCCATGTCAGGCCAGCCAGCGCTTGCGGCGGCGATAGGAACGCACGTCGCGAAAGCTCTTGCGCCCCTTGTCGGACATGCCGAGGTAGAATTCCTTCACATCGGGGTTTTCGCGCAGATCCTTCGCGCTCCCCTCCATCACGATCCGCCCGTTTTCCATGATGAAGCCGGTATGCGCATAACGCAGCGCGACATTGGTGTTCTGTTCGGCCAGCAGGAAGGTCACGCCCTGCTCGGAGTTGAGCCGTGCGACGATCTCGAAAATCTGTTCGACAAGCTGCGGGGCAAGCCCCATCGAGGGCTCATCGAGCAGGATCATCTTGGGCCGCGACATTAATGCGCGGCCGATGGCGGTCATCTGCTGCTCCCCGCCCGAGGTGTAGCCGGCCTGCGACTTGCGGCGCTCTTTCAGGCGGGGGAAATACTGATAGACGAGTTCAAGCTCCTCGGCGATGGCGGCGCGCCCGTCGCGGCGCGTATAGGCGCCAGTCAGCAGGTTTTCCTCTACCGTCAGGTGCTCGAAACAGTGGCGTCCTTCCATGACCTGCACCACACCGTTTGTCACCAGATCGGCCGGGTCGAGCCCCACGACATTCTTTCCGTCATAGATGATCGAGCCCTTGGTGACTTCGCCGCGCTCGGAATGGATGAGATTGGAAATAGCCTTGAGCGTTGTCGATTTGCCTGCACCATTGCCGCCGAGAAGGGCTGTTATGCCGCCTTTGGGCACATCAAGGCTCACGCCCTTGAGCGCAAGAATGACGTGGTTGTAGAGCACCTCGATATTGTTGACTTCGAGAAGCGCGGTCTGGGTCGGGCTGGCGTCGAGCATTGGTCAATGCCTCTTGCTATCGTGGCGGGTGAAGGGGCGCGCGCACCGCGCGCCCCTTTAGAGCTCAGTTCATGCACGCAGGGGTCATGTCGTTTTCGGCCGCGAAAGCAAGGCTGTCGTCCATGACCATCTCCATGATCATCTCACGATCCGGTGCGATCCAGTCGGTGATGAGGTTCCACTCCTGCGCACTGGCGTCCCATTGCTGGATCATCGCCTCACCCGAGCCACCGTGGTTCTCGCAGGCAACCGAGAAAGCCGGGCCGAAATTGGGCAGGCCAAGCTCGACCATCAGTTCTTCGGTGATCTCGAGATTGGCCATCCCGTCGCGCATCATCGCAGGGGTGATATTGGCCACACCATGGATTTCCTGCGCCACCTTGGCAGCTTCGACAGCCAGCATGGCCGCATACATCCCGCGCGAGTAAAGCACTGTGCCGACCTCATCGCCCGTGCCCGCATATAGCCCCGGCTCGATGACATACTGTTGCAGGTCGTCATAGATCGGGTAATCCATGCCTGTCCCGTGCATGGCAAGCGCCTTGTAGCCATCGGCGCCAGCGCCAACTGGCAGCACATCTTGCTGCGAGCCCGACCACCACACGCCGATGAAATTCTCCATCGGGAAGCGGATATTCGCGGCTTCCTGAATGGCGGTCGGGTTCATGACGCCCCAGCCCCACATGACGACATAATCCGGTCGCTCACGGCGGATCTGGAGCCACTGGCTGCCCTGCTCCTGCCCCGGGCTGTCGACACCGATGGTCAAAAGCTCATAGCCATGCCGCTCTGCAAGCCGGGTCAGCGTCGGGATCGGCTCGCGGCCATAGGCCGAGTTGTGATATAGAAGCACGATCTTCTTATCCTCCAGCGAGCCGTCATTTTCGCCAAGCAGGTAGTTGATGATCACACTTGCCCCGTCCCAGTAATTGGCCGGGTAGTTGAAGGTCCAGTTGAAGACCTCACCATTCACTGCCGAGGTGCGCCCATAGCCCATAGTGTGCATGGGGATGCCGTCTTCCATCGTACGCGGGATGAGCTGATACGTGATCCCGGTCGAGAGCGGCTGGAGCACCAGCGGGCTGTCGCCGCGCACCGACTGATAGCACTCCACCCCGCGCTCGGTATTATAGGCGGTCTCACATTCGGTATAGCGGATCGGAACGCCCCCAATACCACCGTCACGCTCGTTGATCAGCGTGAAGTAATCGGCATAGCCATCAGCAAAGGGAATCCCGCCAGCGGCAAAGGGTCCGGTGCGATAGCTCAGATTGGGAAAGTGCAGCGTGTCTGCCAGGACAGGCGCACTCACCATCATGGTTGCTGCAACGGTTGCAGCCAGTTTGGTCATCTTCATTGGTTCTCCTCCCGGTGATGACAGTTTCAAGATACGGCCCCTCAATAGGGGAAGGGCCACAGACGCAGTTTTTGTTTGATCGTCCGCCAGAGCGCCGCGATGCCATGCGGCTCGAGGATCAGGAAGACGAGGATAAGTGCACCGACAATCATGATCTCCAGATGTGCCGCCAGATCGGTGGGCCAACCCAAGCTGTCCACCAGCAGAAGTTTCAGCAGCACGGGCCCGACGATCAGAAAGAACGCCCCGGCGAATGCGCCAAAGATCGACCCCAAGCCCCCGATGATAACCATGAAGAGCACAAGGAAGGACTTGTCGATACCAAAGGCCTCGCCCGCCTCGGCCGCGCCCAGATAGACCGTGAACAGAAGCGCGCCGGCAATGCCCACGAAGAAGGACGAGACGGCAAAGGCGGTGAGCTTGGCCATCAGCGGGTTCACCCCGATGATCTCGGCGGCGATATCCATGTCACGAATGGCCATCCATTTCCGGCCCATCGTGCCGCGCGTCAGGTTGCGCGCAAGCCATGCACAGGCGACAAGGAAGGACAGGCAGATCAGATACATCGACACCGCCGATGCCCGCGGTCCGGTGACCGGATAGCCCAGCACTGTGCGCGTGGGCGCAGAGATCATGCCAGTGGGCGAGTAGTTGTAGAACCACCCTGTACGCGTAAAGAGCCAGATCAGGAAGAACTGCGCCGCCAGCGTTGCAACCGCCAGATAGAACCCCTTGATCCGGAGTGAGGGCAAGCCGAACAGCACCCCCACCATCGAGGTGATCAGCCCTGCGGTGATGATCACGAAGACGATGTTGAAATCGGGAAACGCCGTCATCAGCTTGTAGCTGGCATAGGCGCCCACGGCCATGAACCCGCCAGTGCCCAGCGAAAGCTGCCCGCAATAGCCGATGAGGATATTCAGACCCAACGCCGCGATAGTGTAGATCAGGAAGGGCACGACAATGGAGTTGGCCCAGTAATCGTTGATGATCAGCGGCATCACCAGAAAGGCGAAACCCAGAATGAAGTAATAGCCATACCGGTCGAACTTGATCGGAAAGGTCTGGCTGTCGGCGACATAGCTTGTCTTGAAATCGCCTGCTTCACGATACAGCATCTTTACACCCTCTCGATGATCTTTTCGCCGAACAACCCTTGCGGTCGGAACAGCAGGAAGACGAGCGCGAGCATATAGGCGAACCAATTCTCAGTCGCGCCGCCGACGATGGGTTGCATGAAGAAGTCGAAGAGCTTCTCGCCCACACCGATGATCAAGCCGCCGACAATCGCGCCTGGGATAGAGGTGAAGCCTCCGAGGATCAGCACCGGCAGAGCCTTGAGGGCAATCAGTGACAACGAGAACTGGACCCCCGATTTCGAGCCCCACATGATGCCCGCGACTAGCGCCACGATGCCCGCAATCGACCATGTCAGAACCCAGATGAAGCGCAGCGAAATGCCGACCGACAGCGCGGCCTGATGGTCATCGGCCACGGCCCGCAGCGCGCGACCCTGCTTCGTGTATTGCGAGAAGATCGTGAGCGAGGCCACCAGAATTGCGGCAATTCCCGCCGCCCAGATCTCAAGTCGGTCGATGAAGAATCCATAGCCGAACCAGTTGAAGGTCAACTCGTCCACTGTATCCGACATGCCCTTGGGCAGGCCGACATCGAGCGCCTTGACCTCGGCCCCCCACATGATGTCGCCCACACCTTCGAGGAAATAGGCAAGACCGATCGTGGCCATGAACAGGATGATTGGCTCCTGATTGATCAGATGCTTCAGAATGAAACGCTCGACCAAAATCGCGAGCAGGATCATCACGGCAACGGTCGCCGGGATCGCCAGCAGCGTGGGCATGTTCCAGCCGAAATGATGCAGCCGCGTGCCGAATATGGCGTTTATCAGGTGCGAAAACGGTATCTGCCCCGATTGAAAGCCGACCAGTGTCAGCGCCGCAAACAGCGCCATCACGCCCTGGGCAAAGTTGAAGATGCCGGAGGCCTTGAAGATCAGCACGAAGCCCAGCGCCACCAGCGCATACATGACCCCGGCCGTGAGGCCGTTGAGCGTGGCCTCCATCGCGAAAAGCAGTGTATCAGGCATGGCGCAGCACTCCTGTCATAGGGTTCCCTGTGATCTGCTCAGTCATGCGCCACCCCCAGATAGGCCTTGATGACCTCTTCATTGTTGCGCACCTCATCGGGTGTGCCGTCACCGATCTTCTTGCCGTAATCCATCACGACGACGCGGTCGGACAGGTCCATGACCACGCCCATATCGTGCTCGATCAGCACCGTTGTCGTGCCGAATTCGTCATTCACATCGAGGATGAAGCGGCTCATGTCCTCCTTCTCTTCGACATTCATGCCCGCCATGGGCTCATCGAGCAGCAGGATCGAGGGCTCGGCGGCCAGCGCGCGGGCCAGTTCGACGCGCTTTTTCAGCCCGTATGGCAGCCGTGCTACCGGCGTCTTGCGGATATGCTGGATCTCCAGAAAGTCGATAATCTTCTCGACCTTCTCGCGGTTCTCCTGCTCCTCGCGGCTGGCCTTGCCCCACCAGAGCGCCTGCTGGAACAGGTTCGCCTTCATGTGGTGCAATCGACCGGTCATGATGTTGTCGAGCACCGACATGCCTTCGAACAGCGCGATGTTCTGAAAGGTCCGCGCAATGCCAGTGCGGGCGACCTGATAGGGGCGCATCCGCGGACGGCGATAGCCCTTGTAGATGATCTCGCCTTCCTGCGGGTTGTAGAAACCCGAGATGACATTGAGCATCGAAGACTTACCCGCGCCATTCGGCCCGATGATGGCACGCACCTCGCCCCAGCGGATATCGAAGCTGATATCCTTGATCGCCACCACCCCACCGAACCGCAGCGTGATATTCTTCATTTCCATCGCCACACCGCCGATCTTGCGGCCATCGGCGGTGGTGTAGCCATCATCCGACTTGGGATCTGGTTGGGTATCGAGCATTGCTCAGAGCCTCCCGACTAGGCCGATCACCAGCCCGTAGGCGATGATCGAACCGATGATGTAGTGAATCTTGCCCAGGGGCAGCCCCGGCCAGATGCGTTGCAGGGCCAGAACCCCGAACGCGCCGGTGATCGAACCGCTGATGGCGGGTTTCACGAATTCCGGAAAGAAGCGCACGACCGCAAAGGCAAGGATCAGCCCGGCAACCGCAATCACACCGGCGACCGGATAATTCGGGCTCTCGGCGGGGGGTGGTGTCCGGGTCATTCCGCAGCCATCTTCTGCTCGGCGCCAAAGACCTTGGTATCGCGGATTTCCAGCGTCGCCTTCAGCTTGCCCTTGCGGCCATCCTCATAGGTGACTTCGGTCTCGGTATAGATGCTGTCCTTGCCACCATAGAGCGCGTCGATCAGATCGGCGTATTTCTCCTCGACGATCCGGCGGCGCACCTTGCGGGTGCGGGTCATCTCGCCATCATCGGCGTCCAGTTCCTTGTGCAGCACGAGGAAGCGGTGAATCTGACAGCCCGCCAGCATCTCGTCCTCTGCCACGCTCTCATTGACCTGTTCGACATGCTCCTGAATCGTGTCGAGTACGCGCTTGAGTCCGGCAAGCTCCTGATAGCTGGAATAGGCGATATTGTTGCGCTCGGCCCAGGACCCGACCGCCGCCAGGTCGATGTTGATGAACGCCACGCAGCGGTCGCGGTTGTTGCCAAAGACGACCGATTCCAGAATATTCGGAAAGAACTTCAGCTTGTTCTCGACATATTTCGGCGCGAACATGCGTCCGTCGGCCAACTTGCCCACGTCCTTGGCCCGGTCGATGATCCGCAGATGGCCCGATCCCTCCTCGAAGAAACCCGCGTCACCCGTGGCGACCCAGCCCTCGGCATCCTTGGTCGAGGCCGTGCTTTCGGCGTTCTTGTAATAGCTCTCGAACGTGCCGGGCGAGCGATAGAAAACCTCGCCACTCTGGGCAATCCGGACCTCGACCCCTGGTGAGGGCACACCGACCGTATCCGAGCGCACCTCGCCATCGGGTTGCTGGGTAATGAAGACCGAAGCTTCGGTCTGGCCGTAAAGCTGTTTCAGATTGATCCCTAGCGAGCGGTAGAAATCGAAAATCTCCGGCCCGATGGCCTCACCCGCCGTGTAAGCCACCCGAATGCGGCGCAGGCCGAGCGTGTCCTTAAGCGGCCCGTAGACCAGAAAATGCCCTAGCCGGTATTTCAGCCGCGCGCCCAAACTCACATCCTTTCCATCCAGCAGCTTCGGCCCGACATCGCGCGCGAAATCCATGAAATGGTGGAAAATCCGGCGCTTGAGCGGCGAGGCATCTTCCATCCGGATCATCACCGTGGTCAGCATGTTCTCGAAAATCCGCGGGGGCGCAAAGTAATAGGTCGGCCCGATTTCGCGCAGGTCGGTCATCATGGTCTGTGCCGATTCCGGGCAGTTGACGCAAAAACCTGTCCAGTAAGCCTGCCCGATGGCGAAGATGAAATCCCCCACCCAAGCCATTGGCAGATAGGCCAGGATCTCGTCACCCGGCTTGAGATGGTCGAATTCCGACGAATTCTTCGAGGTCACGATGATGTTGCGGTTCGACAGCACCACGCCCTTGGGCTTGCCCGTCGTGCCCGAGGTGTAAAGCATGACGCAGGTATGATCGAGCGTCAGCTCCTTGGTGCGCGCCTCGAGCTCTTTCGCAAAACGGGTTTCCGCCGCGCGTCCCTCGCGCATCACGTCTTCCAGCCAGTTCATATGGCTGTGGTCGTATTTCCGCATGCCGCGCTTGTCGTGATAGAGGATTTGCTCGATGCAGGTCACTTTCTCCTGCACCTCGATCACCTTGTCGACCTGTTCCTGATCGCCGCAAACGACAAAGCGCGCGCCGCAATGGTCGAGCACATAGGCCATCTCTTCGGCGACCGCGTCCTGATAGAGCGGCACTGGAATCGCGCCCACCGATTGCGCCGCGACCATCGCCCAGTAAAGCGCCGGCCGGTTGCGCCCTATTATGGCGACATAATCCCCCCGTTCCATGCCCAGCGCCAAAAAGCCCAGCGCCATGGCGCGCACTTCGCCCTGTGTTTCGGCCCAAGTCCAGCTTTGCCAGATGCCGAATTCCTTTTCGCGATAGGCCGTCTGCATCCCGTAGTTGCGCGCATTGCGCGCCAGCAGCGCCGGGATCGAGGACTCCTCGGGGGCAAGTTTGATCTCAGGGGTCACGGTCACGGGGCCTCCTCTTCCTCGTATCGGGCGGGGGCCATCCTCCTCGACAGCCCGCGGCACCCGGCGCCCAGATGCGCGGGCGATTCTTGCGGCAGTTTTGCGCAATCCTTACGAATTGTAACCACTCATTTTCCGGGCTTTTCCGCTGATGCGCAGCAGGCTAGCATCGGTCGCGGGAGGAAAACGCATGTCTGTGTCAGAGCTGACCCATACCAAACTGATGGGCGCCGGGCTGAACATGATCCAGCAGGCGCTGTCGATCTTCGACCGCGATCTGCGCCTCTCGGTCAGCAACCGGCGCTATCAGGAAATGTTCGGCCTGCCCGACTGGCTGGTCCAACCTGGCACCGAATTCGAGGACACGATCCGCTATCTGGTCGCGCGCGGCGAATATGGCCCCATCGAAGATATCGAGGAGGCCGTGCGCGTTCGGGTCGAAGCCGCGCGTGCCTTTGTCCCCCATTACATGGAGCGCGAGCGCGCGAATGGCCGCTGGATCTCGGTCGAGGGCGCACCGCTGCCGCTGGGAGGTTGGGTCACGGTTTATACCGATATTACAGAGGTCAAGATCCAGGAAAGCCTGCTTCAGGCGCGCTCGGAAGAGTTGAGCCATGACCTCATCGCCCATGCCGAGCGGCTGGCCCAGACCAACCGCGCGCTGGCGGCCTCCAATGCCGCGCTGGAGCAGGCCAAGCGCGAACTGACCGAGATGGAGGCGCGCACGCGACTGACCACCGAGATGATGCCCGCCCATATCGCCCATCTGGATCGCGATCTGACCTATACCTTCTCCAACCGCCGGCTCTCCGCGATCTTCCCCGGCCTGCCGCAAGAGATCGTCGGCCTGCCCGCAGCCGAGGCGCTGGGACCGGTCTTCGACAAGATCCGCCCCTGGCTGGGCCGCGCGCTGGAAGGCGAGAATTCGGTCCATGAGTTCACCCATGACGCCTCGGGGCGGCGCATCCGGCTGGCGCTCACCCCTGATCAGGTGGAGAGCGGGCCGATAAATGGCATCTATGTGCTGTCGATGGATGTCACCGAAGAAGCGCAGGCCCGCGCCGCGCTCGCCCAGACGCGCAAACGCGAATTGGCGGCGCAGCTATCCTCCGGTCTCGCGCATGATTTCGGCAATCTACTGACCATCATCCTCGGGCTGCAGGGCCAGCTTGCCCGGCGCAACGACCTGCCCGCCGAGGCATTGCAGCAAGTGCAATCGACCATCGCAGCGGCAAGGCGCGGCGGTGTGTTGCTCGAACGCATCGCCACCATTTCCGGCCATCGCGAATTGCGCCCGCAACCCACCGATCTGCGCGCGCTTTTCGATGACCTCATGCTGATGGCCCGCCCTGCTTTGCCGGCCTCGATCCTTCTGTGCGTCGAATTGGATCCGGAATTGCCTGCCTTGATGCTCGATCAGGGCGCCGTGCAGGACACGCTTTTGAACCTCATCCTGAACGCCCGCGACGCGCTGGCCGGTGCTGAGGGCGAGATTCTGCTGACAGCGCGACGCGTCAGTGATACCTGGCTCGAGATACAGGTCGCCGACACTGGCGCGGGCTTCAGTGCCAGAGCCCTGGAAAAGGGGCTGGACCCGTTCTTCACCACCAAGGGCCATGATGGCTCGGGACTGGGGCTCGCGATGGTCTATGACCAGATTACGCTTTCGGGCGGCACCGTGCGTCTTGCCAACCGTCCCGAGGGCGGCGCGCAGGTGACCCTGCGCCTGCCCTACAAACCCGCCCCGGCCCCGCAGATGCGCGAAGGCGCGCTGGTGCTGCTGGTCGAGGATACCGAGGCAATCCGCGAGAGCGTCCGCGCCATGCTCTGCGATCTCGGCCATAGCGTGATCGAGGCGGCCAGCCATGACGAGGCGCTCGGGCTGATCGACCTGCCGGGGCTGGGGCTGGTGCTCTCGGATATCAATCTCGCGGGCCAAGGCTCGGGGCTGGACCTGCTGCGCACAGCCCGCGCGCGCGGGCTCAATCGGCTGCATCTGATGACCGCCCTGCCCGCTTCGGACGCGCTCCACCGCACCGCCGCGGCCGAGTTCCCGGTCCTGCCCAAACCCTTCACGCTGCCCGATCTCGTCCATGCACTGGAACACGCCCGATGAGCGCCGCGCCCCATATCGCCATCCTCGATGACGAACCCGAGATTCGGCAGGTGCTCTCGACCGCCCTGCGCGAGGCTGGCTTTCAGACCACCGCTTACGCGCGCGCCACCGAGTTCGAGGCCGCGCTCCGCCGCACCACACCCGATGTCTGCCTCGTCGATCTCGGCCTGCCCGACCGCGACGGTCTGGCGCTGGTCCACCGCCTCGCGCTCGAATCCGGCGCCACGATCATCATCATCTCTGGCCGGGCACAGGTGCAGGACCGCGTGACCGGGCTGGAACTCGGCGCCGATGATTACATCATCAAGCCGTTCGACCCCGCCGAAGTCGTCGCCCGCATCCGCGCCCGGCTGCGCAAACCCGCGCCCCAAAGCGAGAGCCGCGCCATGCGCGCGCGCTTCAATGGCTGGACCGCCGAATTTGATCGTTACCTGCTGATCGATGCAGAGGGACAGGAGATTCCCTTCAGCCATGCCGAGGGCGAGGTGCTGCGCCTGTTTCTCGAAAGCCCCAAGCGGCTGATCTCTCGCGCGCAGATGCTTGATGCGCTGGGGGGTGCGGCGGGAGAGAGCTTCGACCGCGCCATGGATGTACGCATCTCGCGGCTGCGCACCAAACTCGGCGAAGACCCGCGCAACCCCCGCCTGATCAAGACCATCTACGGCGCGGGCTATATCTTCCTCGGCGATGTCCACTGGGGCTAAGTTCACCTGTGCTTATGAAGCTCTTGCTCATTTTCTTGCCCCAAAAATACTCACTATGCCGCCTGCGGCTCTGCGCACGGCCCGCGAGCGCAGCCCACGCACTGCCTGTTTACAGCGCGCCTTCTTTTGGCGAAGATGCAGACTCCTTACGCCACTGCCGGGGGCACGATGCGCAAGTTTCTCGTCATCCTCGATGACAGCCGTGAATGCCTGAACGCGATGCGCTTCGCCGCGCTCCGCGCGGCGCATACTGGCGGTCAGGTCCAGATCCTCTCGATCATCGCCCCTGAGGAATATTCCGGCTGGATCGGTGTCGCAGATGTCATGCGAGAGGAGGCGCGCGAGCGGATCGAGGCGCATTACGAGGTCTTTGCCAAATGGATGCGTGACCGCCAGGGCATCGACCCCGAACTGGTGATCCGCGAAGGCGAGGCGGTCGAGCAGATCCTGGCCCAGATCGAGGATGACCCCGAAATCGGCATCCTCGTGCTGGGCGCGGGCACGACCGGCAACAACCCGGGGCCGCTTGTGACGCAGCTTTCGCGCAATTCCGGAACCTTGCCGATCCCGATCACCATCGTGCCCGGTGAATTGTCACGCGATCGTCTGGAAGCCGTCTCAAAGGGATGATTGCGCAGGCGGCGGGCCTGTGTCAGACCAGACCAAAACCACGAGGTAACACATGAAGTTTCTGCGCCATGGCCCTGATGGGGAAGAAAAACCCGGATTTCTGGATTCAGAGGGCCGCCTGCGCGACCTAAGCGCCATGACCCCGGATTTCACCCCCGCCACGGTCACCTGCGACGCACTCGCCGCCCTTGCCGCGCGCGACCTGTCGGCAGCGCCTGTCATCGACGGCCCGGTACGTTTGGGCCCGCCGCTGGCATGGGTGCCGAATTTCTATTGCATCGGGCTGAACTATGCGCTCCACGCCGCCGAAACCGGCGCCGAGCTGCCGACTGAGCCCTTGATCTTCTCCAAGGCAAGCTCTTCGCTGGCCGGAGCCGACGACGCAATCATCATTCCGCGCAATTCCGACAAGGTCGACTGGGAGGTCGAACTCGGTGTCGTGATCGGCAAGCGCGCGAGCTACATCTCCGAGGCCGAAGCACTCGAGCATGTCGCGGGGTATCTGGCCGTCAATGATGTCTCGGAGCGTGATTTCCAGAAGCACCGCGGCGGGCAATGGATCAAGGGCAAATCCGCGCCCTCGTTCGGCAAGATCGGCCCCTGGCTGGTCACCCGCGACGACATCGCCGACCCGCAAGCGCTGGGCGTGCGGCTCTGGGTCAATGACGCCGTGCGGCAGGAATCAAGCACTTCCGACATGATCTTCCCGGTGGCGCAGCTCATCTCCTACATGTCGCAGTTCTTCACGCTCCTGCCCGGCGATATCATTGCCACCGGCACCCCCTCGGGTGTCGGCGCGGGCATGTCACCGCCGCAATTCCTGCGTCCCGGTGACCGAGTGCGGCTCGAGGTCGAAGGGATGGGCATTCAGGACAGCCCGGTCGCGAACGCCGAGTGATGGCAGGCCGAGCAGAGTGGTGCTTGCACCAGCCTGCCCACTTCAGACCCGCTCGATCGCGAGCGCGATGCCCTGTCCGCCGCCAATGCACATGGTCACCAGCGCGCGCTTTCCTCCGACCCGCGCCAGTTCATAGAGCGCCTTGATCGTGATGATCGCCCCGGTCGCGCCGACCGGATGACCCATCGCAATCGCGCCGCCATTCGGGTTGACACGTTCTGCATCCAGACCGAGCGCGGCGCTGACGGCGAGTGCCTGCGCGGCAAAGGCCTCGTTCGATTCGATCACGTCGAAATCCCCGACCGAGAGTCCCGTGCGTGCACAAAGCGCCTCGACCGCGGGCACAGGGCCGATCCCCATCACTTCAGGCCGGACCCCGGCATGGGCATAGCCGATGATCCGCGCCATGGGCTTCAGCCCGGCACTCTGTGCCGCTTCTTCGCGCGCCAGCACCAGTGCCGCAGCGCCGTCATTGATGCCGCTCGCATTGCCCGCTGTGACCGAGCCGCCCTTCTCGAAGGCCGGGCGCAGCCCGGCCAGCACCTCGGCGGTGGTGGGTTTGGGGTGCTCATCCACCTCGAAGGCGACCTCGCCCTTGCGGGTCTTGAGCATCACCGGCACGATCTGTTCGGCAAATCGGCCCTCGGAAATTGCCTTGGCGGCACGGGTCTGGCTTTCCAGCGCGAAAGCGTCCTGCATCTCGCGCGTAATGCTGTGCTCACGCGCGACATTCTCCGCTGTCACGCCCATATGACCCGTGCCGAAGGGACAGGTCAGCGCGCCCACCATCATGTCGGTGACGCGTACATCGCCCATCTTCTGGCCGAATCGTGCAGCTGGCATCGCATAAGGCGACCGGCTCATGCCCTCAGCCCCGCCGACCAATGCGAAATTGGCATCGCCGAGCGCCAGGGCCTGCGTGCCCGAGACAATGGCCTGCACACCCGAGCCGCAGAGCCGGTTCACATTCATCGCAGGCACTGTGTCGGGCACACCCGCGCCAACTGCAGCGCGGCGCGACAGATACATATCGGCAGGCTCAGTGGCGATCACGGTGCCGAATACTGTGGTCCCGATTTGATCAGGCGCCACCCCGGCCCGCGACATGGCTTCTTTCGAGACCAGCGTTGCAAGATCGATCGGCGGTGTTCCCGCCAGGCTGCCGCCGAACGTGCCGATTGCAGTGCGGGCTCCGCCCAGAATGACAATGCTGTCCATGTATTCCCCCTTGAGTGACTCGCCTGCAGTCTATGCGCGCGCAAAGCATCAATCCAGTACAAGGCCGGGACAAAATGACAAGTGCGCAATACGCAACAAACCCAGCCAAAATGGCCGGGTTTGGGCGCAGTCTTCAGCGAGCGTCTGCCGCTTGCCTCGGAAACTCTGACGTGCGCTAGCGCTTAGTTCGCCTGACGGCGCAGGAAGGCCGGGATCTCGATCCGCTCATCTGATGCCGACGGAGCCGGGTCCTCGTCATATTGGGTCACCTGCGGAGTCACCCGGCGCTGCGGCGCTGCGGGCTCGGAGCCGTGCCCTGCCATGCGGTTGATCAGCGAACCAAGGCCGAAACGCGACCCTTTCTCGGGCGAACGCTCTTCCGCAGCATCATGCGCCGGGCGGCTTGGCGGGCGCCGGTAGCCATGCTCGGGCGCCTTGGCAACCGCCTGCTCCAGCCGCAACAGAGCCTCGCGCGACGGCGTTCCGGCCTTCGGGCGACGTGGTGCAGTAAAGCTGGCCTCGGGGCTGTGGGAATGCCCTCCCTGTGCCGAGGCGGCATGATCGGCAAAACCCTCGTCGGTGTTGAAGGTGTCATCCTTCACAGGCTCCGAGCGGGTGCTTGCAAAGCGCGGCATCGGCTCGGGGACTGCGGGGCGGCGGTCATACTCGGGCTCCTCATGCACCGGGGCTGCCGGGCGCTGCTGTTCGAACAGGGTCTGTTGCTCGGGCTCGCGCGCCACTGCGGGCTGTGGGGCCGGCGCGGGTGAGGGTGTCGGAGCGGGCGCAGGCCGCTCGGTAACTGCTGGGCGCAAGGGCTCTACCATGGACCGGCGCGGGATGTCCTGCACCTCAGCATTAGGCTCGACATCGATACCGGTCGCAACGACCGACACGCGCAACACGCCTTCCATCGAGGGATCGAGCGTCGAGCCGACGATGATATTCGCCTCGGGGTCGACCTTCTCGCGAATGCGATTGGCAGCCTCGTCAAGCTCGAACAGCGTCAGATCGTAACCACCAGTGATGTTGATCAGCACACCGCGCGCGCCGTGCAGGCTGATCTCGTCCAGCAGCGGGTTGGCGATGGCCTTCTCGGCGGCCTGGATGGCGCGGTCTTCGCCGGTCGACTCGCCCGTGCCCATCATGGCCTTGCCCATCTCGTCCATCACCGCGCGGACATCGGCGAAATCGAGATTGATCAGACCGGGGCGCACCATAAGGTCGGTAACTCCCTTTACGCCCTGATAGAGCACGTCATCCGCCAGCGCGAAGGCTTCGGTGAAGGTCGTCTTCTCATTTGCCAACCGGAACAGGTTCTGGTTGGGGATGATGATCAGCGTGTCGACCACTTTCTGCAGCGCCTCGACCCCTTCTTCGGCCTGGCGCATGCGCTTCACGCCCTCAAACTGGAATGGCTTGGTCACGACACCGACGGTCAGGACGCCCAATTCGCGCGCAGCCTGCGCGATGATGGGCGCAGCGCCCGTGCCGGTGCCGCCACCCATACCAGCGGTGATGAAGCACATATGCGAGCCCGCGAGATGGTCGATGATCTCTTCGATCGTCTCTTCGGCAGCG
Source organism: Paracoccaceae bacterium (assembly GCA_007694945.1). Lineage (GTDB taxonomy): Bacteria > Pseudomonadota > Alphaproteobacteria > Rhodobacterales > Rhodobacteraceae > Roseinatronobacter. Next base: position 16,157 of record REER01000098.1, on the reverse strand, counting down.
GCCGAGCCGACCGAAGGCCGCGCGCCTGCGCCAAGTCCTTCGGTGATTTTCACGCCCATCTGCACGCGACCGGGCGCGCGGCTTTGCTGCAGCGCCTGTGCATCGGTATTGGCGACCACGAAGTCAACACCTTCGAGTTGCTTCTCGATCATGTTGTTGACCGCATTCCCGCCAGCCCCACCGATACCAAAGACGGTAATCCGGGGTGCAAGCTCTTCGTGCCGATTTGTCTCAGTGAAATTCAGTGCCATTGCTCGCTCCGCCTCTCGTTGTGACTGACGCTTTAACCCGTTTTTCGCGCCGTTAGCCTGATTTTTCCAGAAATCCTACAGGGCTTGGCGCGGCAGGTCATCAAAAAAGTCATGATTTTACACCAAATGTGGCAAAAAAATTCCACTTCTCTGCCGAGTCTCCACATGCTCCATAGATTTTGCGATTACCAGTTGTCACGAAACCACTTTACAGCCCGCTTGAGCGAGCGCGCAGGGTAGCTTTCGACCGGCAGATCGAAGTCCCACCATTCATCCTGAGGATGCGTGGCCAGAAGGCTCAGACCGACGGCGCAGGCAAAGGCCGGGCCGGACGCTGCCTGCGGTAGTCCGCGCACGCGCACCGGCCGGCCCAGCCGCACTTGCTGGCCGAAGATGCGCGCTGCCAGACCGTCGACCCCCGGCACCTGCGCCGCACCGCCTGTGAGCACAACCTGCTGGCTGGGCAGATGGTTGAACCCGGCAGAATCGAGGCGTGCACGCGCTTCTTCCAGAATTTCTTCGATCCGCGGCCGCATGATCCCGATCAGCTCGGCCCGGCTGACGCGGCGACGGTCCTTGTCCCAATCGCCGGAGTCGCCCGACAGTTCGATCATCTCGCGATCATCCATCGAGGTCGCCTGCACCCCGCCATGCACGGTCTTGATCCGCTCGGCCATGCCGAAATCGATCTGAAGGCCCTTGGAAATATCCGAGGTTACATGCGCGCCACCCATGCGCACTGTGTCGGCGTAGATCATGTGTTTCTTGATAAAGACCGAAAGGCTTGTGGAGCCAGCCCCCAGATCGATGCAGGCCGCGCCCAGTTCCTGCTCATCCTCGACCAGCGCCGCCATGCCCGAGGCATAAGCGCTCGCCACGATCCCCGACAGCTCGACATCGCAGCGCCTGAGACAGTTGCAGATGTTCTGGATCAGGCTGGAGTCGACCGTCACCAGATGCATGTCACAGGCCAGCCTGCGCCCGATCTGGCCGCGCGGATCCGACAGCCCGGTGCGATGGTCGAGCGCGAAATTGATCGGCTGGGCATGGAGCACATCGCGATTATGCCCGAAATCCGGCAACTCGGCGGCGGCCATCACGCGGGCGATGTCATTCTCGGCCACAGTGTCGCCATCGATCTCGACCTCGCCCGCCAGTCCGTAGGAACGCAGATTGCCCCCCGCCAGCGACACGATGACATGATCCACCCGCGTCTGTGCCATCTTCTGCGCGGCCTGAAGTGCGGTGCGGATGGCGCCTTCGGTCTCGGCCATGGCAGACACTTCGCCGAAGCGCACCCCGCGCGAGCGCGTGGTGCCTGCCCCGATCACGCGAAACCCGGCCTGCCCCGCCATATTGCCGATGCCGGGGTGGCGCGGCGCAACCTGTTCTGGGTCGAGTTTCAGGACCAGCGCGGCGATCTTGTAGGTGCCGATATCAAGCACCGCGATGACACCGCGCTGCATGGCAACACGGCGAAACTGCCGCATGGCACGCTGAGAGGCATAGGGGTCAAGCATGCTGGATTACTCCCTCGTCTGAGAACGAATGTCGCGCAGGGTGTCCATCGCCCCTGCGCTGATCTGAAGAACCGGGCGGGTCGGGTTGCGCATGTCGGCAATGATCAGGTCGCGTGCCAGAAGGTCCTGCGCATGTTCGAGCGCGATCACACGCTCCAGCGCCGCCAGCGCGCCACGCTCGGGCAGCTTGATGCGCTGGTCACGATCAAGCACCACATCCCAGCGCCTCTCGCCGACGCGCACCAGACCGCGCACGCGCTCGCCAAGCGGTGATGCTGCGTCGAGAAGCTCCATCGCCTCGGCGACATGGCCATCAGCGCCAAGCCCGGCGATCAGAGGCAGATCGGCGCGCGCCCCGCGATGGGTGACAAAAGCGACCCGCACCCCTTCGGTATCGAGCAATTCCAGCCCCTCGCCCGAACGCCAGAGGATCGCTGGCACGCGCTCGGTGATCGTGACGGACAAAACCCCCTCGGCCATCAGGCGCAGATCAGCCGCACGCACCCAGTCGAGTTCTTCTACTCGCAAGCGCAATGCATCCAGATCGAGCAGGAAAGAGGATTGCGGCAGCGACAGGTCAAGCTTTTCGGTCAGCGCCACTTCCAGCTCGGGTGTGACCTCGGGCAGTTTCAGGTCAGTCACCATGAATTCCGGGCGCTCGATAAAGGCCGTCCGCGTCGTCTCGACGGCCTCGAGAACAGCGCTGCGCCGCACTTCGTCACTGAAGAACGCGCCAGCCGCCAGGGCGACCGCGAGGATTGGTGTACCGAGCTTCAGCGCAGCGCGGTAGACCGGTGTCAGCCAGATTCGTTGCAGCCGGTAGCCCAGGCGGCTGGTCCCAGAGCGCGCAGCGCCCCAACGCAGCGATGCCAAGCGCTGTTTGCGCGCGGGCGTCAGAGGCAGGTCAGAGGCGAACGGGGCGACTGGCGGCAGATGCGCCCCGTCCAGGTCCAGACCCTCGCCCGCGTTCAGCGCAACCGGGCTCGCCATGCCTGTGGCGAGATCCTCGACCGGGGTCTCACCGAACTCCAGATCATGCGCCTGCAACAGATCAGTGAGACTGGCCGATGTCGTGTCGGGCATATCGCTCAATGGCGGGACGACAGGCTCCGGGGCGGGCTGGAGCAATGGCGCGGGCAGACCGGGCAAAATGTCCTCGGTCGCATATTCCTCCGCCCGCGTCGCGCCGAGATGATCCCAAAAGCTGCCTGCATCAGTGAGCGCCGAGACCGGCGCATCCGCGTCGCAATCCTCGCCGCGTGTAAAACAGGGGTCCTGCGGCTGGTCGAGCGGCGCTACCGGTCGCATGAGGCATCCTCCACGATCCAGCGGCAGAAATCGGAAAAGCTGATGCCGCAATGCGCGGCCTGTTCAGGCGAGAGCGACGTGGGCGTCATGCCGGGCTGGGTGTTCGTCTCGAGCAGGATCAGCCCATCAAGCCCGCGCGTCTCGTCCCAGCGGTAATCGGTTCGCGAGACACCCTGACAACCCAACGCGCGATGCGCGCGCAGCGCGTAGTCGAGACAGGCATCGAAAATCTCTTGCGGGACTTCGGCGGGCAGCACATGGCGCGAGCCACCGAGGGTGTATTTCGCGTCATAATCATACCATCCGTCAGTCACAATATCAGTGACGGTCAGCGCCCGGTCCCCCATAACGGTGGTGGTCAGTTCGCGCCCCGGTGCATAGGCCTCGACCATCACCTGCGCAGGCATCTCCTCGCCCAGTTGCGGCGGGGCATTGGCAGCCTCATGCACCAGATAGACCCCTACGGACGACCCTTCGTTATTGGGTTTGACGACATAGGGCGGGTCCATCAGGTGGCCCGCCACCACATCCTCGCGCGCAGCAATCAGGCTGGGCACCACGGGCAGGCCCGCCTCGACATAGGCTGCCTTTGAACGCACCTTGTCCATCGCCAGCGCTGAGGCCAGCACACCCGAATGCGTGTAAGGGACGCGCAGCCATTCAAGGATGCCCTGAATGCAACCATCCTCGCCAAAGCGGCCATGCAATGCGTTGAACACAATATCGGGCGCGACCTCGACCAGACGCTGCACGACATCGCCGCGCGCATCCAGTTCGATCACCTCATAACCCGCCACCCGCAGCGCTTTCGCGCATTCATGGCCCGTGGACAGAGAGACCTCGCGTTCAGCCGAGAGTCCGCCCTTGAGCACACATATCCGGGGGGCTGCCCTGCTCGACATGCCCATTCCCACTGCCTCTGGACCTTTGCGGCCCGTTTGCCCCGTTTACCGGGGCTATTCTGCTTCGCCCGTGTCGCCTTCGTTATTGTCGAGTTCGATCTCAGGCACCTGCGCGTCGGGCAGTCTGTCGCCAACCCGCATGATTTCCCACTGTAGCGAAATCCCGCGCGCTTGCAAAACCCTTTTTCGCACTTCCTCGCCGAGTGCTTCCAGGTGAGTCGCTGTGGCACCACCGGAATTGATCAGGAAATTCGGATGCTTCGGTGACATCTGCGCGCCACCGAGCCGCGCGCCCCTGAGCCCCGCCTCCTCGATCACCTTCCATGCCTTCAGTTCATGGCTGTCATCGGCCCGGCCCGTCGAGGAAAACCCCGCCGGGTTGCGAAAGGTCGAGCCCGCGCTGCGCTCCTTGGTGGGCTGGGTGGCGTCGCGGCGTGCAAGCTGGTCTTCCATCCTGGCATGGAGCGCCGCCCGGTCGGCCTCGGGCGCGTGGAAGCGGGCCGCAGTGATGACCATGCCCTCGGGGAGGTCCGCCTGGCGATAGCGCAGGTTGAGCACACTGGCCGGGATCTGTTGGCCCGCGCCTTGCCGGTCGATGGCGGTGATCTCGATCAGATGATCCGCGACATAGGTGCCGTAGCAGCCCGCATTCATCCGCACTGCCCCGCCGATGGCACCGGGGATGGTGCGCAGGAAGGTCAGATCGCGCCCGGCATCGGCGGCCTTGCGTGCGACATGGGCATCGAGCGCGGCGGCACCGGCGCGGATCGTGTCGGTGATTTCGATGGTGTTGAAGCCGCGTCCCAGCCGGATCACCACCCCGCGCAGGCCCCCGTCGCGCACGATCAGGTTCGAGCCCACGCCCATGGGGAAGACTGGGATCGCAGGGTCCAGCGCCTTGAGGAAGCTCGCAAGGTCGTCCTCATCCGCGGGCTGGAACAGCCAGTCGGCAGGCCCGCCCACGCGCAGCCATGTCAGACTGTCGAGGGGTTTCTGGGCCGTGAGCGTGCCGCGAATGGGGATCTGGTCGGGGGTCATGCGGGTGGGTTAGCGCGGGCGGGGGGTGGTGTCGAGAGGGCGGAAGCCTCCGGCGGGAGTATTTGGGGCAAGATAAAGAGATCAGGTGAGGATCACGAAATCCTTGGTGAGGGGCTCGGTCACCTCGAAAATGCCCGAGAAGCCCGGGCGGAGAATGTGGCGGCTGCCGGGGCTGAGCGGGATGGCGGTGCCGTCAGTCTCGGTGAGGGTGCCGTGGCCATCGAGGACGTGGAAATACTCCCATTCGTCATACTGCACGCGCCATGCGCCGGGGGTGGAGCGCCATACGCCTGCGTAAAGCGGTGCACGGTTTTCATGCAGCCAGGTGGTATGGATGGGGTCACCGAGCAGGAGTTTGGCGGGATCGGGGCGGGAGATTTCGTCGGGGGCGCGGTCGGTAGAGAGCGTGACGTGCATCTGGGGCATATGGGTTTGCCTTTGGAGTGCAGGTGTGAAAGCTTCTGAAGCGATCAAGGCGATTTCGGTCGGCAAAGGCAAGGCAAAACCATGAATGCGAATTATTCCGGCCTTCTCGGCATCCTGCATCTGGCGCTGGTGGTCTGGGCAGCGGTGTCGATCCTCGGCTCGCATGCGTCACAGGGGCGCAAGGTGCTGTGGATCCTCGTGGTGCTGATCTTCCCGGTGGTGGGGCTGATCCTGTGGTTCCTGCTGGGGCCGAAGGGGCGGTGAGTATTCGGGGCAGGATGAAGGAGCAAGCTTCAAGATGACGATCTTGAAGAAGAAATCACCTTGGGGATGTCCTTGAACTTGTCTTGTAGCAGAATCGCACCTCCGGCAATTGTCGCGAATGAGGGCAGGCCCATGAGTGCGAGTGGCCCGGCGACCATACTGGCGAGAAGAACCCGTCCGCCCAGATCAACGCGCTGATCGGCAGGCTTGCCCGACAGGAACTTCTTGGCCTCGCAATTCCAATGCTGGGCCTCGGTTTTCAAGACCTCGGCCCAAGAACCCATTTCTACAGCGGTTTCGTCTGGCACTGGCCCGTCCGCGGGCAGCAAATCCAGAAGCATTTGAGCAGCAGTCCGAAGATTGGTCAGCGCCTCGGTGAGCGCCTCGCGCGCTTCCGGGTCAATTACATTGTCGCAGCGGAGACGCTCGATTTCCGCTGCGGACACCTCAAGCAAGCCAGCGAGTTGCAGGGACAGGACAGGTCTGTTCACCGGGACATGCGCCTTGATGGCGGCAACGGTTGTCGCGCCCGGCGGTCTGGGGGTAAAACCAGATTTTGGTGTGTGTTCCGCGATGATCTGCGCGATCAACGCATTGACGTGATCGGCGCCCTTGTCCCAGTCCTCGGGGTCGATGAGGGCGATCCTGGTGAGGAGGGGCCAGTCCTGCGGGGTGCCGGTGAGGGCCTTGTCGTACCAGTCCACCCAGAAGCGCCAGCCTTCGCCCTGGGCGAGGATTTTCGGGCGGGTGTCGGCCCAAAGCTGGGCGAGCGGGTTCTCGTCCTGCCAGAGGGGGTGGCGGTCGAGGGCCGCGCCTTGCTCCAGCGCGGCGCAATCGGCGCGGATCATGTCATACATTGCTTCGGCAGAAGCAGCGGTCGCGGCAGTAGTAGCGGCGAGGGAATGCTCTAAAGTGGCGTCAAGACCGACGACAATGACTGCGCGGACGGCGTTAGCTGAGGCATGGCTCGCAGCGTTGATGGCGGCACGGATCCCGATTGCAGAGGCACGGACTGCCCCAATCGCAGTACGGCCGGCGTCGATTATCTCAGGCGTCAAGCCCTTGCCCGCAATTCCCGAAATCAAATCGCAGCGCAAAACAGGCAACGGTGAAAAAGAACCAGTTAGCGTTTTGTCTCGAAGACTCCACTCCCAAAGCATCGGCAACACCCGCATCGCCGCGCGATGCGCTATCGCGACGGCCCAGCGCCGGGCCTCTTCGCGCTCGGCGTCACTGCCCTGCGGCAGGGCCTCCAGCCATGCCTGCAGGCTCTCGCGATCCTTTATGCCTTCAACCCGCATGCCTGCCCCTTTCGCGGGCAGGCTAGCCACAACCGTCCTACCCGTAAAGCGCCTTCGCCCTTGCCTCGAAGGCGCCTACCACACGGCGCATGGCCTGATCGAAGACCACGCCGACCAGCCGTTGCAGCATCGCGTTGCGGAACTCGAAATCGACCGAGAAATCGACGATGCAGCCGCCGCCCTCGGCGTCGCGCACCTCCCAATGCGAGATCATGTATTTGAACGGGCCGTCGAGATAGGTCGTGTCGATGCGCCCGGCCTCGGGGTAGAGTTGCACGCGGCTGCCGAAGCGCTCGCGGAACACCTTGAACGAGATCACCAGATCGGCCTCGATCTCCTCCCCCCCTTCAATGGGCCTGCGCGCGCGGATGCGGGCAGCGGCGGTCCAGGGCAGGAACTCGGGATAGCGCGTGACATCGGCGACAAGATCGAAGATCTGCGCGGCAGTATAGGGCATATGGCGATGTTCGCGGTGGCTGGGCATTCGGGCGCTCTTGTGAGACTGCGCGGCTATGTCCTAAAGTCGGGCTGAAAAATCAAGGGGCAGCCGCACGAAGGGGCCGAAATGACGCAGAGCCGAGCTTATGTGATCGACCAGATGATCAGTGCGAAACAGATCGCCGCGCGAGTCGAGGAACTGGCCGAAGAGATCACCCGCGCGTTTGCGGGCACCGAGAAGCTGGTGGTGGTGGGGCTCTTGCGCGGCTCTTTCGTCTTCATCGCGGATCTGGTGCGCGAGATCGACCTGCCGGTGGAGGTCGATTTTCTGGAAGCCTCATCCTATGGCAACAGCATGACATCGTCGCGCGAGGTGCGCATCCTCAAGGACCTATCGGGCAAGATCGAGGGGCGCGATGTTCTGCTGGTTGAGGATATCGTCGATACCGGCTTCACGCTGAACCATGTGCTGCACATCCTGCTGGCGCGCAACCCGGCCCGGCTGGAGGTTTGCGCGCTGCTCGACAAGCCTTCGCGCCGCGAGGTCGATATCAAGGCGAGCTGGACCGGGTTCGAGATCCCGGATGAATTCGTGGTGGGCTACGGGATCGACTATGCCCAGCGCAACCGCAACCTGCCCTATATCGGCAAGGTGCGTTTCACCTGAGCCTCACGCGGCCGTGTGTTTGATATGGCGCGCGGTCACGCTAACGTCATGAGGTTGTAGGATGTAACTTTACAGGAGAGAACGAGATGGCAGTCAAAAGAACTCTGGCGAGCGTGGTGCTTGGGGCAGTGCTGGCACTACCTGCATTTGCCGATGAGGACCCGGCCATTGCCGCGCGGCAGGGGCAATTCAAGCTCTTTGCGCATAACTTCGGCGTCGTGGGCGGCATGGCGCAGGGCCGGATGGATTATGATGCCGAGATGGCGCAGACTGCGGCTGACAATCTGTTTCACCTGACCCGCGTCGATCAGGGGCGGCTCTGGCCCGAGGGCACCGACAGTGCCAGCAGCGAGGGCACCCGTGCCAATGCGGATATCTGGGACAATCTCGATGATTTCGTGTCGAAATTCGTTGACTTGCAGAATGCTGTAGAAGACCTGCAGGGTGTTGCGGGCAGCGGGCTCGATGAGGTGCGCGCAAGCGTGATGGCAGTCGGCGGGACCTGTCAGGCCTGTCATGAAGACTATCGCGACGAGGAAAGCTGACGCGAGCGGCCCTGCACCGCAATGTGCAGGGCCACTTACGGAATGGGGGCGGTATGCTGCGGCGCGTGGTGCTGATACTCGTCATGATCGGGCTGATTGCTGCTGGCGCGCTTTGGGTGCTCAGCGCACCGCGCGTCCCCGACAGCGACACCCTTGCCCGGCTCGATGGTGAGCCTGAGCGCGGGCGCGACGTCTTTCTGGCCGCCGGGTGCGGGTCCTGCCACATGGCGCCCGGGCGCGAGGCCGATCCGCTGGTTATGTCGGGCGGGCGCGAGTTCGTTTCGGATTTCGGGAAGTTCTACGCCCCCAATATCAGCCCTGACCCCGAACATGGCATTGGCGACTGGACGCAGGATCAGTTCATCACGGCGGTGATGCGCGGGGTCTCACCCGGGGGGCAGCACTATTACCCGGCCTTTCCCTACACCGCCTACATCCGGGCCGAGCCGCAGGATATCGCCGATCTGCATGCCTATATGATGACCCTGCCGCGCGATGAAACAGCATCACGCGACCATGACATCGGCTTTCCCTTCAATATCCGCCGCGCAGTCGGGCTTTGGAAGACGCTCTTCCTGCAAGAAGAGTGGGTCCTGACCGATGATCTGACCGAAGAAGAGGCGCGCGGCCGTTATCTGGTCGAGGCGCTGGCGCATTGCGCCGAATGCCACACGCCGCGCAATATGCTTGGTGCACTAGATTCTGCGCGTTGGATGGAGGGCGCACCCAACCCCTCGGGACGTGGGCGCATCCCGCCGATTGCGGGCGAGGGTTTCACCTGGACCGCCTTCGACATAAGCGCCTATCTCGAGACGGGTTTCACCCCCGAATTTGACGTGGTGGGCGGCACGATGGCCGCTGTGGTGGCCAATCTCCAGCAACTCGAGTCTGCCGAGCGCGAGGCCATCGCGGCCTATCTTCTGCGGTTGCGCGACTGAAATGATCAGAAACCACGGGTAAACGGGCTGTCAATCAAAAACACCCCATCTGCCCTTGTCTGCACGGCAGACCCGGCCCATACTGTAAAGCATACCCGCGCAACTCTGCCTGAGCCATATATGTCCGAGCCGACAAGACCCAATGCCAACCCTGTCTCGCGGCTGAGCTTCAACGAGAAGTTCCGACTGCAGACATGGCTGATGGGGATCATCGCCTTTGCGGTGGTGCTGTTTCTGCTGGTCCAAGCCAAGTTCATCCTGATTGCACTGGCCATCGCGATCATTCTTTTCTCGCTCACCTCGGATGCGATCAATTCGATCTCACGCTTGCAGATCGGGCATTTCCGCATTGCCAACTGGCTGGCCTCGGTCGTGGCGGTGGTGCTAGTCGCCTCGGGGCTGCTTACGATGGCAGGGTTGGTGATCTCGCAGATCAACACCGTCCTGAGCACCACACTCTCCTATACCGAAGACGCCCAGCGCGCAATCGCGCAGATGTTTGCCTGGATGGGCGAGGATGTAGAGGCATCGGTGCTGGAGACCGTGCGCAGCATCCAGATCACGGGCTATCTGCGCTCGGCCGCAGGCCAGGCGGGCACGATCCTGAGCCAGGTGGTGCTGATCATCCTCTTCGTGGGCTTCCTGTTTGCAGAGCGAGTCTGGTTCGGTACCAAGCTCGAGAATCTGATGGCAGACAAGGCGCAAGCCAAGCGCGTCAGCGCGATCATCGGCTCGATCATCCGCCGCGTGAACCACTACCTTCTGGTCAAGGCACTGATCTCGACCGTGACCGGGGTGGCAATCTTCCTGCTACTGCGGGTGTTCAATCTCGAATTCGCCGTGGCCATGGGTCTCTTGACCTTCGTGCTGAATTTCATCCCCTCGGTGGGCTCGATCATCGCCACGCTGGTGGTGACCCTGGTGGCCTATATCCAGGTGCCAGAGCCGCAGACCGCTGTGCTCATCTTCGTGCTGGCAGGGATGACGCAGTTCCTTCTCGGCAATGTCATCGACCCGATGCTGATGGGCAAGACATTGCGGCTCTCGTCTTTCGGCATCATCATCTCGCTGGCCTTCTGGGGGGCGGTCTGGGGGGTTCCGGGTATGTTCCTCGCCGTGCCCTTCATGGTCGCGGTGATGATCGTCTGCTCGCATATCCCGGCCGCGCGGCCCGTGGCCGTGCTGCTCTCGCGCGAGGGCCTGCCGGAGGAGGAGTTCCCGCTCCTGCCGCCCGAGGATGACGAGCCCATCGCGCAGGATATGCCCCCGCGCTACTCACATGCGATCAGCGCAGAATAGGGGCGCGCGCCCCCGGAAAACTCTCAATGTGATACTTCCCGGAGGCGCGGGGGCGGGGGGCTTCATCCCCGCCCGAAACAAGCGCTTTGGCAACCGGCTCTGTCGCTTACTGACCGCGCCAGGGGAGCCAGAGATCGAGACAAGCGCCTGTCGCACAGGCCATGGAGGCCCGGAGGTTCAGGCCTTGAGCGTGAGTGGTTCGCGAAGATCAGCAATGAAGCAAGCCGGGGGCGAAGCCCCCGGCTTGCTCTGCGAGGCCAAGAATACAAATCGCACCGTTGTCAGAAGGCCGGCTGGGTCTGCCGCCGCCGCTGCAGTAGGATCACACCCAGCAACAGGAGCAGCGCGGGAATGTAGAAGAGCTGCTCAGGCATCCGCTCGGCGGGGCGCAAGACGGCGACAAGCTCAACCGGCTCGCTGCCATAGAAGTCATAATCGCCAAGGCTCTGCTGGAAGGGAGAGCCGAACATCGGCTCATCCAGCACCATACGGTCTTCCTCGGGCATCAGGAACAACCCGGTATCGGCCACCCGCTGCGCCCCGGGGGTATCATCCACATCCAGCACAAGTGTCAGGTCGCGCATCTGCCCGGTCGTGAAATCTGGCCCGCGCACTTCGATGCGCAACTCCTCGCCGGTCTCTGCCGCGCGCAGCACCTCCTCGAATTGCAGGCCCGGCAGCCGCTCGAATTCGGGCTGCACACGGTCGAGCCAGAAATTCGGCACGAAGAGGGTGAAGGCTACAAGCAGCAACGCCGCGGATTCGTAGATCTTCGAGCGGGCGAGGAAATAACCCTGCGAGGCGGCGGCAAACAGCAGCATCGCAAAGGTCGCTACTACGAAGATGAACGCCGCCTGCGCCAGCCCCACTGCCGTGCCCAGATCGACCCCGTAGAGGATCAGCGTCGGGTTGTAGATGAACAAGAAGGGCAGCGCGAGCGTGCGCAAACTGTAGAAGAAGGCCTGAAAGCCGGTTCGGATCGGGTCGCCGCCCGAGACAGCCGAAGCCGCGAAACTCGCAAGTCCGACAGGTGGCGTGACATCTGCCATGAGCCCGAAATAGAAGACGAAAAGGTGCGCGGCGATCAGTGGCACGATCAGCCCTTCCTGCGCCCCGAGCGAGACCACCACTGTCGCCATCAGCGACGAGACCACGATGTAATTCGCCGTCGTGGGCAGGCCAAGACCGAGGATGAGCGAGAACAGACCCACCAGCAAAAGCATCAGGAACAGATTGCCCAGCGCCAGCATCTCGACCAGCCCGGCGAGTTCCGTGCCGATGGGCGTGCGCGTCACTGTAGCCACGATCACACCGGCAGCACCGGTCGCAACCGCGATCCCGATCATGTTGCGCGCGCCAGCGATCATGCCATCGATCAGATCCTCGACGCCGCGGCGCGCTTGCTGCAGAAAACCACCCTCGCCCCGGAACATCGCCTTGATCGGGCGCTGGGTCAGGATGATGAACAGCATGGTCACAACAGCGAAATAGGCCGATTTGGCAGGTGACTGGCGCTCGACCATCAGGAACCAGACCAGAACCAGAATGGGCAACAGGAAGTGCAGCCCGGTCGGGAAGACCTCGCGCATCACCGGCAGCTTGATGTCCTTGGCATTCGGATCGTCGAGCTCCAGATCCGAGCGCTGCGCGGCCACCCAGAGACAGGCGAGGTAAATCACAAGGATCACCCCGATGATAACCGGCTCGGAAATCGCCGGGGCCACATCACGCAGGAAACCCACAGCCGCGACAACGCCGTAGAACACCGTCCCCGCGACGACAAAGCCAATCGCGACCTTGAGAAGCATACTCAGCAGGCTCGCCCCCTGCCCCAGCGCCGGGATCCCATTCTTCAGCGCTTCCAGATGGACGATATAGATCAGCGCGATATACGAGATCACCGCCGGGATGAAGGCGTGCTTGATCACCTCGAGATAGGAAATGCCGACGAATTCGACCATCAGGAAGGCGGCGGCGCCCATGACCGGCGGCATGATCTGGCCATTGACCGAGGAAGAGACCTCGACCGCGCCCGCCTTCTCGCGGGAAAAGCCCACGCGCTTCATCAGCGGGATGGTGAAGGTGCCGGTAGTGACAACATTGGCAATCGAGGAGCCCGAGATCAGCCCGGTCGCGCCCGAGCCCACCACGGCGGCCTTGGCAGGCCCGCCGCGCAGATGGCCCAGCCCGGCAAAGGCGAGTTTGATGAAGTAATTGCCCGCACCCGCCTTATCGAGAAGCGCGCCGAAAAGCACGAAGAGAAAGACAAAGGCCGTCGAGACCCCCAGCGGAATGCCGAACACGCCCTCAGTGCCCAGCCATTGCGTATTGATGATGGCGCTGAAGCTGCGCCCGTCATGCGCGATCAGGTCGGGGATCAGCCAACCTTGGCCGAAATAGCTATAGGCAAGAAAGATACCGCCAACGATGGTCAGCGCAGGCCCCAGCGCGCGGCGCGAGGCTTCCAGCAGCAGCACGAGGCCAAACGTGCCGACAATGACCTGCGGAAAGATCACCGGGCCGAAGAGCCATTCGAAATTGCTCAGGATCGGTGTTTCTGCCGTAACCCATTCCTCGAGCCGCCCCTCGCGCGCGGACCGCGAGATCTCGCGCGAGAACCAGAACACGTAGAAGGCGCAGCCCGAGGCCACGAGCGCAAGGATCCAGTCATACCACGGGATGTAGCGACGCGGTGAATTCTTGAAGGCAGGATAGGCGAGAAAAGCCAGAAACAGCGCGAATGTCAGGTGCAGGGGGCGGGTCTGGTCCGAGCCGATGACGCGCGCGAAGGGGATATGCTGGGCGAACTGGAATTGCGGATCGGCAATCCAGATCTGGAAACTCGACCACAGAAAGGCCACCGCCGCGATCAGCAGCGCAACGATCCGGTTATGTGGGTTGCGCGCGCCCGAATCGGTGCTGGAAACCAGGTCCTGAAGCTCTTCGTCGCTGAACTTGCGGCCTTCCGGCTTTTGCGCCGTGGACATGCGCCTTCCCCCGTTGATCGTGATGTCTTTATTTTGTCGGGCTTTTACACGCCTGATGCGTGGCACAGCGCGGGTGTCCGCGCTGTGCCATCTTTCAGATCAGCACCGGAACTCAGTCCATCATGCCCGCTTCGGTAAAGAAGCGCGCCGCCCCGTCATGCAGCGGAGCCGACAGGCCGTCGCTGACCATTTCCGCAGGGTCGAGATTCGCCAGTGCCGGGTGCAGCGAGGTGAACTGGTCGAGATTCTCGAAGATCGCGCGCGCCACCTGGTAGGCGATTTCTTCCGGCACGGCATCCGACGTGACGAAGGTCGCGCCAACACCGAAGGTGGTGATGTCTTCATCCGTGCCGCGATACATGCCACCAGGTATGGTCGCCATGCGGTAATAATCGCGATCCTCGACCAGCTCGCGGATCGTGTCATTGTCCACATTCACCAGCACAGTGTCGCAAGCCGTGGTAGCTTCCTGAATCGCGCCCGAGGGGTGGCCGACTGTGTAGACGATGGCGTCCACATTGTTGTCGCAGAGTGCCAGCGACTGCTCACCGGCGGGCAGTTCAGTCACCTGGCCGAACGTGTCCTCGGTCCAGCCCATGGCCGCCATCACGACTTCCATCGTGCCGCGCTGGCCCGAGCCGGGGTTGCCGATATTGACGCGCTTGCCCGGCAGGTCGTCAAAGCTGTTGATACCGGCATCGGCGCGGGCTACCACTGTGAAAGGCTCCGGATGCAGCGAGAACATCGCGCGCAGCCCCTCGAACGGGCCATCATCCTCGAAGCGCGAGGTGCCGTTGAAGGCGTGATACTGCCAGTCCGACTGCGCCACGCCGAATTCCAGCTCGCCTGAGCGGATGGCGTTGATGTTGAAGATCGACCCGCCAGTGGATTCCACACCGCAGCGGATGCCATGCTCCGCCCGGTCGCGGTTGACCAGACGACAGATGGCGCCGCCCGCCGGGTAATAGACCCCTGTGACACCGCCAGTGCCGATGGAGATGAAGGTCTCCTGCGCCATCGCGGCCGAGCCCATCATCGTGCCGAGTGCGACAAGGCCAGTTGCCAGTTGCTTGTTCATGTTTTCCTCCATGTCAGATCGCTGCTCATGAGCGGCAGCTCTTCGGGCACTTGGCAGCGGGTTGCGCGTCCAGTGACCCATGCCACAAGTGGACTCCGGCACAGGCCGGGAGTCAAGCCTGAATGAACAGAGCGTCATATGATCTTGCAAAGTTATGATTATTTACTGAGTTCCGTCACGCGCACTGCGCAAATCACAGCGCGTCGTGGGACAAGTGCAGCCTCACCCAATTGATAAATGGAGCAGCAGCGGGCTCTGGCTTGGGCATTCAGCAACACCAATAGAGGGCGGCTGCAGAGTCCAACCGGGGACCCGTCGCTCGGTAGCGCGGCGCCGCGCGGCGTACACTGTCAACGCGCCGTCAGGCCCGCAGGCGCTGCTCGGCAATGCCGACAAACCACGAGCAGCCATAAGGGATGATCTCGTCATTGAAATCATATTCCGGGTGGTGCAGCCCCGCCCCCTCGCCCGCACCGAGCACGATATAGGCGCCGGGGCGTTCTTCCAGCATGTAGGAGAAATCCTCGCCGCCCATGTTGTAACCGGCTTCAAGGCATTGTCCCGACACATCCTTGGCCACCTGCCGGGCGATCTCGGTCTCGGCGGGATGGTTCACCATGACCGGATAGCCCTCGACGAACTCCACTTCGGCCTTCGCCCCGAACCCCGCCGCTGTTGCGTCGACCACGACATGGAGCCGCTGCTCGACCAGTTGTCGCACCGCAGGATCATGGGTCCGGATCGTGCCGCGCAATTCCACATGCTGCGGGATAACGTTGAACGCAGAGGTCTCGCTGCGCACCCCGCAAACCGAGAGCACGATATTCTGCGTCGGATCAGTATTGCGGCTGGCGATGGTCTGCAGTGCAATGATCAGATGGCTCGACACCATCACCGGATCGACCGTGGCATGCGGCTTCGCCGCATGACCGCCCCTGCCTTCGATCGTGATACGGAACTCGTCGCAGGCAGCATAGAACGCGCCTTCGCGAATGTTGAACTCGCCCAGCGGGTGGCCGGGGCGGTTGTGCATCGCATAGACTTCCTGAATGCCGAAGCGCTCCATCAGCCCGGCCTCGCACATGACCTTGGCCCCGGCGCCGCCCTCTTCGGCAGGCTGGAAGACCACCGCCACCGTGCCGTCGAAATTCCGCGTCTCGCACAGGTATTTCGCCGCCCCCAGCAGCATCGCCGT
>REER01000033.1 GCA_007694945.1 Paracoccaceae bacterium | reverse complement strand
CGTGGCGCAAATTTCATCGCATCGTGGGACATGTCGCAAACCGGCACTGTCTCGCTCGAGGACATGCAGACGCGCCGGGGGGATCTGTTCGATATGTTCGATCACGATGGCAACGGCTATCTGGAGGCGGATGAACTGGCGCAGATGGCCGAGACCGTCACGGCCCAAGGGGAACTGCGTCTGGAACGTCAGGCCGAAAACCGCGCCGAGCGGCAGGGCGAGGGGCGTCGGGGGCAAGGCCAGAATGCCAACCCAACCGGTGCGATCATCCATGCCGCCATGTCGGTCGAATTCAATGATGCAAACGGGGATGGCCGCATCTCGCGCGCCGAGTTCCTGACCGCAACCGAGCGCCTGTTCGCTACGCTTGACCGAAATGGCGACGGACGTATCGACCTGAGTGATTTCTGAAACATCGACCCGCAGCACCATTCCCAAGCGCGGCGGGTCGATCATGACCTTCTCACGAGTAGCAAGGCACCGAAAAGTACCAGAGCAGTGCTTGCTTCTTGAGCGGCCGCTTTGGGGACACTAGCCTGACAGGCTGACCGGCCGCTCTGGGCCGAGCAAGCTGCTGCACCTGCAAACATCTTCGGCTCGCTGCAGGATGCCTGAATGTCGTTGATGGGCTCTTTGCGTCGCCCACCGCACACCTGGCGCCCTCACCCCTCGAACAACCGCCCCTGCGGCTCGGCGGTGGGGGTGGGCAGGCCCAGATGGGTCCAGGCACGGCTGGCGAGCATCCGGCCGCGCGGCGTGCGCGCGATCAGGCCCTGTTGCAGCAGGAAAGGCTCGATCACCTCTTCGATGGCATCGCGCGACTCCGACAGCGCCGCGGCAATCGTCTCTACCCCCACAGGCCCGCCGCCGTAATTCTCGGCCAGAAGCCGCAGATAGCGCCGGTCGGCCCCGTCGAGCCCGAGATGATCCACCCCCAGCCGGGTCAGCGCGTTATCCGCCAGCCCCTGCGTCAGCCGCCCGTCCCCCTCGACCAGCGCGAAATCGACCACGCGCCGCAACAGCCGCCCCGCAATCCGCGGTGTGCCCCGCGCGCGCTGCGCAATCTCGCGCACGCCGTCCTCCTCGGCCGTGACCCCCAGCAGCCGCGCACCGCGCGAGACGATCAGACACAACTCATCCTCGGTATAGAATTGTAGCCGCGTGGGAATGCCGAAGCGGTCGCGCAGCGGCGTGGTCAAGAGCCCCAGCCGCGTGGTCGCCCCGACCAGCGTGAAGGGCTGCAGCTCGATGCGGACGGTGCGCGCGGCCGGCCCCTCGCCGATCACCAGATCAAGCTGGAAATCCTCCATCGCCGGGTAGAGCACTTCCTCGACCGCCGGGTTGAGGCGGTGGATCTCGTCGATGAAGAGCACATCCCGCGCCTCGAGATTGGTCAGGATCGCCGCCAGATCCCCCGCCTTGGCCAGCACCGGCCCCGAGGTCATGCGAAACCCCACCCCCAACTCGCGCGCCATGATCTGCGCCAGTGTGGTCTTGCCGAGGCCGGGGGGGCCATAGAAGAGTGTGTGGTCCATCGCTTCGCCCCGCATCCGGGCGGACTGGATGAAGACGCGCAGATTGGCGCGGGCCTCGGCCTGGCCGATGAATTCCTCCAGCACCTGCGGGCGCAGGGCACGGTCGAGATCGGGGCTGTCCTCGGGGAGGTCGGTGCCGCGCAGGGTAGGGTCAGGCGTACTCATGCGTCAGCCTTTCGGCGCCAGCAGCCGCAGGGCGGCGCGGATGAGGGCGGAGGTATCGGCCTCGGGCGCCTCGGCTTGCGCCTCGGCAACGGCGCGGGCTGCGTCGGACGGGGCATAGCCGAGATTGGCCAAGG
The DNA here is from genome assembly GCA_007694945.1 of Paracoccaceae bacterium. Taxonomy (GTDB): domain Bacteria; phylum Pseudomonadota; class Alphaproteobacteria; order Rhodobacterales; family Rhodobacteraceae; genus Roseinatronobacter. Next base: position 9,742 of record REER01000033.1, on the reverse strand, counting down.
CCGACATGGCGTCAGGCACCGCCTGCGTGGCAGGTGGTGCCAGTGCTGCGGGTTTGGGGGCTGCGGCGGGGGTGGTCTCGAGACTCTCCCGGACCTCTGCTGCGCCTGACTCCACGCTCATGAGTGCAGGTGCCTTGTCCTTGAGTTCATTGGCGATCCGCTGCGCAAGTTTCGGTCCGACACCGGGAGCCTTGCGCAGCGCACCAGAATCGCCCAGCGCAATCGCGCGGGACACACCCTCTGGGCCGAGCGCGCCAAGAATAGCCAGCGAGGCCTTCGCCCCCACCCCTTGCACAGAAGTCAACACCCGGTGCCATTCCTTCTCGAGCAGCGTCGGGAAGCCGTAGAGCTGCATCAGATCCTCGCGGACGACCATGTCGGTGTAGAGCGCGGCCACCTCGCCGCGCCCTGGAAGCGCCATCAGAGTGCGCTCGGAGACATGGACAATATAGCCCACGCCGCGCACATCGAGCAGCACATGGTCGGGCCCACGCATATCCACCACACCCGTCAGCTTGCCGATCATCGCGCGCCCCCGGCCAGCGCCATGGAACGCGCGGTCTGGCAGTGAAAGGCGTGACAGATGGCAATGGCCAGCGCGTCCGCGGCATCTGGGCCCGCGATCACCACGCCCGGAAGCTGCATCCGCACCATGTGGTCCACCTGCTCCTTCGCCGCCTTGCCCACCCCGACCACGGCTTTCTTGACCGCATTGGGCGCGTATTCGCCCACCTCGAGCCCCGCCTGTGCGGGCACCAGCAGCGCGACCCCGCGCGCCGAGCCGAGTTTCAGCGTTGCGACGGCATCCTTGTTGACAAAGGTCTGTTCGACCGCTGAGGTCTGCGGCGCATGTTGTTCAATCACAAGGGTCAGTTGCGCATGCAGGTCCAAGAGCCGCGCCGCTAGGGTCGCCGAAGGGTCGGACCGGCAGACACCATTGGCGATGTGGCGCAGGCGCACGCCTTCGGCCTCGATCACACCCCAGCCGAGATTGCGCAATCCGGGGTCGATGCCAAGCACGCGCATGGAGTTTCCTGCCTGTTTTGTTCTGCTTTGGCTAAGACTTAGCACGAAAAGCGAACATCTGCAAAGGGGTATGCCCTGTCTGCAATCACCTGAGCGGCAAGCTATGCTGCGCCTGCATAATGGCTTTGCGTTTTTTCATTCTACTCCTGCACGCGAATTGCGCATATCTCCCACTCAGCCGCAGAAAAAAGAAGCGGTTTTGAAATTTTAACCCACGGAGACCGAAATGACCTTCTATGCTCAAAGCCGTGTCCACACGGAACAGGTGCTGTCCGGTTTCCAGGGCCTGTCGCTTGGCGCATTGCTCGCCACCCTCAAGACCTGGAACGACGAACGCATCACCCGGCGCGACCTGAACGCCTTGACCGACCGCGAACTGGCCGATATCGGCCTGACCCGCGGTGACATCAATGATGTTGCCCAAGGCCGCTTCTGAGCCGCGCTCGAGAGCTTTCATGCTGATTGATCGAAAAGCCGCCCAATCGGGCGGCTTTTATCATTGCTGCGGTTCTGCCAGCAGCGTGTTGATACCCGACTGACTTTGATGCGGACTCAGTTTGACAATGCAGGCGAAGCAGGTAATGCCGAAGCAACAGCGCCAGTCTGGACTAGGATCGGGCGCATCAGATCGGCGATCCCGGTCGAAATCGGATCGGGCATGAGCGCGACATGCAGCGGCGAATCGGGCACCTGCATCACGGCCTCGGGCACCATCATGCTGGTATAGTCACGCGGACCATGCAGCGCGATCAGGAAACTCTTGCTTAACAGCAGCATCACCGCCACGGTAACACAAGCCCCCATGACGGCCCCCACAACCGACAACCGCCGCTTGCGGCGCGCCTTGTGCAGCTTTGGGTCATTTTTCATGTGCTTGTGCCGGATCAGATCCCGGCGGAGTTCGAAATCATCGCGCTGCTCTGGCGTCATCGTCATCCCTCAGGGGTCGCGTACCTGTCTCTGACGAGAGTTACGCAATAACCTTGGCAAAACTTTGGCGCGATCAGGCAGCCGCGCGGCAGAGCGTCAAGGTGCTCCACTCGCCGATATCCTCGCGTTCATGAAGGCCGAGGCCTTCGGCCATGTAGGCGGCCAGCACTTTCTCGGCCTGCTCGACCAACAACCCCGACAGGATGGCATAGCCCCCCGGGGCTGTAACCCGCGCCATGTCCGGTGCCAGCGCGATCAGTGGAGCCATCAGGATATTGGCAAAGACCAGATCGAAGGGCGCGGCCTCCAGCAACTCCGGATGGTCAAAGCCCGTAGCCTCCAGACACTGCACCCGGCCGCGCAGATCATTCGCCGCGACATTGGCCTCCGCCACCTCGACCGCCACTGCATCGATGTCCGAGGCGCGCACCAGCCCCGGCCAGATCTTTGCCGCCGCCATAGCAAGCACCGCTGTGCCGCAGCCAATATCGACCACATTGCGCCCCTGAAACCCGGCCCTGTCCAGCCGGTCGAGCGCGCGCAGACATCCCAGCGTGGTGCCGTGATGGCCCGTGCCAAAGGCCATCGCCGCCTCGATCAGCAGCCCGACCTGCCCCTGCGGCAGCTTGTCGGCGTCATGGCTGCCATAGACGAAGAACCGCCCCGCCTCGACCGGGGCCAGATCCCGGCGGACCTTGGCCACCCAGTCGATCTCGGGCAGCTCCGAGACAACGAAAGGCTGCGCGTCAAAGGCTGCGGCCAGCAGATCGAGCGCGATGGGATCGGGGTCTTCGGTGAAATAGCCGCCCACTTCCCACAGCCCCGCGCCATCCTCCAACTCGAACACCCCGACGCCCATGGGCTCAGGCTCCATATTCTCCATCGCTTCCGAGAGCGCATAGGCTGCCTCTTCCGAGGACAGCTTGGTCAGTGCCGTGAAGGTGGTCATGCGCGCGCCTTTGCAATATCGGGATTTCGGCCCCGATAGCGGCCGGCTCTGTCGGGGTCAAGCGACCAGGGGCTGTCCTGCCTGTCCGGGGCCGCGCGCGGGTGGGAGGGTGGGGCGTGCGGTCTCGGGCATGCAGGACAGCCCTTATTCTGCGCTCAGGTGGTCAGGCCGACCGGGCAAGTCACGCCAGTTCCGCCAATCCCGCAATAACCGCCCGGGTTCTTGTGCAGGTATTGCTGATGATAATCTTCCGCGAAATAGAATTCCGGCGCCGCCACGATCTCGGTCGTGATCGCCCCATAGCCTGCCTCGGAAAGCCGCTGAGAGAACGCCGCGCGGCTGGCCTCCGCCGCCGCTTTCTGCTCATCGGAATAACAATAGATCCCCGAGCGATACTGCGTGCCCCGGTCATTGCCCTGCCGCATCCCCTGCGTTGGGTCATGCCCTTCCCAGAACACGCGCAGCAATTCCTCATAACTCACCTGCGCCGGATCAAAGATCACACGCACCACCTCGTTATGCCCCGTCTTGCCGGTGCAGACGTCCTCATAGCTCGGGTTTGGCGTAAAGCCCCCGGCATAGCCCACCATGGTCAGCCACACCCCTGGCAGCTGCCAGAACTTGCGCTCCACGCCCCAGAAACAGCCCATGCCGAACATGGCCTCGTCCATCCCCTTGGGGACAGATGCCCTCAGCGGGCGGCCCGTAATCGCATGCGTCTCGGCGGTCGGGATCGGCTCGGCCCGCCCCGGCAGCGCCTCCGAGGACGAGACCATACGCATCTTTTCTGCACCAAAGCTGAAACCGAACATCGCAAACCCTCCTGTTGCTTTGTGCTTTAGATAACGCGCGATGCGCGCGCTGCAACGGCTCAGTAGAAACTCTGCGGGTCGATATCGACGCTCAGCCGCAGGTCACGCGTCAACTTATGCGGAGCCAACCAGATGCCGAGCGCGCCCTGCAAGGGCGCGCCCCTGGGAGCCTTGACCAGAAGCCGCACCCGGTGTCGCCCTCTGATGCGGGCAATCGGCGCGGGCGCAGGTCCAAAGACCTGCGCCCCGATGCGCCGCAAGGGCGCGTCAGTCTGCGCCAGCGCCTGACCCAGCGCAAAGGCGGCTTCCAGATCGCCCGAGGAAATCACGATCCCCGCCAACCGCCCATAGGGCGGCATCGCGAGCGCCTGCCGCTCGACGGATTCCGAGCGCCAGAATTCCTCCTCTGCCCCCGAGAGAATCGCCCGGATCACCGGATGCTCTGGCTGGCTGGTCTGGATCAGCGCCACCCCCGGCTTCTCGGCCCGGCCCGCGCGACCCGAAACCTGCCGCACAAGCTGGAACACCCGCTCCGCCGCGCGAAGGTCTGACCCCGAGAGCCCCAAATCCGCATCAATCACACCCACCAGCGTCAGATGCGGGAAATTATGCCCCTTGGCCACGATCTGCGTGCCGATGATGATATCAGCCTCGCCCGCTGCAATCGCACCGATCTGCTCTTTCAACGCACGCGCCGAAGCAAACAGGTCCGAGGACAGCACCGCTACTCGCGCCTCGGGCCAGAGCGCGCGTGCCTCTTCCTCCAGCCGCTCGACACCCGGGCCGACCGGGGCCAGCCGGTCCTCGGCACCGCATTTGGGGCAGGCCGTGGGGATGGGGGCTGTTGCCCCACATTGATGGCAGACGAGGCGTTTCAGAAACCGATGTTCCACCATCCGCGCATCACATTCGCTGCATTCGATCTGATGTCCACAGGCGCGGCAGACCGTGAGCGGCGCATAACCGCGACGATTGAGGAACAATAGCGCCTGTTCACCGCATGCGATGCGCCGGCTCACCGCACCTTGCAGCGTGGGCGAGATCCAGCGGCTGGAGGGCAGATCCTCAGCGCGCAGATCAATCGCGCGCATCTCGGGCAACACGCTCTCGCCGTAGCGGGCAGACAGGTCGAGGCGGGCATATTTCCCCGCCTCGGCATTGGCCCATGTTTCCAGCGAGGGCGTGGCCGAGGCCAGCACCACCTGCGCGCCCGCAATGGCGGCCCGCAGCACCGCCATGTCGCGCGCATGATAGAGCGCGCCCTCTTCCTGCTTGTAGGAACTGTCATGCTCCTCATCGACCACGATAAGCCCGAGGTCGCGAAATGGCAGGAACAGCGCCGAGCGCGCGCCCACAACAAGCTGCGCCTCGCCCTGCGCCAGCATCCGCCAGCAGCGCCGCCGCTCGGTCTGGGTGACGCCCGAATGCCATTCCGCAGGCCGCGCGCCGAAACGCGCCTCGACGCGGGTCAGGAATTCCGAGGTCAAGGCGATTTCCGGCAGCAGCACCAGCGCCTGGCGGCCGGCCGCCAGAATTCCGAGGTCAAGGCGATTTCCGGCAGCAGCACCAGCGCCTGGCGGCCTGCCCCAAGGCAGGCCGCCACCGCTTCAAGGTAAACCTCGGTCTTGCCCGACCCCGTGACCCCCTTGAGGAGCGTCGTGCCATAGCCCTTCGCCTGCACCCCCGCCCGCAGCGCCTGAGCTGCGTGCGCCTGATCCTCAGTCAGTTCCGGTCCCGGTCGCATCGGCTCAAGCCGCGGATAGGGCTGGTCGCGCGGGGCCTCGCGCGCGATCAGCGCACCTGCCTTCTCCAACCCCACCACGACCGATACGCTCACCCCCGCAACTTGCGCCAATTCGCCGGGCGCCAGCCCGGCGTCCCCGAAAGCGTCAAAAGCGGTCAGCACCCGCGCCCTTGCCTCGGTCATCCGCGCGGGCTCCTCCTCGCCCCGAAACAGGAGCTTGCGCGTCAGCGTCCCCTGACCCAGCCCCGGCACGCGGGTCGCCAGCCGCAGCATCGCGGGCAGTGGTGTCATGGTGTAATCCGCCGCGCGCGTCAGGAAGTCGCGCAGTTCTGCCCGCATGGGCGCGGCATCGAGCACGCGGTGCACCGCGCGCAATTTGGCACGCGGGAAATCCCCCGCCGCCGTGCCCCAGACCACGCCCAACACCCGACGCGGGCCCAACGGCACCTCGACAAAGGCCCCCAGCCAGCAGCCGCCTTCGGGTGCCAGATAATCCAGCGCCCGATCCAGCGGCTCGGCTGTCAGCACGGCACAAGGCGTGCGGTGGTCAAAGAACTCTGGAGCGGCATCTTGCATCTCGGGGCTTCCGGCAGCGGCGCGCTTCCGGTATGACGCGCGCGAAACAGGGCTTCAAGCCAAAGGGGAATGCCATGAAATTCTTTGTCGACTCCGCCGATGTCGCGGCCATACGCGAATTGAACGATCTGGGCATGGTGGACGGGGTGACCACGAACCCCTCGCTGATCCTGAAATCGGGCCGCGACATTGTCGAGGTCACCCGCGAGATCTGCGAACTGGTCGAAGGGCCGGTCTCTGCCGAAGTGGTCGCGCTCGAGGCCGATGCCATGATCGCCGAAGGTCGTCGTCTGGCCGAAATCGCGCCCAATATCACGGTCAAGTTGCCACTGACCTGGGACGGGCTCAAGGCCTGCAAGGTGCTGTCTGGCGAAGGCAAGATGGTCAATGTCACGCTCTGCTTCTCGGCCAATCAGGCGCTGCTGGCTGCGAAAGCGGGCGCGAGTTTCATCTCGCCCTTCCTCGGGCGGCTGGATGATATCGCGCTCGATGGGGTCGAATTGATCGAGGATATCCGCACGATCTATGACAATTACGGATTCGATACACAGATCCTTGCTGCCTCGATCCGGTCGGTGAACCATGTGCTGGACGTGGCCCGAATCGGGGCTGATGTCATGACCGCACCGCCCGAAGTGATCCGGAAACTGGCCGCGCACCCGTTGACCGATGCGGGACTGGCACAGTTTCTGAAAGACTGGCAAAAAACTGGTCAAAAAATTCTGTAATTTGCTATAGTCCGCGCAACGATCAAAAAACCGAGCAGTCAACGGACAGGCAAGCACATGACAGGAACAGCTCTCCAGACCGATCTGGTCGAGGAATTTCGCGCGCGGATTCTGGCCGATCCGGCCCTGATCCTTGACGACAAGGACGTGATGCGCACGCTGGTCTCGGCCAGCGAACGCGGCATGGGCGACAACATCGTGGACCTGCGCGGTCTGGCCATGGAGCGGCTCGAGGCCCGGCTCGACCGCATGGAAGAGACACATCGCGCGGTGATCGCCGCGGCTTATGAGAACCTGGCGGGCACCAACCAGATCCACCGGGCCATCCTGCGCATGCTGGACCCCGAGCAATTCGAGGAATTTCTGAGCAATCTCGGGACAGATGTCGCCCAGATCCTGATCGTCGATGCCATCAAGCTGGTGCTGGAAAGCCCCGAGGCCAGTCCTGACCCGGCGCTCGAGCGCATCTCGGATGTACTCTGCGTGGTCAAGCCCGGCTTCATCGAACACTATATGAGCACGCCGCACGGCCCCACGACGCGGCAGGTCATTCTGCGACAGGCCATCCCGCAAAGCGATGTGCTCTATGGTGCGAAAACCCCCGATCTGCGCTCCGAAGCCTGTATGCGGCTGGATCTGGGTGCCGACCGCATGGGGGGCATGCTTGTCATGGCCTCGGACAGCCCGCACATGTTCAAGCCCGGTCAAGGGACTGACCTGTTGTGTTTCTTCGCGGGCATATTCGAGAGGTCCATGCGCCGCTGGCTGGCATGAGCCTGCTCTCGCCCGCATTTCGCGATGCGCTGGAGGGCTGGCTTGCGCATCTACGCGCGCTTCACGGGGCATCGGAGCTGACCATCGAGGCCTATAGGCGCGATGTCGCCGACTTCCTCTGCTTTCTGGCAGAGCATCAGGGCGGCGCAGACGGCGTGCAGCAACTCGCGCGCGTGACCCAGAGCGATATGCGCGCCTGGATGGCTGCGGCGCGCGGTAGCGGCATCGGCTCGCGCTCGCTCGCGCGCAAGCTTTCTGCCGTGAAGGGCTTCGCGCGCTGGCTGGCCGAGCGCGAGGGATTCGACATTTCGGCCATTCTTGCCGCTCGGGCCCCCAAATACGCGCGCTCCCTGCCCCGCCCGCTAAGCAGTGACGCGGCGCGCGAGGTGATCGCTACAGTGCCCTTGCAGACGCGCGAGGACTGGACCGGGCTGCGCGATGCGGCTGTCGTGACGCTGCTTTACGGCTGCGGCTTGCGAATATCCGAGGCCTTGGCCCTGACCGGGCGCGATGCGCCCTTGCGCGAGGTGCTGCGCGTGCGGGGCAAGGGCGGACGCGAGCGGCAAGTGCCGGTGCTGCCCACGGCGCGCGGCGCGGTCGCCGCCTATCTGCGCGCCTGCCCTTATCCTGCCGCCCCGGAGGCACCACTTTTTCGCGGCGCGCGCGGGGGAGGGCTGAACCGGCGCCATGTGGCGCAGGTCATGGCGGCAGCGCGCATGCAGCTTGGCCTGCCCGCGAGTGCCACCCCGCACGCGCTGCGCCATAGCTTCGCCACGCATCTGCTGACCGCCGGTGGCGACTTGCGTGCAATCCAGGAGCTTCTGGGTCATGCCTCGCTCGCCTCGACGCAGGTCTATACGGCTGTGGATTCGCAGCGACTGATGGAGATCTACGATGCCGCCCACCCGCGGGCGCGGGGCTGAACCGCCGCGTGGTGGATGACGCACCCGCGCAGCACCAAAGCTGGTCAAGGCGACCTGCCCCCCCCCCCCCCCCCCCCCCCCCCCCGCCAGGTACAGGAAGGACAATCGGCGTGACATCCAGCCTCAAGGCCTATGCAGTCCATCTCTTCACCGCGACCGGAGCCGTTTTTGCCATGCTCGCGCTGCTCGAGGCCGTGCAGGAGGATTGGGCGATGATGTTCCTTTGGCTGGTCGTGGCTTTCATAGTGGACGGTATCGATGGCCCGCTGGCGCGGCGCTACCTTGTCAAGGAGCATGCCAAGACCATCGATGGCGTGCTGCTTGATCTGATCATCGATTATATGACCTATGTCTTCATACCGGCCTTTGCGCTGTTTCAGTCCGACCTTTTGCCCGGCTGGACCGGCTGGATCGCGATTATCGTCATCACCTTCACATCGGTGCTCTATTTCGCCGACACCCGCATGAAGACCTCGGACAATTCCTTTCAGGGTTTTCCCGCCTGCTGGAACATGGCAGCCGTGGTGATCTTCGCCGCAGAGCCGGATTTCTGGATCATCCTCGCCATTGTCATTTTCCTGTCGATCGCAATGTTCACGCCGCTCAAGTTCATCCACCCCGTGCGCACGGCGCGCTGGCGCAACCTGTCGCTGCCGGTCGCGCTCTTGTGGACCGGGCTTGCCGGCTGGGCGGCATGGACGGGCTTCGAGCAGCCGCAGGCCGTCACGCTGGGGCTGATCGCGACCAGTCTCTATCTGGGCTGTGTCGGCATCGTGCAGCAGATCCTGCCCGAGCGGGAATGACGCCTTTCGCCCTTGCACAATGAGGGCTGCGCGGTATGGTCGGGCGCGAGAAACGGACAGGAGCAGACGGCATGGAGATCAGGAGCGTCGGCGTAGTGGGCGCAGGCCAGATGGGCAACGGGATTGCCCATGTCTTTGCGCTGGCAGGCTATGATGTGCTGCTCAATGACATCAGCCACGAGGCGCTCGACAAGGCCATTGCCCTGATCGACCGCAATATCGAGCGGCAGGTCTCTCGCGGCAAGACCACCGCCGAGGACAAGGCCGCGGCGATGGCGCGTATCCGCACCACGACGCGGCTGGCCGATCTCGGCGCAAGCGACCTGATCATCGAGGCCGCGACCGAGCGCGAGACTGTCAAACAGGCGATCTTCGAGGACCTGCTGCCCCATATCCAGCCGCATACGATCCTGACCTCCAATACCTCGTCGATCTCGATCACGCGTCTGGCCAGCCGCACCGACCGGCCCGAGCGCT
>REER01000062.1 GCA_007694945.1 Paracoccaceae bacterium | reverse complement strand
AGCGCAGCTCGAAGGAATAGAGCCCGCGCTCGGCCAGCCAGCAATCGAAGGGGCTCGGTGTCATGCCAGTGGTCACGGCGAAATCGTAGATGGCCTTGCGCAAGGCGGGGTCACGGGCCGCGACGTAGCCAAGGGTGGCGTCGGAATGCCCGGCAAGAATCTTGGTCACCGAATGGATCACGATATCGGCACCATGAGCAAAAGGCTGAAACCCGCGCGGCGTGGTAAAGGTGTTGTCGATGGCAAGCAGGATCCCGCGCGCTTTGGCCAGCGCCGCGATGCCGGCAATATCAGCCACCCGCAAGGTCGGGTTCGAGACCACTTCCAGCAATATCAGCCGCGTCTCGGGCCGGATGGCGGCCTCGAATGCCGCCGCATCGGTCGGATCGGCAACCGAAGTCGCAACGCCAAAGCGCGGCAAATCCTCGCGCATAAGCCGCAGCGAGCGCCCGTAAAGTTGATCGCCCCCCAGCACATGATCGCCCGCCTTGCAGACTCCCATAAGCACTGCCGTCACCGCCGCCATGCCCGAGCCCAGAACGATCCCGCCCTCTGCGCCCTCCATCGCGTCGATCTTGCGCGCCAGCACATCGGCGTTGGGGTGCCCCTCGCGGGCATAGGTATAGCCTGCAACCTGCCCGTCATATTGTGCATCCAGCGTATCCGGATCGGGCGAGGAATAAACGACCGAAGGCTGAATCGGTGTGCCAACCGGGCGCGAGGCGCTTTCCGGCCACGGCGTGCGGCGGACCAGCGAAGATGTATCTGTCATTCTCAACTCTCCTATCAATTTCTTGCCCGAAATACTCCGGGGTGAATTTGGCCGCAGGCCAAAGAGGGGCAGCGCCCCTGCTTCGCCCGCGGCACGGCCCGCTTCCGAAAAAGCATCCGCGCGTCAGCGCCGCCCCGAGCCCCCTTCGATGGGAGGCGCGTGGCGTCCCCCCTCCCCCATGACCAGCCGTGCGTGCTCCTGCAAGGCAAACCGATCCGTCATGCCCGAGACATAATCCGCGACAATCCGTGCCAGGGCGGTGTCGCCCGTCGCCGCCGCGACATCACGGCGCCACTCGGGTGGCATCAATTCGGGCTGCGCCATGAAAAGCGGAAACAGATCCTGCACCACCTCGGTCACGCGCGCCCGCATCGCCACCACCGACGGCGCGCGGTACATGCGCGTGAACAGGAACTGCCGGATCACCTTCAATTCGCGAAACAGCCGGTCGGAAAAGCGGATGATCTTCAGCCGCAAATCCCGGATATCCTGTGCCGAACTCAGGGTCGCTGGCCCCAGCCGCGTGCCTGCCACCAAGAGCACATCCTCGACCATCACGCCAAAGACCCTTCGCAATGCCTCATGCCGCCGCCGCATCGGCTCTAGCCCTGGATAGAGCCGGTCCACCTCTTCAAAGGCCGGCCCCGTGATGGGCAGTTCCATCAGATCGGCCTCAGTGAACAGCCCCGAGCGCAGCCCGTCATGCAAATCATGGTGGTTATAGGCGATGTCATCGGCAATCGCAGCCACCTGCGCTTCGGCGCTGGCATAGCCTGCGAGTTCCAGATCGAAGGCGGCATTGCACTCTGCCAGCGCATAGGGCAGCGCCTCACCCTTCAGCGGGGCGCCTGAGGCGTCGGTCACAGGGCCATTATGCTTGGCGATCCCCTCCAGCGTCTCCCAGGTCAGGTTGAGCCCGTCAAAATCGGCGTAATGGCGTTCCAGCGCGGTCACGATTCGCAGCGCCTGCGCGTTATGGTCAAAGCCCCCGAAGGCTGCCATCAGCGCCTCGAGCGCATCTTCACCCGTATGCCCGAAAGGCGGATGGCCCAGATCATGCGCCAGCGCAATCGCCTCGGCCAGATCCGAATTCAGCCCCAGTGCCCCCGCCAATGTCCGCGCCACCTGCGCCACTTCGATGCTATGCGTCAGCCGCGTGCGGTAGTAATCGCCCTCATGCTCGATAAAGACCTGCGTCTTGTGCTTGAGCCGCCGAAAAGCCGAGGAATGTATGATCCGGTCACGGTCACGCTGAAACGGCGTGCGAAACGTGCTGACCGCTTCCGGATGCAGCCGCCCGCGCGACTGCTCGGGCTGGGTTGCATAGGGTTTGAGCATCGTCTCTCCCACCATCTTGCCGAAACCTGCCTCGGAGTCTATATCAGAGCAAAGAACTCGGAAATAAGGCCCCTGCCCAATGTCCCTTTCTCTGCCCCCGCGCGTCAGCGAGCGCGCCTATCAACGTCTGGCCGAAATCGCCGAAGACAGCGGTGAGGTCAAGGCATTGCGTGTCGCTGTCGATGGCGGCGGCTGCTCGGGGTTTCAGTATGATATCCGCTTCGACCAGCCCGCATCAGATGACCTGGTGCTGGAGAAGGACGGATTGAAAGTGCTGATCGACCCGGTCTCGCTGCCGTTTCTGGAGAATGCGGTAATCGATTTCTCGGATGAGCTGATCGGCGCGCGTTTCGTGATCGAGAACCCCAACGCCAGTTCAAGCTGCGGTTGCGGGATCAGCTTCTCAATGTAGACGCTTCTGCCTTTCTCGCAGGCCTCACGGAAATTTATCGTCCGAACGCGCTGGTTTTTATTGACCCGCGCTCAATAAAAACTCACTGGGGTATGGATACCCAGAGTGAGGCCGAAACGTGAAACCCGACTCCATAACTTCGAGCTACCGTCGCTGGGCGCCGATCTATGACATGACCTTCGGGCGCATCACCCATGCCGGACGGCGCCACGCGACGCAGGTGGCCAACCAGACCGGTGGTCACGTGCTCGAGGTCGGTGTTGGCACTGGGCTCGCGCTGCCCTTCTACGCCCCAGAACTCGAAGTGACCGGCATCGATTTCTCCGAAGACATGCTCGAGCGCGCCCGCGCCAAGGTCGGCGAGGAGAAGCTGAGCCATGTCAAGGAATTGCGCCAGATGGATGCGCGCAAGCTTGATTTTCCCGATTCGAGTTTCGACACGGTTGTCGCCATGCATCTGATCTCGGTCGTGCCCGATCCCGAACAGGTGATGGCAGAAATGGCGCGGGTCTGTCGCCCAGGCGGGCAGATTTTGCTGGTCAATCACTTTGCCCGCGAGGAAGGCTGGCTCGCCTGGTTCGAGCGCAAATTCGCACCGCTTGCGGACTGGATCGGCTGGCACTCGAATTTCCCGAAGGAAAAGGTGCTGGGCGTTCGCGAATTGCACGTCGTCGAAGAGACACCGCTCACGGCGCTGGGGCTGTTCACCTTCATGAAGATGACCAAGGCGGCGTGATAACCCAGACCCTCTGGGGGCATCGCCCATGTGTATCAATCGCCCGCAATCGGGAGTGCGTGGCGGTTCAGAAGCCCCCGAGAAGTGCCGCGTTGCTGCGATAGACAGTCAATTAGCTCATATTCTTCTGAAATTTATGATTATGAATGTGCTTCTTTCGCTCATGCGCTAAACTTTTGTCCGATCTAACCAGTTTCGGTGTCGTTGCAGGCAAAGTCGCAGTAACTGGGTCGGGGCTTGCCCCGTGACGGCCTGTGACCTAAACCGGGGTGGAAGCCGCAAGAGCCAGACTGCATGACCGACACCAGCGCCGCGCGCGATGACCGCGCTAAATCGAAGAACCTTGGTGCCCTGCGCGGCCTGTGGCCCTTCATGCAGCCTTATCGCGGCATGCTTGCGGTTGCGCTGCTCACGCTGATTGCGACGGCAGCTATCACGCTGGCATTGCCGCTGGCCGTGCGTCGTGTGGTCGATGGGTTCGAAGCGCGCGAACTGGCGCTGATGAACCAGTATTTCGGCGGCGCTTTCGCCCTTGCTGCGCTGCTCGCGCTCGGCACCGGGCTGCGCTATTATTTCGTCACGCGGCTGGGCGAGCGCATCGTGGCCGATATCCGCAAGGCGCTGTTTGCCAAGGTCATCGACCGATCGCCCGCCTTCTACGAGCGTATCATGACCGGCGAGGTGCTCTCGCGGCTGACCACCGACACGACACTGATTCAGTCTGTTATCGGCTCTTCGGTCTCGATTGCATTGCGCAATGCACTGATGCTGATAGGCGGGCTCATCCTGTTGGGGCTAACCTCGGGCAGATTGATGGGCTTCGTACTCCTCATGGTGCCGGTGATCATCGTGCCCATCGTGGTGATGGGTCGCAAATTGCGCCGACTGAGCCGCGAGAATCAGGACTGGATCGCAGCCTCCTCAGGGAATGCCTCCGAGGCATTGACCTCCGTGCAGACGGTACAGGCCAACACGCATGAAGCCGCCTCGCGCGCGGCCTTTGACCGTGTGACCGAAACCAGTTTCGACGTGGCCAAGCGGCGTATCTTTACCCGCGCACTGCTGACCGTGATCGTGATCTTTCTGGTTTTCGCCGGCATTCTTGGCACGCTCTGGGTCGGCGCGCGCGATGTCGCGGCTGGCGTGATGACACCGGGGGAACTCGCGCAATTCGTGATCTATGCCGTGATCGTGGCGGGCTCGGTCGGGGCATTGTCCGAGATCTGGTCCGAATTGCAGCGCGCGGCCGGGGCGACCGAGCGGCTGGTCGAATTGCTGCATGATGAGGACTCGGTCAAGGACCCGCTCACTCCGCGCGCCCTGCCCCGGCCCACACGCGGCGAGGTGCGCTTCGATCAGGTCCGCTTTGCCTATCCGACGCGCCCGGGCCAAAAAGCGCTCGAAGGCGTCAGCCTTCGCATTGCACCGGGCGAGACCGTGGCGCTGGTCGGCCCCTCGGGCGCGGGCAAGACGACCATCCTGCAATTGCTGATGCGTCATTATGACCCCGATGCGGGGGCCGTGCGCATCGACGGGGTCGATCTGCGCGAGATGCGACGTGACGGGTTTCGGCAAGCTATTGCGCTGGTCCCGCAGGATCCGGCCATATTCGCGACATCAGCGATGGAGAATATCCGCTTCGGGCGGCCGGGCGCCTCGGATTCGGAGGTCATTGCCGCTGCGAAAGCGGCCGCCGCCGATGATTTCCTGCGCAAGCTGCCCGATGGTTATGCCACGGAGCTTGGAGAGCGTGGAGTGCTGCTCTCGGGCGGGCAGAAACAACGCGTCGCGATTGCCCGCGCGATCCTGCGCGATGCACCGATCCTGCTGCTGGACGAGGCGACCAGCGCGCTCGATGCCGAATCCGAGGCCGCAGTGCAGGACGCTATGGACCATCTCTCGGACGGGCGCACGATGATCGTGATCGCGCACCGGCTCGCAACTGTGAAGCAGGCCAGCCGGATCATCGTGTTTGACGAGGGTCGGATCATCGCCACCGGCACGCATGACGAGTTGGTGGCGCAGGGCGGGCTTTATGCACGGCTGGCGCGGCTGCAATTCACCGCTGAGCGGGCAGCATAATCGCTCAGAAATGCCGTTTGCGGATATGTCGCACCATCGCCCAGACCCCAAGCACCACAACCGGCGCCAGCACGGCCATCGCCACAGTACGTGTGACGCCCATCGGCTCGGCCACAGGCATCACGACATAGCTGGCGAGATTGACCGCGTAATAGCTGATTGCGACCACTGAGAGCCCCTCGACAGTGTTTTGCAGCCGCAATTGCAGATCGGCGCGGCGGTCCATGCTTTCCAGGAGTTTCTGATTCTGCGCCGAACGCTCCACATCCACCCGCGTGCCCAGAAGCTGCCCTGCGCGCATCGCGCGTTCGGCCATTTTCGCCAGCCGCGCCTCGGTTGATTTGACGGTTCGCATGGCCGGGTCATAGCGGCGGGTCATGAATTCGCTCAGGGTCTGGCGATTGTGGAAGCGCTCCTCGCGCAGCACTTTGATGCGCTGATGCACCAGTGCCTCATAGGCCCCGGTCGCCCCGAACCGGAACGAGCTTTCGACCATCATGTTCTCGAGTTCCGAAGAGATGCGCAGCAGATCTTCGAGCGTCTCTTCCGATCGCGAGCCGGGCTCTTTCATCTGGCGGGTGAGTTCCGAGAGCTTCTCGTCCAGCGCCCCCATCTGCGGTGACATCCCGCGCACACGCATCAGGCCCAGCATAGAGATGGTCTTGTAGGTCTCGATCTCGCACAGCCGCTGCACGATCCGCCCCACGCGCCGCCCGCCCGTATCGGGGCGCACGAAAACGGCCATTCGGATATGGCCTGCCCGATCAATCCGGAAATCACTCGCGATCAGGGCCGATCCGTCCAGCACATAGACGGCGGCCAGCGCCTCGGGGACGAACCATTCGAACAGCTTTTCGGTGATCGCCTGCGCATCTTCGGTCAGTGTCTCGATCTGGAACAGGATCGAGGTCAACCGCTTGCCCGTCGCCGCACTTTGCCAGTCATCGGGGAAGACATCAAAGGCCGCCGGGTCGAAAGCGCGCGACCCCGAGCCCTGCTCGTAAGCCATGTAGGTCACGAATTCGGTGTGGCTCTCCCATTTCAGGCGATGGCGGCCGACTTCGGCGGTGTGATGGGTCGCATCGGGTGGCGGGTGCGTTGCGCCATGCCGGTCGAGCAGGTCAAGCAGATGCGACCGATCCGCTGCACGTGAACGCTGCGCGGCGTTCTGTTCGGGCTTGATGGCAATAAAGGTCGCTACGCTGGGCACCGGGATCTGCGCCGCGGGCCGCGCGTGCAACTCATTGACCAAGGCATAGCGGTCCGGGTGATCGGCTATCGGGGGCATGCGCGGCTTCGCCAGTTCATGTGAGGACATCTCAGAGCATATTCTGCAATGCGGCAAAAGAAAGGGCATGTCGTGCCGCGCACCGTGCCCTTGTATTTCTGCAACAGGCCGGGATGGCAGAACACAAAGGTAGCGGAGGTGAATCCGATAGGACTCAAGTCATCACGTTTTCGCAATTTCTTGTATATGCCAAAATGTCCTATTGCCTTTTTCAGCGGCGTCACGCGTTGTTGCTTTGCACTCTGTCTACCCCTGAGAAAACCCGGGATCAAGGTCATCGGGCGGCACCTTCAACGCGCGTCACGCTTCGCGCCGCGGCAAAGCCCCGCCCAAACTGCCCGTTACGATGCATATTGCGCTTTTCAAACGCAGTTTGGCATAGTCACGCACATGACAGAGACCACGCCCTCGCGGACCAGCAATCCCAGCCTGCGCATTCGCATCGTGTTCGGGGATGATGCCATGCTGGGACCGGGCAAGGCCGATCTGCTTGAGGCCATCCGCGACACGGGCTCGATCGCGGCGGCCGGGCGCCAGATGGCGATGAGCTACAAGCGCGCATGGATGCTGGTGGAAGAAATGAACGCAGCCTTCCGTGCGCCGCTGGTTGCCTCCAGCCGTGGCGGGGCGAAGCAGGGCGGCGCACGGCTAACCGATGCTGGGCAAGAGGTGCTGGCGCATTACCGCGCGCTCGAGGCGATCATGGCCGAGGCCGGCGCCGAGCGGATCGGGGCGATACGGGACATGCTCAGGGAATACCCCGGCGAGGGCTGACGCGCCGGGCACAGCCCAGCTTTCAAAGCCGATTATTCGACGGTCTCAAACCAACGCCCCCGGCCCACATCTTCGGGCGCGACGGCGACTGCTTTAAGGATGGCATGGCAAGTCTGGCCGGGCTCCAGCCCCAGCGCCTGCACTGCGCGGCGTGTTACCCTCGCGGTCAGGCGTTCCTCCCCGACCGCCAGCACCACCCGCGCGGCCGGACCCTTGCCCGGTTGAATCTCGGCGATGGTCCCGCGCAGAATATTAAGCGCAGAAAGCCCCACAGGCGGCTGGCGCGCAAGGATAACTTCGTGGCCCATGATGCGCACCCGGATACGCGCGCCCACCGGCTCGGCCACGCGCGGCAGATGCAGCACCCCTGCCGCCGTCGCAAGTTCGCTCAGCCCATCAGCGTGATGAGCGACGACACGCGCCCGCAGCACCGAAGCCACTTCGCGCACCCCGACAACGCTCGCATCTGCCAGCACCTGCGGCGGAGGCCCCATTGCCGCGACCCGCCCCTCGCGCAGCGCAATCACGGTCGTGGCCAGCCGCGCCACTTCGGCCGAGGAATGGCTGACATAGAGGATCGGCACCGAGACCTCGTCGCGCAGGCGCTCAAAATAGGGCAGGATCTCGGCCTTGCGGGCCTCGTCAAGCGCGGCCAGCGGCTCATCGGCCAGAATGAGCCTTGGCCCGGCCAGCAGCGCGCGGCCAATGGCCACGCGCTGTTTTTCACCGCCCGAGAGCGCGCCGGGGCGGCGGGTCAGCAGATGGCCGATGCCCAGCAGATCCACCACCCGCTCCAGGCTCTCGCCGCGCGCATCGCGCGGCGCGAACCAGCGGCCATAGAGCAGGTTCTGGCGCACGCTCATATGCGGAAACAGCCGCGCTTCCTGAAAGATATAGCCAAGACGGCGCTTGTGTGGTGGCAACCAGCGCCGTGTCGCCGTGTCAAGCAGCACCCAGTCGCCCGCCGCTATCCGCCCCTGATCGGGGCGCAGCAGCCCGGCCACGGCATTGACCAGCGTCGTCTTGCCCGAGCCGGAGGGGCCGAAAAGGACCGTGACCCCCGGTGGCGCCGTGACATCGACATCCAGCGCGAACTCTCCGAGCTGGTGCCGGACCTGCAGCGCGAGGCTCATAGCCCGCCCACCTTGCGCGCGACCCGCCGCGCCACGAATTCGGACAACAACAGCGCACCCATGGCGATGATGATCGCCACGATCACCAACCGCATCGCCGAATCCTGCCCCCCCGGTACCTGCAGAAAGGCATAGATCGCCAGCGGCATGGTCTGGGTCTGGCCCGGAATATTCGAAACAAAGGTGATCGTGGCGCCGAATTCGCCGATCGCCTTGGCAAAGGCCAGAATCGCCCCGGCGATGATGCCCGGCAGGATCAGCGGCAGGGTCACGGTCAGAAACACCCAGAGGCGCGAGGCCCCCAGCGTACCCGCGGCCTGTTCGAGCTTGGGATCCACTGCCTCGATGGCCAGCCGGATCGCGCGCACCATCAGCGGAAAGGCCATCACCCCGGCGGCCACGGCCGCACCTGTCCAGCGAAAGGCGACCGTGATGCCGAACCATTGGTCCAGAAACTGGCCCACAGGCCCTTGCCGCCCCAGCAGCACCAGCAGCAGATATCCTGTCACCACCGGCGGTAGGATCAGGGGCAGATGCACCAGACCGTTCAGGATCTGCTTGCCCGGAAACTCGTATCGCGCCAGCACATGGGCTGTGACAATGCCCAGCGGCAGGCTGACCACCGTCGCCCAGAGCGCCACCCGCGCCGAAAGCCGCACGGCTGCCCATTCCGCCGGACCCAGCCAGCCTGTCAGAAATTCCGCCATCACTCGATCAGCTCGAAGCCGTGATCGGCCCAGATTTCGCGGGCAGGCTCGGAATTCATGAAATCGAGAAACGCCTCTGCCACCGGGCTTCGGGATTGCGCGGTGATGGCGGCGGGCAGGATGATCGGCGGATGGCTTGTCTCGGGAAAAGTGCCGATGACGCTCACATTATCCTCCACAACCGCATCGGTGGCATAGACGATGCCCAGGGGCGCCTCGCCCATCGCGACAAAGGCCAGCGCCGAGCGCACATTGTATGATTGCACCACCTGCGGTGCGACCGCCTCCCACAGCCCCAGCGACTCGAGGGCAGCCCTGCCATAGACCCCCGACGGAACCGCATCGACCAGCGACATCGACAGCTTGCCCCCATCGAGCATCGCGAGCAGGTCAAGGCTTTCGTCCAGGCTCACCGCATCCGCCCCTTGTCCATGCGCGATCAGCACCAGCCGGGTGCCGAGGATATCGCGCCGCGTGCCCGCGCGCAGGTCGCCCGAGACGTCGAGCGCGTCCATCCAGTCCACACTGGCCGAGATGAAGATATCCGCCGGGGCGCCGCCCTCTATCTGCCGCGCCAGTGCCGAGGATCCGGCATAGGACATCAACACACGGTGGCCAGTCTCGGCCTGCCAGCGTTCCGCCACAGCATCGAGCGCATTGGTCAGCGCGGCGGCCGCGAAAACAGTGACCTGATCCGCCGCCCCCGCGCGGAGCGGGGCCGCAATGAGTGAGAGCGCCGTCAGGCCGGACAGGATCGTGCTGCGGACGAAAGCCAAGATGCGCCTCCCAAATATGTTTCGCTAAACATATCGCCGCAAAGAGCCCGCGTCCGCAACCCTTATTCGCAAACCGCGCCGATCAGGCACTGCCCGGCGAGGGCCTCGGCCTCGGCGATCGCCTCAGCGCGCATCACCTCGCTCAGTGCCTCCACCAGCGCCTCGGCCTGCGCATGACCCGCATCGCGGGCATTCAGCGCCCAGGCCAGCGCGCGGGTAAAGCTCTGCGCGCCGCCCTGCCCGCGCGCCTGCATAAGCGCGAGATTATGCATCGCGGCCGCGTGACCCGATTGTGCGGCCTGAAAATAGAGCGCGCGCGCAATCTCCGGGTCCTGCGCCACGCCCCGGCCCTGCGCATAGGCCAGCGCAAGATTATGCTGCGCCGGAATATGGCCCGCCTCGGCCGCCTGCGCGAAGGCCTTGGCCGCGCCCGCCTCATCGCCTGCCTCCAGCCGTAGCGTGCCCAAGGCAAAAGCCGCCTCGGCCACCCCCTCCTCTGCCGCGTGTCCATACCAGAGCGCGGCCCCGGTCGCGTTCGCAGGCCCGCCCAGCCCCTGATCGAGCATCATCGCCAGCGCCATCTGCGCCTGTGCATCGCCCGCCTGCGCCACGGCCCGCAACCAGCGCCGCGCCCGCGCCCAGTCGCCTGCCTCCAGCGCCAGATCGGCCAGCGCGCGTTGTGCCAGCAGGTGCCCTTGTTCCGCCGCTGCAGCAAAGAGCGCCCGCGCGGCCTCCGGGTCACGTTCCAGTTCCAGCACTCCGAGGTTATATTGCGACAGCAGATCCCCGCGTTCGGCCAGCGGCTCCCAGATCGCGCGCGCGCCGTCGATATCGCCCGCCTCCAGTGCCGCCAGACCATCAGCGGCACGCAATTGCGCGGCAACTGGCTGCGGCAGCAGCAGCACCAGCGCGAGAACGATTCGGGCGCGCCTCATGGCATCTCCATGACCTGCGAAGTCGCGCAGGCTATACGCAAGTCTGATCGCGCTGTCACGCGATTGTGACAAAGCTGTGGGCTGCTTGCGCCCTCTGCATCGCTCCCCTATGCAAGGCGGTATGCAAAGCGATGAGATTGCCCGGTATTTCGTCCGCTCTGACGGTCAGTTCCTCTGCGCGCGCTGGGGTCGACCGATCGTGCCCGTGGTCTTTGGCGTCGAGGCCGAGACGCTCGCCACGCTGAAAGGCGCGATCGAGGCGGTTGTGACGCTTGCCGGTCACAAGATGGCCGAAACTGACCCGGAGCTGGGCGCGAACCTGATGGTGTTCTTCTTCCGCGACTGGGGCGAGCTCTTGGAGGTGCCGGGGCTGGACCGGCTGATCGAGGATCTGGAGCCGCTGGTGACGCGGCTGCAGGCGGCGGATGCCAACCAGTATCGGGTGTTCCGCTTCGACGAGGCCAATGCCATCAAGGCGGCTTTCGTGTTCGTGCGAATGGATGACACGCTGGTCGATGTGCCTGCCGAGACACTGGCGCTGTCTCAGGCCGTGCAGGTGATCCTCTTGTGGTCCGACACCGCCTTCACCGACCGCTCGGCGCTGGCCGTGGCCGATGGCACCACCATCCTGCGCCCTGAAATCGGCGCACTGATCCGCGCGGCCTATGACCCGGTGCTGCCTGCGGTGGCGAATGACCCGGCCCATGCGTTAAGACTGGCGGCGCGGATGGGAGGGGTGCAGTGACCTATACCCACCAGATCCGCGTCTATTACGAGGATACCGACCTCGCGGGCATCGTCTATTACGCCAATTACCTGAAATTCATCGAGCGCGGGCGCAGTGAATGGGTGCGGGCGCTGGGGCTGGATCAGGCCGCGATGAAGGCGGCGGGCGATGGAGCCTTTGCCGTGCGCCGGGTGGTGGCGGATTACCGCGCGCCCGCGCATTTCGACGATCTGCTGGATGTGACGACCGAGTATCTGTCGCATTCCGGCGCGCGACTCATCCTGCGCCAGCAGGTGCTGCGCGAGAGCAAATGCCTGTTCAAGGCCGAGGTCACGCTGGTCTGCCTTGGCGAGACAGGCCGTCCCCAGCCGCTGCCGCGCGCGCTTCTCGCGCATATCGGCGGAAACCACCACCTAAGCGGTAGATAAACCACAAGTATAACACGCTTGTGTTGGTAAGCCGCTTGCGTTGCGGTATGATCGCGCGCAATGCCGCCACGAAGACGCGGCCCAATGAGAGCAGGACCATGGACCCGACGACCCTGACGACGACGCAGGAGATTGACTTCTCTCTGCTGGCGCTTTTTGCGCGCGCAACGCTGACTGTGCAACTGGTGATGATCATGCTGATCGTGGCGTCCTTCTGGTCATGGGCGATCATTATCCAGAAGCACCTCGTCTATCGCCGTGCCCGCGCCGAGGTTGAGGATTTCGAGGCCTCCTTCTGGTCGGGTGAGCCGCTCGATGAGCTCTATGACCAGATCGGCCCCGCGCCCGCGACCTCACCGCAACGCGTCTTTGCCGCAGGCATGACAGAATGGCGCCGCTCGCATCGGCCTGATGGGATGCTGATCCCGGGCGCCGTGGCGCGGATCGACCGGTCGATGGATGTGGCGATCAACAAGGAATCTCGCGACCTGACCTCGGGGCTGACCTTTCTGGCCTCGACCTCTTCTGCCGCGCCCTTCGTGGGTCTGTTCGGCACGATCTGGGGCATCAAGACCGCATTTGAACAGATCGCACTCGCGCAATCCACCAATCTGGCCGTAATCGCCCCGGGGATCGCCGAAGCGCTCCTGTCCACGGGTCTGGGCCTGATTGCCGCCATTCCCGCGACAATTTTCTACAATAAACTGACCGAGGAATCGGATGAGATCATCTCGGGCTTCGAGGCCTTTGCGGATGAATTCAACACGATCCTGTCGCGTCAGCTGGATGCGGCCTGAATATGGGCGGAGATGTCACAAGACGGGGCGCAGAACGCGGCGCGCGGCGCCGTCGCAAGGGGCGGATGACCGAGATCAACATTACACCCGTGGTGGATGTGATGCTGGTGTTGCTGATCATCTTCATGGTCGCTGCACCGATGCTCACTGTAGGTGTGCCCGTGGAACTGCCGCGCACTTCGGCGGCCGCCCTGCCTGCCGAACAGGAAGAGCCGCTGGCCGTGACCCTGACCGCAGATGGCAGCGTGATTATCATGACCTCGGAGGTAGAGCTATCCCAGCTTATTCCGCAACTGCGGGCCATCGCGGCCGAGCGGCGCGACAACAAGGTGTTCCTGCGCGCGGATGGCACCATTCCCTATGAGCGCGTGGTGCAGGTCATGGGGGCGCTGAATTCCGGAGGCTTCAACAATATCGGTCTGGTGACCGATCAGGGCGGGCCGCGTTTCGACGGCACGTCCGAGTAAGCGAAGTGGGGATAGAACCAGGTAATGGGGGTGGCCCGCGATCTTTGGGGACGAATGAACACGGGACAGCGCGTCTCGGGTGTGGCACATATCGGCCTGATCGTCTGGGTGATGGTGTTTGATCTGTTTCAGGTGCCCGACTCGGCGCCGCGCGTGCCGGTGACCGATGTCTCGCTGATCTCGGCGGAGGAATTCGCCGCGCTGACGTCACCGGGTAGCGCGCCACCGCCACCGCCTGATCCACCCCCAGAGCCGGAGCCGCAACCCGATCTCGCCCCGGCAACTGAGCCCGAACCCGAGCCGGAGATTCGCGCGCCCGAGCCCGTCCAGCCGGAGCCGCAAGCTGCGCCACAGCCGGAACCCGAGCCTGAGCCCGCACCAGCCGCGCCCTCGACCGGGGTCGTGTTCTCGCCCCTGCCTGCCCCCGGCGCGAGTGTCCGCCCACGTCCGCGCCCGGTGGACCGCGTGGCACCGACCCCAACCGAAGCGCCGCCCGATACTGCAGAGGTCGATATCGCCGCTGCTCCGCCCGCCGAGCCCGAGCCAGAGGTTGAAGCCGAACCCGAGATCGACCTGCCCGAGCAGGTCGAGACCGCCCCGCCCGAGGCCACCACCGAGATCGTGACCGAAGCGACCGAGACCGATGACAGCGCGACCGAGCGTGCAGCCATGGCCCCCGAGATCAGCCAGCGCCCGCGCACGCGCCCGGAACGCCCCAGCCCGCCCGCCGAGACCGAACTCGCTGCGGCCCCGGCACCAGAACCTGCGCCAGCACCCACGCCGGAGCCAGCCACTGCCCCCGAAAGCCCGCCCGCGCCAGGCGCTGCGGAGGACGCCATCGCGCAGGCACTGGCCGAGGCACTGGCCGACAGCCCGGCCACCAGCCCACAGCCCGGCACATCCTCGACGCTTTCAGCCTCTGAGGCGGATTCGCTGCGCCTTGCGATCCAGCAATGCTGGAATGTCGGCGTGCTCTCGAGCGATGCGCAGCAGGTGACGGTCACGGTGGGTTTCTCGATGACTCCCTCGGCGCGTCACGAACAGGGCTCGATCCGTATTGTTTCGGCCTCGGGCGGGTCGGAACCCGCCGTTCAGCAGGCATTCGACGCCGCGCGCCGGGCGATTATCCGCTGCGAAGGCGACGGTTATGGCTTGCCCCCCGAGAAATATGAGGCATGGCGTGATATCGAGATTACATTCAACCCCGAAGGCATGAGGCTCAGATGACCCGGCTTTTCCTGCTCCTGTCTGTCCTGCTCGCATTTGTCGCGGCCCACACCCCGGCGATGGCGCAACCGCTGCGGCTCCAGATCACCGAAGGCGTGATCGAGCCGATGCCCTTTGCGATGCCGGCTTTCGTGCCCGAAAACAGCGCGGGCAGCCAATATAGCGATGCGCTGGCACGGGTGGTCGCGGCCAATCTGACCAATACCGGCCTCTTTCGCGAGGTCCCGCGCTCGGCGCATATCGCACGGGTCACGAGTTTCGATGCCTCTGTCAGCTTCAGCGACTGGCGCGCAATCAATGTGCAGGCGCTGATCACTGGCGCAGTCGAGGTCTCGGGCAACCGCATGACAGTGAAATTCCGCCTTTTCGATGTGCTTTCGGGCCAGCAGATGGGCCAGGGCATGCAATTCGCAGGTTCGACCGACAACTGGCGGCGCATGGCGCACAAGGTCTCGGATTCTGTATATAGCCGCATCACGGGCGAAACCGGCTATTTCGACAGCCGCGTGGTCTTCATCAGCGAGAGTGGACCACGGGGCAATCGCACCAAGCGGCTCGCGATCATGGATCAGGATGGCGAGAATGTGCAGATGCTGACCGACGGTCGGTCGCTGGTCATCGCGCCACGGGTCTCGCCTGCCGGCGATCAGGCCGTCTACACCACCTATGAGACCGGCAGCCCGCGCATCGCATTGACGAATCTCGCCAGCGGCCAGCGCCAGCTTGTGGGCAATATTCCCGGTGCCATGACCTTCTCGCCACGCTTCTCGCCCGATGGGCGCTCGCTCGTCTTCTCGGCGGCGCGCGGCGGCAATACCGATCTCTACCGGCTCGACCTCGGTTCGGGGCAGATGCTGCAACTAACCGCCTTGCCCTCGATCGCGACCTCTCCCAGCTTCTCGCCCGACGGGCGCTTCATCACGTTTGAATCCGACCGCTCGGGCACATCGCAGATCTATGTCATGCCTGCTGGAGGAGGCGAGGCGCGGCGGATCAGTTTTGGGTCTGGCCGCTATTCGACGCCGGTCTGGTCGCCCCGCGGTGATCTCATTGCCTTTACCAAATCGCATGCCGGGCGATTCCATATCGGCGTGATGCGCACGGATGGCTCGGAAGAGCGGCTGCTCACGGCCTCGTTCCTTGACGAGGGACCGACCTGGGCGCCAAATGGCCGCGTCATAATGTTCACGCGCGAGGCACAGGGCGGTGATCCGGCGCTCTTCTCGGTGGACATCTCGGGGCGCAACCTGCGCCGCATTCCAACACCGGGGCCGGCCTCCGACCCGGCCTGGGGCCCTCTCCGCCCCTGACACAGACCCATAACAACCTAAAAACACACATCCTGAGGAACAGACATATGAGTTTGACGAGCAAATCCCTGCTTCTGGTCGCAGCCCTCGCTCTCGCCGCCTGCAACAACCCGCGTCCGGGTGGCGATTTCGGCGGTGGCGGGGCGGACGGCTTCGGCGGCGGCTTCAACGATGGCAACATCCAGACCGGGATGCTGGGCGACCCGAATGACCCCAATTCCATCGCGCATTTCCAGCAACGCATCGGCGACAGGGTGTTCTTTACCACCGACAGTTCGTCGCTGAGCGAGGAGGGCCGCGCGACGCTGAACGCACAAGCCCGCTGGCTGACCGCGAACCCGCAATTCGCGATTGTGATCGAGGGCCATGCCGATGAGCGCGGGACGCGCGAATATAACGTGAGCCTCGGTGAACGCCGCGCCAATGCCACGATGCAATATCTAATCTCGCAGGGCATCAGCGCCAACCGGATGCGCACGGTGAGTTACGGCAAGGAACGCCCGGTCGAGGCCTGCCCCGAACAGCGCTGCTGGGATGTCAACCGCCGCGCGGTGACGGTCGTCTCGGGTGGGCGGACAAGCTGATGCGGAAGCTGCGCGCGGCCCTTCTCGGCGCGGCCCTGCTGGCCGCGCCTGCGGCGCAGGCCGACACTGTGGCCGAGTTGCGCTCGGAACTTTCAGCGCTGAGTGCCATGGTGGCCGATCTGGCGCGGGAATTGTCCTCGGGCGAGGCCGCGAGCCAGCCAGGCTTCGATGGCAGCCTGATCGACCGGGTCGAGCGCATTCGCGAGGAACTCGCGCGGCTGACAGGGCGTACCGAAGAGTTGGAATTCCGTATCCGCCGGGCAATCGACGAGGCTAGCAACCGGCTGGGCGATCTGGAGTTCCGTCTGACCGAGCTTGAAGGCGGCGATACCTCGGCCCTGCCCCCGCCGCGCCCGCTAGGCGGTGAGAGCCCTGACACGGAGGCCACCACCCCCGAACTCGCCGCCGGTGAGCGTGCGGCCTTTGATGCGGCCCGCGCAATTGTCGATGAGGGCGATCACGAGGGTGCCGCGCAGGCGCTGCAGCAATTCCTCGAATTCTATCCCGGCAGCCCGCTGGGGGGTGAGGCGAGCCTGATGCTCGGGGCCGCGCACCGGGCACGTGGAGCCGAGGCGGACGCGGCGCGCACCTATCTCAACCTCTATCTGGCCGATCCGGAAGGCAGCGATGCGCCCCCCGCACTGCTTGCTCTGGGCGACAGTCTCGCCCGGCTTGAGCAACGCGAGGAAGCCTGCGTGATGTTCGATGAATTGCGCACACGCTTCCCAGCCAGCGATGAGGCACGCGAGGCCGAGGAGGCCCGCGCGCGTATTGCCTGCCCATGAGCATCGAGGCCCGCTTTGGCTCCGTCTTGGCAGGGTTTTGCCCAGCCAATGCTGGGGCGGGGCTGGGTCTGGCTGTCTCGGGCGGCAGCGACTCGACGGCGCTGATGCATCTGGCCGCCGATTGGGCGCAGGGGCGTGAGTTGAAGGTCGCGACAATTGACCATGGGCTGCGCCCGGAGTCGGGGGAGGAAGCCCTTTCGGTGGCGCGCGCTGCGCGCGCGCTTGGCCTGCCGCATCGGGTGTTGCAATGGCAGGGCTGGGATGGGCGTGGCAATCTGCAGGAGGCGGCGCGCTCCGTGCGCCGAATGCTGCTCGCGGACTGGGCGCGCGCTGAGGGACTTGGCGCGGTTCTGTTGGGTCACACGCAGGATGATCAGGCCGAGACGGTATTGATGCGGCTCGCGCGCGGCTCGGGAGTGGACGGGCTGGCCGGGATGGCCGCGCACTCCGAAGCGCATGGCGTGCTGTGGGTGCGCCCGCTACTGGGTTTCACGCGCGCCGAGTTGCGCGGCTGGTTGCGCGCACGGGGTGTGCATTGGGTCGAGGACCCGAGCAATGACGACCCCGGTTTCGATCGGATCAAGGCGCGCCAGATGCTGACGCATCTGGACGCGCTCGGCCTGACCCGCGCGCGGCTGGCCCGGACCGCAACGCATATGCAGGAAGCGCGCGCGGTGCTGGACGCCGCCGCCGATCAGGCGGCGGCCCGGATCATGCGCCGCGATCATGGCGATATCGTCTTTGAGGCCCCGGCTTTCGACGCGCTGCCAGCAGAGACGTGCCACAGGCTGGCGGCACGCGCCCTTTGCGAGATCGCCGGGAGCACCTATCGGCCGCGCCTGAAGGCGCTTCAGGCCGCGCTGGAAGCGCCAGTCGCCACGCTGCATGGTTGCCTCATGAGCCGCAACGCGCAGGAATTACGCATCACCCGAGAAGCGAACGCCGTTGCCGGGCAGAGCGCGCCTGTCGGCGCGCTCTGGGACCGGCGCTGGACGATACTTCCCCCTGCTGGGCACCCGACCGAGGGGTTGCACGTCGCCGCCTTGGGCGTGCAGGGCCTGGCCCACTGCCCCGACCGCAACGCCTGGCACCTGCCGCGCCGCTCGCTGGAGGCGAGCCCTGCAGTCTGGGCCGAGACGCGGCTGATTGCCGCGCCACTGGCCGGATTTGCACCGGGATGGCAGGCGATTCACCATCTTTCTGCCCCTGTGGCAGAACCCGGCAGTGCATTCGGATTGAATACCTGTCCATAATGGCTATTTATGGACCTGAGATTGGCAGGGGCTACCTCGCGCCTGACAAGACCGAACAGAGGAGACCTTCGTGGGCAACGCACGGAATTTCGCTTTCTGGATCGTGCTGTTCCTGTTGATGATCATGTTGTTCAACATGTTTAGCACAGGACAATCGACCAGCTCAGCACGCAGTGTGACTTATTCGGAATTCATCACGCGTGTGGACAATAATCAGGTCAGCCGGGTCACCATTGATGGTGAGCACATCATCTTCGTGGGCAGTGACGGGCAGCAATATACCACTGTCCGCCCCGATGACACCGGCCTGACCGAACGGTTGCTGACCGCCGAAGTGCCGGTCGAGGCCCGCCCGCAACAGCAATCGGGCTTCCTGTCCACGCTGCTGCTCTGGCTGCCCTTCCTGCTGCTGATCGGGGTCTGGATCTATTTCATGAACCGCATGCAGGGTGGCGGGCGCGGTGGCGCGATGGGCTTTGGCAAGTCCAAGGCGAAGCTGCTGACTGAAAAACATGGCCGTGTAACCTTTGACGATGTCGCCGGTATTGACGAGGCCAAGGATGAACTCGAAGAGATCGTGGAATTCCTGCGCAACCCGCAGAAATTTTCGCGCCTTGGCGGTAAGATCCCAAAGGGCGCGTTGCTGGTCGGGCCTCCGGGGACAGGTAAGACGCTGCTGGCACGCGCCATTGCCGGTGAAGCAGGCGTGCCCTTCTTCACCATCTCGGGTTCGGATTTCGTCGAGATGTTCGTGGGCGTAGGCGCGAGCCGGGTGCGCGACATGTTCGAGCAGGCCAAGAAGAACGCGCCCTGCATCGTCTTCATCGACGAGATCGACGCTGTGGGCCGCTCGCGCGGCGTGGGCTATGGTGGCGGCAATGATGAGCGCGAGCAAACACTGAACCAGTTGCTCGTCGAGATGGACGGTTTCGAGGCCAATGAGGGCATCATCATCGTCGCGGCCACCAACCGCCCCGATGTGCTTGACCCTGCCCTGCTGCGCCCTGGCCGCTTCGACCGTCAGGTGCAGGTGCCCAATCCTGACATCAAGGGCCGCGAGCGCATTCTGGGCGTCCATGCCCGCAAGGTGCCGCTGGGTCCGAATGTCGATCTGCGTATCATCGCGCGCGGCACGCCGGGCTTCTCTGGCGCGGATCTCGCCAATCTGGTGAACGAGGCCGCGCTGATGGCAGCGCGCTCGGACCGGCGTTTTGTGGTGATGGAAGATTTCGAGAACGCGAAAGACAAGGTCATGATGGGGGCCGAACGGCGCTCGATGGTCATGACCGAGGATGAGAAGAAACTGACCGCCTATCACGAGGCTGGTCACGCTGTGGTCGGTCTGCATGTCCCCGAACATGACCCGATCCACAAGGCCACGATCATCCCGCGTGGGCGTGCGCTGGGTCTGGTCCTGTCGCTGCCCGAGCGTGACCAGTTGTCGGTCAGCTATCGGAAATACAAATCCAAGATCGCCATGGCGATGGGCGGTCGCGTGGCCGAGGAACTTGTGTTTGGCGAAGATGCCGTAACGTCTGGTGCGGCGAGCGACATTCAACAAGTGTCCAAGATCGCACGCGCCATGGTCACGCAATTCGGCTTCGACGACGACCTCGGCTATGTCGATTACGCCAATGAGCAACAGAGCTTCCTCGGCAATTACGGCGGCGGTCGCAACCATGCCGAGTTGACCCAGAAGCAGATCGACGACAAGGTGCGTGAGTTGGTGCAGGAGGGCTATGACACCGCCAAACGCATCCTGACGGAGCATCGCGACGAACTCGAGAATCTGGCGCAGGGCTTGCTGGAATACGAGACGCTGACCGGCCCCGACATCAAGCGGGTGATCCGCGGCGAACCGCTGGCCAGTGGTGATGATGATGACGATGGTCAGGGCAGCTCGACCCCATCGGTCGCGTCGATTCCGAAAACGCGCGGTCGCAAGCGGGGCTCCGAGGACGATGGCGGGATGGAGCCTGAACCCAGCACCTGACCCTCGCGTGACATGACCAAAACGCCCCGGCCTTGAGGCCGGGGCGTTCTTCCTATGGAGGTGTAGAACCTGTGCCTGCCCTGCGCGACACTAAGCTTGTGGCCGAGATCACCTGGCTTGGCGTTGTCCCTGATCGTGCGCAAGCGCTCGCGAGTTCTCCGCAGAACTATCTCGACTTGCGATTTGCCGGACCTGAGGGAGAAAGCCACGCCGGGCTTACACGCCCGTCTTGCTCGCGCGTCACAGCGCTTTATCCGCGCGGAACGCCGATCCGAAACACGCGTCAGCTAGCCATCGTCTCGGAGGAAGAGCTGTCCCTGATCGCGCAGGAGATGGGTCTGCCTGTGCTTGACCCGGCGCTGCTTGGCGCGAGCATGGTGCTGCGCGGATTGCCCGATCTCACGCATCTGCCACCCTCGGCGCGTCTCTTGGCCGATAGCGGGGCGTGCATGGTCGTGGATATGGAAAACCGTCCCTGCAGCCTGCCCGCGCGTCCGATTGAGGCAGCGCATTCCGGCTTTGGCGGCGCATTCAAGGCAGCGGCGAAAGGGCGGCGCGGCGTGACCGCCTGGGTCGAGGCCGAAGGCGGGGTCAGGCGCGGCGACCGGCTGCGGCTGTTCGTTCCCGACCAATCGGTATGGTCAGGAATGCGCGCCTGACCCGTTTATTTGGCGAAGCGCATCCGGCACCCCGCCCTCACCGATCACTCTGCCGCTTTCAGCCCCCGCGCCTCGCGCACCAGATCAAGGATCTTCTTCGCGGCCTCCGGAATATTCGTGCCGGGGCCGAAAATGGCCTTCACCCCGGCACTATAGAGAAATTCGTAATCCTGCTGCGGGATCACACCGCCACAGATCACCAGAATGTCCCCGGCCCCGGCGGCCTGAAGCTCCTTCACCAGTTCCGGTGCCAACGTCTTGTGACCAGCGGCCTGACTGGAGATGCCGATGATATGCACATCATTGTCGATCGCGTCCTGCGCCGCTTCGGCGGGCGTCTGAAAGAGCGGGCCGACATCGACATCGAAGCCGATATCGGCAAAGGCCGTGGCGATCACCTTGGCGCCGCGGTCATGCCCGTCCTGACCCATCTTGACCACCAGCATGCGCGGGCGCCGTCCCTCGGCCTCGGCAAAGGCCTCGACATCGCGCTGGATGGCGGCGAAACCGTCATCCCCCTCATAGGCGGCACCATACACCCCTGAGAGGGTTTTCACTTCTGCCCGATGGCGGCCGAATATCTTTTCCATGGCCATGCTGATCTCTCCGACTGAGGCCCGTGCACGGGCAGCTTCGACCGCGGCTTCCAGAAGATTGCCGCCCTCCGACGCGCGGCGCGTCAGTTCTTCAAGGGCGGCCTCGCAGGCAGCCTCGTCGCGGCTGGCGCGGATGCGCTCCAGCCGTGCGATCTGGCTTTCGCGCACCTTGACATTGTCGATATCGAGAATGTCGATCGGGTCCTCTTTCTCCTTGCGATACTTGTTGACTCCGACGATCACCTCTTCACCCCGGTCGATCATCGCCTGACGCCGAGCCGCCGTCTCCTCGATGCGCAGCTTGGGCATCCCCGAGGCAACGGCCTTGGTCATGCCGCCCATCTCCTCGACCTCTTCCATCAGCGCCCATGCAGCCTCGGCCAGATCATGGGTCAGCTTCTCGATGTAATAGCTGCCCGCCAGCGGATCGACGACCCTGGTGACGCCGGTCTCTTCCTGCAGCACAAGCTGGGTGTTCCGCGCGATCCGCGCGCTGAATTCGGTGGGCAGGGCAATCGCCTCATCAAGCGCATTGGTGTGCAGGCTTTGCGTGCCGCCCAGCACCGCGCTCATGGCCTCATAAGCAGTGCGGATCACGTTGTTATAGGGGTCCTGCTCCTGCAACGACACGCCCGAGGTCTGGCAATGGGTGCGCAGCATCTTCGATTTGGGGTCCTTGGGCTCGAATTCATCCATCACCCGCGACCACAACAGCCGCGCCGCGCGCAGCTTCGCGATCTCCATGAAGAAATTCATGCCGATGGCGAAGAAGAACGACAGGCGACCGGCGAAGCGGTCCACATCCATGCCGCGATGGATCGCCGCGCGCACATATTCGCGCCCATCGGCGAGCGTGAAACCCAACTCCTGAACGAGGTTCGCGCCCGCTTCCTGCATGTGGTAGCCCGAGATCGAGATTGAGTTGAAGCGCGGCATCTCGTTCGAGGTGTATTCGATGATATCCGCAATGATCCGCATCGAGGGCTCGGGCGGGTAGACATAAGTGTTGCGAACCATGAACTCCTTGAGGATGTCATTCTGGATCGTGCCCGACAGGAGCTTGCGATCCACGCCCTGCTCCTCGCCAGTGACGATGAAATTCGCAAGGATCGGGATCACCGCGCCATTCATCGTCATCGATACCGAGACCCTCTCCAGCGGGATGCCGTCGAAGAGGATTTTCATGTCCTCGACCGAATCGATGGCCACGCCCGCCTTGCCGACATCGCCGGTGACGCGCGGGTGATCACTGTCATAGCCCCGATGCGTGGCCAGATCGAAGGCGACCGAGACGCCCTGCTGCCCTGCGGCCAGCGCCTTGCGATAGAAAGCGTTGCTCTCCTCGGCGGTAGAAAACCCCGCATATTGGCGAATTGTCCAGGGGCGGCCCGTGTACATGGTCGCGCGCACGCCGCGTGTATAGGGCACCTCGCCGGGGATGCTGTCCAGATGCGGCAGTCCCGCGATATCGTCAGGCACGTAAAGCGGCTGGACCGGGATGCCCTCGAGCGTATCCCAGGTCAAGTTTTCGATGGGGCGCGATTTCAGTTCGCGCGCGGCTATTTCCGACCAGCGGCGTTTCGCATCGCTCATGACAGGTCCTTTCTGAGATACGGGGAAGAAAAGTCGGGGAGCGCATTTCGCAGCACGAATTTTGCGCAAGCGCTGGTGTTTTTGGTGCGTTTACGCCTATATCCAACACAAGCAGGAGGCAGCATGAGATATCTATTCGCGCTAGTCGTGGCTCTGGGTTTTCCGGTGAGCAGCTTGGCGACCGAGGCTGAACCCGCTGAGGTCGATGCGGTGCTTGAAGCCACACCCGATACGGTGACAGGGGATACAAATGAGGATGTGGCCGAGGCCGAGTCGGACGAATTGCTGTTCATGGACGCCCGCGAAGTCGATGTGCGCGAATTCGTCTGGACGCATCGGATCATCGTAGTGATGGCAGACACGCCCGACGACCCGCAATTCACGCGCCAGCTTGAGGCGCTTCGCGACCGCGGCGACGAGTTTGTCGACCGCGATGCTGTGGTGATCTTTGATGCCCATCCAGAGGATAGCAGCCCCTTGCGGCAGGTGATGCGCCCGCGCGCCTTCATGACCGCGATCATCGACAAGGACGGCGAGGTCAAGGCGCGGCGACCCGCCGTGCGCACCGGGCGCGAGTTGATGGCCGTGATCGACCGCTTCCCGACAAGGCGGCAGGAGGTTCTCGAGCGGTTACCCTCAGGTCGCTGAGGGCGATTCAAGCTTGCGCCAAGAACTTCTTTGAGGGGGCTGCCGCCCCCACGCAAGTATTTCGGGCAAGATGAAATCCTCATTGGAAATAGCCCTGTTTCTCGGCCCATTGTGACATCAGCCACCAACCCGGCCCGAAGGTGCCGATGAGCCAGAAGACAACCGCTGTACCGGGATCGAGCAATCCGGCCCAGACAGCCCCGACCATAAGCGCACCGAGCCCATAGACGAGCCCGCCACCCACGGCGACGAATTCAAGCCCCAGGCGCAGCTTGCTGAGGATCGGGAAGAGCCCGTGGAACAGCGCCATCCCGGCAAGCGGCGGCACCAGCAGCAGGACAATCTGACCCTCGCGCACGCCTTCGGCGATCTGGGTCAGCACAAGCGAGGCCAGCGCCAGCCCCGCCATGAAGCTGATCAGATACACGATGAACAGGCGCATGGGCGTGCGCTTCATGCCTCGAACTCCATGATGACTTCGTCAACGGCCAGCGAGGCTCCGGGCTGGGCATTGATTTTCGCCACTCTTCCCTTGCGCTCGGCGCGCAGGATATTCTCCATCTTCATCGCCTCGATGGTGGCGAGCGGCTGCCCCTCATAGACCTCGTCGCCTTCGGCCACCGCAATCGAGACCACCATTCCCGGCATCGGGCAGAGCAGCAGTTTCGAGGTATCGGGGGGCAGTTTTTCGGGCATCACGCGCGCGAGTTCTGCCTGACGCGGTGAGAACACATGGACCTTCATATCTGCACCGCGCAGCCGCACCCGGTAACCGCCGGGTATCTTGGCGACCTTCATCACTAGCGGCGCGCCATTGACTGTCAGACGCGCCAGCGGTTGGCCGGGCAGCCAGTCCGAGGTGATCCGGTATTCCTGCCCCAGGAGCGCGACTGTCGCTCCCTCACGGTCGGCGCGGATGCTCGCCTGCAGGCGTTCATCAGCGATATTGACCACCCAGTCGCTGCCCACCACGCGCTCGTGATTGTCCATCCGCCCCGAAATCCGCGCGCGCCGGATCTCAGCCACACGGTGCATCGCGCAGGCACAGGCCGCAACACGGTGCAGCAAATCGGCCGGTAATTTCGCACCTTCGAACCCATCCGGGTATTCCTCGGCGATGAAGGCGGTGGTGATTTCGCCCGAGACGAAGCGCGGATGGTCCATCACGGCCGACAGGAACGGCAGGTTATGACCGATACCCTCGACTTCGAACTCGTCGAGCGCAAGGCGCATCTCATTGATCGCCTCGCCACGGGTGGGGGCCCATGTGCAGAGCTTGGCGATCATGGGGTCGTAATACATGCTGATCTCGCCACCCTCAAAGACGCCGGTGTCATTGCGCACGGCGCGCGCGGACTCCACCATTTCCGCAGGCGGACGATAGCGGGTCAGGCGACCGATGGAGGGCAGGAAGTTGCGATAGGGGTCCTCGGCATAGAGGCGGCTCTCGATGGCCCAACCGTTGATTTTCAGATCAGCCTGCGTGAAGGGCAGCTTCTCGCCCGCCGCGACGCGGATCATCTGTTCGACAAGATCGACTCCGGTGATCAACTCGGTGACAGGGTGTTCCACCTGCAGGCGCGTGTTCATCTCGAGAAAGTAGAAATTCCGGTCGCCATCAACAATGAATTCAACCGTGCCCGCCGAGGTGTAGCCCACGGCCTGCGCAAGTGCCACGGCCTGTTCGCCCATGGCCT
Source organism: Paracoccaceae bacterium (assembly GCA_007694945.1). GTDB lineage: Bacteria > Pseudomonadota > Alphaproteobacteria > Rhodobacterales > Rhodobacteraceae > Roseinatronobacter. The sequence goes on along the minus strand of REER01000062.1, from coordinate 17,983 downwards.
TGCGGGTAGCCTCGTCAAGGAAGGGGGAGGGGGCTTCCTCGATGACCTTCTGGTTGCGGCGCTGGATGGAGCATTCGCGCTCATGCAGATAGACGCAATTGCCGTGCTGATCGGCGAGGACCTGAATCTCGATATGGCGCGGCTGGGTGACGAATTTCTCGATGAAGATGCGGTCATCGCCGAAACTCGAGGCCGCCTCGTTCTTGGAGGACTGAAACCCCTCGCGCGCCTCGTCATCATTCCAAGCGATCCGCATGCCCTTGCCCCCGCCACCGGCGCTGGCCTTGATCATCACCGGATAACCGATCTCGTTCGAGATACTCACCGCCTCTTCGGCATCTGCGATAAGCCCCATATATCCGGGCACCGTACTCACCCCGGCCTTGGCGGCGAGTTTCTTGGAGGTGATCTTGTCGCCCATCGCCTCGATTGCCGACGCGGGCGGGCCGATGAAGGCGACGCCCTCGGCGGCCAAGGCCTCGGCGAATTTCATATTCTCGGAGAGAAAGCCATAGCCCGGATGCACGGCCTCGGCACCGCTCTGGCGGATCGCGTCCATGATCTTGTCGATCACGATATAGGACTGGTTCGCAGGCGCCGGGCCGATATGGACGGCCTCATCCGCCATTTCCACATGCAGCGCATTGCGGTCAGCGTCGGAATAGACCGCAACTGTCTTGATCCCCATCTTGCGGGCAGACTTGATGACGCGGCAGGCGATCTCGCCACGATTGGCAATCAGGATTTTCGAGAACATGCGGGCTCCTTGGCAGACGTTAGAGGGCGTTGGGGAGGTGACATCTCACTCTTCCCACGTATCAAAGGCGAATTCGGACGAACCGTCGAAAAGCTGCGGAAAACCGGCTTCGGCGGCGCGCATATCAACGCGCAAGAGCGCGTCATAATTTGCGGGGTCAAAGGGGTCCTCGGCCGGGACAACCTCGCGCCCCAGCAACCAGGACAGACGACCAGCGTCAAGATTTCCGCGCTCGAACGGCGCGTCGCCGAAATGGGCGATCAGCGCACCGAGGAAGGCCTCATCGGCACGCCGGTCCGTCAGGCGACGATCAGCATAGCGTTTGCGCGCGACCAATGCAGTAACGCCCTTCGGATTCGCGCGGCGGATGGTGAACTGGAAATCCGTGCCAGGAAGGCGCCCCGGAAAGCCGCGATGCTTCAGCATGCCCACCCCCTGCGCGAGGGGGCGCGGCCGGGCCGGACCCGGTCAGCAGCAAGCGCCTGAGCCGGAATCAGTCTTGAGTTAGTTGCTCTTGGTGGCGACGGGTTCAGCCATGACGGGCTCCACCATGACCGGCTCTGGTTCTGGCGCCTTGCGGGCACAGGACGCAATAACAAGGGACGCACCGAAGATGGCAGCGATGGTGAGTTTGGACATGGCTCTCTCCTGTAGCAGCAAGGCACCGGGTCTTGTGCTGAAGCACCCTCACCCGGAACGACACATGCGACGTGCCTCCACGCACGCGGCATCGAAAGCCTAACGAAAGCTCGCTGCCTTGGCCACAGAAGAGTATACGGCCACGCGCGAACAGCCGCGCGACCGAGGATTGCTATACGCGATGGGAAAGCCGGGGCAGGACCAGCGCCCTGCCCCGCGCGATGATCAACGGTATTTACCTTTGGTCGTCGTCGGCTCGACATAGATCGGGGCCGAGACGGGCTCAAAGTGTTGCACAGGTTCGGGGGTTTTTTTGGCGCAGGTTGCCGGGATGAAGGACACCAGGAACGCTGCGACCAAAGCGAGTTTCGCCATTGTAATCTCCTGCTCGTATTGCCGGGGTGCAGATTCCAGTTTCCCCGCACCCATTGGTTTTGGTCTGCATGGGCCAGAATTGGCGCATACGCTTGGACAATACCGCGTTTGCAGAATGCTGACCACGAAAATCTGTGTAGACACAACAGTTGTGGCGCAGTTGCATCATTCGCGCAGGACGGGTTGCGGTCAATCATGATACTCGTCCATCTCCAGTTCGCAGCCATCCATGGTGAAACTGAACCACTCGAAGAGCTGCAACGAGTCGCTGTCCATCACGCCGAATTCCACGTCTCTGTCCATCAGTGTAATCACGGCCCCCTCCCAGCCTTGATCTTGCGGATGGATGTCAGTGCCCAGCACCGCGCGGATCTGGGTCTCGCAGAGCCACAGCATGTCTTCAAAAACCAGCTCCATATTCGCCGCATAGAGGCTCGCTGGCTCTCGCAGGCGCTCCACCACGAAGCGTAGACGAATGACCGAAAGGTTTTCATCCCAGACTGGCTCCAGCGCAACGGCGCTGACGCCTGACGGCATAAGTATCTGAGTAGCGGACACCGCCCCCGAGGCGAAGCCCAGAGCGAGCATGCCTGCCAGAGAAGGTGTCTGCCACCCTACCCTCATGTCCAGATCACCGACAGCGCGGCGCCGAGGCCGCACAGCCCGCCGACCCAATAGGCCAGTGAATAATGCCAGCGCGACCGACGGATCAGGCGAATGAGCCCCTCTTCGCTATGTGCCTCGCGCAGTCCGAATGCATTGATCAGACCGCGTCCGGCGATGGTAGGGTTATCCCCCTCCATCCGCTCAACGGCCAGCCAGTAGGTTGCATAATTCACGATCTGAACCTGCCAGAGACAGCAATAGGTGAAACACAGTATCGCAACGGTCGCCATCGCCTGCACAACCTGCCCGGCCCCCGAGACAGTGTCGATCTGGGTCAGCAGGAGTGCCAGCGGCGCCCCTGCGGCGGCCAGCGCCAACCGCTCGCTTTCCAGCAGGCGATCGGCAGCAAAACCACGCGCATCCGGGTGCCCGGGAGGCGTTACAGCGGAATGTTGTCGTGTTTCTTCCATGGTTTGGTTAGTTTCTTCTTGCGCAGAGAGGCAAACGCCCGCGCCACGCGCTTGCGCGTCGACTGCGGCATGATCACTTCATCGATGAAGCCCTTCTCCGCGGCCACAAACGGGTTGGCGAAACGCTCCTCGTATTCGTTGATCCGCGCGCCGGTCTTTTCCGCGTCGCCCAGTTCCGAGCGATAGAGAATCTCGACTGCCCCTTTCGACCCCATGACCGCAATCTCGGCCGTGGGCCAGGCATAGTTGAAATCCGCGCCCATATGCTTGGATGCCATCACGACATAGGCGCCACCATAGGCCTTGCGGGTGATGACGGTCACTTTCGGCACGGTCGCCTCGCCATAGGCGAAGAGGAGCTTCGCGCCATGCTTGATGACCCCGCCATATTCCTGCCCGATGCCGGGCAGGAAGCCGGGCACATCGACAAAGGTCAGGATAGGGATCTCGAACGCGTCACAGAAACGCACGAAACGCGCGGCCTTGCGGCTCGAGTCGATATCGAGACAGCCTGCCAGCACCAGCGGCTGATTGGCCACGACGCCCACCGTACGCCCCTCCAGCCTCATAAATCCGGTGATGATATTCTTTGCGAATTCGGCCTGAAGTTCGTAGAAATCACCCTCATCCGCGACCTTGAGGATCAGTTCCTTCATGTCATAGGGGGTGTTGGGATTGTCGGGAATCAGGGTATCAAGGCTCGCCTCGAGGCGCGCCGGGTCATCGAAAAACGGCCGTCGCGGCACGCCCTCGCGATTATTGAGCGGAAGAAGATCGACCAGCCGCCGCACCTCTATCAGGGCTTCGACATCATTCTCGAACGCGGCATCGGCAACCGAGGATTTGCGCGTATGGGTGAGCGCACCGCCCAACTCCTCGGCAGTCACGACCTCATTCGTCACGGTCTTCACCACATCGGGACCCGTGACGAACATGTAGCTCGAATCCTTCACCATGAAGATGAAATCGGTCATCGCCGGAGAATAGACGGCCCCGCCCGCACAGGGGCCCATGATGACCGAAATCTGCGGCACCACGCCCGAGGCCATGATATTACGCTGAAACACCTCGCCATAGGCGGCAAGGCTCGCGACACCCTCCTGAATCCGCGCGCCGCCCGAGTCGTCAAGCCCGATGACAGGCGCACCATTCTGGACCGCCATATCCATGATCTTGCAGATCTTGGCGCCATGCGTCTCCGAGACCGACCCGCCCATGACCGTGAAATCCTGGCTGAAGACATAGACCAGACGGCCATTGATCGTGCCCCAGCCGGTCACCACGCCGTCACCCGCCGGACGCTCGGCCTGCATGCCGAAGTCGGTGCAGCGATGGGCGACGAACATGTCGAATTCCTCGAAACTGCCCTCGTCGAGCAACAGCTCGATCCGCTCGCGCGCGGTGAGCTTTCCCTTGGCATGTTGCGCGTCAATCCGGCGCTGTCCACCGCCGAGGCGTGCCGTCTCGCGACGGATTTCAAGTTGTTGCAGGATGTCCTTCATGCGCCCTCCCCAAGCAAAGCAGCCCGTTTGCGCGCAACCTTACTTGCACTGGCCCGCGCGGAAAAGCAGAAACCAGAAAATTTGCAAATACTGGCAAGTCTCAAGCGGCTAATTTGCATAACTACTTCACGCTTGCCTTTCGGCGCGAAAGCTTATCTTGTGCACATGTTCATTATTCCCGCCTGTGAGTCAGACATGCCTGCCCCCTGCCCCCTTGCCCCTGCCACCTCATGCTTGCCCAGCTCTGGTAGCGTGACATCGGCTGCAACAGGGCGCATGGCATGAGCATCGCAGCCCCCTCTGCCCGCTTCCTCGACGCAACGACACCGCCCCATGTCGCCACGCTGGTCGCGCTCTCGTCCATCGCAGCGCTGGCGATGAATGTGTTTCTGCCCTCGCTGCCTTCGATGACCGCCTATTTCGGGACCGATTACGCGGTAATGCAGCTTTCGGTCTCGCTCTATCTCGCCGTAAATGCGGTGCTTCAGGTCTTTGTCGGCGCGATTTCGGACCGGTTCGGACGCAGACCCGTCATGCTGGCGTCGCTGTGGATCTTCATCATCGCCACAATCGGCACATTGCTGGCGACATCGGCCTTTGCGTTTCTCTTCTTCCGCATGATGCAGGCCAGCGTGGTCGCATGCATCGTGCTCTCGCGCGCCTCGATCCGCGATGTGATGGGCGAGGCCGAGGCCGCCTCGCGCATCGGCTATGTCACCATGGGCATGGCTCTGGTGCCGATGATCGCGCCGGCCATCGGTGGGTTGCTGGATGAGGTGTTCGGCTGGCGCGGTGCCTTCGGATTGATGCTGCTGGCCGGGATTGGTGTGCTGATACTTGGCTGGCGCGACATGGGCGAGACCAAGCTAGAGCGTGGCGGCTCGATGCGCGCAGTCTTCGCCGAAGTGCCGGAACTGATGCGCGCGCGGCGTTTCTGGGGCTATTGCTTCACTGCCATGCTGTCGTCAGGGGCGTTCTTTGCCTATCTCGGCGGTGCGCCCTTCGTGGGCTCCGAAGTGCTCGGGCTCTCGCCCTCGACGCTTGGGCTGTTCTTCGGCGCGCCGGCCATCGGCTATGCAGCGGGGAACTTCCTCTCCGGGCGCTATACCGGGCGCTTGGGCATCAACCGGATGATCCTGCTCGGCTGCATCATCGGTTTCGCGGGCATGGCGCTGCTGCTCCTTCTGTCGCTCAGTTTCCCTCTGACCGCGCTGATATTCTTCGGCTGTTTCGTCTTTACCGGGGTCGGCAACGGCATGCTGCTACCTTCGGCTACATCGGGGATGATGTCCGTGCGTCCGCATCTGGCCGGAACCGCCAGCGGCATCGGTGGGGCGATCCTGATCGGCGGCGGCGCGGCGCTCTCGGCCCTCGCCGGGGCGCTGCTGACCCCCGAGAGCGGGGCCATGCCGCTGATCTGGCTTTTGTTCACCACCACGGCGCTGGCCTTCCTGCCGATGTTCTATGTCATCCGCCGCGAGCGCCTGATTTCGGCTTGACGCAATCGGCTGGCTTTGCAAACTCGACCGAAAGTTTAGCAAACCCCCAGAGGCCCGCATGCCACCGCAGAAACTCTATGCCGGGGCCAAACTGCGCGAGACGCGCACCCAGCTTGGACTGACACAGAAGGATTTCGCCGCCCGGCTGGGCGTTTCGCTGCCCTATCTCAACCAGATGGAGAACAACAACCGCCCGCTCTCGACCTCGGTCGTGCTAGCACTGGCGCGCGAGTTCGGCATGGATGTGACCGAGCTGTCGGCAGGCGACAGCGAGCGGCTGGTTTCGGACCTGCGCGAGGCCTTTGCCGACCCGCTCTTCGGCAATGCCGCCCCTGCCCTGCCTGATCTGCGGCTAGTGGGCGCCAATGCGCCCGGTTTCGCGCGCGCCTTTCTCGACCTGCACCGTGCCTATCGGCAGGGTCAGGAACAACTGGCCTCGCTAGATGAGGCGCTGGGGCGCGAGGATACCACCCTGCGGCTCAGCCCGTGGGAAGAGGTGCGCGATTTCTTCCACTATTGCGACAATTACATCGACGCAGTGGATCGCGCCGCCGAACGCTTCGCCAATGCCGAGCGCGACCCGTTCACACTGGCCAGCGAAGCGCTCGCCCGCTGCCGCGTGACCCTGCGCATGGGTCAGGGGGGGCTGCGCGATTTCGACCGCGAGAGCGGCATTCTGGAAATCTCGGCCAAGGCCTCGCGCCCGACACAGGCGTTTCAACTGCTGCATCAGGTCGCACTTCTGACGCAGCACGACCTGCTCGAGGCGACGCTGGATCTGGCCCGCTTCCAGTCGGAAGAGTCCCGTGCCATCGCCAAGATCGGGCTGGCAAACTACTTCGCAGGGGCCGCGCTCATGCCCTATCGCCGCTTTCTGGAGGCCGCCGAAACCACTCGCCACGACCTCGAAGCGCTGGCCGAACAATTCGGCGCGTCCATCGAGCAGGTGGCGCACAGGCTCTCGACCTTGCAGCGCCCCGGCGCCAAAGGGGTGCCGTTTTTCTTCGTGCGAGTCGATCAGGCGGGCACGATCACCAAACGCCATTCGGCTACGCGGCTTCAGTTCGCGCGTTTCGGCGGGGCCTGTCCGCTCTGGAACGTCCACCGTGCCTTCGAGACACCGGGCCGTTTTCTGCGCCAATTGGCCGAGACGCCGGACGGCATGCGCTATTTCTGCCTCGCGCTGGCGGTGACCAAGGCCGGCGGGGCCTATCACGCGCCCGTGCGCCGCTATGCCATCGGGCTGGGTTGCGAGATCGACCATGCGCAGCGGCTGGTCTATGCCGATGGCATGGATATCAGCCGCGGCGCAAGTTTCGACCCGATCGGGATTTCCTGCCGCATCTGCGAGCGCGACAATTGCCATCAACGCGCGGTGCCGCCGCTGGAGCGTCGATTGCGGATCGACCATGACCACCGCGCCCTGCTGCCCTACCGGATCGAGTAGCGACCGCGCCCATCAGAGAGAGGCGACTGGACTTGCGCCCGACTGACATGCTCGTTTTGATGGGGATGCATGCCAATCGGGCGCCGTCGTGGACGAGGCGCGCGGCCCCGTCCAGACTTCCTCAATCGAAGATATCCGTGTCCATAACCCCCCAGAGATGGCGCTTTTCGACCCAGCCGCGCGCGCTATCGACCTCGATCCGGCACCACTCGGCCCCACATTGCCGCAACCGCGCAATCACACCACGCTCCAAGAGCGCAGTCACAGCGCTTTGTGAGTCGCTGCGCTGGTGCATCTGGACCATGTCGGATTGCACCAGCGCCGTGCGCACACCAGAGAGCAGCGCGTAATGCATCCAGCCGCCCTTGCCGTCGCTGTCCTCGACCCTGCGCCAATGCTCATACTCGGCAGTCACGCGCAGCGGAATGTCGCGCCGTGTATAGACATAATCGATGCGATGCGATTGGTCCGGCCCGCGTCGGGCGTTGCCCTCATTTGCCTTGAGTGAGACGAAGCGCGGCATCGGCAGATTCGTCACCGGACCACGCTCGGTGACCTGGGCGGCAACAGGCCCGGCGGCAAGGCACGCTGCAAGAGCCGCGCCCCAGATTCGCGTAAATTTCATGTTTGTCCCTGTCCCGGTTATCTCCGGGATCCCTGACTGCTCTGATTTGCCTCTCCCGCACACGAGCCTACAAGAGCGCTTGTAGATCATGGCGAGTGCTGGCAGTTTGCCTCAAAGCGAATGCATAGCCAAGAGGTGAGACGCGCCGATGCCAAATACCCGCCTGAGTGTTGTCGTTACGCGACGCCTGCCCGATGTGGTCGAAACCCGTCTCAAAGAGCTGTTTGACGTCACCCTGCGCGACGAGGACACGCCGCTGACGCGCGAGGAGCTGTCCGAGTCGATGCGCTGCGCCGATGTGCTGGTGCCCACGATCACCGATGATATCGACGCCAGCATGATGGCGCAGGCCGGGCCGCGGCTGAAGCTGATCGCCAATTACGGCGCGGGCGTGGACCATATCGACGTGCAATCGGCACGCCAGCGCGGGATTCTGGTGTCGAACACGCCCGGTGTGGTAACAGAGGACACCGCGGATATGGTCATCGCGCTGATGCTGGCGGTCACGCGCAAGATTCCGCAGGGGCTGGCCGAGATGCAGGCTGACGCGTGGCGCGGATGGTCGCCGCTGTCGCATCTGGGCACGCGGATCGGCGGCAAGCGGCTGGGCATCCTCGGGATGGGGCGGATCGGGCAGGCAGTGGCTCGGCGCGCGAGCGCTTTCGGCATGCAGGTGCATTACCACAACCGCCGCCGGTTGCGTCCCGAGATCGAAGAGGCGTTCGAGGCCAGCTACTGGGAAAGCCTTGATCAGATGGTCGCGCGGATGGATGTGATCTCGATCAACTGCCCGCACACGCCCTCGACCTTTCACCTGATGAACGCACGCAGGCTGAAACTCATGAAACCCACTGCGGTGATCATCAACACGTCGCGCGGTGAAGTGATTGACGAGAATGCGCTGACACGGGGACTGCGTGCGGGCGAGATTGCAGGTGCCGGGCTCGATGTCTTCGAGCGCGGCCACCAGATCAATCCGCGGCTGCGCGAATTGCCGAATGTGGTGCTCTTGCCGCATATGGGCTCGGCTACGCTGGAAGGTCGGATCGAGATGGGCGAGAAAGTCATCCTGAACATCAAGACCTTTGCGGACGGCCACCGCCCGCCCGATCAGGTGTTGCCCGGAATGCTGTGACAGGCGCCGCGATGGGTCGGCGCAATCTGACTGCAGGGCTCTTGCTGGCTTGCGCCCTTGCGATCGTGAGCTGCGCGAGACCCGATCTGCCGCGTGACCCCGAGGCCCCTGCCCTTGCTCCGCCGCCTTTGCAGATGGTCGGACTTGGCGCGCTCGCGATGGGCACGGTGATGCGCCTGTGGTGTGCCGAGGGCGCACCCGAGACGATTGCGCCGACCGAGGCCCTGAACACTCAGGGAACCGTCACCTGGCTCGGACACTCGGGGTTCGTGATCCAGCTTGCCGGGCAAAGCGTGATTGTCGATCCGATCCTGACGGAAGGCGCGCTGACCACGGCCGGACTGGGTGGGCGGATCGCCGCGGCGCCTGATCTGTCTGGGCTTGCAAAGCTGGATGCCGTGATCATCAGCCATAATGACAATGATCATCTGGACCGTCCGACCCTGCGCGCATTGGCCGAACGGTTCCCCGAGGCCGCCCTGATCCTGCCTGAGGGGAACAAGCTTTCCCCCCCGGTCCGGGGCTTTGCCGAAGTGATCGAACTGCGCGCGTGGCAGAGTCACAAACTCGGTGCGCTCGAGGTCACGGCCACACCTGCGATTCATTTCGGACGACGCGCCCCTTTCGCATGGCGCAGGTCTCCGGCGCTTGGAATGGCGTTCTCGGGGGATGGTCGGCGCGTGTTCTTCAGTGGCGATACCGCCTATGGCCCCGTCTTTGCCGAGATCGGCGAAAGGCTGGGTCCGTTTGACCTGGCCCTTCTTTCGATTGGCACGTCAAGGCCTGCGGCTCTGGTCAATGACCAGCACATGACACCCGAACAGGCGGTGCGCCTTGCCAGTGACATTGGCGCAAGGCGCGCCGTGCCGCATCATTACGGCACATTCCGCACGACACCCGACAGCCCCGCCGAAGTCTTGACCCGCTTCAAGGCGGCGGCGGAGAGTGGTCTTGATGTCGTCGCGCTGCCAGTCGGCGGGAGTACCTGTATCGCGCCTCATTAAGGCAGTGGGCTCGCGTTCAGTTGCACAGCCCTCATGCGCTTTGCGCTTGACCTTGCAGGCTGATCCTATGAGTTTGCCTGAAACTTCGAGCAGGACCTGCAGATGACCGGCCACACGCCCCCTTTCGCGGCATTCGAATGGATGATCGCCTGGCGCTATCTGCGCGCCCGCCGCGCCGAAGGCGGCGTGAGCGTGATGACGGTGATTTCCTTTGTCGGCATCATGCTGGCAGTCTTTGCGCTGATCGCCACGCTCTCGGTGCGCTCGGGCTTTCGGGCCGAATTTGTGGACACAATTCTCGGCGCGAATGCCCATGTAACCGTCTATTCGTCGGTCCATGTCGATGAGGCCGGGCGCACCAGTCGCGTGATCGAGAATTACGAGGAGATGGCCGAGCGGCTTGCGGCTGTGCGCGGTGTGACGCGGGTCGCGCCGCTGGTGCGCGGACAGGTTATGGCCTCAGCGCACGGACGCAATTCCGGGGTCGAGGTGTTCGGGATCAGTCAGGATAATCTGCTCACCATCCCGCGCGTGGCCGATCCCGAGCATGCGCTTGGCGATATCGACCGCTTCACCGAAGGCATCGCCATAGGCTCTGGCGTGGCGCGCGAATTGAATGTCAGCCTGGGTGACTCGATCCGCATCATCTCGCCCGATGGGGCACAGACCGCCTTTGGCACCTCTCCGCGCATCTCGGCCTATGAGGTGGTCTATATCTTTACGGCGGGGCGTTACGACATAGACCGAACGCGCGTCTACATGCCGTTTGACGAGGCGCAACTCTTCTTCAACCGCGATGGCGTCGCGGATGAGATGGAGGTCATGGTCGCAAACCCCGACCAGATCGACGGTATGCGCACGGACCTGCTGCGTGCAGGCGGTGAACGCGCAATGCTCTGGACATGGCGCGACAGCGCGGGGGCGTTTCTGCGCGCGCTCGATGTCGAGGATAACGTGATGTTCGTGATCCTCTCGATCCTCGTGCTGATTGCCGCAATGAACATCATCTCTGGCCTGATCATGCTGGTCAAGAACAAGGGCCGCGATATCGGCATCCTGCGCACGATGGGGCTCAGCGAGGGATCGGTGCTGCGCGTGTTCTTCATCTGCGGGGCAAGCGTCGGCGTACTGGGCACGATTGCCGGGGTGATCCTCGGTTGCCTCTTCGCGATCTATATCGACCCAATCTTCAGCCTCGTGAATTACGTCTCGGGCGGTGGTGTCTGGGACCCGTCGATCCGGGGTATCTACAACCTGCCAGCAGAATTGCGGCTTGAGGATGTGGTCAAGTCGGTGGCGCTCTCGCTGTCGCTGTCCTTTGTGGTGACGATCTTCCCGGCGCGACGCGCAGCCCGCATGAACCCGGTCGAGGCCTTGCGCTATGAATGAGCAGTCGCTTGCGCTCGACGCGATCACCAAGACCTACAATCAGGGCAAAGCCAACGAAGTGCAGGTCCTGCGCGGCGCCTCACTGACGCTCGACCGCGGCGAAGTCGTCGCGCTGGTCGCACCATCGGGTGCGGGCAAATCAACACTGTTGCATATTGCGGGCCTGCTGGATACGCCCGATTCCGGCGCGGTGCTGATCGACGGGGCCGACATGACGCGGCTGGGGGACCGCAAACGCACTGCGACGCGGCGCGGTCAGGTGGGGTTCATCTACCAGTTTCACCACCTGCTGCCCGAATTCTCGGCGGTGGAAAACATCGTGCTGCCGCAACTGGCCAATGCCGTAGCAGCGCACACGGCCGAAACGCGCGCGCTCGAGCTACTGGACCGGGTCGGTATCGCGGCGCGGGCATCGCATCGCCCCGCGGCCCTGTCAGGGGGCGAGCAGCAGCGTGTAGCCTTCTGCCGAGCGCTTGCCAACAACCCCAGCCTGCTGCTGGCCGACGAGCCGACAGGCAACCTCGACCCCGATACCTCGGATCAGGTCTTCGCCACGCTCATGAGCCTCGTGCGCGAAACCGGGCTGTCAGCCCTGATTGCCACGCACAACATTGAGCTGGCCCGGCGCATGGACCGGATCGTGCGGCTGGATTCAGGTCAGATTGTTCCTGCGTGATCAGAGCGAATTGCTTTCTGACTCATGTCACCCTGCGCTATCTGGCATATGCACGGGCAGGAGCGACTCAGTCGCAACGCCTTTCTGTGGCCCAAGCACCGCATCGATAAGCGCAAGTGCCGCCGCCAGTTCCTCGGGGCTTGATGCCATATCGAGCTGATCGATGAAGTATTCCGTCAGGCCTTCGGCACGCGCAGCCTTGCGCAGTCGGGCTTTCACAAGGGCGGCTTCGTCGACAAAGACCGACCCCTCTATCCCGGCAAAGGCACGTACGCGGGCGATGCGCTCTTCGGAGCAGTCCAGCAATGCCGCCATGGCCTTGGTCTTGCCCATCTGCACCGTTTCCCCGACATAATCATAGGGCGCGTTATCCGAACGTTTCAGCACGCGGTTCATCACCGGGTCGATCACGGTGACGATATCCTCGATCCCGTTGTTGCGGGCATATTCCAGCGACCCGACCATCAGCTCGCACGTTGCCCGCGACACGGACCCAGGCCCACGACCGGACAGGATCAGCCGTTCGGTATCGACACAGAAACGCGTCGACTCCCACAGCGTCGCCGAGCGCAGGGGCGGCTCCCCCTGCAGGATATCTGCAAACACATCTGCCAGCATATGTGGTCCGGTGGTCTGCAGGGCGCGCACGCAGGAGACCACATTGCAGTCATCATCAAGCCCGATGACATAGGCTGGATCAAGCGCGTCGAATTCATCGATTTCGCGCCCATTCTCGATCCGGACGTCCCATCCCAACCGCTCGCCGAACACGCGCGCGCGTAACTGGAACATCTCATCGAGGACAGATTGGTGATGGTGCCGGTTCAGTGCATCTATTATTAGTATCATTGGAGTTCCCTTCATTCAGCATTTCACCCCTGAGTGCAGAACATGCCGCAAGGCAGCAAGACCGCCTATTGTGGAAAACCCGTAATAAGGGAAAAAGCCGCGTTTTCAGGTCTCTCGCCTGAAGCCAGGGTCAGATCGGATAGATCAGACGCATGCCGATGGCGCGCGCCACGGCCTGGGGTGTGGTGAGCGCGCCGAGTTTCTCGCGCGCCGAGCGCAGGTGCACCTCGACGGTCCGGGTCGAGATCGAGAGAATGACACCAACATCGAATTGCGACTTTCCAGCGGCGATCCATTGCAGGATCTCGCATTCCCGCACGGAGAGGGTCGGCTGCAGCATGATCTTCATGCTCCGCCCCTCGCGCATCACCCGGTCATGAAGCAAAGTGGCCTCGGTTTGTATCGCGACGAGGATCTCGCTGCGCAAACGGTACCACTCCTCATCGGGACGGCTGCTGACGACACTGAACATGCCCTTGTCGCCAAACGGACCGCGCACTGGAATCGTCAGACCTGTCGTCGGAATGCCGAACTCTGCCGCATCGCGAAACACTTTCTGGAAGCTGTCGAAATCTCGCAAGCGGTTCCAGTCCACCACGCCGACACTGCGCGAGGCTGCGAGTAGTGTCGGGTCGATCAGTTGATACCCGTGCTCGACATAGTGGGCTTTCCAGTCGTCCGGATAGTTGACTACGCCATGCATCGAGTCATCGACCGTATTGACGCCGGCATAGGCAGCATAATCCAGCCCGAACCGCGCGCAGATACGGTTCAGCACATCCGCAAGGGGTCCGGATCCGTCGTCTGGTTCTTCGCCCAGATCAAGCGGTTTCATGGCGCTCTTACTGTTTTGGTGCCGGGCAACGTGGTGTGTCTGAGCAGCTGCTGGTCCTCCGATGGTTATAGTCGTCCCAAAGATCAGTTGTTTCCGTCATGCATGAAGGAAAGAATTCTCGCTGACACAGTCGCATTGGCCATAATCCGTGTCGTGGCTGAGCGTTAAGTTTACCTTACGGCAATTTGTGCGATTTTCAACCACAAGGTGACATTCCGATTCGCAAGCGGGCATTCGCTCTTGTCGCTCGTGTGCGAACCAATATTGTGCGCAACGGTACACAGCAAATGATGCGACACTCGAGGGAGGGAGAGCAGATGCAGGACATGGTGGCGCGCAGCGGACTCGAGGTCTCAAGCCAACTTTGCAGCTTTGTCGAAGATCGGGTGCTGCCCGGAACGGGTTTGGATGCGCCGCAATTCTGGGACGGCTTCGCCGCGCTGATTGCCGACCTGACCCCCAAGAACCGCGCCCTTCTGGAAAAGCGCGCCGAATTGCAGGCCAACATCGACTCCTGGCATCTGGCGCGGCGCAATCAGGTGCATGACCGCGACGGCTACAAGGGTTTTCTGGAAGAGATCGGCTATCTGCTGCCCGAGGTTGCGCCCTTTCAGATCGAGACGACAGGCGTGGACCCCGAGATTGCCGAGGTTGCAGGCCCGCAGCTTGTCGTGCCGGTCACCAATGCCCGCTATGCGCTGAACGCCGCCAATGCGCGCTGGGGCAGCCTCTATGATGCGCTCTACGGCACCGATGCGATGGGTACACCACCACCCTCGGGCGGCTATGAGCAGGGGCACGGCGCGCGGGTGATCGCGCGGGTGCGGGTGTTTCTGGACGCAGCCTTTCCGCTGACGGGGCATTCCCACGCCGATGCGCGGCTCTATCACGTCAAGGGCGGTGCCCTGCTGGTCGATGGCAAACCACTGGAGGAACCCGGGAAATTCGCAGGCTACCGGGGCGATCCGCGCGCGCCCGATACGGTCTATCTGGTCAATAACGGCCTGCATGTGGAGCTTGTCTTCAACCGCGCGCATTTTATCGGCGGGCGCGATCAGGCCTGCCTTGCCGATGTCCGGGTTGAATCCGCCCTCTCGGCGATCATGGATTGCGAGGATTCGGTCGCCTGCGTCGATGCCGAGGATAAGGTGCAGGCCTATACCAACTGGCTGGGGCTGATGAAGGGCGATCTGAGCGCGGAGTTGGAGAAAGGCGGCAAGACGCTGACCCGCCGCCTCAACCCCGATATCGAGATCACCGCCCCTGACGGCGGCACCCGGACTCTCAAGGGCCGTGCACTGTTATGGGTGCGCAATGTGGGCCACCTGATGACGAACCCCGCGATCCTTGACGCGCAAGGCAATGAGGTCTTCGAGGGGCTGATGGATGCGGTCATCACCACCGCCTGCGCGCTGCATGATCTGCGCAAGACGGACGGCCCGCGCAACTCGGAACATGGCTCGGTCTATATCGTCAAACCCAAGATGCACGGCCCCGAGGAAGTGGGTTTCGCCGATGAGATTTTCGCGCAGGTCGAGGCGCTGTTCGGCCTGTCGCAGGGCACGATCAAGATGGGCGTAATGGATGAAGAGCGCCGCACCACGGTGAACCTGCAGCAATGCATCCACGCCGCCCGCAGCCGGGTCGCTTTCATCAACACGGGCTTTCTCGACCGCACCGGCGATGAGATTCACACGAGCATGGAAGCCGGCCCCTTCTCACGCAAGGATTTCATCAAGCGCAAGGGCTGGATCAAGGCCTATGAGGATCGCAATGTTGATATCGGGCTCGAATGCGGGCTGATGGGGCGCGCGCAGATCGGCAAGGGCATGTGGGCCATGCCCGACCAGATGGCCGCGATGCTGGAGAGCAAGATCGAACACCCGAAAGCGGGTGCGAATACCGCCTGGGTCCCCTCGCCCACGGCGGCCACACTGCACGCGCTGCATTACCATCAGGTCAATGTCCGCGCGGTACAGGAAAAGCTCGCCAACGGAGGCCGACGCGCGCATGTCGAGGCGCTCCTGGAAATCCCGCTGGCGAGTTTCCGCAAATGGAGCCGCGACCAGATCATCCGCGAGGTCGAGAACAATGCTCAAGGCATTCTGGGCTATGTCGTGCGCTGGGTCGATCAGGGGGTGGGCTGTTCCAAGGTGCCCGATATCAATGATGTCGGCCTGATGGAGGACCGCGCTACCTGCCGCATCTCGAGCCAGCATATCGCCAATTGGCTGCATCATGGCGTGGTGTCAGAGGCGGAGGCAATGGACGCGATGCGCCGCATGGCCGAAGTGGTGGACCGCCAGAACGCGGGCGACCCGGCCTATCGTCCCATGGCGCCGGGTTTCAGCGGCGAGGCGTTCCTTGCGGCCTGCGATCTGGTGTTCAAGGGCCGTGACCAGCCCTCGGGCTACACCGAGCCCGTGCTGCACGCCCGACGGCTGGCGGTGAAGGCGGCGGGCGGCTGACTGCGGGTTGGACAGGGCTGCGCCCAGTTGCTGTGCATGACGCATGCAGTTGAGCGCACGCGCCTCAATCGCTAGTCTCGGGGCATATAGCCGCGAAAGAGCCCCATGAACAACGACCCCGTGACCCTCACCCTGCCCTTTCTGACATGGCAGGGGCTGACCGTGCTCCTCGTGGCGCTTGGGGTGTTCATTGCCGTGGGGCTGGTCTGGGTTATGCTGACCGGAGCCGAACGCGAGAAACCGCCCGCACTGGAAAGCTGGTTCACGGCGCTGGCATGGGTGCTGCTGCCGGTCTGGGTGCTGCTCCTGGCGGCAACGCTCTGGGGGATGTGGGAGGTTTTCAATGGGATCAAGGGTGCCGCGCTGGCGGACACTTCCTTCGGCCTCGGCGCGCTGATCGCGGCGTTTCTGGGTGCGCCTTTCGTGATCTATGGCACCTGGCTGCGCCACAAGACCAACCGGCTGGAACAGGAAGGCCACATGACCGACCGCATCAATAAAGCGGTCGAGCAGTTGGGAGCGGAGAAGACAGTTAAATTCGAGGCTCGGTTTATCGAATTCAAGAGAGCTTCTGGCGGCGACAACCTTTACGAAACCCGGATAAACAAAGGCCAAAAGCCCGACCTGCCCGATGATGTAACGTGGCATGAGGCAAAGCCTTGGCAGACAGTTGATGAAACTGTCCCGAATATCGAGGTTCGGATAGGCGCAATCCTGTCGCTGGAACGCATCGCTCAGGATTCGACCGCCAATGACAACGGCCGCGACCATGTGCGGGTGATGGAAATTCTCTGCGCCTATATCCGCGAGAATGCGCCGGCGAATAATGCGCCTAAATTCGAGTTCCCGCACAAACCAACAGACGATAGAATTGACAAGAAACTCAAATCGAGACCATATACACTACTTGATGCGTTAGAAAGACCGAGGATTGATGTGCAGCTCGCGCTGTCAGTTATTGGTCGCCGCAGTCAGCCACAGATCGACGTCGAAAGAGCATATCGCGATGGGCGCGAAAAGCCGTTTTTTCTCGATTTGTCAAACTGTTGCCTGCGCAAAGCCGATTTGGAAGGATTGAACTTTTCAAATACCAGCTTTTTCAGAAGCTTGATGCAAGGTGCGTTTTGTAAAGAAGCAAACTTTGCTGATTGTAATTTCAGATACGCCCAACTGACTGGAATAAGTGCAGAGAAGGCAAATTTCTCAGGAGCGAAGATTGAAATTTGTGATTTTTCATATGCAAACTGCGCCAACGCTGACTTCACCTATTGCCATATATCGTTTACTGACTTTGTTTGCACTAACATCCAGGGTGCTACATTTTATTTTCACGATAATTACGCAAATACAAAAATCAATCGGTCATTTTTCATTAACGTCCACGCAAAAGGAGCGTTGTTTCAAGGCGATTTGATAGGTCTAAATTTCTATTTCAGAAAACATGAATCCGAAATCTATCCCAGCAATTCTTTTGGTGTTGGATTTAGAGATGCTCGACTAGGTGCACATTATGCTATCATCGGTGAACCTAGACCACAAATGGCTTATAGCAGAGAGTGGCTGGGCGCGGCTTTCGGCGATAGATCAGTGAAGCTGCCTGAAGGCATGCCGCGTCCCGGCCACTGGCCAGATTGGAAATTGCCCGACACCGGCGAACACGCATTCGACACCGAATGGCTCAAATGGCGGGCGAACCCCGACACCTAC
>REER01000088.1 GCA_007694945.1 Paracoccaceae bacterium | reverse complement strand
CCTGCCATGCTTTTTTGCTCTTGTCATAGCGGCCGCGGCCGGGTTTTGGCCTCATCTCTGCGGCTCTCCTCGCTGGGGGGCGGCGCTTCGCGCCGCCCCTCTGCCTCCTTTAATCGGCCCCTACAATCGCAACGCCTTGGCGGGGGAGAGCACGTCGATGCCAAGCGCCCTGCCCACAGCGTAATAAGTCAGATGCCCGGCATGGGTGTTCAGCCCCTCCAGCAGATGCGGGTCATCCTCGCAGGCCTGGCGCCAGCCCTTGTTGGCAAGTGCCAGCACAAAGGGCATGGTCGCATTCCCCAGCGCAATGGTCGAGGTGCGCGCTACTGCGCCTGGCATGTTGGCGACGCAGTAATGCACCACATTGTCGATTTCATAGATCGGCTCGGCATGGGTCGTGGGGCGCGAAGTTTCAAAACAGCCGCCCTGGTCGATGGCGACATCGACGAGCACCGCACCGGGCTGCATGGTGGCAAGCTGGGCCCCCGTGATCAGTTTGGGCGTGGCCGCGCCGGGGATCAGCACGGCCCCGATCACCATATCGGCGCGGGTGATCAAATCCGCGATGGCCGCCGCATCCGAAAACTGTGTGGTCAGGCGGCCATGGAAGATGTCATCCAGATAGGACAGGCGCGGAATCGAGCGGTCGAGGATGGTGACATTCGCCCCCATCCCGACGGCTACGCGCGCCGCCGCCGTGCCGACAACACCACCACCGATGATGATCACATTCGCGGGGCGCACGCCCGGCACGCCGCCCATCAGCATGCCGCGCCCGCCATTAGCCTTCTGCAGCGCCCAGGACCCGGCCTGCGGGGCGAGACGACCCGCGACCTCGGACATCGGCGCGAGCAGCGGCAGTCCTCCATTGCGGTCGGTCACTGTCTCATAGGCGATGGCCGTGACCCCCGAATCGAGCAGATCGCGGGTCTGATCGGGGTCCGGGGCGAGGTGGAGATAGGTGAACAACACCTGCCCCTCGCGCAGCCGCTGGCGCTCGACGGCCTGCGGCTCCTTTACCTTGACCACGATCTCGGCGCGAGCGAACACCTCCCCGGCACTGTCCACGACCTGCGCGCCCAAGCTGCGATAGGCGTCATCCTCGAACCCGGCTTCGGCTCCAGCGCCTGTCTCGATGATCACATTGTGACCATGCGCGATGGCCTCCTGCGCGGCATTGGGCGTCAGGCCCACGCGAAATTCCTGCGGCTTGATTTCCTTCGGGCATCCGATCAGCATGCAATCCTCCCTAATCTCCGTGCGCAAGCTTATCGCGTCTGACAGGGGAATTCCTTGACTGTTTCGAGCATGCTCGTCAGAAATATGCGATAAATTGCGACATATTACCAAAGCTGTCGAAGGAGATTGCGCTGCGATGCAGCTAGACGCGACCGATTGCCGTATCCTTCGTGTGCTGCAAGGCCAGGGCCGGATCACCAATGCCGAACTGGCGGAACTGATCAACCTTTCGCCTTCGGCCTGTCACCGGCGAGTGCAGCGGCTCGAGAACGAGGGCTATGTCAAGGGCTACCATGCGCGGCTGGACCTGAAACGCATCGGGCGCACGACCGTGGTCTTTGTCGAGATCACACTCTCGAGCCAGAGCGACGAGCTTCTGGACGCTTTCGAGCGCGAAGTACGGCTGGTGCCGGATGTGCTGGAATGCCATCTGATGGCGGGCAGCGCCGATTACCTGCTCAAGATCGTCGCCGCCGATACCGAGGATTTCGCGCGCATCCACCGCCGCTATCTCAGCCGCCTGCCCGGTGTTGCGCAGATGCAGTCATCCTTTGCGTTACGCACGGTTCAGGAAACGACCGCAATCGATATCTGACGGGCTCCAGGAAGCCGGGCTGCGCGCTTCGCGCGCAGCCCGGCAGGCCAATTCCGTTGACTACGCAGCCTCAAGTCGAGCGGGCGCGCAGAGCGTCGCGGATCTCGGTCAGAAGCTCTTCCTGCGTCGGGCCCTTGGGCTCTTCCGGTGCGGGCGCCTCTTCTGTCTTGCCCATCTTTGCGAGCTTGTTGACCGTGCGCACCAGCATAAAGACGACAAAGGCGATGATCAGGAACTTGATCACCGCATTGATGAAATTGCCGATCATGAATTGCGCTTCGCCCAGCCCGAAGCTGATGCTGGAAAAATCGATCCCGCCCACGAAAACGCCGATCAGTGGATTGACCAGATCATCGACCAGCGAGGTCACGATTGCCGTGAAGGCCGCACCAATGATGATGCCGACGGCCATGTCCATGGCATTGCCCCGGGCGATAAACTCCTTGAACTCGTTAAGCATGTCCTGTCCTCCATAAAAATAGTGGACGAAGTATGCACAAGGGCGCCTCAGAGCCGAACGATTCTTTGCATCATGGCGCGGCGGCGTAGTGTGAGCCACCGGTTGTCATGTCACGGAAGCGTGCCCTTCAGCACATAGCGCAGGGCTGCGACCACCTGCTCGGGGGTCTCGGCCACGGCCAGAGAGGCGGCATCCACCTCTTTCAGCGCGTGCTGGTGCTCGGGGCCATGCAGCACGATCATGGCCTTGCCAAGCGCGCTGGCATAGCCCGCATCGAAAGCGGCGTTCCACTGTTTGTATTTCTCGCCAAAACGCACGACAACGACATCGGCATCGGCCATCGCCTTGCGGGTACGGATGGCATTGAGCTTCGCGCCCTTGTGATCATGCCAGAACTTCGACTCTTCGGCCCCGAAGACATGTACCCCGCAATCATCCGAAGCCGCGTGATCCGTGACTGGGCCGGTGAAGGTGATCGGCAAATCCGCTGCGCCTCGCATGATCTGCTCGCGCCAGTCGGTATGAATCTCTCCGGCCAGATAGACATTCAGTTCCATAAGAGTCCTCGCTTTGGTGACGTGCCCGACAGATAACATCAAAGTCGCGGCGCGACAGCCGAAATGGCCGTGCGCTGCGCTCTTGTGTTGCGAGGGCACGCGTTCTGTGGCAAGGACGACCACAGGAATAACTAAACCAGAGAGTTCAGTTGATGACCGATTTTGCCTTGCGCCGCAGGATGATGGTGGACACTCAGGTGCGCCCCTCGGATGTCACGAAATTTCCGATCATCGACGCGATGCTGCGCCTGCCACGCGAGGAATTCGTTCCCAATGACAAGATCGAGGCCGCCTATGTCGGCGAGAATCTGGCGCTCGGGGGCGGGCGTGTGCTGCTTGACCCGCGCACGCTTTCCAAGATGCTCGATGCGCTGATCCTGACCCGCTCTGATCTGGTGCTCGATATCGGCTGCGGCACGGGTTACTCCAGTGCGCTGCTGTTGCAGATGAGCCAGGCCGTGGTTGCGGTTGAAGAGGATGAAGCGCTTGCAGACGCGGCCGAAGCCGCTTTTGGCCGCACAGGCGCTGAGACGGTGGTCTTGCACCGTGGCCCGTTGAAAGAGGGCGCGCCCGCTCATGCGCCCTATGACGCGATGCTCCTGCAGGGCGGCATTGTCGAATTTCCCGCAGCACTGGTCCAGCAGCTGCGCGAGGGTGGGCGGGTGACCGCCGTTTTCATGGAAGGCGCGCTCGGCGTCGTGCGTTTGGGGCTGCGACAGGGTGACTCTGTTGTCTGGCGAGATATCTTCAATGCAGCTGCTCCGGTCTTGCCGGGCTTTGAGCGGGCCGATGCGTTCAGCTTCTGACGCCGCGCGGGCATGAAAAACGACAGATGAGAGGGTCCGAGCATGGGGCGCAGACTGAATTTAGCCGGGCTGGCGGTCTCGATACTGCTTGTGGCCGCGCCCGTGGCCGCGCAGA
Organism: Paracoccaceae bacterium; assembly: GCA_007694945.1. Classification (GTDB taxonomy): domain Bacteria; phylum Pseudomonadota; class Alphaproteobacteria; order Rhodobacterales; family Rhodobacteraceae; genus Roseinatronobacter. Next base: position 40,236 of record REER01000088.1, on the reverse strand, counting down.
ACCTGGCCGACAGTCTTGCTGCCGCTTATCGCAATTCCAATCTGCTGGATCAGAACCGCGCATTGCTGCGCGCCGCAGATGAGGATGTGGCGATTGCCGTGGCCAGCCTGCGCCCGGTGCTGAACTTCATCACTGAAGCGCAAGGTCGGTTCCAGTCAGGGGTGCCTGACTCCATCTCCATGTCCTTCAACCTTGCCGCCGAGGTCACGCTCATCGATTTCGGACGCGGGCAACTGGCGCGGGACGCGGCCAAGGCGCAGGTGCTGGCCACGCGGCAGGCGCTGATCGATGTCGAGCAGCAAGTGCTGCTGAATGCGGTCTCTGCCTATATGGCCGTGCGCACCGCCAGCGAAACCGTGACCCTGCGCCGCGCCAACGTGCGCGTCATATCGCAGGAGCTTGAAGCCGCCCGTCAGCGTTTCGAATTGAGCGAGATAACCCGCACCGATGTCTCGCTGGCCGAGGCGCGGCTTGCGGCCGCGCGCTCGATGCTGTCAGCCGCCGAAGGCGAGTTGGCCGCAGCGCGCGAGGATTTCAAGCTCGCCACCGGGCTGACACCGGGCACGCTGCCGCCGCCATCCGCCTTGCCGCGCACGGCTCCGAGTCTTGAAAATGCAAAAGAGATCGCTCGCCAGAATCATCCGCGAATCCGGCAGGCCCAGCAGGAAGTGACCGCCGCCGAGCTTAATGCCGAGCGCGTGTTTGCCCAGCGCCACGGGTCTGTGACCGGCTCGCTCTCGATCGGGCAACAATTTGGCGGCCAAATGGGTGGCGAGACGACCTCGGGCACGGCGGGTGTCCGCTATTCGCGCCCGCTCTTCCAAGGGGGCCAACTCAATGCGCTGCACCGTCAGGCCAATGCGCGCCGCGATGCCTCGCGCGCGGGGCTTCATCAGAGCGTGGCGCAGGTCCTGCAGAATGTCGCGGTCGCCTGGGCGAATGTCGAGGTCGCAAGCGCACGCATCACCGCCAGCCAGCAACAGGTCCGCGCGTCAGAAAGTGCGTTTGAGGGCACGCGCGAGGAAGCCCGCCTTGGCGCGCGCACAACGCTCGATGTGCTTAATGCCGAGACCGATTTACTCGATGCCCGGACGATGCTGGCAGAGGCCCAGGCTTCGCAGCAGGTCGCGGCTTATAACCTGCTCTCGGCGATGGGCCTGATGACAGTCGATCACCTCGGGCTTGGTGTGCCCACCTATGACCCCGAGGCGTATTTCAATGCCGTCCGCAATGCGCCCGTCTCCTCGCCGCAGGGCGAGTCGCTCGACCGGGTGCTGCGCGCGCTGGGTCGTGATTAACCCTGTCACCCGGGTGTTGTGAACCAAGACCGAACTCGATGATTGTCTTGTAACGCTGCGCGCGTTAATATTTCTGCAGCGCGTGTGTCCGGCGAGAGGTATCTTTTTGCCGGAATATTACAACATGGGCATCGGCAGCTCGGGCAGGAAGGGCAAGACAATGACAGAGGCAATGTCCCGCCGCGAAATCGAGGATGTGCTGACCTCGATCCGGAGGCTAGTGTCGCATGATTCCAAGCAAAGCACAGCGACGCCCCAGACCGAGCCCGCATCCACACCGGCAAACTCGGAAAAGCTGGTGCTGACATCGGCCTTGCGGGTGGACCAACCAGCACTTCCGACCACCACCGAGACCGAGACCAGCGACACATCTGCACAGCCTGCCCCAGAGGCCGAGTTTGCGCCGGACCCCACGGATGTGCCGCCCGCGGAGCCTGGACTCGCGCAGTTGGGTGCGGATGAGGTGTCTGAGCCGCAAACGACCGACACGGACACACCCGACCCAGCGCCGGTGACGCGTGCTACAGTCGCGGTCCCGACGTTCGATTTCAGACCTCCCGCCCAGCCCAGCCGCAAGAACCGCTCGAAACTCAGGCCGGCGCCATCGGACAATTGGTCTGGTCTCTTCATGGATGCCCCGCATCAGGCCGAGCCATCATTTTTCGCTGACAAGGACGATACGACTCCTGTCGCGACCGACACGCCCTCGCAAGCTTCTCAACCGCAGGCCGCCGCCCCTGATGGGCTACTTGCGCGCATCCAGAAGAGCGGGGCCAAGACGCTGGGCGACCTGGTCGCGCCTCGTATCGAACAGACCGAGCGACCCGAAGGTGACGCACCGTCTGTGGTCGACACCGCTCCGGGAAATGGCGACAGCCTGGTCACGAAGGGTGACGCCCCTGCCCAGAGCGAGACAGGGGCAATCTCCTTCGTTCCGCCACCTCATGCCGAACTCAAACCCGATGCTGAGGTCGATGATCTCCAGCAAAGTATCGAGGATGCCTCGCTCGAGGCAACGCTCTCGCGTCTGGAGACGCTTCTGGGGGATAGTGCAACGCCCATGCATGAACCCGCCCCCGAGACGCCCCCGGAAATGCCTCTGTCAGAGCCTGCCGCGGAAAAGACAGCGGAGCGCGAGACGGTGATTGACGAGGGAATGCTCTATCAGCTTGTCGCCAATATCGTGCGGCAGGAATTGCAGGGCGAGTTGGGCGAGAAGATCACGCGCAACATCCGCAAGCTGGTGCGCGCCGAAGTTGCCCGCGAGCTTGCGCTGCGCAAACTTTGAGTCAGTCCTTCAGCGGGTAATCTTCCCAGGCCTCGACCGGTAGGCGCAGCTCGGAAACGGTCTGTCCGAGCATCGACATGCCGGCCTTGTGAGTCGAGTCCGCATCGCCCGTGACCAGCGGGTGCCAGTCGGGCAGGGCGCGGCCCTCATGCAAGCGGCGATATGCGCAGGTTTCGGGCATCCAATAGGCGATCTCGTCCAGCGTCCTGGGCGTCAGCACCACGCATTCGGGCACATGGCGCTTGCGTTCGGCATAATTGGCGCAGCGGCAAGTCGCGTCATCGAAGAGCTTGCAGGCCACGCGGGTAAAGATCAACTCGCCCGTGTCGATATCCTCGAGCTTGTTGAGACAGCACTTGCCGCAGCCGTCGCAGAGCGCCTCCCATTCGGCCTCGCTCATCTGCTGCAGCGGGACATTCTCCCAGTATTTCTCACGCAGGCTCATGGCTGGCAGATACGCCTCGGGGCGGGCCAGGGAAACCCCTCTGCGCTTGTTTTCGTGCCTTTATGCCATACCATTGCTTGCACCACGCGGAGCCACCATGCCTGACACCCTGCACAACACTGCTCTTCTGCCCGACCGCCTGCTGGGCTGGTTCGCAGCGCGGGGCTGGGCGCCGCATCCGCACCAACTGGCGATGCAGGCCACCCAAGGCGACCGGCTGCTGATTGCGCCCACGGGTGGTGGCAAGACGCTGGCAGGGTTTCTGTCGACATTGGCCGAGGCCTGCGACGGGTTGGGGCCGGGGCTGCACACGCTGTATGTCTCGCCGCTCAAGGCGCTTACCCATGACATCGGCCGCAATCTGGCGCAACCGGTGGCTGAGATGGGGCTGGGTTTGCGCATCGAGGACCGCACGGGTGATACGGGCGCGACCACCCGCGCGCGCCAGCGCGTGGACCCACCACAAATATTGCTGACGACGCCCGAGAGCCTTGCGCTGATGCTCTCTTACCCCGAGGCCCCGCGTATCTTCGCCACCCTGCGCCATGTCGTGATTGACGAGATCCACGCGCTGGCCGAATCCAAGCGCGGCGACCAGTTGTCGCTGGGGCTGGCGCGGCTGCGCGCGCTTGCCCCGGGGGTGCAGATGGCGGGACTCTCGGCCACAGTCGAGAAACCGGCGGCACTGGCCGAGTGGATGGGCGGCGCGCAGGTGATCGCGGCCGATCCCGGACCGGCGCCGGATATCGCCATGCTGCCAACAACGCTCGCCCCGCCATGGTCCGGGGCCGGGGGGGCTTACGCCGCGCGCGATGTGATGGAAGCGATCGAGGCGGCACGTCTGACGCTGGTCTTCATCAACACCCGCGCGCAGGCCGAGCTGTTCTTTCAGGCGCTCTGGGCCGTGAATGACGCCAATCTCCCGATCGCGCTGCACCATGGCAGCCTCGCGCGCGAGCAGCGCCGCAAGGTCGAGGCCGCGATGGCGGCGGGCGAGTTGCGCGCCGTGGTGGCGACGGGCAGCCTCGATCTGGGGCTCGACTGGGGCGATGTCGATCTGGTGATCCAGATCGGCGCGCCGAAGAATGTCAAGCGGCTGGTGCAACGCATCGGGCGGGCGAACCATCGCTATGACGCGCCGTCGCGCGCGCGGATCGTGCCTGCGAACCGGTTCGAGGTGATCGAATGCGTGGCGGCTCTGCAGGCGGTCGAGGCCGGCGAGCTCGATGGCGACGGGCGCGTGGGCGAGGGGGGGCTGGATGTGCTCTGCCAGCATATCCTGCTTCTCGCCTGCGCCGGGCCGATTGACCCCGTCGCACTTTATCGCGAGGTGAAGGCTGCGGGGCCTTATCAGCGCCTCAGCCGTGCGGCTTTCGATGACTGTCTCGATTTCGTGGCGACGGGTGGCTATGCGCTGCGCGCCTATGATCGCTGGCAACGGTTGGTCGAGCGCGATGGGCTCTGGCGCTTGCGCGACCCGCGCGCCGCCAAACCGATCCGGATGAATATCGGTACGATAGTCGCGCCCGAACTGCTCATCGTGCGGCGCGGCCCGCGGGGCGGTGCGCCTTTGGGTGAGATCGAGGAAAGTTTCGCCGCGAGCCTCCTTCCTGGAGACACCTTCCTGATCGGCGGGCAGACCGTGCGCTATGACCGGATGCGCGAGATGGTGGTCGAAGTCACGCCCCAGCCCACGCGCGAGCCGAAAATCGCCGTATTCAACGGGTTGAAAATGGCGACCTCGACTGAATTGTCTGCACTCCTGCTCGCGCTGATCGGCGCACCCGAGGCCTGGGCCGCGCTGCCCGAGCATACGCGGGACTGGCTGACACTGCAGGCCAAAATTTCCTCTCTGCCGCGCCCCGGCACGATGACCTGTGAGACTTTCCTGCGCGGGGGCAGGTGGTATTTCGCGCTCTATTCCTTCGCCGGGCGCAATGCCAATCAGACACTCGGGCTATTGTTGACGCACCGGATGGAAAGCGCCGGGCTTGCGCCGCTGGGCTTTGTCGCCACGGATTACGCGCTGCTGATCTGGTCGTTGGAATCCGTGCGCGACTCTGCGCCACTCCTGGACGCGGAGGGGCTGCGTGAGGGGCTGTCAGAGTGGCTGGCCGAGAATGCCGTGATGAAACGCAGCTTCCGCGCGGTGGCGACAGTGGCCGGGCTGCTGCAGCGCAACCTGCCGGGCGCGCGCAAGAGCGGCAAGCAGGCCACGTTCTCGAGTGATATTCTCTATGACACGTTGCGCAAATACGATCCGGATCATCTGCTGTTGCGCATCACGCGGGCAGAATCGATGCGCGGGCTGGCCGATTTTGGACGGGTAGAGGAGATGCTGCGCACCCGTCCCGAGATCGTGCATCTGCGCCCGCCGCATGTGACGCCTTTTGCGGCGCCTCTGATGCTCGAGGCCGGGCGCATCCCCATCCGCGCCTCGGGATCCGAGCGGTTGCTGGAGGAAGAAGCGGCGGCGCTGATGCGCGAGGCGGGGCTCTCGGAGCCTTCGTGACACGTGCCCGGTTGCGGATGCCTGCAGGATTCGTCAATTTTCCGGGTGTTCTTAAGGGAACTTAGAATATAAAATAACCAAAACAGTATTTAGCAAAGCGTTCTTAAAGTGGCTGTCGGTATGAAACAAATCTCTGAATGACCTGCTGCGCCGTGGACTTTTCTGGCCATCATTTCCGGGCGCGCCCTTCGGGCGCGCTTTACTGGCCCGCGACCGAGAGCCTGATCGTCGCCGATCTGCACCTGGGCAAATCGGAACGGATGGCAAGGCGCTCCGGGGCACTGCTCCCGCCTTATGAAATCAACGAGACTCTCACGCGCCTCGAGACCGAACTGGTCGCGACCGGCGCGCGGCGGCTGATCGCGTTAGGGGATTCCTTTGATGACGAGGCGGCAGCAGATGCGGCTTTGCCGCATCTGCGCGAGCTTGCGGCGTTCTGTGAAATGCTGTGGGTTTCGGGCAACCACGATCCAGGCCCCTGCGGCTTGCCCATGCAAGGCGAAGCCCGCGAATCGGGTCTCGCCTTGCGTCATATTGCAGAAGAAGGTCCCGATATTTCAGGACATTACCATCCGAAGCTCAACTTCATGGGCCAGCGTATCCCGGTCTTCCTTCTTGGCCCTGATCATCTGATCCTGCCTGCTTTCGGCACCTATACCGGCGGGCTCGACTGTACTGATCCCGCCCTGCGCATGCTTGTACCCGCGGGTCATGTCATATTGACAGGCCGCACCGCGCGGATGCTGCCTTTTCCCTTGCCAGCGCGCCGAACGCTCCGCGCGCCGCGCGGGACGCCGCCGAGACGGGGATTTCTGCTGGATTGACCGCGCCTTTCGAGGTAACATTCGCTCCAGACCCGGTAAACGGGCAATGACAGGCAAGACCTCCCGCCAACAGGCTCCAGCGGTGGGGGGATTGGGCAGAGTGATCGAGGCAGTGACATGACCGAAATGGTATATGGTACCACGCCCGTGCGCGTGGTCGATCCGGTGCTCTCGCGCTGGTGGCGCACGATTGACAAGGTGACGCTGACGGCGATCCTGCTGCTGATGGCGGTCGGTATCCTGCTCGCACTGGCGGCCTCGCCGCCGCTCGCCGCGCGAAACGGTCTGACACCGTTTTTCTATGTTCAGCGACAGGTAGTGTTCGGCGTGATCGCGATCGTGGCGATGCTTGTGGTCTCGCTCATGTCGCCCGAGCGGATTCGACGCCTTGCCGTGATCGGGTTTTTCCTGTCGCTCTTGTCGCTCATCCTGCTGCCATTCTTCGGCACAGATTTCGGCAAGGGCGCCGTGCGCTGGTTCAGTCTTGGCTTTGCCTCGGTCCAGCCTTCTGAATTCCTCAAGCCCATGCTCGCCGTGTTCTGCGCCTGGCTGATCACCGCCGGGATTGAGCAGGGCGGCCCGCCGGGCAAGGCGCTTTCGCTGGGCTTTACGGTGCTGGTGTTGGGACTGCTGGCCATCCAGCCCGATTTCGGGCAGGCTGCGCTGATCGCGGCAGGCTGGATGGTGATGTATTTCGTCGCTGGCGCGCCGATGCTGCTGCTGGTCGTCATGGCCTCGCTGGTGCTGCTCGGCGGCTATGTGGCCTATGAGAATTCCGAGCATTTCGCCCGTCGCATCGACGGGTTTCTGGCCGCCGATGTCGATCCGCGCACGCAGATGGGCTTTGCCCAGAACGCTATTTCCGAAGGCGGGTTCTTCGGCGCAGGCGTGGGAGAGGGGCGGGTGAAATGGTCGCTGCCCGATGCGCATACCGATTTCATCATCGCTGTGGCCGCCGAGGAATACGGGCTGATCCTTGTGCTGTTCATCATCGGGCTCTATGCGACTGTGCTCTTGCGCACGCTTTTCCGGCTGATGCGCGAGCGCGACATGTTCATCCGACTGGCGGGCACGGGGCTGGTGGTCATGTTCTCGCTGCAGGCCATGATCAATGTCGGGGTCTCGGTCCGGCTGCTGCCCTCGAAAGGCATGACTTTGCCACTCATCTCCTATGGCGGCTCGTCGCTGCTTGCGACGGGCATTGCAATCGGTATGATTCTGGCATTCACGCGCACGCGCCCACAGGGCGAGATCGGCGAGATCCTGTCGCGCCGTTCACAAAGCTGAGGACAGCGCCATGGCCAGGCCACCGCTATTGATCATCGCCGCGGGCGGCACCGGGGGGCATATGTTCCCGGCGCAAGCTCTGGCCGAGGCGATGCTGGCGCGCGGCTGGCGGGTGAAGCTCTCGACTGATGGCCGCGGTGCGCGCTACGCAGGCGGATTTCCCGAGGGTGTGCGCGTTGAAGAAATCAGCGCGGCAACATTCGCGCGCGGCGGCGTGGTCGAGAAACTCAAGGTGCCATTTCGGCTCCTCGGCGGGATCCTGAGCGCCGTTGGGCGCATGTTGCTGGATCGTCCGCGCGTGGTAGTGGGCTTTGGCGGGTATCCGTCGATCCCGGCGCTCTCTGCGGCCTGGCTGTTGCGTATTCCGCGCATGATCCACGAACAGAACGGGGTGCTGGGGCGTGTCAATGCGGTATTCGCGCGGCGGGTAAACAAGCTCGCCTGCGGGATCAGCCCGACCCAATTGCCCGCGGGCACCGTCAGTGAATTCACCGGCAACCCGGTGCGCGCTGCCATCCATGAGCGCGCGGGTGCGGCCTATATCCCGCCGGGCGATTACCCGATGGACCTGCTTGTGATCGGCGGTAGCCAGGGGGCGCGCATCCTGTCGGATGTGGTGCCAGAGGCGATTGCGGGCCTGCCCGAAGAGTTGAAGCGCAACCTGACCGTGGCGCACCAGGCGCGCGAGGAAGATATCGAGCGCGTGGTAGCGGCCTATGAAGAGGGCGGGGTCGCTGCCGAGATCGCGCCCTTCTTTGGCGATATTCCGCGCCGCCTGTCCGAATGCCAGCTTGTCATCAGCCGGGCGGGGGCCTCATCCTTGGCCGATATCTCGGTCATCGGCCGTCCGTCCATCCTTGTGCCCTATGCTGCCGCCACCGCCGACCATCAGGCCGCGAATGCAAAGATGCTGTCGGCAGTCGATGCGGCCGTCGTCATGCCCGAGACACATTTCACCCCCGAGGCGCTGCGCGAGAGCCTGCTCTCGATCCTTACCAAGCCCGAGGCGGCGAGCGCCATGGCGCGCGCCGCGTTCTCGGCTGGCCGCGTCGATGCCACCGAACATCTGGCCACATTGGTCGAAAGCCTTGCCCGAAAGGAGACCCCATGAGCCCCGCCACCAAACTGCCGACCGATATCGGCCCCATTCATTTCATCGGCATTGGCGGGATCGGCATGTCGGGCATCGCCGAAGTGCTGATGACCCATGGCTACCGCGTGCAGGGTTCCGACCTCAAGACGAGTGCTATCACCGAGCGGCTGGCGGGGCTTGGCGCCGAGGTCATGATCGGCCAGCGTGCCGAGAATATCGGGCGGGCTGCTGTGGTTGTGGTGTCATCCGCCATCCGGCCCGAGAACCCGGAGTTGAGACAGGCCCGCCGTCTTGGCCTGCCCGTGGTGCGTCGGGCCGAGATGCTGGCTGAACTGATGCGCCTGCGCTCGAATATCGCGGTCGCGGGCACGCATGGCAAGACGACGACCACCACGATGGTGGCCGCGCTGCTGGATGAGGGCGGGCTGGACCCGACGGTAATCAATGGCGGCGTGATCCATGCCTATGGCTCGAATGCGCGGGCGGGTGCGGGCGAGTGGATGGTGGTCGAGGCCGATGAGAGTGACGGAAGCTTCAACCGCCTGCCTGCGACCATCGCCATCGTGACCAATATCGACCCCGAGCATATGGAGCATTGGGGCGATTTCGACGCCCTGCGCGCGGGGTTTCATGATTTCGTCAGCGGGATTCCCTTTTACGGGCTTGCCATCTGCTGCACCGATCACCCCGAGGTGCAAAGCCTTGTGGCCAAGATCACGGACCGCCGCGTCGTCACATTTGGTTTCAACGCGCAGGCCGATATCCGCGCGGTCAATCTGCGCTATGAAAAGGGGGCTGCACATTTCGACATCGCGCTGCAGGATGAAGACCGCGTGATCGAAGGCTGCACGCTGCCCATGCCGGGCGACCATAATGTCTCGAACGCGCTGGCGGCTGTGGCGGCTGCGCGGCATCTGGGCATGAATGGCAGTGAGATCCGGCAGGCGCTGGCCCAGTTCGGCGGTGTGAACCGCCGCTTTACCCGCGTGGGTGAAGTGAATGGCGTGGCCATCATAGACGATTACGGCCATCACCCGGTCGAGATTGCGGCTGTGCTGCGCGCCGCGCGGCAGGCGCTGGGGGGCGAGGGGCGCGTGATCGCGGTGCATCAGCCGCATCGCTACACGCGGCTGGCCAGCCTGTTCGAGAGTTTCTGCACCTGTTTCAACGAGGCCGATATCGTCGGCATCGCGCCTATCTATGCGGCCGGAGAGGACCCGATCGCAGGGGCCAGCCAGCAGGACCTGCTCGAAGGGTTGCGCGCCCATGGCCATCGCGCAGCCTTTGCCGTCAATTCCGAGGATGCGCTTGAGGCACTGGTGCGCGCCCATGCGCGGCCCGGTGACATGGTGGTCTGCCTTGGTGCGGGCACAATCTCAGGCTGGGCGCATGGGCTGGTTCCGCGACTGGCCGCGTGGGCAGCCTGATGGAGGTCCTGCGTCCATGGCTTCTGCTTGGTTCCGCAGCGCTTGCGGGCGGGATCATCGGGTATCTGTTGCTCAGCAATGGTCGGGCGAAGGCCTATGGCGCCTTTGCTGCGGCGCATGTTTTTGGCGTGATTGGGCTTGTTGCCGCGATGCAGTCGCGGACCGAGATGGACGCGATGGTCTACTGGATGTTTCTGGTCATCTTCTTACTGCCCTCGATGGTCGGTGTCGGGCTCAGCGGGGCCATCCATTACTGGCGCAACCGATAGCGCCCAGTCAGATAACCGCTGGTTCGGCCTTGGCGCGGGCATCCTCGGCGATCATATCCGCTGCCTTTTCGGCGATCATGACGACCGGCGCCTGCGTATTGCCCGAGGTGATGCGCGGCATGACCGAGGCATCTACCACGCGCAGCCCGGCCACCCCTCTGACCCGCAGCCGCGCGTCGACCACGGCGCGCTCGTCCGACCCCATGCGGGCGGTGCCCACCGGGTGAAAGATGGTCGAAGCGATGTCCCCCGCCCCGCGAGCCAGATCGGCATCGCTCTGCAATTCAGGGCCGGGTTTGAACTCTTCAGGCCGGTAGCGCGCAAGCGGGCCCTGCGCCATGATGTGGCGCGTCAGCCGAATGGCGCGCGCAGCGACCAGCCGGTCGCCCTCGGTCGAGAGGTAATTTGGCTGGATCTGTGGCGGCGTCCTCGGGTCGGGCGCGGTCAGGCGGACATTGCCACGGCTTTCGGGACGCAGATGGCAGACTGAAGCGGTGATGGCCGGGAAGTCATGCGGCGGTTGGCCGAAGGCGTCGAGCGTGACCGGCTGGACGTGATATTCGAGATCCGGGCTCGCGAGCCCCTCGGAGGAATAGGCAAAGGCGCCAAGCTGGCTTGGCGCCATCGCCATCGGCCCGCGCCGCCGCAGAAGGTAATCCAGCCCAATCAGAGCCTTGCCGTGCAAAGTTGACGCCATGGTATTCAGTGTTTTTACGCCCCTTACCTTGTAGGCGCAGCGGATTTGCAGATGGTCCTGCAGATTTGCGCCACAATCGGGAATGTCGTGGATGACCTCGATTCCATGCTCCTGCAACAGTGCCCCCGGCCCCAGCCCCGAAAGCTGCATCAGATGGGGGCTGTTGATCGCACCTGCGGCAAGGATCACTTCGCGCGCTGCCCGCGCCTCCGCCTTCGCGCCGCGATGAGAAAACCGCACACCTGTCACCTGGCGGCCGTGCAGGATCAGCCCTTCGCTCTGGGCATGGGTCAGCACGCGCAGATTGGGACGCTTCGAAGCCGGGCGCAGAAAGCCACGCACGACCGACCAGCGCAGCCCCGCACGCTGGTTCACCTTGAAATAGCCGACACCGAAATTGTCGCCGAGGTTGAAATCCGCAGTCTCCGGAATGCCCGCAGCGATGGCCGCGTCTTTCCATGCATCGAGTATTTCCCAATGCAGACGCTGCTCTTCGACGCGGAAGGGCCCGCCTGCGCCATGCTGGCCCGGAACCGACCCGGCGTGATAATCCTCGGATTTCAGGAAATAGGGCAGCACATCGTCCCAGCCCCAGCCGGTCAGCCCCATCTGCCGCCAGCCGTCATAATCCGCAGCCTGCCCGCGAATATAGATCATGCCGTTTATGGACGAGCACCCGCCCAGCACCCGCCCGCGCGGATAGAGCAGGCTGCGCCCGTTCAGGCCCGGCTCGGGCGCAGTGCGATAGCACCAGTCAGTGCGCGGATTGTCGATGCAATAGAGATACCCCACGGGGATATGCACCCAGTGATAGAGGTCCGACCCGCCCGCCTCGAGCAGGAGGACGCGCGTGTCGGGTCGGGCGCTCAGCCGGTTGGCAAGCACGCATCCCGCCGAGCCTGCGCCAATGATGATATAATCGTAACTCCCGAAATCCTCCATGCGCCACCCTCCGCTCCCCGCGTCCTTCTAGGGTCTCGCAGGATCATAGCGGGTGCAAGCTGAAAAACCGCGCAGACTGCCTGCGAAAACGCCGCGTTATCGCTCAATATTCTTGCGCTTCCTGTTCCACTGCTCAAGAATGCGGCAAGCTTTGGGGCAGGCTCCAGAGCAGTGCTTGGCATCCGATGACTCTCGCGGAGCAAGCGCCTAGGGAGAGATGAGAGTCAAACACGGGAGAGGTTCCGATGATCCAACGCACAATTTTCACTGCAATCGGGCTCAGCGCGGTTGCAGTCGCCGCCCAGGCCCAGACGTCGATGCCCTTCGCGCTCGACTGGCGTTTCGAGGGGCCGTCAGCGCCCTATTTCGTGGCCATTCAGGAGGGCTATTTCGCCGATGCCGGGCTTGAGGTCGAGATCACCGCCGGGCAGGGCAGTCTTGATGCGATTCCAAAAGTGGCGACCGGGGCCTTCCCAATCGGTTTTGCCGATATCAACAGTCTGATCAAGTTTCTCGACCAGAACCCCGACGCACCGGTGATCGGCGCGATGATGGTCTATGACAAGCCGCCCTTCGCCATCGTGGGCCGCCGCTCGCTCGGCGTGGAAGAGCCATTGGACCTCGAAGGCCGTACCCTCGGTGCGCCACCCCCTGACGGGGCTTTTGCGCAATGGCCGATTTTCGTGGCCGAAACCGGCATTGACGCCTCGACCGTCACCATCGAGCCGGTGGGCTTCCCGACACGAGAGCCCTCGCTCGCCGAAGGCACAGTCGATGCCGTGACAGGCTTCAGCTTCACCTCCTTCCTGAACACCTCGCGCCTTGGTGTGCCGGAGGACGATATCTCGGTGATCCTGATGGCTGATCACGGGGTCGACCTCTATGGCAATGTGATCATCGTCAATACCGACTTCGCCGAAGCCAACCCCGATTCAGTGTCGGCCTTTCTGGAGGCTGTGGCCAAGGGTGTGATCGACACCATCGCCGACCCGGCGGCGGCAGTCGAGGCCATCATGCCGTTCAACCCGGCGATGGATGTCGAGCTTGAGTTGCGCCGCCTCGAGCTCGCGCTGCGCGACAACATCGTGACCGACTGGGTCCTGGCCAACGGCATGGGCACCATCGATGTGGATCGCTTCGCCAATTCCATCGAGCAGATCAGGCTCACCTATGAGTATCAGAACGAGCCGGATGCGAGCATGTTCTTTACGGACGCGTTCCTGCCCGAGGGTGGCTTCCCTCTCGAGTGATAACCGCGCCTGAACTATTCGCGGGCGCGCGCGAAGCGCGCGCCCGCTACATAGAAAACTTGTTAAAAAGACCCCATGCAAAACCTCATCGAGATCAAAGGCGTGCGCCACGCCTATCAGACTGACTCCGGTCCGCTGCCGGTCCTTGACGGACTGGAAATCTCCGTGCCCGAAGGCGGGTTCGTTTCTGTCGTCGGTCCTTCGGGCTGCGGCAAATCCACGCTCACGCGGCTGGTCGCCGGGCTGATGAAGCCCGATGCGGGCGAGGTCTGGCTGCATGGCGAACGCGTCAAGGGGCCGCGCGCGACCGTGGGGATGGCGTTTCAGAACCCGGTACTGCTGGAATGGCGCTCGATCCTCAAGAATGTGCTGCTGCCGCTCGAGATCGTGCCAACCAAACTCTCGAAGAAACAGGCCGAGGAGCGCGCGCGGTTTCTTCTGTCGCTGGTAGGGCTCGAGGGGTTCGAGGAGAAGCGTCCCTCGGAACTCTCGGGCGGCATGCGCCAGCGCGCCTCGCTCTGCCGCGCGCTGATCCACCAGCCCGAGGTGCTGATCCTCGACGAGCCCTTCGGCGCGCTTGACGCCTTCACCCGCGAGGATCTTTGGATGACCATGCATGCGGTCAAGGAGCGCGAGCCCTTCACCGGCGTCTTGATCACGCATGACCTTCGCGAATCGATCTTTCTGGCCGATCAGGTGGTGGTGCTCTCAGGCCGGCCTGCACGCACGCAATATGTGCTGAACGTGCCCAAACACGGGCCGCGCACGCTCGATGATCTCTACACGCCCGAGGCGGCGGAGCAGCTCAACATCCTTCGTCATCAGATCGAGATCGCACAGGGCCGCGCACCTGCCGAGGAGGCGCAGCCATGACCGCGCAAAACACCTTGCGCAGCGTCGGGGTGCCGATTGTCGCGATTATCCTGTTTCTGCTCTTCTGGGAATGGCTGGTCTGGTTCCATGGCTGGCCAACCTTCAAGATGGCCGCGCCCTCGGATCTGCCGCCCGCCTATCAGCGCCACTGGGATCTGTTCCTGACCATGGGCTGGCAGACGCTCTGGCGCACAGTCGTGGGGCTGTTGCTGGCCGTGATCTTCGGCATGATCCTGGGCATGATCATGGGCTTCTCGCGGATCATGCGTGATGCGCTCTATCCGCTGCTGGTAGGATTCAATGCCATTCCCAAGGCGACCGTGGTGCCCATCGTGGCGCTGATGTTCGTGGGCCAGCATGATTTCAACACAGTGCTGCTGGCCTTCATGATTTCCTTCTTTCCGATTGCAGTCTCGGTCTCGATCGGGCTCTCGACGCTGGAGCCCGAATATCGCGATATCCTGCGCGCGCTCGGGGCGAGTCAGGCGACGATTTTCTGGAAAATCGCGCTGCCCAAGACGCTGCCGGAATTTTTCGGGGCGTTGAAAGTGGCGGTGACGCTGGCCTTTATCGGCACCAACCTGATGGAGATCGTCAGCCCCCATGGCCGCGGCCTTGGCGCATTGTTCGATTCCGGGCGCACCAATTCTGACTTCCCGCTGATGTTCGCGGTTCTGATCGCGCTCGCCTTCCTCGGAATCGTGCTCTACTACGTGGTTGTTGCGCTGGAGAAAATCTTTGCTGGCTGGGCCGAGCGCAGCCCGGGTTGATAGACGCGGTCGCGGATAAAGCGCCCGCTCAGTGCCCCGCCCACCCGCCCATGGCGCTTCGCGGGCGCTGCCTGCGCAGGCGCGGCGTGGCATGTTGCACGATGACATCTGTGCCGCGCTGCAGTCTTGACTTCATCTTGCCAAAAAACACGCGACTCCTCTGTGGCGTGCAGGGCGGCGAGCAAGAGAGAGGGATGAGACGCGTGGTGGCCTTCTGATCTGGTCAGACTGGTGAAGCGGGAGCGCGCGGCGTAGCCGCGC
Source organism: Paracoccaceae bacterium (assembly GCA_007694945.1). Taxonomy (GTDB): domain Bacteria; phylum Pseudomonadota; class Alphaproteobacteria; order Rhodobacterales; family Rhodobacteraceae; genus Roseinatronobacter. The sequence continues at coordinate 25,000 of REER01000088.1, read as the reverse complement.
AGCCACGCCTGAAACAGGCTCGACCTCACTTCACGAAAATCTCGCGCGGCGTCTCGCAAAGCATCTCGGGCCCATGCTCGGTGACCAGCACAGGCTCGGTGATCTCCAGCCCGCCATCCTCCAGCCAGAGCGCGGGCATGAAATGGATCACCATGCCCGGCTTCAACTCGGTCATGTCGCCTCGGCGCAGCGACAACGTCCGTTCGCCCCAGTCCGGCGGGTAGCTCAGCCCCACCGAATAGCCACAGCGATTGTCCTTCTCAAACCCCTTGCGGTTCAGCGTCGCATTGAAGGCATTGGCCACATCCTCGGCCCGCGCGCCGGGGAAGCACTGCCCCAGCCCCGCTTCGGTCGCCTCCAGCACGGCCTCCTCGGCATGGCGGTAGAGGTCGGGCACGCGCCCCAGAAACAGGGTGCGCGATTGCGGACAATGGTAGCGCCGATGCACGCCTGCAATCTCGAAAAAGGTCGACTCGCCCACCTTCATGGGTCGATCATCCCAGGTCAGATGCGCCGCTGTCGCATCGAGCCCGGAGGGCGCCATCGGCACAATGGCCGGGTAGTCGCCCCATTGCCCATCCGACCCCTCGATCCCTGCCTGGGTGATGGCTGCCACCAGCCTGTGTTTGGGCAGGCCCGGTTCGGCCATGTCAAGAATGACCTGATGCATGCGCTCGACGATCCGGGCTGCGCGTCGGATATAGAGCAGCTCCGAATCCGACTTGATCAGTCTTTGCCAGTTCACCAGCCCGGTCGCATCGACAAATCGTGCCTCATGCAGATGATTGACCAATGTGTCATGTGCGGCGGCCGAATAGTAGTAATTATCCATCTCGACGCCGATCCAGCCCGTGTTCCAGCCACGGTCGATGATCAGCGCGGCCAGCGCCTCCATCGTGTGTTTCTGCGCATTCTGCACATAAGTGTCGTCATAATGGACGATGGACTCCTCGCCCTGCATGAACACGGTGCGCCGCGCGCCCGGCTCATCAATGCCGCGCCCCCACCAGACCGGCTCGCCTTCCATCGGCAGCAGGATTGCTTGATGGACATAGAAGGACCAGCCGTCATAGCCCGAGATCCAGTTCATATTGGACGGGTCCGAGATGATCAGAAGCTCGATGCCGCGCTTTTCCATCTCGTCGCGCGTGCGGTTGATGCGGGCCTCATATTCGGCATCGGTGAAATTCGGGTTGGTGGTGGTCATGACCCTCTCCAGTCGTCCCCCTTGAAAATCTTGATCTGCCCAGCCTGTACATACCTGTCATGATGAAGTGATCTGCAGTGGCAGGGTCTGCCGGGCGCGCGCTTTGCGCGCGCCAAGCCCGCTGGAAAGGTCAGCAAATCACATCGTGCCGGTCACGGCCTCGAGCGCATCGCGCGTGACTTCGACCACGGTATCCGCCTCGGCCCGGCTCAGGCACAGGGGCGGGGCGAAGCCGATGATCTCTCCCTGCGGCATGGCGCGCGCGATCACACCGCGCCGGGCCATCTCGGCCACGACCTGCGCCGTCACCTTTTCCGATGCGTCGAAATCCACCCGTGCGCCCGGGTCGCGTTGCAACTCGACCGCCGCCAGCATCCCGTCGCCGCGCACATCGCCCACAAACCGGTGCCCGGACAGCGCATCCGCCATCGCCTTGCGGAAATAGGCGCCCGTCTCGCCTGCATTCGCCACCAACCCGAGACTGTCAATAAGCTTGAGATTGGCCACCCCGGCAGCCGCGCCGATGGGATGGGCCGAATAGGTCCAGCCATGGCCGAAGGGGCCGAACTTGTCCGTTCCCTCTTCAAGCACCTTGAACAGGTCATCACTGACAATCGAGCCCGAGAGTGGTGCATAGGCCGAGGTCAGGCCCTTGGCGATGGTGATGATATCGGGGTGGATGCCGTAGTGATCCGAGCCCATCATCGTGCCCATGCGCCCGAAACCCGTCACCACTTCATCGGTGATCAGCAGAATGTCATGCTTGCGCAGCACCGGCTGGATCGCCTCCCAATAGCCTGCAGGCGGTGGCACGATTCCGCCCGTGCCCAGAAGCGGCTCGCCGATAAAGGCTCCGATCGTATCCGCGCCTTCGCGTTCGATCAGCGCCTCAAGCTCGGCCACGCAATGCGCGGTGAACGCTTCTTCCGACATCTCGGGGTCGGGGCGGCGGAAGTAATAGGGGGCCTCGGTATGGATCACCTCGGGCAGTGGCAGGCCGAATTTCGCATGAAACGGCACCAGCCCGGTCATCGAGCCCGTGATCAGCCCCGAGCCGTGATAGCCGCGCCAGCGCGAGATTATCTTGCGCTTTTCGGGCCGGCCCAGCACGTTCTGGATATACCAGACCAGCTTGACATTGGTCTCGTTCGCATCCGAGCCGCCCAGCCCGAAATAGACCTTGTTCATGTGCGCGGGCGCGCGCTCGGCCACCATCCGCGCGAGCGTGATCGAGGCTTCGGTGCCATGCCCGACATAGGCATGGTAATAGGCCAGCTCATGCGCCTGCGCGGCAATCGCCTCGGCGATCTCGGTGCGGCCGTAGCCGACATTCACGCAATAAAGCCCGGCAAAGGCATCGAGCAGGCGGTTGCCGTCGCGATCCTCGATATAGACACCACTCGCCGTGTTCACGATCCGCGTCGCGCTCTCGCCCCGCGCATGTTGCCCGAAAGCCGTAGAGGGATGCAGGAAATGCGCACGGTCCCATCGGTCGAGCTGGTCATTGGTCAGCATGAACTATCCTTTCCGGCGGGCACTCTGGTGCCTGCCTTTTCGAGTGTCGTGAATCTGCCGCTTGGTGTTGGTCCGACCGCGCCGGCGTGAACTGACCCTGTCAGAGGTCTGGGGGGAAAGTCAAATGAGAAGCGCGCTCAGCCTTTCGTGCCCTTTCGGCCCAGCCGGTAAACCCCTTCGGGCAGGTTCAGCGCCGCCGCGAGTTCATTAAGTTGAGCGCTCGAAAGCGTTACGACGACCTCCTCGTCGCGCTGCGGGTCGAACTGGCGCAGGGTGACGCAATCCTCGAAAGCGGTGATGATGACATCCTCGCGCAAGGCCTCGGGTGAGGCGGCACCTTCATCGACCAGCGTGATCACGGTCGCGTCGAAATCATGCTCGATGGTAAACATGGTCATGAGCGTAGTGCAGCGCCAAGGCCATGAAAAGCGCAAAAACCCCTTGCATGGTAAAAGCCGGTTTACGAGGCAGAGGGGCCGTATCAGCGCCTCAGCGCAGCCTGAGACAGCCCAGGATCGCGCTCAAGAGTTGCTCCTTGCGAAAGGGTTTGGGCACGCACCCGTCCATGCCGATCTGCCGATACTCGATTTCATGATGGCGCATCATATTGGCCGACAGCGCAATGATCGGTGTACGCGCGAGCTTTGCCCTGCTTTCGGCCTCGCGGATGGCAACAGTCGCTTCCAGCCCGTTCATGATCGGCATCTGCACGTCCATCAGGACAAGTTCGGGACGCGCCTTCTGCCAGGCCGAAAACAGGGCGCGACCATCCGGGACGATATCGAGCGTCAGGTCGAAGCCTCTCAGCAGACTGCGCAGGACGAGTTGATTGGTCTTGTTGTCCTCTGCCACGAGGATCCGAGACGGTCGTTCCTGCAGAAGTTGCCTGAATTGCTCCTCGAGACCTCTGTCGGAGGCAACCTCGGGGGCATGTGTCGGGATCACCCTGAAGCGTGCGGTGAAGGTGGCGCCCGAGCCCTTGCGGCTTTCGACACTCAGTTCGCCATGCATGAGTTGACAAAACCGACGCGAAATCGACAGGCCCAGCCCGGTGCCACCGAATTCGCGCGATATCGTCGGGTCGCTCTGGGCATACGGTTTGAACAAACGGCGTATCTCCTCGACCGAAAGGCCCTGACCCGTGTCCTTGACGATCAGGCGCAATTCGTGGTGCGTGCCTATGGCGTTGATCTCGACCAGCACATGGAACGACCCTTTTTCAGTGAATTTGATCGCATTGGAGACCAGATTGCCGAGGATCTGGCGCAGACGGATCGGGTCGCCCTTGACCCATCCGCCGGCAACGGGGCCGAATTCGATACTGAAGTTGAGGCCTTTCTCCTGCGCTTTCAGGCCGAACATCGCTTCGACAGAGCGCACAGCGTCTTCCAGATCGAAGGACACTTCCTCGATATCGAACTTGCCCGCTTCTATTTTCGACAGATCGAGTATGTCGTTGAGGACGGTTTGCAACAGGCGCCCGGACTCGAGAACGACATTCAACATCTCACGTTGTGAAGGGGTGAGGGATGTGTCGTTCAACGCTTCGGCCATGCCAAGAACGCCATTGAGGGGTGTCCGTATCTCATGGCTCATGGTCGCCAGGAAGACTGATTTCGCAGCACTTGCGGCTTCCGCCTGCGCACGCGCTGTTTCAAGGTCTGCTGTGCGCTGACGTATCGCCTCTTCAAGTGACTCGGCCTGTTTGCGCAGGGCTTCATTGGCCACGTAGAGTTCGCGACTCTTGGCTTCCAGCAGGTGTTCGGCCTCGATTCGGGCGCGCTTCTCACGGTCATAGCGGCGCCGAGAGACCGGCGAATCTTCCAAGGGCGCCATAATGCCAGAGGGCTCGCTCATCTCCGGCTGTTACTCGCGCAGATGGATGGTGAAGGCGCAGGCATGCTCATCGGCCCCCGACAGGTCTTTGCGGCGGATGTCCGCACGATGTCCGAAATGATCCACGCATCCCTCCACCAGGCCATGGCAGAAATCGGACAGAGGTCGTGGCGAGCGGTAAACCATGCGTAATTCGTCCGAGGCAATATGTTCGGTCTCGAAGCGCGGCAATTCTGCGTCGGGATAGAGCTTTCGCACTTCCACATGGACTTCATCTTCGATCGCCGAGAGCATGGCCAAGGCGTCGGACTTGTCGGTAAAGAACGCTGGATAGTTGGTCACGAATTGCTCATGCATCCATTTTCCGAACAGCCGCTGCAACTCCGCCGAGGGTGTCCCGGTATGTTTGGACAATGCCTCGACAAGTGTGATCAACTCCGCGCAAGGGTAATTACCGACGGCGCTATAGGCCCCGTCAGTGGAAAGGTCACATTGGTCAAGGATGGTGTCAACGGCCTCTTCACCGATCACGGTTTCCGCCATTCGGATCAGCTCCACGAATACGATGCCTTTCATGGGCCCCCCTGACATGTCGAAGCGCCATCGCCTCGTTACTACCTGAAAAATAGCACAACGCACAGAATGTACGGTACTCAAGAGAAAACCGCGATAGAGTAAAGAATCCCTGAATGGTAGCGAGGGTCTGCGACACTTTAGCGTTGTGCCGAAAACCGGCTCTTCCAAGCTGCGCGTATCTCAGCGATGATCTTTTGACGGCTGTCTTTGGCCGCAAATCGCCCTGACTGGCGAGTTGTGGCCCAATGATCGTCGCATCAGGAACGCTCGCAGCGCCTCCTTCTGGTTTGGTGCTCAGGGCGGGAGGTGACCGGCAATTGCCAGATAAGAGTCGGTCACTCGCGAGAGTTTTTCTGCGTCTGACCTTTCCGAGGCCAGGTGGATCTCCTCCAGCAGATCCGCCAGTTCGGTCGCTGCTTCGATGATCTTCGCCAGAGCGACGTCCAGCGTATAGGTTAGCTGATGAATTTCCTCCATAGTTTCGCGTGTCATGTTCGAGCGTGCCAGCATTGTGACCATGCGCTTGCTGGACTCCGAAAAAGTCACCATCGCTGCGGTGAGATCAGCCGATTTCTCGGCATCATGACGATCGACACCGTCATCGGCATACGCGGGCGTCGTGCGCATAGCCAATGCCAAGATCAGCGCAGTTCTGCGTTTCATCGGAGGGGTCCTTCAGCCTGATGAGATATGAGCGCTCATCGGTGGCTGTCCGCTGTATCAGACCCTGCTGCCTTGCACCTGATGGAAATTATCGGGAAATGACGCGCCCTCGCAAGCCTTTTCGACCCGCCGCCTCAGCGCGACCCTGCAAAGCGGCTTTCCCAATCGAGGCGTTGATCATCACTGATCTTGGCGAAAAGCACCTCGGGCACAGTGAAGCCGTGGCCCGCAGGCAAGAGCGCCAGCGCGGCGGCAACATCCTCAGGCCATGACCAGTCATCGCAGCCCAGATCAGCCATGATCCGGGCGCTGGCAGCGGGGATAAAGGGCTGCGAGATGACGGCATAGAAGCGGATCAGGTTCAGCGCGAGCCGGATCTGCGCGGCGGCCTGCTCCGGATCGGTCTTGAAACTTGACCATGGCGCGGCCTCCTGCAGATATTCATTGCCCAGCACCCAAAGCGCGCGCAATTCCGTCGCCGATTTGCGCACTTCCATCGCCTCCATATGCGTCTCATAGGCGCGCAGTCGCCTGGTGATATTCTCGACCAACTGCGCCTCGCGTGGGCCGGTCGCGCCGCCCTCGGGCACGGCCTCGCCGAATTTCGACCGGCAGAACTTGGTCACGCGGCTGACCAGATTGCCCAGCACATCGGCCAGATCCTTGTTCACAGAGGCCTGAAAATTCTCCCATGTGAACTCGGCATCGCTGTTCTCTGGCGCGTGAGAAAGCAGCCACCAGCGCCAGTAATCGCCCGGCAGTATCTCCAGCGCCTGATCCATGAACACCCCGCGCCCGAGGCTGGTGGAGAACTGCCCACCATCATAGTTCAGGTAATTGAAGGACTTGATGTAATCGACCATCTTCCACGGCTCGCCTGAGCCGATCAGCGTGGCCGGGAAGCTCAGCGTGTGGAAGGGCACATTGTCCTTGCCCATGAACTGTACATAGCGCACATCTTCCGCGCCCTCATCCGTGCGCCACCAGCGCCGCCAAGCGGCCTCATCCTTGCTATGCGCATCGGCCCATTCGGCGGTTGCGGCGATATATTCGATGGGCGCGTCGAACCAGACATAGAAGACCTTGCCCTCCATGCCGCCCCAAGGTGCTCCGTCGAACTGCACCCGCACGCCCCAGTCCAGATCGCGCGTGATACCGCGGTCTTGCAGCCCGTCGCCATCATGTAGCCATTTCTTCGCGATCGAGGTGGTCAGCACCGGCCAGCCCCGCTGGCTGTCGATCCACTGATCCAGCGTGTCGCGCAGTTTCGACTGGCGCAGATGCAGGTGATGCGTCTCGCGCACTTCGAGATCGGTCGCGCCCGAGATTGTCGAGCGCGGCTCGATCAACTCCAGCGGCGTGAGCTGCATGGTGCAATTCTCGCATTGATCCCCCCGCGCGCGTTCATAGCCGCAATTGGGGCAGGTGCCCTCGATGTAGCGGTCGGGCAGGAAGCGGCCATCGGTGTGCGAATAGACCTGTTTCTCCGAGACTTGCTCGATCAGTCCGGCCTCGCCCAGCCGTTTGGCAAAATGCTGCGTAAGGGCATGGTTGCGCGCGCTGGAAGAGCGCCCGAAATGGTCGAAAGACAGCCCGAAACCGCGCGCAAGCTCCGCCTGCACCCCATACATTTCGGCGCAATATTCGGCTACAGGTTGACCGGCCTTGGCGGCGGCAATCTCTGCCGGGGTGCCGTGTTCATCCGTGGCGCAGATGAACATCACCTCATGGCCGCGCACGCGCATGTAGCGGGCATAGAGGTCGGCGGGTAACTGGCTGCCGACCAGATTGCCCAGATGCTTGATTCCGTTGATATACGGCAATGCCGATGTGATCAGGATGCGCGCCATGTCTGTCCCCGGTTAAGCCATCCTCCTTCCTCTAGTGCAAATCCGGGGGTGGGGGAAAGCAGGTTTTCAATCCCGCACCGGTGATCGCAGCGCTTGCCCGAGCCACTCAGCGTTGCGCGCCAGTCGCAGCGGGTTTCGGCTCAAGGCATTGCGCCAGCCGCGCGAAGGCGCCCTTGACCCCGTGGCCTGCATCCTCGGCGACAAACCCGTCCAGCGCGGGCCAGAGCTGGATCGCGCGGTCCACCAGCGGGTCGGACCCGGCCTCGTAGAGCCCCGCCTGGATCATCATCTCGGCCCGGTCATAAGCACCAAGGAAACGCCGCGCCTCGCTGATGCGGGTGTTTTCCTCGGGCGAGGCGCATTTGGGCAGGGCGCGGCTGACCGAACGCAGCACGTCGATGGCCGGAAAGCGCCCGCGCTCGGCAATCGCGCGGTCCATGACCACATGCCCATCGAGCACCCCGCGCAGAATATCGGCGATGGGTTCTTCCATATCCGAGCCCGCCACCAGCACAGTGAAAACGGCCGTGATCGCCCCCACATCATCTCGCCCCGGCCCCGCGCGCTCGGCCAGCGCCATGATCCGATGCGCGACCGTGGGCGGATAGCCGCGCAGGCTGGGTTCCTCGCCCGCGGCCAAAGCCACTTCGCGATGCGCCTCGGCCATGCGGGTGATGCTGTCGGCCAGCAGCAGCACATGCTTGCCCTGATCGCGGAAATGCTCGGCCACGCATATCGCGGCCTGCGCGCAGCGCCGCCGCGTCAGCGGCGGCTGGTCCGAGGTTGCGGTCACGACCACAGTGCGCCCCAGCCCCTCTGGCCCCAGCACATCCTCGACGAATTCGCGCAATTCCCGCCCGCGCTCGCCGATCAGCGCAATCACCACCACATCGGCCTGCATGGCGCGCGCGAAGCGGCCCAGAAGCATCGACTTGCCCACGCCCGAGCCCGCGAAAAGCCCGACCCGCTGGCCGCGCACGACCGGCAGAAGCGTGTTGAACACCGCCATCCCGGTATCGAGCCGCGCGCCAAGGCGCCCGCGCCGCACCGGTTCCGGCGCGGCAGTGTCGAGCGCGCGCATGCGCGCGCCTGGAAGAAGCGGGCGACCATCGAGCGGGCGGCCATAAGGGTCGATAACACGGCCGATCCAACTGTCATCCGGCGCGATGCCGCGCGCGCCCAGATGCTCCGCCCGGTCACCAATGGCGAGCCCGTCTCGCGGCCCGTCGGGCAGCGCATGCGCCTCGCTCGCGGTCAGGCGCAGGATCTCGGCCCCGATATGGCCGCCCGTACCTGTCGCGATATTCAGCCAGTCGCCGATTCGCGCGGTATCGGTCAGCCCCTCGACCGAGATAAGTTGCCCGTCAATGCGGTTGATCCGCCCGTAAACACGCAGCGGACGCAACTCCGCCACCTGCGCCCGCAGCTCTTCCAAAGCCTCCATCCGCGCGCCTCTTTTCGCCGTTGCTTACCGTTATTTAAGCGAATCACTCTTAAAGCTTGGTGTATTGATTGACGGGAGAAACCCTCATGTTCGACATACCCGACCTGATGCGCGTGGCACAGGATCTGGCGCGCCATGCCTCGGCCCGGCAGGCCGTGATTGCCGAGAATATCGCGCAGGCCGACACGCCGGGCTTTCGCGCGCGCGACCTTGCGACCTTTGGCGCCCAGCAGGAAAACGTGCATCTCGCGGCCACACGCCCGACGCATCTGAATGGCAGCGCACCCGCCACCCAATTTACCCCCCAGATCGACCGCGATGCCCCGGCTTTTGCGCCCAATGGCAACACGGTCTCGCTGGAGCGCGAAATGATGCGCGCGGCCGAAACCCGGCAGAGCCATGACATGGCGCTCGCCGCCTATGGCTCGGCGCGCAACATCCTGCGCCTGTCGCTCGGTCGGTAGGAGGGCAGGATGTCGGATCTCTTTGCCAGCTTTTCACTCGCCGCCTCGGGGATGGAGGCGCAGGCGCGTCGCCTGCGCCATGTCTCGGAGAATATCGCCAATGCCGACACGCCCGGCTATCGGCGCAAGACCATCAATTTCCGCGCCGAACTCGCCCGCGCCAGCGGGTTGTCACGCGTGACCACCGGGCCCGTGCAACTCGACCGGCGTGACTTGCCGCTGATCTATGACCCCGGCCATGCGCTGGCTGATGAGCGCGGCTTTTACGAAGGTTCGACCGTCGATCTGATGCTCGAGATTGCCGACGCGCGCGAGGCGGGCCGCAGCTATGAGGCCAATCTGCGCATTTTCGACCAGACCCGACAGATGGCACAGGGCCTGATTGATCTGCTGCGCCGCTGACACATCACAACAAGGACTAAACGTATGGTAATATTTCCCGGTTTCGCTGCTCGCAGCTACGATCTGGCACGAAGTGCCGTAGCGCCCGCGCCCGCGCCCGAACGCGCAGAAGCCGCCTTTGGTGGCGCCGTCGGACAATTTGCGTCCTCGATGCAACAGGCCGAGGCGACAGCGCGCAACTCGCTTGTCTCGGGCGCCGATCCGCAGGCGCTGGTGCAGGCGCTCGCTGCCACCGAACTCGCGGTCGAGACGACAGTCGCCGTGCGCGACAAGGTAGTCGAGGCCTATCTCGAAATCCTGCGTATGCCGGTCTGAGCCATGTCCGAGGCCGTCTTTTTCGACACGCTGCGCCACGGGCTCTGGGTCGCCACGATGATCGCGACCCCGATCCTGGCTGCGGCGCTCATCACCGGGGTCGCCGTGGGCCTGTTCCAGGCGCTCACCTCGATTCAGGAGATGACACTGACCTTCGTGCCCAAGCTCGCGGCCATCGTCGTCGTGTTCTGGGCCTCGATGAGCTTCATGACCGCGACACTGGTCAGTTTCTTTCAGGGCGAGATCCTGCCCCTTATCGGGGGGTCCTGATCATGGATAATGCCGCCTATGTCACCCTCACGCGCCTCTCGGGGCTCCAGCGCGAAATGCGGGTGATCGCGCACAACATCGCGAATGCCAGCACCACCGGCTTCCGGCGCGAGGCCATGGTCTTTTCCGAATTCGTGGTGAACACCGAACGCCATGAGCCCTCGCTCTCGATGGCGCTGGGCAATACGCGCCAGACCTATCAGGGCCAGGGCGGGATGATCCAGACCAACGGCTCCTTTGACATGGCCATTGAGGGCGAGGGGTTCTTCCAGCTTGAAACACCTGACGGCCCGCGCCTGACCCGCGCCGGAGCCTTCACGCCCAATGAGGCGGGCGATCTGGTGAATATGGACGGCCATCCGCTGCTTGATGCAGGCGGGGCGCCGATCTTCGTACCGCCCGATGCGCGTAGCATCGTGATGGCGCGCGATGGCACGCTCTCGGGTGATGGCCAGCCCTTCGCGCAAGTGGGGCTCTTGCGCCCGGTAGATCCGGTCACCGTGTCGCGCGCGGCGGGCACACTTTTCGCTGTCGATGGCGATATCGAACCGGTCGAGGCGCCGATGATCCTGCAGGGGTTCCTCGAGGATTCGAATGTCGAGCCGCTCTTTGAGCTAGCCCGCATGATCGAGGTGCAGCGCGCCTATGAACAGGGCCAGCGGCTGCTTGAACGGGAGGATGAGCGTATCAAGAACGTCATCCAGACCCTTGGTCGCTAACAGAAAGGGGCTACCAGATGAAATCTCTCCACATCGCCGCGACAGGCATGAGCGCGCAACAGATGCGCGTCGACACCATCGCCAACAACCTCGCCAATATGAGCACCACCGGCTATAACGCCCGCCGCGCCGACTTCGCCGATCTGCATTACCAGCAATTCGCCCGCGCAGGCTCCATCAGCGCGCAGGATGGCACGGTGCTGCCCACGGGCGTGCAGGTGGGTCTCGGTGTGCGCCCGGCCTCGGTCAGCATGCAACTCCAGCAGGGAGCCTCGAATTTCACGGGGGGCGATCTTGATGTCGCCATCGAAGGGCGCGGCTATCTGGAGGTGACGCTGCCCGACGGGCAGGCGGCCTATACCCGCGATGGCGGGTTGCAGCGCACCGGTGACGGGCTGATCGTCAATGCCGAAGGGTTCGAGGTGGTGCCGGGCATCACCATCCCCAATGACACGCGCTCGATCTCGATCAATGCGCAGGGCGAGATCTATGGCTATTTCGCAGGCCAGATACAGCCGCAGCTTCTGGGGCAGCTTTCGCTGGCAAGTTTCGCCAACGAAAAGGGGCTGGAGGCCATCGGCTCCAACCTCTTTATCGAGACCGCCGCCTCGGGGCCAGCCACAGTGGGCGTGCCGGGCACGGACGGGCTGGGCACCTTGCGGCAGGGCTATCTTGAGGAAAGCTCGGTCGATCCGGTGCGCGAGATGACGGAGCTGATCAAGGCGCAGCGCGGCTACGAGCTGAATTCCAAGGTCATCACTGCCGCCGACCAGATGCTCGGCGCGACAACACAGGTGCGCTGATGCGGCTGTTAGTTGTCCTGCTACTCCTCTGGCCGACTGCCGGGCTGGCCGACAATCTGGTCGCGACCCGGCTCATCCGCGCGACCGAGATCATCGGGCCGGGCGATGTCGCCGTGCAATCCGGCGCCATTCCCGGTGTCGCTAACCTGCCCGATCAGGTGATCGGACTGGAGGCGCGGGTCGCGATCTATCCCGGCCGCCCGGTGCGGCTGGCCGATCTGGGCCCCGCTGCCGTGATCGAGCGCAATGAACTTGTGCGCATGGTCTATCGGCGCGGTGGTCTGGTGATCCTTTCGGAGGGGCGCGCACTGGCGCGCGGCGCCCTGGGCGATACGGTCACAGTCATGAATCTGGGCTCGCGGCAGTCGGTTCAGGGGGTCGTCACCACAGCCGGAATGGTCGAGGTCGCGGGCTCTGCCGGGTCACTGCCATGAGTCTCGCAACTTCCCTTACACAGCCCGAGGCTCTCACGCGCTATCTCTTCCCGATCCTCGCCGTACTGGGCCTCGCCGCATGCCAGCCGCTCAGCGAGGTCGGCCGCGCGCCGAGCTTCAGCCCACCGGAAGAGACGGTCGAGCATGCCGCGCTCTACCGGATTCCCTTGCCCGAACGCACAGATCGGATGCATCTGGTTGACAATGCCTCGCTCTGGTCTGCGGGCCAACGTTCGCTTCTGGGCGATCGGCGCGCCTCCCGACAGGGGGATATCCTGACGGTTGTTATCGAGATCAATGACAGCGCCGAGATATCCAACAACACCGCGCGCGGCCGCAGTGGCTCCAACAGCCTCGAAGTGCCGGAATTCTTTGGTATTCCGCAGGCCATCGACCGCCGCCTTCCCGGTGGGCTGAGCACTGCGGCCGGGATCGAGACCGCCAATTCCAGCAGTTTTTCGGGCTCAGGCTCCGTGCGGCGCAATGAACAGCTTACCTTACGTGTAGCATCGACCGTCGTCGAGCGTCTGCCAAACGGTGTGATGCGGATTGAGGGGCGCCAGGAAGTCCGCGTCAACCACGAACTGCGCGAGTTGCTGGTTACGGGTTATATCCGCGCCGAAGACATCTCGCGCCAGAACGAGATCACTTATGACAAGATAGCTGGGGCCCGCATCTCCTATGGTGGGCGGGGCATCATCTCGACAGTGCAGCAACCGCGATATGGTGAGCAGATCACCGAGATACTGGCACCGTTCTGAGAAGCGCGACAGGGCAAGGGCGCGGGCGCATGAGCAAATTGATTCCGTTATTACTGATCGTGCTGGGTCTCGGGGCAGGGTTGGGCGCCGGGTTGATGCTGCGGCCTGGTGCCGAGCCGGCGGAGGTAGCTGAAGACCCTCCACCTTCGCCCTTGCCCGACCCGGGGGCGATTGGGCTGTTCGTGTTTTCGAACCATTTCATGGTGCCGCTTGTGACGGATGACCGGATCGTGTCGGTCATCGTGATCCGGCTGGGGCTCGAGATCCTGGAGGACAGCCGCCCGCTGGTCACGGCCCATTCCCCACGATTGCGCGACCGTCTGCTGCAGGTCATGTTCGATCACGCCAATATGGGGGGGTTCCACGGCAGTTTCACGGCTCATGACACGCTCGGGCTGCTGCGCAACAACCTGCTAGAGGCCGCGCAGGCGACCCTTGGCGCGGATGTGGTCTTCGGCGTGCTGATCACCGACCTGTTGCGCAGCGGGTCTTGACCCTCGCTGGTGTTCTGCCGCAGCCTGAGGGCCAAGGCTTCACTGCACAGGAGACCCAGATGCCCCATGACGCCGGATCACCCGCCCCCGCCAGCCACGCGCCCGCATTGCCTCAGGACCTGCTCGACGGGCTGGCCGAACTGTCGGTGCGTGTCGGGCTCAATCTGCAGCCCGGGCAGGAGCTGGTCATGACCACGCCGCTTGCCGCCTTGCCGCTGGCGCGCGCAATCACCCATGCCGCGTATCGCGCGGGTGCTGGGCAGGTGACGCCGCTGATCAGCGATGGCGAGATGGCGCTAGCGCGGTTTCGCGAAGGGCACGATGCGAGTTTCGACCATGCGCCGGGCTGGCTCTATGAGGGCATGGCCAAGGCCTTTGGCGATGGTGCGGCAAGGCTGGCGCTGGTGGGCGAGGATCCGATGCTGATGGCGGGGCAGGATGCGGCGAAGGTGGCGCGCGCCAATCGGGCCAATGCTCAGGCCTATCGGCCTGCGCTTGCGGCGATTTCGGGCTTCGAGATCAACTGGTCGATCATCTCCTGCCCGACCTCGGACTGGGCCACCCGCATCTTTCCCGACCTGCCTGCTGATACCGCACTCGCCCGGCTGGCCGAGGCGATTACGCGCACGGCGCGGCTGGACCATCCCGATCCGGTCGCGGCCTGGGCAGCGCATAACGAAGCGCTCGCCGCGCGTTGCGAGATGCTCAATGCCGCACGTTTCGAAGCGCTCCAGTTTCGCGGCCCCGGTACCGATTTGCGGGTCGGGATGGCCAAGGGGCATCTGTGGCAAGGGGGCGCGGCAACTGCGCAAAACGGGGTGCGTTGCAACCCCAATATCCCGACCGAAGAGGTCTTCACCACGCCCCACGCCGCACGTGTCGAGGGGCATGTGCGTGCGACCAAGCCGCTATCGCATCAGGGCAGCCTGATCGAGGAGATCGAGATGCGCTTTGAAGGTGGCCGGGTCGTCGCGGCGCGCGCGGCCCGTGGTGAGGATGTGCTGCGAGAGATGCTCGCGACCGACGACGGCGCGGCGCGGCTGGGCGAGGTGGCGCTGGTGCCGCATAGCTCGCCCGTGTCGCAGAGCGGCTTGCTCTATTACAATACGCTTTTCGACGAAAACGCCGCCTCGCATATCGCGATGGGACAGTGTTATGCCTCTTGCCTCCAAGGGGGTGAGGGGCTGTCGAAAGACGAAATTGCAGCATGCGGGGGCAATTCCAGCCTGATCCATGTCGATTGGATGATCGGCTCGGCCGAGGTCGATGTGGACGGGCTGAGCGCCTCAGGCGAGGCCGTGGCGCTGATGCGTGGCGGCGAATGGGTCGGCTGAACGCTCAGCCCTTGGCCGTGCGCGCGCGCAATCGCTTGAGCGCTTCGAGACGGCCCAGACTGCGCGCGGTCTTGCGGCGTTGTTCGATCAGCCGCGCGGTCTCGAGCGCGAGGCGCTGATTGAGCATCATGCGCTGGCCTGCGGCCCATTGCAGATGCGCCTGCCTCGCGGCAAAGAGCGCCGGATCGCTGGCGAGTGGCACGGGCGCGGCCAGTTGGTCGAGCTTCTCGCGTGTCGTGGCGCGCGCGCCGCTCAGGCGGCTGGTGCGGGCGAGTTCATGGTCATGCACCATCTGCGCAAGGACCTGCAACCGGTTGAGATCGTGCGTTTTCATGCCCAGCGCCCCTTCGCGGCCCTGGCCCGCATCTTTTGGGCAAAGCGGATCGCCGCAGCGACGGCGGCGAAATGTTCGGTCGTGATTTCCTGATCTATCTCGACGGTTGCATGGAGCGCGCGCGCGGTGGCCGGGTCGGAATGGATCGGCACACCGGTCTCCTCGGCGCGTTCGCGGATGCGCGCGGCGATTTCGTCCACACCTTTCGCCACGCAGACCGGTGCGCCCAGATCACCGGGCGACCATCGTAGCGCCACCGCGTAATGGGTCGGGTTCACGATCACCACGGCGGCGTCCTTGACCTGCTCGAGCATCCGGTTGGTGGCGATCTCGCGCCCGCGCCGCCGCCGCTCGCCCTTGGCCTGCGGGTCGCCCTCGGATTGTTTCATTTCGTCGCGCAACTCCTTGTGCGTCATGCGATTCTTGCGTAGATGTTCGGCACGCTGCCAGAAGAAATCGACTGCGCCGATGGCCAGTTTGACGACAAAGACCAGCGCGAGGAAGCGCAGCACGAGATACATCAACTCGCGTGCCGCGAGCGCCGGGGTCAGATGCAGTGTCGATAGGATCAGCGGCAGATTGTGCAGCAGGAACAGCCAGAGCACGACCGAGATGATCACCAGCTTGACTGCCGATTTGGCGAATTCGAACAGCCCGTTGCGGCCATATTTGTTCTTGGCATTCGAGATGGGAGAGATGCGCGAGAGCTTTGGCTGCAGCTTCTCGGGCGCGAAGATGACGACGCGTTGCGCAAACAGCCCCGCCCAGACCATCAGGAAGGGCACGGCCAGCAGCGGCAAAAGTGCCTGCGCCACTTGCAGGATCAGCCCGCCCACGACAGGGGTGGCACGTTGGCTGAGCTGGGCCGAGACCGGCTCGGCCTGTTCCAGCAGGATAGTCCCGCTGGTTCCCAGCCCCACCAGCGTGCTTTGCCCGAAGACCAGCGCGCCGATCAGCAGGCCGAAAAAGGCGGCGGCGGTGTTCAGATCGGTCGAGCGCGGCACCTCACCCTTGCGGCGACTTTCCTCGAGCTTGCGCGGGGTGGCCTCGAATTCCTTTTCGCCGCTCCCCGAGTCCTCGCTCATCGCGGCAGCCCTGACGGGTCGAACAGGAACGCGTCGAGCACCTCATGCCAGAGCGGCAGGATCATCGGCGCGGTCAGCAGCAACACGGCGAGCCCGGCGAAAGTGATGGCCGGTGCGCCAACAAAGGCGACCATCAGTTGCGGCATGGCCTTGTTGATGGCGCCGAGGGCGACGTAATAGAGCAGTGACAGGATCACGAAGGGCATGGCCAGCGAAAAGGCCAGCGTGAAGCTGCGCGCGACCTGCGCCACGCCCCAGGTGCCGAGACTGGCGGCATCGGGGAAGCGGCCGGGCGGGAACAGGGCGTAGGAGTGCAGGATCAGTTCGGCGAGCTTGACATGCAGCCCGAGTATCAGCGCCAGCGCCAGCCCGCCGACAACGAGGATCTGCGACATGGCGGGTTGCGGGTCCACACCGGCGCCCCCGAAGAATTGCGACAGTGAGGTGGCCTGTGCCGCTATTGTCCCGGCGGTCTGCAGCACGATGATCAGCAAGCGCAGGCCTATGCCGAGAATCAGCCCGGCAATGGCCTCGGTCGCGATCAGGTGCAGGAGCGGGCCGGGGGCAAGGTTGGCGGGCGGCATCTGGGGGGCGATGACAGGCGCCGTTATCGCAGTGAAGGCGAGGGTGAGACCAAGGCGCACCCGCACCGGGATGACCTGTTCGCCAAAGGCCGGAACCAGCGCCATCAGTGCGCCCACGCGGATGAAGACACCGAAACTGCCCGCGAATACCGCCTCAAGTTCGGGGCCGAGCCGGTCGATCAGGTCGAAAAGCTCCAGCATCATGCGGTGATCGTCCCGACCAGGGCGGGGCGGGCGTCGAGCCCGATTTCCTCATAGGAGAGGACCGAGGCCGCCAAACCCTTGGCGGTCAGCACCGTGCGCAGGAAACGGCGGCGGCGCGAAGAGGTCACCAGCGCGGGGCTGATGCCGTCCTGCGCGAGCTTGCCGAGGCTCTGGGCGATGCGTTCGCCCAGGCGCGCGAAATCCTCGGGCGGCAGGGCGACATCGCTTGCACCGGCCTCGCCCGAGAGTTGATAGGTCCCGAAGATCTCTTCCCAATCAGAGGCCAGTTGCACCAGCGGCAGCGTGCCATCAGCGCGTTTTAGCGGCGCCACCAGTTGAAAGCCAAGCCGCTGGCGGACATGTTCGCAGACCGCTTCGGGGCCCTGCAGAAGGCTGCGCACTTCGGACATCGCCTCGAGGATCAGCGGCAGGTTGCGGATCGAGACCCGCTCTTCGAGCAGGAGCCGCAGCACCCCCAGCAGCAGATCGAGCGGCACCTTGTCGGGGATCATCTCGCCCAAGAGCCGACGGTTGGCCTCGGTGCGTTTCTGGTCCGAGAGGCTGGTCATCTCGTCCAGAATGCGGTGCAGCGATTTATGCGTCATAAGGCGGGCAAAGTTGGATTTCAGCACTTCAAGCAGATGCGTCGCCAGAACCTCGATCGGGCTGACGACGGTCGTGCCCGAGAGCGCGGCCTCTTCCTGAAATTGCGCATCGATCCAGCGTGCGCGGCTGCGATAGACCGGTTCGCGCACATCCTCGCCCGCGATCTCGAACCCGTCCGGGTCCTGCACCAGCGCCAGCATCCGGTCGGGGCGCAGGCAGTCGCGGGCCTGTTCGACGCCATGGATCAGGATCGCGTAATGTCCATTGGGCAGGGTGGCGTCGTCGGTCAGGCGGATTTCGGGCAGGATCAGCCCGTATTCTCGCGCGACATGGGAGCGGATATTCGAGATCCGCCCATCCAGCCCCATTCGCGGGTCGAGCACCATGGGCACCAGATCCGAGGCGAACTGGACGTGGATTTCATCGAGGTCGAGCGCGTCGCCGAGTGAGGCGCGCGGGGGGTCGGGCATCTGTTCCAGGGGTGCAGCCTCAGCCGCAGCGGCTTTGGCCTGCGCATTCCGGGCAAGCCAGGCGAGGCTCAGCAGCACGCTGGCCCCGATCACGAAGGGCACGAAAGGCAGCCCCGGGACAAAAGCGAAGAGGGCCATCAGGAACCCCACTGTCGCAATCGCCGAGGGGTAGCGGCCCAGTTGTTCGAAAAGCTGGCTGTCGGTCGCGCCATTGGCGCCACCGCGTGCGAGCAGGAGTGCGGCGGCAATCGAGATGATGACAGCGGGGATCTGGCTCACCAGCCCGTCGCCCACGGTCAGGATGGCATAGGTCTCGAAGGCCGCGCCGAGGCTCATGCCGTGCATCATGGTGCCATTGATCAGCCCCATGACGATATTCAGCAGCGTGATCAGCAGGCCTGCGATGGCGTCACCCTTGACGAATTTCGACGCGCCGTCGAGCGAGCCGTAGAAATTGGTCTCGGCCTGCTCGGTCTCGCGCCGTCGCTTGGCTTCCTGGTGGTCGATGGCGCCAGCGGACATGTCGCTGTCGATGGCCAACTGCTTGCCCGGCATTCCGTCAAGCGCGAAGCGCGCGCCCACTTCTGCCATGCGGCCCGCGCCCTTGGTGATGACGATGAAATTGACGATCAAGAGGACAAGGAAGATCACCACGCCGAGGAAGATCGACCCGCTCATGACGAAGCTGGCAAAGCCCTGAATTACGCCGCCAGCGGCATGGGTTCCAGTGTGCCCCTCGCCGATGATCAGTTTGGTGGACGAGACATTGAGCGACAGGCGTAACATCAAAGACGCCAGCAAAACTGTTGGAAAAATGGAGAAATCTAGCGGGCGCTGGATGAAGAGCGTGACGGTGAACATCAGGATTGCGAGCGCGAAAGAGGCCGCTAGGCCGAGATCGAGCATCCAGGCCGGGATCGGCAGGATCATCATCACGATTACCGCCATCAGCGCCAGCGCGAGCAGGATCGTGGGCTTGAAGATCGTTTGCATCGACAGGGTCATTTGCTCACTGCCCCGGGTCCAGATCGATCAGCCGCATCCGCGCGCCGGACAAGGTTGTCGGGCGCAGGGCACCCATCAGCGCGGGGCTGTTGGGCTGCAGCGCGGCGAGACGCGGCTCGGATTCGGACTTGGTTCGATATTGCGCCACCCGCGCGCGGTAACGCGCGGCCAGATCAGGGGTTGCGGAGTGATAGGCGCCGGTCGCGGCCTCCCACGACCCAAGCCGCGCCTTGTGTTGCTTGAGCAAGCGCGCAGCGAAATCGGCATTGCGGTCGGGGTCGATCATGTCGTCGAGCGACGCGAAGTGCGCGCTATGCCAGTGCAGGTTGATCTGGAAGCAACCGAGGTCGATATTGCGCACCCCGCGCGCCTGCGCCATGCGCACCAGCGCAAGCGCCTCGGCACGCGTGGCGGACCAATGCCCGCGTCCTTCGGCATGCACGGCCCATGGCCATGGGGTGATCTGCCCGGCCCGCCGTAGCCCTGTTTCGGCCAGTACGATGGCGCGCAGCAGGTCGAACGGCACGTCATGGCGTTGGGCGGCCCTCTGAGCGGCGGCCTCGCACAGCCGGGCGGGCGAGGCGGCGCGGGCAAGAATCGGCCAGAGCAGGATGCTGGTGATCAGCAGCAGACCAAGGCCGATGCAGCCCCATTGGAGCGCCTTGCGGCCGCCGGGCCGGGAGTGATCAGACATCCGCACCTCACATTCTGTCGAGACAAGTGCAGAAAGCCTGATTCTGATTGAGATTTGGTAAGCGTTAGTGAAGAGCCGCACCGCAGGGGCGGCCCCCTCCAAGCCAACATCTTGAAAAGGAGAGGTATCAGGTCACTTTCGCCCGCGCATGAAATTCGGGCTTGTCCCAGCGACGCTCGGACATGATCGCACAGAGGATCTGCGCCGCGCGCTCGACATCCTCGGGCGAGAGATAGAGTGGCGTGAAGCCGAATCGCAGGATATCGGGGGCGCGGAAATCGCCGATAACGCCTTCGGCGATGAGCGCCTGAATGATGGCATAGCCGTGCTCATGGCGGAAACTGACCTGACTGCCGCGGATTACGGGGTCGCGCGGCGAGGCGAGGGGCAGATCGGGGCACCCCTCCTCGACCAGTGCGATGAACCGCGCCTGCAGCTCCAGCGAGCGAGCGCGCAGGTCCTGCATGTCCACACCCTCCCAGACATCGAGCGCGGCATCGAGCGCGGCGAGTTGCAGGATCGGCGGCGTGCCGACGCGCATCCGCTCGACCCCGCGACCGGGGCGATAGTCGAGATCGAACGCAAAGGGCGCCTCGTGCCCCAGCCAGCCCGAGAGGGCCGGGCGGGCGGCTTCGGCCAGTCGCGGGGCGACATAGATGAAAGCCGGGCCGCCGGGGCCGGAATTGAGGTATTTGTAGCTGCACCCAACGGCGAAATCGGTATCCGCGCCGGTCACATCGACCGGGATCGCGCCGGCGGAATGCGCCAGATCCCAGACCACCAGCGCGCCGGCCGCATGCGCCTTGGCGATCAGGCGGGCCATGTCGTGCTTGCGGCCAGTGCGGTAATCGACTTCGGTGATCATCAGCACGGCAACGCTCTCGTCGATCGCGCCCCCGACCTCTTCCGGCGCCACGGTTTTCAGTGCGTAGTCCGGCCCCAGCGTGCGGCAGAGGCCGTCGGCCATGTAGAGATCAGACGGGAAATTGCCGGTATCCGACAGGATCACGCGCCGATCAGGACGCAATTCCAGCGCCGAGGCCAGCGCCTGATAGACCTTGATCGAGAGCGTGTCGCCCATGGTCACCGTGCCGGGTATGGCCCCGATCAGCCGACCGACACGATCGCCCACCCGCGCGGGCAGGTCCATCCACCCTGCCTTGTTCCAGCCGGTGATCAGCAACTGCCCCCACTCGTCGGTGATGGCCGAGGCGACCCGTTCGGCCACGCCGCGCGGCAGGGGGCCCAGCGAATTGCCATCGAGATAGATCACGCCCTCAGGCAGGTCGAACATGGCGCGGGTGGCGGCGAAATCGGTCATCGGGTCCTCCTGTCGGTCTTGCCATCGGTGGCCTGCGCGTGATGAAAGGTCAAGACATCAGAACGCGCATGTATATCATATGCAACAATTAAAATATCATCCTGGTGACGGGACACGGGCTGTGGCTTTGCCGAGTGTCACGCGTGGTCTGTTCATTGCGCTGCGCTGGAGCGTGGTCTATTTGCAGCACATTGGCGCTACTCAGGCAGGCCCCGCGGATCACGCGGCGGCTGGGGCGCTCGGACGTGTCGGCTTTGCAGGGAGGGCTGGTGGCCTGGAACGCGCCTCGGGAGTGATGAGCCGGCTCGATTATCCACCGGTGTGGCTGTTGACTGCGCTGGCCGTCGCCTGGGCCGAGACCTGGGCCCTGGGGTCGTTTCACGATATGGCTTGGCTACGACTGACAGGCGATGCGCTGTTCTGGGCTGGGCTTGCGATACTGGGGGTGTCGGCGCTGTCCTTCCTGCGCGCGCGCTCGACGATCGTACCGCATCAGGTGCCGTCGCGGCTGATCACGACGGGGCTTTACCGTTTCTCGCGCAATCCGATCTATCTGGCCGACCTGCTGATCCTTGGCGGACTCGCGTTGAGCTGGGGCGCGGTGTCAGGGCTGATGCTGGTGCCCGCGTTGGCATGGGTGCTGACGCGGCGGTTCATACTGCCCGAGGAGGCCCGACTGCGTGCGGCTTTCGGGCGAGAGGCTGAAGCCTATTTCGCCCGAACGCGGCGTTGGCTCTGAACACGACCTGCCTCTGTCCCGGCTTTATGCCTGTCAGGTGCGCAAAGCGCTCATGCCTCGAGATCAATGTCAATTCGCCGCGCCTCTTGCCGTTTTGGCGACTTGTGAAACAATCTTGCGCGAGGTAAGGAGGCGCGCGATCAAAAACTCCGTGCCCGCCTATGGGCCGAATGCAACCTGAACCAGAGGGGGACCGCACTTGAAAGTCGGGGCGTTGAAGGAGATCAAGCCGGGCGAGGCGCGGGTGGCGCTGACACCGGACAGTGCGCAGCAAATCCAGAAACTGGGTCATGAATGTTTCGTCGAGGCCGGGGCCGGACTGGCCGCCGGGTTCAGCGACGCGCTTTACGAGGCTGCGGGCGTGTCGGTCCTGCCCGATGCCGAGGCACTGAGCGAGGCCGTGGACATCGTCATCAAGGTGCGCGAGCCCGAGATGGACGAGCTTGGCCGCCTGCGCGAGGGTCAGACGCTGATTTCCTTCTTCTGGCCGGCCCAGAATGCCGAGATGCTGGAGGCCGCGAAAGAGCGCAGCGCCACGGTGATCGCGATGGACATGGTGCCGCGGATCAGCCGCGCACAGAAGATGGACGCGTTATCCTCCATGGCCAATATCGCCGGTTATCGCGCGGTGATCGAGGCGGGCAACAATTTCGGACGTTTTTTCACCGGGCAGGTGACGGCCGCCGGCAAGATCCCGCCCGCGCGGGTGCTTGTTGTGGGGGCCGGGGTCGCCGGTCTGGCGGCGATCGGCACAAGCGTCAGCCTTGGCGCGATCACCATGGCCTTTGATGTGCGCCCCGAGGTTTCGGAACAGATCGAGTCGATGGGAGCGGAATTCGTCTTCCTAGAATTCGATGAGGCCGCGACGGATGGGGCCGAGACCGGCGGGTATGCGGCTCCCTCCAGCCCCGAATTCCGCGAGAAGCAGCTCGAGAAGTTCCGCGAACTGGCCCCCGATGTCGATATCGTCATCACCACCGCGCTTATCCCCGGCCGTCCCGCGCCCAAGCTCTGGACCGAGGATATGGTGCAGATGATGAAGCCGGGCTCGGTGATCGTGGATCTGGCCGCCGAGAAGGGCGGCAACTGCGACCTGACTGTACCCGATGAGCGGCTGGTGACAGAAAACGGCGTCATCATCGTGGGGTATACCGATTTCCCCAGCCGGATGGCGGCGCAATCCTCGACGCTGTATGCGACCAATATCCGCCACATGCTGACCGACCTGACGCCCGACAAGGACGGCGTCATCAACCACAACATGGAAGATGACGTGATCCGCGGCGCGACTGTCACTCATTCGGGCGAGATCACCTTCCCGCCGCCACCGCCCAAGGTGAAGGCGATTGCCGCCAAGCCCAAGGAAAAGGTTAAGGAACTGACCGCCGAGGAAAAGCGGGCGCAGGAAATCGCGGCTTTCCGCAAGCAGACCATGACGCAGGTTGGCTTGCTGGGCATCGGCGCGGCCTTCGTGCTCTCCGTGGGGCTTGTCGCCCCCGAAAGCTTCATGCGCAATTTCATCATCTTCGTGCTCGCTGTTTTCGTGGGGTTTCAGGTGATCTGGAAAGTCTCGCACTCGCTGCACACCCCGCTGATGGCCGTGACCAACGCCATCTCATCGATCATCATCGTCGGCGCGCTGCTCCAGATCGGTTCGACCTCGATCATGATCACAGCGCTCGCTGCGCTGGCGCTCCTGATGGCGGCCATCAATATTTTCGGTGGCTTCCTCGTGACACGGCGCATGCTCGCCATGTTCCAGAAATCCTGACCGAGGGAGGTTCGAGACATGGATTTCGGTTTCACAGTCGCGGCCTATGCGGTCGTCACGGTTCTCTTCGTCCTCTCGCTGGGTGGGCTTTCGGGGCAGGAAAGCGCCAAGCGCGCGATCTGGTATGGCATTGTGGGTATGGCCGTCGCGGTGCTCGCGATGCTGGTCGGTCCCGGCTCGGGGCTCTGGGGGCTTACGCTGATCCTCATCGCCATCGGCGCGGTCATCGGCTGGCAACTGGCAACCCGCGTACAGATGACGCAGATGCCCGAGCTTGTCGCCTTCATGCACAGCCTCGTGGGCCTTGCCGCCGTGCTGGTGGGTTTCAACGCCCATTTCGAGATTGGCCGCGTGGCCGAGGCCTTCACTGCCGAGGGGTTGCCCTTCCCGCAGCCCGAGGGGCTGATGTCGGTCGCGGCCTATGACCTCTGGCTGGGGCTCACCAATTTCGCGGCCATCATCGGCAAGAAGACCGCGGTCGAGATCACCATCCTGCGGGTCGAATTGATGATCGGCATCTGGATCGGGGCCGTGACCTTCACTGGCTCGATCATCGCCTATGGCAAGCTGGCGGGCAAGGTTGACACTGCCGCCAAGAAACTGCCGGGCGGGCATATGCTCAATGCCGGTGCAGCGATTGCCTCGGTGGTTTTCGCAGGCCTCTATCTGGCCTATGCCGACAGCGCTGGTGCGTCGATATTCATGCTGCTGGTGCTGACCGCGCTGGCGCTGTTCATCGGCTATCACCTGATCATGGGCATCGGCGGGGCCGATATGCCGGTGGTGGTGTCGATGCTCAACTCCTATTCGGGTTGGGCTGCGGCGGCCATCGGCTTCTCGCTCGGCAATGAATTGCTGATCGTGGTCGGCGCGCTGGTCGGTGCCTCGGGGGCGATCCTGTCCTACATCATGTGCAAGGCGATGAACCGGAGCTTCATCAGCGTTATTCTTGGTGGCTTCGGCGGCACCTCTGGCCCGGCGATGGAGGTCGAGGGCGAGCAGGTGGCGATCAATGCCGATGGTGTGGCCACGGCGCTGAACGAGGCTGACAGCGTGATCATCGTGCCGGGCTATGGCATGGCGGTGGCGCAGGCGCAGCA
>REER01000096.1 GCA_007694945.1 Paracoccaceae bacterium | reverse complement strand
TCTGCCTTCGGAGGGCAGCGCTCTATCCAGCTGAGCTACGGGTGCCTTGTGCGATCTCTATACCGGTCAGCGTCAGCGCATGCAATCGGCTAAAGCGCAGCAGCGCTCACGCGAAGAGATCGTGGCAGAGCTCCAACCCGTCGATCAGCGCATCGACCTCGTCGCGCGTATTATACATCGCGAAAGAGGCGCGGCAGGTCGCCGAAACACCCAGATGCTCCATCAACGGCCCGACGCAATGCTGGCCCGCCCGAACGGCGATGCCGCGCTTGTCGAGCACGGTCGAGATATCATGCGCATGCGCCGCCCCTTCCAGCGTGAAGCTGAAGATCGCGCCTTTGCCGGGGGCATTGCCCTGCACATTGAGCCAGTTCAGACCCGCCAGACGCGCCTGCGCGTAATCGCGCAGATCGGCTTCATGCGCGGCGATGGCCTCCATGCCCACGCCCATCATGTAATCAAGCGCCACCCCCAGCCCGATCTGCTGCACGATGCCAGGGGTCCCGGCCTCGAACTTGTGGGGCGGGTCATTGTAGATGACAGCGTCCCGCGTGACCTCGCGGATCATGTCGCCACCACCCATGAAGGGGCGCATCTCGGCCTGACGCTCGCGGCGGATATAGATCGCGCCCGAGGCCGAGGGGCCATAGAGCTTGTGCCCCGTGATGGCGTAGAAATCGCAGCCGATGGCCTGCACATCCACCGCCATATGCACGGCCGCCTGCGATCCATCCACCAGCACCGGCACGCCCTTCTCGCGCGCGCCCGCGCTGATCGCCGCGACATCGACCACTGTGCCCAGCACATTCGACATATGCGTGACCGCGACCAACTTCGTACGCGGGCCGATGGCGTCGATCACGGCTTGCGGGTCAAGACTGCCATCCGCCGCTGTCTCCACCCAGCGCAGCACGACGCCCTGCCGCTCGCGCAGAAAATGCCACGGAACGATATTTGCGTGATGCTCCATCACGCTGAGCACGATCTCGTCTCCCGGTTCAAACCGCGGCATGGCCCAGCCATAGGCGACCAGATTGATGCCCATCGTGGTGCCGGTGGTGTAGATAATCTCGTCCTCATGCGCGGCATTCAGGAACCGCTTCAGGGTGCCGCGCACGGCCTCATACTTGTCAGTCGCCAGATTAGAAAGGTAGTGCAAGCCACGGTGAACATTGGAGTATTCCTCCGCATAGGCGCGCGTCACCGCATCGATCACCACTTGCGGTTTCTGCGCCGAGGCGCCGTTGTCCAGATAGACCAGCGGACGCCCGTTCACCTGACGCGACAGGATGGGAAAGTCAGCGCGGATGGTCGTCACATCGAGCATGTCAAACATTTGCCCCTACACCAAAGATTGCGAGCACGATCGCCATCAGCATCGCCACACCAAAAAACGAAAAGATGATGCCGACAAAGACTTTAACCGGCGACGTGAATCCATGTAGCACGAGAACGAACTGCGTCAGCATCCAGAGAAACACGACCAGGGCCGCAACCGCGATCATGCCGAAAAGTGGCGGTATCAGAAACAGCGCCACGATCTGCGCGAGTTGAAATACCAGCATCACGAATTGCAGCCAAGCGATGAGCAGCAGCGTGTCGGGGAATGTTCCGGCCCCGCCTAGCGCGCGCCCGATCCCCTGCACTGCGACCACCATGCCCAAGAGCACCGAGGTCTGGAACATGGCCATGAACAGCATGCCACCGCCAAAGCCATTCTCACCCATGCCAAGCACCGAGACCTGGCCCAGCAGCACACTCAGCACCACCACGATGACAAAGCCCAGCCAGCGGGCGTCATCGGGCACATTCATCGCCAGCAAGCGGGCAGCGGCCTCATGCGGGCGCGTGAGTGTTTCGCGCACCATCGCACTGACAGTTGCAAGGTTCAGATCCATCCCGTGGCGCCTCTCTTGACCAATCATTGCCCGGCCACTTCGCCACGTGTCAGACGCACGATCCTGCCGAGCCCTGCGCCTAGTATGTAGAGAAAACTCCCAAGGACCACAAACCCGAACAACGTAACAACCGGGTTCGCGCCCAGAAATCCGCTGAGCCCACCCTGCAGCAGCATCAGCGGCGTCACGCTCAGCAGCGCCCAGAACAGGGTCAGTCGCACACGCAATCCCGTGACCGGGGTCCCGGCAAGGCGCAACACGAGCTGGATCAGCCCGGCAACACCGTAAAGCAGCAGAGGCAGCATGAACATCACCGCGAAAAGCGTCCCGCCCATGCGTTGCTCCAACGTCACCGAAGGATCAAGCGCGGCCGCCCGCGCCAGCCCAGGCCATTGCGCGACAAAGATCAGCCCGCAGGCCAGCAACCCGAAGAACAGAACCTGCGGCTCGCGCAGGCCCTGCCGGTCCAGGTCATCGACCACCTGCCCGGGCTCGCGATAGGTGCGCACGAGATTGCTCACCAATGACATTGGCGCCTTGCCCCCGTCTTGCGTTTCGGCCTAGACGCGCCGTTTCAGCCAGGCTTCCATCCGCTCGCGCAGATCCTCGGCCAGCTCAGGATCGGCAATCTCGTCCAGCGCTTCGGCAAGAAACGCAAGCACCAGCAGGAGTTTCGCCTGATCCTCGCGCAAGCCCCGCGCGCGCAGATAGAAAAGCTGGTGCGGGTCGATCTCGCCCGAGGTCGAGCCATGGCTGCATTTCACGTCATCGGCGTAGATCTCAAGTTCCGGCTTGGCGAGGAATTGCGCATCCTCATCAAGCAGCAGCGACTGGCTGATCTGATAGCCATCGGTCAGTTGCGCAACCTGATCGACCAGAATCTTGCCCTGAAACACCCCGATCGCGCCTTGCCGCAGCACTTTCTTGAAAACCTGACGGCTTTCGCAGCGCGGCGCGGCGTGGTTGATGAAGACCGTGTCGTCGTGGTGGAATGAACCATCCCCCACAGTCGCCCCGGCGATATGGGCTGAGCCTTCTTCGCCATCGAGCCAGATCACTGCCTCGTTGCGGATCAGCGCGCCATTGGCCGTGAGCGTGAAGGATTTGAGCTGCGAACCGGCACCAAGCTGCGCGAAGAGATGCGCCGCACCCGCGCGCTCATGGTCGCGCCCTTGCGCTCGGACATGGTGAAGGGTCGCGCCTTCGGCTATATCCACCTCCATCACCTGATTGAACCGCGCCGCGATGGGCCCGTTTTCAAGGATGGTGGCCTCGGCGCCGGGTTCGACACGGATGACATGACGCACCATCGCCTCGCCTCCTGTGGCCGAACGGCGATAGATGATTGACAGTGGTTTTGCAGGTTTGCCCGTCACGCGGATCAACAAGCCTTCGGTCGCATAGGCCGTGTTCAGGCTCGCGAGACTGCGCTCGACCGGAGCCTGCGCGCGTGCCTCGAGCGTGCCGTAAAGGTCGCGCGCCCAATGCAGATCGGCCCGTGCGGCCTCGGCCAGCGTGCAGAGTTCGACCCCGTCCAGCGCCAGCGAATCCGACGCCTCGGCATCGAATACGCCATCGACAAAGACGAGCTTGACGCGGTCGAATGCGCCAAAAACCGGCGCCTCGCCCTGCGGGTCCAGCAAAGCGGCTTCTTGCGCGGCCGTCTCGGTCAGACGGCGCGGGTCCGTATAGCGCCAGTATTCATCACGCTTGACCGGTAGGCCCATGTCGGTGAGGCGCGCCAGTGCGGCCTCACGCGCCCGTGTAATCCACGCGCCGCCCTCGGGCAGAGCACGGTCGGCGATGAAAGCCTCCGCGACATCGACCTTCTGCGCCTTGAGTTTCGCGCGTGGTATCATGCCTTTGCCTCCGCCAGCAGATCACCGTAACCGTTCTCTTCAACCTCCAGTGCCAGTTCCGGCCCACCGGATTTGATGATGCGCCCCTCGGACATGATATGGACGACATCAGGTTTGATATGGTTCAGAAGGCGCTGATAATGCGTGATTACCAGAAACGCCCGGTCAGGTGAGCGCAATGCGTTCACGCCGTCCGAGACGAGCTTCATCGCATCGACATCCAGCCCTGAGTCGGTCTCGTCGAGAATGCACATACGCGGCTCCAGCATCGCCATTTGCAGAATCTCGTTGCGTTTCTTCTCGCCGCCCGAGAAACCCACATTGACCGGCCGCTTGAGCATGTCGGCGTCGATCTGCAATTCCTTGGCTTTCGCACGAATGAGCTTGAGGAACTCGCCCGCTGACAGTTCCTCCTCGCCGCGCGCCTTGCGCTGAGCGTTCACTGCAGTGCGCAGGAAAGTCATGTTGCCGACGCCCGGAATTTCAACCGGGTATTGAAACGCCAGAAACAGGCCAGCGCTCGCACGGTCTTCCGGCTCCATCTCCAGCAGGTCCGCACCGTCGAGCGTAGCGCTGCCTTCGGTCACCTCATACCCATCGCGGCCCGAGAGCACATAGGATAGCGTCGATTTGCCTGACCCGTTCGGCCCCATGATGGCATGCACTTCGCCGGGATTGATGGTCAGGCTCAGACCCTTGAGGATTTTCACCTCGGAATCCTCTTCAAGTTCGGCGTGCAGGTTTTTGATTTCCAGCATTTTATGTCTTCCCTCTCATATTCCCACGCATGCCTCGACCGATAATCTCACCCCGACCACGGGTCTCGATGCGTTGCGCCATTCCGTTCAGTTCGACAACAGTGTTATCAGCAATAAGCGTCCCGCCGATCATACCATCGACAATAACGCGCCCACCTCCGCTGACATGCAAATCTCCGGCAATCATGGCCGTGCGGAGGATATGGGCGTTGCCGGTGATCCGCAGATCACCGGGACACATTCCGTCAACACGCCTCAGCCTACCGACCCCTC
Source organism: Paracoccaceae bacterium (assembly GCA_007694945.1). Classification (GTDB taxonomy): domain Bacteria; phylum Pseudomonadota; class Alphaproteobacteria; order Rhodobacterales; family Rhodobacteraceae; genus Roseinatronobacter. The sequence goes on along the minus strand of REER01000096.1, from coordinate 39,337 downwards.
AAGCGAGATCGCGACCAGCGCCTGCGCTTCCATGGCAAATTCCATCGGCAATTCCTGCAACACTTCCTTGCAGAACCCGTTGACCACGAGTGCAACCGCCTCTTCCTCATCCATACCACGCTGGCGGCAGTAGAAGAGTTGGTCGTCATCCACCTTCGAAGTCGTCGCCTCATGCTCCACACGCGAGGACGCGTTACGCACTTCGATGTAAGGCACTGTATGCGCACCGCATTTGTCGCCGATCAGCAACGAGTCGCATTGCGTATAGTTGCGGCTCTCCTTCGCCTTCGGGTGCATCGACACCAGCCCACGATAGGTGTTCTGCGCATGCCCCGCGCTGATGCCCTTGGAAACAATCCGCGAGCGCGTGTTCTTGCCCAGATGCACCATCTTGGTGCCGGTATCGGCCTGCTGCCAGTTATTGGCGATGGCGATGGAGTAGAACTCGCCCTGTGAGTCATCCCCGCGCAGGATACAGGACGGGTATTTCCAGGTGATCGCCGAGCCCGTCTCAACCTGCGTCCACATGCATTTCGCGCGGTCCTCACGGCAATCGGCGCGCTTGGTGACGAAATTGTAAATCCCGCCCTTGCCGCTTTCATCACCGGGGAACCAGTTCTGCACCGTGGAGTATTTCACCTCGGCATCTTCCAGCACCACAATCTCGACCACCGCCGCGTGCAACTGGTTTTCATCGCGCTTCGGCGCTGTGCAGCCTTCGAGGTAGCTCACATAAGAGCCCTTCTCGGCCACAATCAGCGTGCGCTCGAACTGACCCGTGTTTTCGGCATTGATACGGAAATAGGTCGACAGCTCCATCGGGCATTTGACGCCAGCGGGGATGTAGACAAAAGACCCGTCCGAGAACACCGCCGAATTCAGCGCGGCAAAGTAGTTGTCATTCTGCGGCACGACCGAGCCGAGATATTTCTTCACCAGCTCCGGGTGCTCCTGCACCGCCTCGGAAATGGAGCAGAAGATCACGCCTGCTTTCTTCAACTCGTCCTTGAAGGTGGTGCCGACCGAAACCGAGTCGAACACGGCATCGACGGCGACCTTACGCTCTTCGCCTGCGCCTTCGACACCAGCCAGAATGGCCTGCTCTTTCAGAGGAATACCCAGTTTCGCGTAGGTCTCCAGAAGCTTGGGATCGACCTCATCGAGGCTCTTGGGCTTCTCGACCATCGACTTGGGCTTGGCGTAGTAATACTGCTCCTGATAGTCGATCATCGGAATGTTCAGCATCGCCCAGTCCGGGCTCTCCATGGTCAGCCAGCGCCGATAAGCGGCCAGACGCCATTCGAGCAGCCACTCCGGCTCTTCGTTCTTCTCCGAGATCAGACGGACGATGTCCTCGTTCAGCCCCTTGGGTGCGAACTCCATCTCGATCTCGGTTTCCCAGCCATGCTTGTAGCTGTCCGCCATGGAGTGCACGGTTTCGACCGTCTCGCGGTCCACACCTTCGCGCAATTGGGTCGTGTCGAGTGCTGCCATGTCTTTCCCCTCTCTCATGCCGCCCGCTCTGCGAAACGGTGATAGGCCCTGAGCCACACTTCAGCGAAGCGAAGCACATCTTCTTGCGTCGTCTCCAGCCCCAGCGAAATGCGGATCGCGCCCGCTGCTGTGGCCATGTCATACCCCATTGCCGTCAGCACCCCAGAAGGGCGCATCTTGCCCGAGGAACAGGCCGAGCCTGCCGAAACGGCGAAACCGGCCAGGTCCATTTGCATCACCTGTGTCTCACCCTTCCAACCGGGTGTCGCAAGGCAGAGCGTGTTGGGCAGGCGTTGCAAACCTTTCCCGACAAAAATAGTCTTGCTTGCGACAGCGTCCAGAGCCTTTTCTAGAATATTTCTAATTTCAGATACAACTTCCCAGCGGCCCGAGTCCAGATCGTGCTGCGCCGCCTCGGCAGCAGCACCAAAACCGGCGATCCCGATGATGTTCTCGGTACCCGCTCGTCGCCCCATCTCCTGCCCGCCACCGCGGATTTGCGCGGCGAGATCGGTGCCTTGTCGCACAACCAGCGCGCCCACCCCTTTCGGACCACCCAGCTTGTGGGCCGAGACAAAACCCATCTCGACTCCAAGCCAGTTGAAGGCGAAGGGGATCTTGCCGCAGGCTTGTGTCAGGTCGCTGACGGCGAGCCCCTCGGGCAGGTCCTGCACCACGCCGGTCTCGGAATTGGCCAGTTGCAGCGCGGCATGGGCCGGATCGGGCACCGCAACGCGACCAGAGCCATCAACGGCAAGCGAATCGTCGCCCCAGGCGCGCACGGCGTCATGCTCGATCGCTGCGCAGGACAGCCCCCGCCCGGCCATGGCGAGTGCTGCGGCCTCGGTCGCGCCTGAGGTGAAGATGATATCTGCCCCCTCGGCCCCGAGCGCGGCTGCAACCTGAGCGCGGGCGCGCTCGACCAATGCGCGCGCCTTGCGGCCTTCGGCATGCACCGAGGACGGATTGCCGAACACGTCGCAGGCCGCATGGATGGCGGCCCGCGCCTCGGGGCGCAGCGGCATGGTGGCGTTATGATCCAGATAGACGCGGTTCATCGTACCTCAGCCCTGCTCATCAACCACCTGAAATAGCGAGGGCACGGCAGGACAGGGCGTCAGCGCATTGCCGGCCACGTCAGACAGACGCGTCTGGTGCAGGAACACATAAACATGCGCCGAAAGCCCCTCCCACAGCCGGTTGCTGAGCGATTGCGCCTTGGACCCGGACACGGCCCCCGACGCGCCCGCTCCCGCATGCATGGCGCTGACGGTTTCCTCGACAGCTTCCAGCACGTCCGAAATCCGGATCGCATCAGATGTGCGCGCCAGCCGGTAGCCGCCACCCGGGCCGCGCACCGACTCGACCAGCCCGGCGCGGCGCAGCTTGACGAAGAGCTGCTCAAGATAGGCCAGCGACACGTTCTGACGCGTCGAGATCTCGGTCAGCGAGACAAGCGCGCCCGGCTCGGCCAGCGCCAGATCGACCAGCGCGATCATGGCGTAGCGCCCCTTGGTCGAAAGCTTCATCCTCGTCCTCCCGGCATGACACGCGGTTCAGGCTGCGTCCGAATAATACTGCGCATTCGTTAACTGGTTGACGCGCGCGCGGGTTGCGCATACATCCTGACGGCCTCGCGACGCACCTCCGGCAGGACCCTTTTTAGAATCCTTCTAAAATGCCTGAACCAAAGAGTCAAGATTTCCGCGCCGAGTCCGGTTCGGTGCTGTTCGCCTTGATTGCAGGGGCCTCGCGCTGTCCTGCCCGCTCCGTGACCGAAGGATAACGCCGCGCATGCCCGAGATCATCTTTCCCGGCCCAGAAGGCCGCCTCGAAGGCCGCTACCATCCGCAACCCAAAGCCGACGCACCTATCGCCATCGTCCTGCATCCGCATCCGCAATTCGGCGGCACGATGAACAACAAGGTCGTCTACAACCTGCATTACGCGTTTCATGAGATGGGCTTTTCCGTGCTGCGGTTCAATTTTCGCGGGGTTGGCCGGTCGCAGGGCGAATATGATCAGGGTATCGGAGAGTTGTCCGACGCCGCCGCCGCGCTCGATTATGTGCAATCCTCGACGCAGAATGCGCGCCATTGCTGGGTCGTGGGCTTCAGCTTCGGCGCCTGGATCGGGATGCAGCTTCTGATGCGACGCCCCGACATCACCGGCTTTGTCTCGGTCGCACCACCCGCCAACCTTTATGATTTCAGCTTCCTCGCACCCTGCCCGGCCTCGGGGCTGATCATCAATGGCTCTGCCGACCGAGTCGCGCCGCCGCGCGATACGAAATCGCTTGTCGCCAAGCTGCAGGAGCAGCGCGGGATCACCATCACGCATGAAGAAATCGAGGGGGCGGACCATTTCTTCAAGGATGAAGAGCGTCATATGCAGCCCATGCTCGAAACGGTGCGCGACTATGTCACTCGCCGCCTGACCGAAAGCACGCGCTGACTGCCAGCTCTCGGTTTTGACTTGCCGCCTTCCGGCAAAGAACCAGAGCCGCTTGGGGCTTTTCATTCGGGCGGACCCGTGGCACCACTTGCCCATCTGAGAGAAGGCACCCTGTCATGACCCCTGCTCCCTTCCCCGCTGCCCGCATGCGTCGCCTGCGCCGCACCCGCGCCCTGCGCGAGATGGTGCAGGAACATGGGCTCAGCACCGGCGATCTGATCTGGCCCGTTTTCATTCGCGAGGGCGAGGGCGTGGAAGAGCCGATCCCCTCACTGCCCGGCGTGGCGCGGCTGTCGCTTGACCGGCTGATGCCGGCCGCCGAGCGCGCGCTCGCGCTGGGTATCCCGGCGATCTGTCTGTTCCCCTATACCGACCCCGAGTTGCGCACCGAGGAATGCGAAGAAGCCTGGAACCCCGAGAACCTGACCAACCGGGCCATTCGCATGCTCAAGGAACGCGTGCCCGAACTCATGGTCATGACCGATATCGCGCTCGACCCCTATAATGCCAATGGCCATGACGGCTTTGTGGTGGAGGGCGAGATCGTCAACGACGAGACGGTCGAGGCGCTGGTGAAGATGGGCCTCGCCCAGGCCGAAGCCGGGGCGGATATCCTCGGCCCCTCTGATATGATGGATGGGCGCATCGGCGCACTGCGCCTAGCGCTCGAAGCCGAGGGGTATCGTGATGTGGCGATCCTCTCCTACGCCGCAAAATTCGCCTCTGGATTTTATGGCCCGTTCCGCGATGCAGTCGGGGCCTCGGGGCGGTTGGTGGGCGACAAGGCGACCTATCAGATCAACCCCGCCAATGCGCAAGAGGCGCTGGCCTGCGTCGCGCGCGATCTGGCCGAGGGCGCAGATATGGTGATGGTCAAGCCGGGCATGCCCTATCTCGACATCTGCCGCGCGGTGAAGGACCGTTTCGCGCGCCCGACCTTCGCCTATCAGGTCTCAGGCGAGTATGCGATGGTGATGGCGGCGGCGCAGAATGGCTGGCTCGATGGCGACAAGGTGATGCTGGAGAGCCTGCTTGCCTTCAAGCGTGCCGGTTGCGACGGGGTGCTGACCTATTTCGCCCCGCGCGTGGCCGAAGCGCTGCAGGGCTGAGGCCGCCCGCGCATCTGTGAAAGGCAAGTTGCCGCCAAAAAGCCGCGCCGCGCCGCGCCAAGGATGACAAGCGGCAGCTTTGCCTGTAAGAATAGCTGTAAGGCGCGGAAAACAGCGCCCGGTTTTCTTGACGAGGCAGAGCATGACATATCTAAGCAGGCGTGGATTCACGCTGTGCGGGCTGGCCGGGCTGTCGCTCGCCGCCTGTTCCAATCCGGTTGGCAGCGAAGGCGCGGACAAGCTCGATGCGCGGGTCGATGCGGCGCGCGACTACCTGCGCAACAATTTCCCCTCACTGCGCGAGCTGTTCGATAATTCGCGCGGCATCCTCTACATCCCTGTGGTGACCGAAGCCGGGCTGTTTCTGGGCGGCTCTTATGGGCGCGGAGCGCTGCGGATCAATGACGCGACAGTGGATTATTACTCGGCCACCCGCGCGAGTTTCGGCTTGCAAGCCGGCGCACAGCAATACGCGCATGCGCTGTTCTTCATGACCGAGTCCGCGCTTTCGGATTTCCGCTTTTCGCCCGGATGGGCCGCAAGTGCCGATCTGCGGTATGCGGTGCCGAGCACGGGCGGGTCGATGGGCTCCGAGACCACGACACAATTCGCCCCGGTGATAGCCGTGGTCTATGGGCAGTCGGGCATCATGGCAGGCGCTTCGCTCGCCGGGGTGAAATATTCGCGGATCGTGCCCTGAGCTTTCCCAAGGCGCTCCGGTGCTGTCGGATCAGCCGCCCAGCGCGGCCACGTCCTCGGGCGCACCGAAATTGCGCGTCTCGGCCTCTTTGACGATGCGCCGGATCATGCCCGACAGCGCCTTGCCCGCGCCGATCTCCCAGAACGCACTGACGCCCTGCCCGGCCATCCACAGCACCGACTCGCGCCAGCGCACCGAGCCCGTGACCTGCTCCACCAGCAGCGCGCGGATCGCTTCCGCGTCCTGCACCGCCTCGGCGCGGACATTCGCGACCAGTGGTACGACCGGCGCGCGCAACGCGACCTCGGCCAGTGCTTCTTCCATAGCCTCGGCGGCAGGCTGCATCAGCGCGCAATGAAACGGGGCCGAGACCGGGAGCAGCATCGCCCGGCGCGCGCCGCGCGCCTTGGCGATCTCGACCGCCCGCTCGACCGCCGCCTTATGCCCCGAAACCACCACCTGCGCCGGGTCATTATCATTGGCGGCCTGACAGACCTGTCCTTCGGCTGCCTCCTGCGCCACTTCGGTCGCCGTCGCGAAATCGAGCCCCAGAAGCGCCGCCATTGCCCCCTCGCCCACCGGCACGGCGGCCTGCATCGCCGCACCGCGCACGCGCAAGAGCCGCGCGGCATCGGCCACGCTCAGGCTGCCCGCCGCCGCCAGCGCCGAGTATTCGCCCAGAGAATGCCCCGCGACATAAGCCGCATCCGAGATCTGCACCCCTTCGGCCGCCATCGCGGCCATGGCCGCCATCGAAGTGGCCATCAGTGCAGGCTGGGCATTGGCGGTCAGTGTCAGATCCGCAATCTCACCCTCCCAGATCAGCGCCGACAGTGGCTCACCCAGCGCGTCATCCACTTCCTCGAACACGGCCCGTGCTGCCGGATAAGCCTCGACCAATGCGCGCCCCATGCCGATCGTCTGCGCCCCCTGCCCCGGAAAAACGAATGCGCGGCTCATGTCTCACTCCCTGTCAATCCTGCGCCTGTCCCTTGGCCCAAACGAGCCGGTTCTGCAAGCAATGGCTCATTTTCTTGCCAAAAATACTCATTCTTCTGCGGCCACAGAGCAAAACCTCAGAAGCCGACCGCCTTGCGCAGCATATTCAGCGCCATGGCGATGATGAACACCGCGAAGACACGCTTGAGCGGCTTGGGGTCCATCGCATGGGCCAGTCGGGCCCCGAGCGGCGCGGTCAGCAACGTGGTCGCGATCACGATACCGAAGGCGGGCAGGTTTACCGCGCCAATGGTCAAGGGCGGGGGTGCTTCCACCTCGAGCAGCAGAAACCCGGCCACGGAAGGCACCGCAATCAGCAATCCGAACCCCGAGGCCGTCGCCACGGCGCGATGTATCGCGACCCCGTAGAGCGACATCAGCGGCACCGCGAATGAGCCGCCGCCAATGCCCATCAGCACCGAGAGAAACCCGATCACGCTTGACTGCACCGCACGCAGCGGACCTATCGGCATGGCGTCACCAAGCCGCCACTCCGGCCGCCCAAAGGCTAGATAGAGCCCTACAAACACGCCCAGCACGCCGAAAATGCCCTGCAGCACGACCGAGCGCAATTGCGTTGCCGCCAGCATGCCCAGAACAGCGCCAATGGCGATGCCGAGCGCCCAGCCGTGCAGGATCGGCCAGTCCACGGCACCCTTGCGCTGGTGGCTCTGCACCGAACGGATCGAGGTCACGATGATCGTGGCGAGCGAGGTCGCGAGGCAAATCTGCATCAGCTGCGGCCCTGCAAAGCCCAGCGCCGTGAAGGCATAGAAAAACGCCGGCACCAGAACGATGCCGCCGCCGACGCCGAGAAGTCCGGCCAGCACCCCGGCAAAACCGCCAATGACCACCAGCAGCGCTGCCATCTGCGCCAGCAGAATGGGGTCTTCCATCAGGCTTGCGCTTCGGCGGCCACCGCCCCGATCCGTGCGACCATCGCGCGCAACCCGTTGGAGCGCTGCGATGACAGATGCTCGTCCAGTCCGAGCCTGCGCAACTCGGCAGGCGCATCAACCTCCAGCACGTCGTCAAGGCTCAGCCCGCCGTAAAGCGCATGCAGAACTGCGATCAACCCGCGCACGATCATCGCATCACTGTCGCCCGCGAAATCGAACCGGGCCTGCCCGCCGCTGCCCTCGATGCGCGGATGAATCCAGACCTGGCTTGCGCAGCCCTCGACCTTGGTCGCCTGGGTCTTGAGCGCGTCCTCCATCGGCGGCATGGCGCGGCCAAGCTCAATGACATGGCGGTAACGGTCTTCCCAGTCATCCAGAAACTCGAACGTCTCGACGATATCCTCGAATGCAGCGCTTGCCATCGATCTTCTCTTCCTGTTCAGCTTGGAAAACACCTAAGGCGACTGCGCGGCCGCGTCCAGCCTTTCGCGTGCCCGACCACAGGTGCTGCCCTTTTCAACCGGGCACTCTTGCGCTAACCGGTAAAGACGCGCAGGATGCGCGACGCGCGCCCAAGCGAAAGGAGCCCCGATGCACAAGCCTGTTCTTGCAGCCCTTGCACTGGTGCTTGCGCTGGGCGGCTGCGCCACAGTGCGCGACTCGCGACTTAACCCGCTCAACTGGTTTGGGCGAGAAAGCACCGAGACCCTCGCCCCGCGGGGCGGCTGGCTGACCGAGACTGACCGCCGCGCGCTGGTGCCCGTCGTGACCGAGATGGAAGCGATCCCCACCACGGGCGGCGCCTTGGTCCGCGCCAGCGGTGTCACTGAGACCCAGGGCTGGTGGGATGTCGAACTGCGCCCGGTCAATCGCGGGCGCCCGGTCGAAGGCGCGCTGATCTATGAGTTTGTCGTTGCCGAGCCGCGCAGGGCGACTGCCGTCTCGACCGAAGCCTCGCGGACCGTCACCGCCGGGGTCAAGGTCCCGACCGAGCGTCTGGCCGGTGTGCGTCGCATCGTGGTGCGCGGCGGGCAGAACGCGCGCAGCGTCAACCGCTGAGCGCGCTATCCTCTCGCAGACAAGCCCGGATCCATTTCAGCGCCGAGCGGTAATGCGACGGTCCTGCCGCCTCCGCCCAGCGCCCGGCCCTCCAGTCATCGCGCGCGCCCTTCATCGGCCCGCCATGGAGGTCCTGCTCGTTACGCGCCTCCAGAAAACCCATGAGCGCGCGCTGCTGCGCGTCGAGCATCGCGCGCGCAGCGTCCCAATCAAGCCGCTCCTGCTCTGCGCGCAGGGCTGCGTTATAGGCCTTGAGCCGCCCCCAGTTGTGGCCCGGCGCCGGGAAATGCACCTCGCGACCGGCCTGCCCATCGGCATACCAGCCAAGGAACAGAGTGATCCAATGCGCCCGATGCGCGACCACATCATTGATCAACGTTTCGTCCTCACGCGGGCGTAGCGCCTGCGCGGCGGGGATCGTGTCGATCACGCTGCGCAGTTTCGGATAATCTGCCTCTGTCCGAACGATCAGTTCTGCCTTGCTGGTCGCTGGCATGGCGCTTTGCCCCCCCCTCAGCAAGGGGAAATGGTGCCATGCGTGCCTTCAGAGGGCAAAGACTTTCACATAGCTGCCACTCAGCGCCAGCCCGACCTCACCCCGGCAGAGCCGCAGCGCATCAGCGCCGAAGACTTCGGCCCGCCATCCTGAAAGCGCGGGCACATCGCGGTATCCCGACGCCATCGCATCGAGATCCGAGGAGGAGGCGATCAGCTTCGCTGCAACCCCGGTGCTGTCGGACTTCGCCTTCAGCAGCACGCGCAGCAGGTCGGCCAGGGCCGGGTTCACATTCATGTTCTCGCGCTGGTTCGAGAGCTTCGGGAAATCCTCGGGCGGGCAGGCCAGCCCACGCGCGACTGCGTCCAGAATGCCTTGCGCGATCTCACCCTTGCGCGCCTCGCGCAGCAGCAGACGTGTCCGGCCAAGGTCTTCGATCGTGCGCGGCTTGACCGAGGCGAGTTCCAGAAGCGCGTCATCCTTGAACACCCGCGCGCGCGGCACATTGCGCGACTGCGCGAAGCCTTCGCGAAACGCGGCCAGTTCGCGCAGGATAGCCAGAAACCGCCCCGAATCGTTGCGCGTCTTGATCCGCTGCCAGGCATCCTCGGGGCGGGAGATATAGGTCTCGGGATCGTTGAGCACGGCCAGTTCCTCGGCAACCCAGCCCGCGCGGCCCGAAGCCTCGAGCTTGGCGGCGAGTTGCTCATAGATCACCCGCAGATGCGTGACATCGGCCAGCGCATAGCGCAACTGCGCCTCCGACAGCGGACGGCGCGACCAGTCAGTGAAGCGCGAGGATTTGTCGATGTTGCCCTTGGCGAGTTTGCGCACCAGCGTCTCATAGCCGATCTGGTCGCCAAAGCCGCAGACCATTGCCGCGATCTGCGTATCAAACAGCGGGGTCGGCAGGGTTCGACCGTCAAAATAGAAAATCTCAAGGTCCTGCCGTGCTGCGTGCAGTACCTTGACCGTGCTTTCGTCGCGCAGCAACTCGAAGAAGGGCGCGAGTGACAGCCCATTTGCCAGCGGATCCACCAGCACCGCCGGGCCGGTCTCGGGGCCATCCGCCCCCGGCAACGCCATTTGCAGCAGACAGAGCTTGGAATAATATGTCCGCTCGCGCAGGAATTCGGTATCGACAGTGACATAGGGGGCCGCATGGGCCTCGGCGCAGAAGGCGGCCAGGTCCTCGGTCGTGGTGATCAGTTTCATCGTGCGCGTCAGTCCTCTCGATAACGGCGCATCTTTAGGCAAAACCATGGCGATTGGAAAGCCCTGCGCTTGGTGCGCGCATCGCACTCAGCCCCATGGAGATAGTGACGCAAAAGACGCAAAGGCACAGAGATACCACTGGACAGAGGGCCGGACGCGCGCCCGAAGGGCGCGCGCCTCCCTCACCTCGCGCGCAAGCGCCTATCCGTTCTGCCGCACGACCATCCTGATCTGGCGTTCGGTCTCGATCAGCACGAAGAAGACCACCCCAAGGCCGAGGATCACGCTGGTGTCGAGCACCGAAAGCGGGCGTGTACCGAAGGCCAGTTGCATCACCGGCAGATAGGTCATCACCAGTTGCGCGCTCAGCGCCACGGCCAGCGTGATCCAGACTGCGCGGGTAGCGCGCAGCGTGTCCCATTTCAGCCCGGTGCCGTGCAGGTTGCGGATGTAGAACAGATAGAAGATCTTCAGCACCACCAGCGTGTTCATGGCCAGTGTCTGCGCGTGTTCGATACTGTAGTCCCGGCCGATGCCCCAGGTGAAGATGCCGAACATCGCCGAAGCATAAAGCGCACCCACCAACACCACATGCCACAGCAGCGCCCCCGACAAGAGCGGTGCCTTGCGCGCACGGGGCGGGCGTTCCATCGTGGCTTTCTCGGTCGGTTCAAACGCCAGCGCGATACCAAGCGTGACCGAGGTAATCATGTTCACCCACAAGACCTGCAGCGCCGTGATCGGCAGGGCCACCCCGATCATGATCGCGATGATGATAGCCGAGGATTCGCCCGCATTGGTCGGCAGCGTCCAGCTTATCACCTTGCGGATATTGTCGAACACCGTGCGCCCCTCGCGCACGGCAGCGGCAATCGAGGCGAAATTGTCATCCGCCAGCACCAGATCCGAGGCTTCCTTGGCCGCCTCCGAGCCCTTCTGCCCCATGGCGATGCCCACATCCGCGCGCTTCAGCGCGGGCGCGTCATTCACCCCGTCGCCGGTCATCGCCACGGTCAACCCGTGGCTTTGCAGCGCCTTGACCAGCCGTAGCTTGTGTTCGGGCGTTGTGCGGGCAAAGACATCGACCTCCTCGACCACCTGCGCGAGCCGCGCGTCGTCCATCTCTTCCAGATCAGCCCCGGTCAGCACCTTGTCGGTATGCTCGAGCCCCACCTGCGCGGCAATCGCCCGCGCCGTGCCCGCGTGATCGCCGGTGATCATCTTGACCCCGATACCGGCAGCGCGGCATTCGGCAACGGCCTCGATGGCCTCTGGGCGCGGCGGATCGATCAGGCCGACAAGGCCGAGGAAGGTCAGCCCGCCATCGAGCGCCTTCTCGTCGAGCGTATCGGCCTCCATCTCGGCCAGTGCCAGCACGCGGGTACCCTCGGCGGCCATGCGGTCGGCGTGGTCGTGCCATTCCTCCGGGTCGAAATCATCGCCATCCGGCAGCACCTTGCACATGCCCAGAACACGCTCGGGCGCGCCTTTCACATGCACGGCGCTCTTGCCCTCGCTTGTGCTCAGCGTTGCCATGTAGCGGTGGCGGCTGTCGAAGGGGATTGTATCCTCGCGCGACCAGTCCTTGCGGATGTCGGCCTCCAGCACCTTGCCGGCAAATGCCAGCAGCGCGCCCTCCATCGGGTCGCCCTCGACATGCCATTGGCCCTCGCGCTCGACAAGATCGGCATCGTTGCACAAGGCCGCTGCCAGGGCGAGCGCGGCGCCATCCGCATCGCCCTCGACCGTGCCCTCGGGCGCATAGCCTTCGCCAGAGAGCTCCAGCCGCCCCTCCTTCGTCTCGGCCAGCGCCACACTCATCTCGTTGCGCGTCAGCGTGCCTGTCTTGTCGGTGCAGATGACCGAAACCGCGCCCACAGTCTCGATGGCGGGCAGGCGCCGCACGATGGCGTTGCGCCGTGCCATGGCCTGCACCCCGAGCGCCAGCGTGATCGTGAGCACGGCAGGCAGGCCCTCGGGGATGGACGAGACCGCGACCGCGACCACGGCCATGAAGATCTCATCCACTGGATAGCCGCGGATGAAGAAGCCGAAGGCGAAGAGCAGCCCCGCCGCGGTCAGAATGAACAGGCTCAGCCAGCGCGCGAAACGGTCCATCTGCGCCACCAACGGCGTGGTCAGTTGCTGCACGCTCGAGAGCATGCCACCGATCCGCCCGATCTCGGTTTCCGCACCCGTAGACACCACCACAGCGCGCCCGGCGCCCTGCGTGACCAGCGTACCCGACCACAGCATCGACGCCCGGTCGCCGAGGTCGGCGCCCGTCTCCACCGGCTCGACACTCTTGTCGACTGGCACCGATTCCCCGGTCAGGATCGCCTCCTGCGCGGCTATGCCCCGCGCCCTGATCAGGCGCAGATCGGCGGGCACCTTGTCGCCCGCTTCCAGCAGCACCATGTCCCCGGGCACTAGATCGACACCATCAATGCTCTCGCGCCGCCCTCCGCGCAGCACATTGGCGCGCGGGGCTAGCATGTCGCGGATGGCTTCCATCGCGGCCTCGGCGCGGCCCTCCTGCACGAAGCCGATGATCGCATTGAGCACCACCACCGCGAGAATCACACTGGTATCGATCCAATGCCCCATCAACGCCTTGATCAGGGCGGCAACGAGCAGCACATAGATCAGCACATTGTGGAACTGCACCAGAAAGCGCATCAGCGTGCTACGCCTTTCGGCTTCGGGCAAGCGGTTGGGCCCATGCTCCTGAAGGCGCGTCTCGGCCTCGGCGGGGTCCAGCCCCTCGGGGCCGGAGTTCAATTCCTCAAGAACCTCCTCGGCGGGTGTGGCCCATGCCTTCGGCTTTTTTTCGGCGGTCTTGGTCTCGTTGTCGCGCACGGCTCTGCCTCTGTTATCCGGGCCCTGTCATCTGCCTCCTGACTTTATGGGGCTGTATAGCCACCATCGACCAGATGATAGCTCCCGGTGATGAAACTCGCGCGATCCGAGAGCAGGAAACAGGTCAGCGCCGAGACTTCCTCGGGCGCACCGATTCGTCCCACCGGGTGCAGCGCCGCCAGCCCGTCGAGCATCTCCTGATCGAGGTTGTTGGTCAAAAGCGGGGTCTGGATAAAGGCTGGCCCGACCGAATTGATCCGGATGCCCTTTTGCGCATATTCCATCGCTGCCGTCTTGGTCAGCCCGAGCACGGCATGCTTGCTGGCCACATAGGCTGATGAATTGGCGAAACCGACCGAGCCCAGGATCGAGGCCATGTTGACGATGGCCCCACCGCCCGCGCGCTCCATCGCTGGAATCTGGGCGCGCATGCCATAAAAGACCCCGTCAAGATTGACCCCCATCACCTGCCGCCAGGCGTCAAGCGGGTATTCGCCTACAGGCGCCTGCGCGCCCCCGATACCGGCATTATTGACGGCCAGATGAAGCGCGCCAGTCTCCTTCTCGGCACAGGCGACAAGCGCGGCACTAGCCTCGGGGTCAGAGACATCCGCGGCAAAGGCCGTGGCCTTGCCGTCGCGATCGAGTATCGAGGCCGCGACCCGCCCACAGGCCTGGGCCTCCAGATCCGACACGATGACATGCGCCCCGCTCGCCCCCAGTTCCAGCGCGATGGCCTCGCCGATGCCGGAAGCGGCACCTGTGACAATCGCGGTCTTGCCAGTGAAATCGAACATGATCGTCTCCTTTTGCGTCTCTGTCCGGCGGGGGCCCGGCTTCGCCGGGTCCCCGCTCGAAAACAACCTGTCAGTTCTAGCGCGCGCGGTCTATGCGCTGGCTCAAGTGGGACAATCCGTCAGCGCAACCCCGCCCGATCCGAGATCGCCGCACCTTCAGTCAATGAACTGGCTGGAAAGAGCACAACCTCCGCTCCCTCTTCCAACCCGGCCAGCACTTCGGCCATATCCGCCGACTCGCGCCCGATCTCGATCCCGCGCCGCAAGGCGCGGCCCCCTTCATGGACAAACACAGCCCAACCTGTCCCGTCGCGGAACATCGCGGCGCGCGGCACCTGCACCACGTCATCCGCTTCCCAGAGAAGCACCCGCGCCCGCACGCGAAACCCCTCGCCCAGACCCGGGCGCTCTTCGCGCGGGGACAGCAGGTCGAAGCGCAACCGCACGCGCTGCTCCTCGATGCCCAGTGCCGAGACGCGGGTGAAGGCAGCGGGCTCCACCCGGCGCAACCGCGCTTCGAGAAGCGTATCCCCGCCCCAGCCCTCGATCAGGGCGCGTGCCCCTTCGGGCACGCGTACGGCGTCACTCGACAACAGGTCGATCACGATCTCCATGTCGTCCAGATCACCGATGGTCAGAAGCGGCGCGCCCGCCTGCACCAGCCGCGCATTGCGATCCGCGAGCGTGAGCACCACGCCAGAGCGCGGCGCAACGATGCGCAGACAACAGGCGCTCTCGGGGCGTTCGGGGTCGAACATCGCCTCGGGGCCGAGAAGCTGGGCCTGCGCGCGCAAGAGCGAGGCGCGGCTCAGGTCAAGCTGCGCGCGCGCAGCCTGAACCGACTGGTCGGCACTGTCATAAGCCGCCTGCAGGTCCTCCAGCATCCGCACCGGGATCGTGCCCCCATCGGCCAACGCCTGCCCGCGTGACAGCTGCTGCGCCGCATGCGCGTAGCTGCTCTCGCTCTGGCGCAGCGTCGTCTCGGCGAATTCGACCGCTGCCTGCGCCTCGGTCACAGCCGCCTCGGCCTGCGCACGGGTGCGGCTGTCCATCAGCGCCGGATCGGGTGGACTGATGGTCGCGACCACGGTCTCGCCCGCCACCACCGCGTCGCCCTCGGCCACGGGCGCGCGCTGTGCATGGCCTGTGATCGGCGCTGTGATGGCATATGGCTCGCGCACGCGCGTCACGCCTTCAGCCCGGATTTCGCCTTGCAGCGGACCGCTGGAGACCCGTCCCAGATCAACCGGCGTCGGTTGCGGCCAGAGCGCCCAGACAAACCCCGCGATGATCGCGATACCGGCAATCCCGGCAAGACTCATGCGTCCCCAAGTCATGCCTCATCCCCTCTTCTCTATTCCCGCGCCTTAAGCGCCGTGGCGAGATCCACCTGGTCGAGCCTGCGCCGCACGATCAGTGCGGCGCCAAGTGCTGCGATCATTACCACCAGCGTGGCCAGCGCAAAGGTCCGGCGCGAAATCTGGAACGGCAACTGGATCACATCGGTGGACATGCCCACCACCAGTCCCTGCGCCAACCCGTATCCCATCACCCAGCCGAACGGCAGCGCGACCAGCGTCAATAGCATCATCTCGCCCACCAGCACATATCCGACCTGCACCCGCGAAAACCCCATCACCCGCAAGGTGGCCAGCTCATAGCTGCGCTCTGCCACCTGAATCCGCGCGGCATTATAAACCACGCCGACAGCGATCAGCGCACCGATCAAGGTGTAGATGCTGACCATGATCAGCAGGTTCTCTGCCAATGTGGCATCAAACTGACGGCGCAGATCGGCCCAGTCGGACAGCCCGGAAATGGCCGGCGTGGCCTTGATCGCTGCATGCAGAGCTGGGATGTCGTCCGCGCGCACCGACAGGTGAATGGTATTGACCTGCGGCACGCTCTCCATCGCGGCAAAGAGCGCAGGCGCGGCGATATGCACCTCTTGCCCAAGGCCCTGCGCGATAACTGCGCGCACTGGCAGATCCAGCACCCTTCGCGGCGCGGCCAGCATCTCGACGCGCAGGCTATCGCCGGGGTCAAGACCCAGCGCCGCCGCCAGCGTCTCGGGCAATACGAGCCCATCCTCGGGCGGCGTGACCACATGGCCATCATCGTCGACTAGCTGTGTCAGCGTGGCACCCGGGAAATGGCCCTGCAGCGCCGATAGCCGCGTGACATGGCCATTGACCAGCCGCACCGGCATGGCATAGGCACCCTCGGCGCGCATCACGCCGGGCAGGGCGTGCGCATCGCGCACGGCCTGCTCGGTCTGGGGCTGAGCGAGGGTCAGGGTCATGTGCTGGCGATTGGCCTGCCCAAAGATCGTATCGGCCAGCGCATCGACGCTGTCGAAGATGAAATAGGACATCACCAGCACCGCGACCGAGGCCGAGACGCCCACCAGCGTGATCGCCGCCCGCGCAGGCCAGCGCAGGATCGAGCGGAAGATCATCATCGTGGTCTGGCGAAACTGCATCCAGGCCAGCACGCGGTCGGTCGGCCCGCGCGAGAAGCCCGGTGGCGCGGGCGGCTGCATGGCCTCGGCGGGCGGCAGGCGCAGCGCCGCGAGGACCGCGCGCCCGGCCCCGATCAGCACTGTGGCTGCAGCCAGGGCGGCGCCGAGCCAGAGCGCTTCGGTGCCATGGCTGCGGATCAGGAAGGGGAAGCGGAAGAAATCGGCATAAAGCCCGATCATGGCATCCGAAATCCACCAACCGAACCCGGCACCCACGGCCCAGCCCAGAGCCCCGATGGTCAGTGCGAGCTTGAGGTAATGCCAGCCGATCTCGCGCGCGCTGTAGCCGATGGCCTTCAGAAGCCCGATCTGCACGCGTTCAAGCTGGATCAGACGACCCAGCACCATATTGACCAGAAAGGCCGCGACCAGCAGGAAAATCGGCGGCAGAAAGGCCGCCATGACGCCAAGCTGCTGCAATTCACTATCAAGGAAGGCATGCGACATCTGCCGGTCGCGACCATAGGCACCCGTTCCGCCCCAAGGGTCAAGCAGCGCATCGAGCGACGCGATCACCGCGCGCTCATCCGCCCCGCGCGCGAGCCGCAGGCTGATATCGTTGACCGCGCCGCTCATGTCCATGACGGCTGCCGCAGTGGCCTTGGGCATCCAGACCAGCCCGAAGCGGCGGTCATCGGGCAACAGTGCCCCAGGCGCCATGGTGTAGACGAATTCGGGGCTGAGCACCCAGCCGGTGACCTGCAATTCGCGCAACTGACCGTTGAGCACCGCGCGGAACCGCTCACCGGGATAGAGCCCATGCGCCTCGGCGAAAGGCTCGCTCAGCGCCACCTCGCTGTCATGCTCCGGCACGGGCAATCGACCGCGTCGCACCAGCGGCACGTTCAGACCCGCGCGCTCGGGAAGTGACAGCACCTGTGCCGTGGCGGGCTCTTCCATGCTATCGATATCGAGCATGGCCGTGAAGGTGATCCGCCCCTCGGCCTGCGCCACACCATCGATGGCGACAGCATCATCCACGATCGAGGCAGGCGCCCTGCGGGCGCCTGTAAAGACATCGGCGAAGCGGTGGCGCTCATACCATGCGGCTTGCGTGTCGAGCAGGGTCTGCTGCGTTGCCTGCGCGCCCACCAGCATCATGATCCCGCAGCCCAGAACCAGCGCAATCGCCAGCGTCTGCGCCCAGATACGCCCCAGATCGCGCAACAGCTTGCGGTCGAGCGCGCCTACCATGAGACCTCCTCGGGCGCGAGGCGGGTAGCATTGGCCTCGTCGCGTGTCACCTTGCCATCGGCCAGCACGACCACGCGATGCGCGATCTGCTGGATCGTGGCATTATGGGTGATGAGCACCGTCGCCGTGCCGAGGTCGCGATTGACATCATTGAGCGCGGCCAGAACCTGCACCCCGGTCGCGGAATCGAGCGCGCCTGTGGGCTCGTCGCATAGCAGCACGTCCGGGCGCTTGGCAATGGCGCGGGCGATGGCCACGCGCTGCTGTTCGCCGCCCGAGAGTTCGGCCGGGAAATGGTCCATCCGCGCGCCAAGGCCGACACGCTCCAGCGCCTCCTCTGGGCGCATCGGATTGCGGGCGATTTCGGTCACGAGGGCGACATTTTCGCGCGCGGTCAGGCTGGGGACCAGATTGTAGAACTGGAAGACAAAGCCGACATGGTCGCGCCGGAACAGGGTCAACTCGCGATCGTTGCAGCGGGTCAATTCGCGGTCGCGGAAAAAGACCTGCCCCTCGGTCGGCAGATCGAGCCCGCCAAGGATATTGACCAGCGTCGACTTGCCCGAGCCCGAAGCGCCGAGCAGCACCACCATCTCGCCCTCGTTCAGCGCGAGATCGACACCGCGCAAGGCCCAGACCGCGACCTTGCCGGTCCGATAGACGCGCGTGACACCGCGCGCGCGGAAGACTGGAGGGGAAGCCGTATCGCGCATCGTGCTGATCTCCGGCTGCATGGGCTGCTAGATACTTTACCGGGTCTGCGGCACCCGTTCAAACTGGTATTATGACAAAACCCCGTGTGAAAGAAACGCGCGCGGAAACTCGACTCGAGAGCGGCGTTTGCGCCTTTGCCAAGCCTGGCCCGGCGCGGAGCGCCCGGCCCCGGCTTGCAGATATCCGCAGTCTGGATCATCTGTGCCGCGACGGCTTCCCAACGACACCGCATACCGAGCGTAATGCCCGAAGAATCGCCGGTTTCTCTCGCGCCCAGCGATGGGTCCCCATGTCCGTGCAGGCAATCACACCAGCGACAGACTTGTGTTGCCAACGGGCTGCGCGGAGAGTGAGCGACACTCATACACTCGAACCGGCAGGCTTTTCCGTAGCTTCCAACCCTTCCCCGCTTCAAACACGCGCCGGCGCCGCCGGAAACCACGGAAAATCACTCTCTCGCGCCTCAGAGAGGCGCACCCCGAACTGACAGGATCCTGCCACCCGCCGCTTCTGCATCCTCACGGTCATGGGTAACCAGCACCACCGGCAGCCCCCGCGACCGCGCGCGCTCGAATACGAAATGCCGCATCTGCGCGCGCCGGTCGGCATCCAGCCGCGAGAAGGGTTCATCGAGCAGCAGCGCGCGGGGCTCGGCCAGTAGGGTGCGCATCAGCGCGACCCGCGCGCGCTGCCCGCCCGAGAGCGTCGACGGGTCGCGCGCCTCCATCCCCTCCAACCCTGCCTCATGCAGGGCCTCAGCGATGCGCTCCTTGCGGTCGGGCACCTTACTCGGCAGGCCGAAACCCAGATTGGCCCCGACCGAGAGGTGCGGGAACAGGATATCGTCCTGAAACAAGATCCCCAGCCGCCGGGCATGCGTTGGCAGATGGGTGATCTCGTGCCCGTCGAGGAAGACCCGGCCCGTGGCGCGAAAGGCAGGCGGCAGGGCGCCGATCAGCGCGGCCAGCAGCGTGGATTTGCCGCAGCCCGAAGGCCCCATGATACTGAGCACCTCACCCGGCGCGACCTCACAATCCAGAGCGACCATGACGGCACTATCTTTTGCGATTTCATAGGCTTCCAGCCGCAAACTCATCCGATTTGCTTCCCCTGCCGGTGCCGAAACAAGAGCGCCGGCAAGGCCAGCGCGGCGGCGAACACAACCATCGGCAGCGCCATCTGCACCACGGCCCAGACCCCGATCAGCCGCCGGTTGCTCGAGGCGGCCAGGGCGACTGCCTCGGTAGTGACCGTGCTCACGCGGCCCGCGCCGATCAGCAGTGTCGGCAGATATTGCGCGACCGATGTCGCAAATCCCACAGCAAAGGCCACACACAGCGCGCGCGTCAGCATCGGCAGCCGCACTGCCCAGAGCACCCGCCACGGCCGCGCGCCAAGGCTTGCTGCCGAGAGCCCTGCGCGGGCATCCCATGCCCGCCACGGATCGGCAAGCGACAGCAGGACATAGGGTAGCACGAAGACCAGATGCACCGCCATCACCGCCCAGGCCGTCCCATCAATCCCGAGGATCAGCGCGAGGCTCGCCAGCCCGGGCAGAAAGGCGATCTGTGGAACGATCAGCGGCAGGTAGATCAACCGCATGCCCCAGCGCCCGCCTCCGGCCTGCAGCATGGCGATGCTCAAGCCCAGCGCGATGAGGGTCGCACCAAGCGCAATCCATGCGGTTGTGGCCCCGATCCGACCCAGATCGCCCGCCTGCCCGGTCCAGTTGCGCAGGCTCCAGACATCGGGCAGGAGCGCCGGAAACCGCCAGAGCCCGGCGAAGGACCACAGCAGCAGCCCCGCCAGCCCCAGCCCGACGGCGAGGCCTATCGCCAGCGCCCCACTTGCACCGAGCGGGCGCAGCAGACGGTCGGCACCGACCCCGCGTGCGCCTCCAGCGGCCCAGCCAGCCCCCCAGCGTGCAACCAGCCCCTCACCCAGCCGCCAGAACGCCAGCGCGCCCAGCACCAGCAGCAGTTGCAGGCAGGCCCCGGCGGCGGCCTGAAAGCGCATCTGCAGGTCCGGATGGCTCATCCAGTCGAGGATCTGCACTGCCAGCGTCGGCGGGCGTGTCGGGCCGAGGATCAGCGCAACATCCACCACCGACATGGAATAGGCCAGCACCGCATAGACCGGCAGGCGGATCTGGGCATAGACGCGCGGGGCCACGGCTTTCATCCAGCCCATGACGCGCCCATAGCCCAAGGCGCGCGCCACCATCTGCCCGCGCCGGCTGTCGCTCTGGGGCAGCGCGGCCAGCGTCATCAGCAAGAGAAACGGCACTTCCTTCAGCACCAGCCCCGCGACCAGCGACAGCCCCCATGGATCATTGAGGATCAGCAGGTCGGGCGGGCGTTCCCAGCCGGTGGCCCATGGCGAGATTGCGCGCGCGATCCAGCCCGAGGGCGCGATAAGGAAGGCAAGGCCAAAGGCCGCCGCCGCATGGGGCAAGGCCAAGAGCGGGGCCAAGGCGCGCGTGACCCAGAGGAACGAGCGCGTGCCCTGCCACGCCGCCACGATCAACAAGGTCAGCGAGAGGGATATTGCAGTTGCAAGAAGCCCGGTCACGAATGACAGCCGCACTGCCTCGCCCAGACCGGGCCAGTCCCATAGTGCCTGCCAGGGCGCGAGACTCAGCCTCTCGCCACCCAGCGCAGGCAGATAGCCGAAACTCGGCGCGATGACCCCGGCAAGCCCCGCAAGCGGCAGAGCCGATAGCAGCGCGAGCGCTGCCCAGAGCCCTGCCCGCGCCAAGCTATTGCCCGGTGCCGTAACGCGCCGTCCAGTCCTCGGCGATGCGCGTCATCCAGCTTGGGTGAGGCTCCAGCAGCCCGGTGCCCAGCTCATCCGGGGCCAGAGTCGCGATGCCCAGTTCCAACTCCTCGAAGCGCGCGCGGTCCTCGGCGTCCAGCATGTGCATGCCCAGCACGGTCTGGAAGCCCAGCACATCGGGGTCCTGCGCGCGGGCCTGAATCTCGGGGTCGAGGATCAGGTTGGCCAGCACCAGCGCCCCGGCGGTATTGGCCGCGTTATAGGGGATCGAGAGGTACGAGGAATTGGCCAGCGTGCCTTCGTCCAAGACAAAGGTGCGGACAGTATCCTGCAATTCACCATCGGCAATCGCGGCCGAGGCACGGCCCGGGTTGAAGGCAAAACCGATATCGATCTCACCATCAGCCAGAAGCTGGGCCAGTGCGGGTTCATTCGCTGGATAGGCCCGCCCCTGCCTCCATAGATTGGGTGTGATCTCGTCCAGGAAGGCCCAGAGCGTGGCGGTCACGGCCTCATAATCCTCGCCCACCGGCTCCAACAGCAACGAAGGGTCCTCCAGCACCCCATACAGCGCCTGTTTCAGAAAGCTCGTGCCGAGGAAATCGGGCGGTTGCGGATAAGTGAAGCGGCCGGGATTCAGGGCAATCCACTCCCGTAGCGCATCAAGCGAGCTTGGCGGCTCGGGCAGCACGGCGCTGTCATATTCGAACACCATCTGGAACATCGCCCAAGGGCTGCCGAACCCGTCCACCGGCAGGGTGAAATCGATCAGCACGGCAGGGTTGGCCTCGGTATCGACCAACGGCCAGTTAGGCAGGCTCTCGGCAAAGGGGCCGAAGAGCAGACCCTGTTCTTTCATCGAGGCGAAATTCGCGCCATTGATCCAGATCGCATCGACCGCACCACCACTGTCGCGCCCCGCCTGGCGCTCCGAGATCACCCGTGTGACGGCATCCGCGGTATCGGCCAGCCGGACATGTTCGAGGCTGATCCCGTAGCGCGCCTGCAACTCCTCACCCACCGAGGCAATGAAGGCATTGATGCGCGGATCGCCACCCCAGGCGTGCCAGAACACTGTCTGCCCTTCGGCCTCTTGCAGGACGGCCTCCCAGTCGGACGGGTCGAGCGTCTGGGCTGTGACCGCAACGCCCTGAAAAGAAAGGCAAAGTGCGGCGGGCAAGTATATGTGGCGCACGGGCAAATCCTCTTGTCGTTTGTCAGTTAGCTAAAGCTACGCAAAAAAGTTCCAGAAAGTTACACCATGGCTCGGGCTGCAGCGACACAATTTACACGGCCACGCGCTGCAGGCGAAGCAGCACGACCAGATTCGACAGCATCAGCACGGCAATCACAACCCCGCCGCCGACAAGCGCCCAGACCCCCGGATCCTCGCCCAGCACGGCCCAGACCAGAAGCGGTGCCAGCACCGTCTCGAGCAGGATCAGGAGCGAGACCTCGGCTGAGCCCAGATAGCGCGGCCCCAGCACCATCAACCCGGACGCGAAGGCGATAAAGGCACCATGGCCGAGGAGCAGCGGCCAGAACTCGGCGAAAGGGGCCATGATGTCGACAAACAGCGCGATCACCAGCGCGGCACCGATCAGCGCGATGGGCACGGCGGGCAGCATCGAGCGCGCCCGGGCCGCGCGCACCGTGGTCAGGGCGGCGGCGAAAAAGATCGAGACGCAGAGCGCCACGAAATCACCCGCGAGGCTCGTCATCTCATTCTCCTTCGAGCCCAGCAGCAAAATTGTCAGCCCGACGAACACGCCCAGCATGGTCCAGACCATGCGCGCCGTGATCAGCTCGCCCAGCGCGATGCGGCTGAAGATCGCGGCAAAGACGGGCATCGAGGCAAGGATAAAGACCACATTGGCGACCGAGGTAAGCGAAATGGCCAGCACGAAACCCGGTGCGGAAATGCCGAAGAGCAGGATATAGGCATAGCTGTGCCAGCCTGCGCGCAGAACCTGGCCGAACGCGCCCGCCCCCATGCGGACCACGACGAAAAGCCCGATCAGAAGCCCCGCCACCAGCCCGCGCCAAAAGGCGATGGCAAAGGCGTCGGCATCGATCAGCCGCACGAAGAGGGAATCGGGGACGAGGCACAGCACGCCAAGCGCGGTGATGATCAACCCCTTGAGATGATCCTGCATGGCTACTGCTTGGGCTGCGCCCGCCGCCAAGTCAAGCCACTGCAGCGCGGCGGCCCTCTGTCATCTGCCCCCCTTCCCTTTTGCGTCCCGATGCGCGCCAATGGGCCAAATGACAGAAGGAGGCCTCCTATGATCCACGCGCTTGCCCTGATCCTTGCCTGCCAGCTTGCCGGTGAAACCCTGGCCCGCCTCTTCAGCCTTCCCGCGCCCGGGCCGGTGATCGGCATGGCGCTGCTGTTTGCGCTGATGCTCGCGGCGCCGCGTGTCGCGGCGCTGGTCCAGCCGGTGGGCGAGGCGATCCTGCGCCATCTGTCGCTGCTCTTCGTGCCGGCAGGCGTGGGGGTGGTCGGGCATCTGGCGATGCTGTCGAATTACGGCACAGGGCTTGCAGTCGCGCTGATGGTCTCCACCGTGCTCGCCCTTGCGGCGGGGGCCGGAGCATTCGTTCTGGTCGCGCACCTGACGCAGAAGGACAACCCCGATGCTTGAGATGGTCGAAATCTGGTCCTATCTAACCGAATCACCGTTGATCTGGCTGACTGCCACGCTGCTCGCCTATATCTTTGGCGACTGGTGCGCCACGCGTGCGGGGCGCGCACCGCTGGTCAATCCGGTGCTGGTCGCGGTGCTACTGTTGGCCGGGCTGCTATGGCTGACGGGCACCAGCTACGCGACCTATTTCGAGGGCGCGCAATTCGTCCATTTCCTGCTCGGCCCGGCCACGGTTGCGCTGGCAGTCCCGCTCTGGCTCAACCGCGACAGCGTGCGCCGCGCCGCCTTGCCGATCCTCGCCGCCCTTGTCGTGGGCTCTTGCGTGGCGCTCCTCTCCGCGCTCTGGATCGGACACGCCTTTGGTCTGCCCTTCAACTTGCTGGCGACGCTGGCCCCCAAGAGCACCACCGCCCCGGTCGCGCTGGGCATTGCCGAATCGCTGGGTGGCTCGCCCACACTCGCGGCTGTGCTGGTGATCCTGACCGGCATGATCGGCGCGATTGTGGTCACGCCCCTGATGAACGCACTGCGCATCCGCGACTGGCGCGCGCGGGGCTTTGCCGTGGGTGTGGCCGCGCATGGCATCGGCACAGCGCGCGCATTGCAGGTCCACCCGCAGGCGGGCGCTTTCGCCGGGATCGGCATGGCGCTGAATGCCGTGCTGACAGCCTTTCTCGCGCCCTGGGCGCTGGCTCTCTATTTCTAGGCCGCTCAGTTCCGCGCTTCCTCGAAAGCGGCCCAGGCCTGCTCGAAGGTGGCGAAATCGAAGCCCGGCGCGCGGGCGGGGTCGAGGATGAGCTTTTCGGTCGCGAGCAGTTTTTCAATGCCTCCGGTGAGCCCCGGGACCACCTCGGGCGGGATGACCAGCGCGCCGTGACGGTCGGCATGGATCAGATCGCCCTGCGCCACGCGCAACCCGAATATCGTCACAGGCTCGCCAAGGCTGCGCACATGCACGAAACCGTGGCTTGGCCCCGTACTGCCCGCAATGACCGGAAAGCCCTCGGGCAGATCGCCCAGATCTCGCATGACCCCATTGGTCAGCGCGCCCGACATGCCGAACCCCTTGTGGATCGTGGTGTTCACCTCGCCCCAATAAGCGCCGATGCAATCGGGGAAATCCAGATCCTCGATCACCGCGACCGATGGCTTGGGCGCGTCATGCATGGCCTTGTAATAGGCCATGCGGCGGGTGCGGATCACGGCGGGGGGCTCACTCGGGGGTGCCAAAGCGGCAATCTGCGCCGTCACGGCATAGCCCACCACGCTGCGCCCCAGCTCGGAACACAGCATCGTGCCGCGTGTGAAGGCATCAAACCCGCGCCTGCCCTGCACCACTTCGATGGCATTGCAGACCGTGGGGGTATCGACGCGTTGCAGGAGGGTCAGCAGATCTGGGGTCATGTTTCCAGCCATTCCTTGAGGGCCGCAATCGTGGGTTCGGGCTGTTCCAGCGGCGGCAGGTGTCCGGCCTCGGGGATGATGACAAGGCGCGATTGCGGCATCAGCGCATGCATCAATTCGTGCCGGTCGCGCGGACAGGGGCGGTCATGTTCGCCCATGAGCACGAGCGCCGGGCCAGTGAAGCGCTTGAGCGTTTCGGTGCGGTCGGCGCGGGTTTTCAGCGCCAGTGACTGGCGCCGGAAGATCTCGGGTCCCAGATCGCGCGCCATCGCCATGCACAGATCGAGCGTGTCCGTATCCTCTGGGTCGGCAAGGTAGTTGGGCTTCATCTCGTCGCGCATGACACCGTCCAGATCGCCCCCCAGCGCGCGGGCGATCTGCGGGCCGCGGCGCGCGGCGACCTCGGGGGGTTCGGCCAAGGGGTTGGTGTCCATCAGCGCGAGGCGCTCGATACGCTCGGGCGCCTGTTCCAGCATCTCCATCGCCACGATTCCACCCATGCTCAGCCCCGCCAGTGCGAAACGCTCCGGCGCATCGCGCAGGATCGCGGCAGCCATATCGGCGATAGTCTCACCCGCAACCGGCATGGCGTGGTGTATGGCGCGCGGGGCGAGAGCGGCAGGGATGCCGCCCCACATGCGCGCATCGCACATCATGCCGGGGATGAGCACGAGCGGGGTCATGCGACGCGCTTCGCTCCTTCGGCGAGAGTCGCAAGCTTGGCCCAGGCGATTTCCGGGTCCACCGCGCCGAAGCCTGCGAAGGTGCCGAAGCCGCAGTCGCTTCCGGCGATGACACGCTCGGGGCCCACGATGTCGGTGAAACGTTCCAGCCGTTGCGCCACCAACTCGGGGTGCTCGATGAAATTGGTGGTCGTGTCCACGGCGCCCGGGATCAGCACCTTGTCGGACGGGATGTCACCCGCCCGGTCGCGGAACACGGTCCATTCGTGGCCGTGGCGGGGGTTCGACGTCTCGAAGAGCACATAACGCGCGGGCACCCGCATCAGCAGCGGGAGCATGGTCGCCATGTCGATATCGCAGCAATGGGGGCCCTCGTAATTCCCCCAGCAGATGTGCAGTCGGACGTTCTCCTTCGGCAGCCCGTCGAGCGCGCGTTCGAGCGCGGCGACATGGGTTTCGGCGACCTTGACGAACTCGGCATCGCTGAGGTCAGTGAACAGCATGTGCCGCGAGAGTGCGAGGTCCGGGCAGTCAAGTTGCAGCGCGAGGCCCGCATCGAGGATTGTCTTGTATTCGTCGCGCATAGCATCTGCCAGCGCGTCAAGATAGGCCTGCCTGTCGGGGTAATGGGCGTTTTGCAGGAAGAGCGAAATCACCCCCGGCGAGGCCGCGTTCATGAAACCGTGCTCGACCCCGTGCGCGGCCATCGCAGCCTCGAGATTGGCGATGTCCTTGAGCAACTCCTCCTGCCCCTTGCTCTCGACCGGCCCGGTGCATTGAGGCCGCACATAGGTCGGTGTGCCGCCGGATTTGGCGAGGCGCTCGAGGAAGCTGGGGAAGAGCTTGAGATCAGCGGGCGCGTTGCGCGGGCTGTCGCCGGAAAAGCCCGTGTAGCGGTCTTTGACGTAAGTTGCATAGCTGATCTTGGAGCATTCGCCATCCGAGACGATATCAATCCCAGCTACCTTCTGACGGCGGACGTTTTCCATCACCGCCTCGGCCATGCAGGCGTCAAAGGCGGACGCGTCGTAACCCTCTCCGCCTTCACGGGCAAACAGGAAATCGACCACCGCCTGCGAGCGGGGGAGTGAGCCGACATGGGTGGTGCGCAGGGGCATGGGGTTCGTCCTTTTCTTGAGGAAGGCCGGGGGGCGCCGCCCCCCGGACCCCCCGGAGTATTTCTGGCAAGATGAAATCAGGAGGTGCGGGTGGGACCGGCTGGATCATCCGTCCCGATGACCTGATAGAGGCTCGCCTCTCCCGTCATGGCGGGCACGACTGCATGGGGCAGGTTCTCGGGTACAAGGCAGGTATCGCCGGGGTTCAATGTGGCTTCGCCACCCTCCCATGTCAGCCGCCAATGGCCGCGCAGGGGCATCAGAACCGATGCGCGATCATGGGGCTGAGGGGTCTCGGGCGCGCTGCTGCGCGTGAGGAAATTCACCTCGAAGCCAGGGCGGTCGCGCAAGAGGCCAGTCTCGCCGATGACACAGGCGGGCCGGCGATCGGCGAGCGCCATCAGATCCCAGTAGCGCGCGACGTAATGGGGGATCACATCGGCAGTTGTGGGCTCGGGATAGGCTGTCAGTTGCTTCTCGGTCAGCAGTGGCATCGGGGCCACGCCCTCGGGCAGGTGCTGGCCCTGCTTGCTGTCAAAGAGCTTGCCATTCTCGCCCAGCACCAGCCCGTGATCGCGCGCATCCTCGATCACTTGCGGCGCCCAGATCACGCCGCCCCCGGCGTCATCGCCACCCAGAATGGCCATGATCATCCCGTAATCGGTGCCGATATTCTCGAAGCCGCGAAAGATGCCTGTGGGGATGTTGAAGATATCGCCCTCTTCCAGCACCACCTCTCCGGCGGTCCCCCAGCGCCCCCAGAAGAAGCGCCAGCGACCCTTAAGCACGAAGAACACCTCTGCCGTACGGTGCGAGTGCAGCGAGTTCCGGCAATGGGGCGGCTGGCCCGCGGCACCAATATTGAAGCCAGGCGTGTCGACGATATGCACATGCTGGTCGGCGCTCTCGGACACCCCGCCACCGATGATGGTGAAATTCTCCTTCTGGTCGCTGCCCGGGGTATGGGCGTCGATGAAGGCGGTCTTGCAGGGGCGCAGCTCGCCATAGCGGACGATGCGGGCTTCCATCTCTTGCGGGGTCATGTCTCACCTGTATGGAGGAGGATTTGGGTCCAGATCGCGACTTCATCCCAAAGCGCGCATTCGCGGCGCAGGCCCCATGGGCCGTATTCGGCATGGGCCATGCCCATCACATGCACCGGCGCACCGGTGGGGCGGCCAAAGGCGCCCCAGCCGTCATGGGTGCCGTGCAGCGACCAGCGAATTGCCGCGCGCGGGGGCATCAGCGGGTCTTCGCGCCCGATCTGGTGGTGGATGGTGAAAATGGCGGAAGGGAATGACGCCCGCAGGGCGAGCCAGTTTTGCGCGATGGCTTCAGCGCCGATGAGAAGGCGCGCACCAGCATGTTCGGCCTGTGCCGCGCGGTCATAGGCCTTTGGCTCAAGCTGGCCCGACATGAGCGCGCAGAGCGTGTCGGCATAGCACGCGCCAAAATCACTGGCATTGCCGCAGCCGGGGTAAGGGCCGGGAATATCGGCCTTGGGCGTGTAAGGTTTGGGCGGGCTTTCGCTGGAAATGAGCGCAGCCGCGAAGGCGCTCGGGGCCCCGCCAAGCTGGCGGATCAGCCCGCCATTGTCGCGCACCAGCCATTCATCATCGATCACGCCATCACGCGCAGCGCAATCGGCGATCACGCGGATGGCGAAGCGCTTGCCAGTGGCCGCGCCGAAATAGCCCTCGCCCAGATGCGTGCCGGTAGACAGGATGCGATGCGAGGAGAGGTGATGCCCCTCGGTCTCTGACCAGATGACATCCTCGGCCAGCAACTGGCGGTCGGGGAATTCATGCAGCGTCGCCATGGTGGAGGCGATCACACCCTGATTGCCTTTCGCCACCCCCATTGGCGTGCGCACCGGGATCTCGGGCGCATAGAGGCGGTTCAGGCTCTCGATATCGCGGCCTTCCCAGATGCGACGGGTGATGTCGATGATATAATCGGGGAAATCACGCCATTCCCCCCAGAAGCGATCGCTCATGTTCCCTCCTCTGGCAGGCGCGCCGAGCCGCGCAGGATGAGCGGCGCATCTATCTCGACCGCCTGTGCGCCGCGCGCGGGGTCGTCGATCTGCGCCAGCAGCGTCTCGACTGTGGCATCGACCATGCGCACCAGCGGCTGGCGCACCGTGGTCAGATCATACGCACCCCAGGCCGCCATTGGCACATCGTCATAGCCCACGACCGAGACATCCTGTGGCACGCGCAGCCCCATGGCGCGCAGGCTGTCGATGACGGCAAAGGCCATGTGGTCATTGCCGACAAAGATCGCGTCAGTCGGATCGGGGCTGTCCATCAACTCGCGCGCCGCCGCCGCTGCCTTGTCACGGTTGAACATCCCGTCAATCATCGCGTGCGGTGCGAGACCTGCCTCGGCCAGTCCTTCGATCAGACCGCGCGCGCGGTCGCGGCCAGTGCTGGCCCCTTGCCAGCCGCTGATATGAGCGATGCGCTGGTGCCCGCCTGCAAGCAGGAATTCGGCGACCTTGCGCCCGCCGAGCGCATTGGCCGAGGTGACCGAAGAGAGCCCCGAACCCGGCTGGCCGCGATTGAACATCACCAGCGGGATGCCCGCATCGGCGCAGCGGCGCGTCACGTCATTGCTGATCGCGACCGAGGCGGTGATGATCCCGTCCACCTGATAGGCCAGCAGATCATCCATCAGCCGGTCCATTTCGCCCGGATCGTTCGAGGCCATGAAAAGCAGCACATGATAGCCCTTGGCCTGCAAGGCATGGCTGAGTTTTTCGATGGCGACCGGATAGAACTGATTGTCCAGATAGGCCACAACCAGCCCGATGATCCGGCTTTTGCCCGTGATCATGGCCCGCGCCAGCGAATTGGGACGATAGCCAAGGGTCTTGGCGGCGGCGCGCACCTTTGCGGCGGTCTTGGGTGCGACGCTGGCGCCGGGCGTAAAGACACGACTGACCGCCGACTGGCTGACACCCGCGAGTTTCGCAACATCCTGTGCCGTGATGCGGCCCGCGATGCTCATCCGGCTGTCCACCCGCCATCGACCTTGAGGGATGTGCCCGTGACCAGCGCGCTGGCGTCTGACGCGAGGTAGAGCACCGCCCCCATGATATCCTCGACCTCGCCCACGCGGCCGAGCTTGATCTTGCTTTCGATCCAGGCGCGGCGCTCGGGATTGTCGAAGGTGGCTTGTGTCAGCGGCGTCAGGATGAAAGTCGGGCAGATCGTGTTGACGCGAATGCCCTGCGGTCCCCACTCCATTGCCATGGCCTTGGTCATGCCTTCAACCGCGTGTTTACTCGCGCAATAGACAGTACGCTCCACGCCACCGACATGGCCCATCTGGCTGGATATCTGGATGATGCTGCCGGGTCTGTCTGCCATGATCAGTCCTTGCGCGACCGCTTGGGCCGCGAAATAGGCGGCTTTGATATTCACGGCCGCCACCGCGTCAAAATCTTCCTCGGTGGTGTCCAGCGCGGGGCTGTGGCGGGCCGTGCCTGCGGCATTGACCAGCACATCGAACGGGCCTTTGGCGGCGATGAAATCGCGCAGAGCCGCGATATCGGCAATATCGAGGGCCTGCGCCATAGCACTGCCACCCGCATGGGTGATCTGCGCACAGGCGTCATCCAGACGCGCAACCCCGCGCGCGACCATCGTGACATGCGCGCCCGCCTCTGCCAGTGCGGCTGCGCATGCCAGGCCAATGCCGGATGAGGCGCCCGTGACCAGCGCATGTTTGCCATGCAGTTCGAAAGACGGGGTACGAGGAAGGGTCATGCGGTCAATCCTTGGTCCATTTGGATCGGGGCCAGACTGCGCCGCTTGTTGAACTCGCGCATCCGCCCCGGAACATCGACACCGATTTGCGCCCACATGTCCAGCAGATCGACCAGCACCCAGTTTTCGCGGATCAACCCCTCTTCCAGCCGCCAGAAATCGAGACTGCGCAGTGTGATCTGCTGGCCTGCGGGCGCGATGCCCAGCCAGCCGTCATTCGTGATGGTCAGGCGCATGTTGGGCCAGCCGGTTTCGCAAGTATAGTTGCCCTCGGCCACCCAATGGCTGTGCAGCCCGCCGCTATCGAGCCCGCGATCGGGCATGGCGCGCAGGAACGGGATCTGGTGCCAGTGGCGAAACCCCGAAATGCCGCGCGCTGTGCCGATACCCGCCGGGCCATACCAGTTGAACCTTGGGTGCCAATACGCGGGCAGCTTCATCACGGCAGGATCAGGCTCGGCCGGGTGGCGGCACAGATCCGTCAGCATGGCCAGCACATGATCCGTCGCGGCGTGACCGTCACCCGTGGCGCGCAGCCCATCCTGCGTCATCGGCGCTGGGGTCGCCATGAAGACCCCAAGCTGCGGCGCCATGGGCCATGCACCAGCCTGCATCATCAGTTCCGGGATGTCCCAGATCGCCTGCATCTCGACCACGCAGCCAGAGTCCAGGCGAAAGAACTCGTGATAGCGCATATGTGTCAGCAATCCGGTTGGCGGAATATCAAGGAAAGGCGCGCAGAACGTGCCCACGTAATTGCCCATGCAGCCGACCCAATGCTGACCCTCTGGCGTGGTGCCCGCGAGCACGATCATGTCGCGCCGCTCCAGATCTGGCATCGCGGCCAGAAGCGGGGCGAAGCATCTATGGTATAGCGCCTGTGGTCCCTTAAGCGTGCCAAAGGGCGCGCAGATCTTCAGGTCCGCATCTGCCGCCATGACCTGCGCCAGTACCCTGCGCAGAGCGTCCGGTGTCGCGGTCGCAGCGGCCTTTTGGAAAGGTGCCAGCGCTGTCTTCATCTCCGAGGAGGTCATTCCGCGGCGACCCCGTAAGGCACATTCCTGCCGCCATAACGGCGCACGCGGATGTTGCATTGCTCGGCATGGCCAACGAAGCCCTCGAGTATACACAGGCGCGAGCCGTATTCCCCGATCTGTGTGGCGGCTTCATCCGACGTGATGCGCTGGTATGAGTGGGTTTTCAGGAACTTGCCGACCCACAGACCGCCCGTATAACGCCCGGCCTTCTTGGTGGGCAGGGTGTGGTTGGTGCCGATCACCTTGTCGCCGTTGGCGACATTGGTGCGCGGGCCGAGGAAGAGCGCGCCGTAGCTGTGCATCTCTTGCAGATACCAGTCATCGCGGTCGGTCATGACCTGCACATGCTCATATGACATGTCATTCGCCACCTGCAGCATTTCCTCATGCGTGTCGCAGAGGATCACCTCGCCATAGTCGTGCCAGCTTGTCGCCGCTGTCTCGGCGGTGGGAAGGATCGCCAGAAGGCGGTCCACCTCGGCGATCGTGTCCTCGGCCAGCCTGCGCGAATTGGTGATCAGCGCGGCGGGCGAGTTGTAGCCGTGTTCGGCCTGTCCAAGAAGGTCGGTCGCGCAGAGTTCGGCATCGACTGTGTCATCGGCGATGACCATGGTCTCGGTCGGTCCCGCGAAGAGGTCGATACCAACGCGGCCGTAAAGCTGGCGCTTGGCCTCGGCGACGAAGGCGTTGCCGGGGCCGACGAGCATGTGCACGGGCTCGATGGTCTCGGTGCCGATGGCCATGGCGCCCACGGCCTGAATGCCGCCAAGGACGTAGATTTCATGCGCGCCGCCCAGATGCATGGCGGCCACAATGGCGGGGTGCGGCTCGCCCTTGTGCGGCGGGGCCGAGGCCACGATGCGCGGGACGCCTGCGACCGTCGCGGTCAGCACCGACATATGCGCCGAGGCGACCATGGGGAACTTGCCGCCCGGCACATAGCAACCCACCGATTGCACGGGGATATTCTTGTGGCCGAGGATCACGCCGGGCAGGGTTTCGATTTCGATATCGGTCATCGACGCGCGCTGCGCCTCGGCGAAGCGGCGGATCTGGGTCTGGGCGAAGCGGATATCCTCCATGTTGCGCGCCGAGACCTTGGCCATGGCGGCTTCGATCTCCGATTGCGTCAATCGGAAGCTGGGCCGCGAAACGCCATCGAATTTGGCGCTGAGCTCGGCCACGGCCGCATCGCCACGCCCCTCGATATCGGCCAGCGTCGCCTCGACCGTGGCGCGCACCCTCGCGTCGTCTTCAGCACGTTCGGCCTCGGGCTTGGCGGTCTTCAGATGGCTGATGGTCATGGCTCAAGCTTCCTCCTGATCGGGCGTATCAAGGGCCTCCCAGCCCTCACCAGCGAACACATTGCGTCCAAGTTGATGCAGCACAGCGGCGAAATTGACAAAGACGGGATTATCGGCAATCCGCCCCTCGGCGACGCGCCAGAAATCCATGTAAGGAATTCGCACGCGCGCCCCGGTGCGTGCGATCCCCATAAAGGGGCCGGAATGCGTAGCCTCGATATGCCCGAAACCCGCGGCCCAGTCGCCCTGCGCGATCATCTGTTCGGTATGGTAGCTACGCTCGGTAAAGGCCGCGCGCAGGGGCAGTTGCCAGACATTGCGGAAGGCATCCAGCCCGCGTTTGGTGCCGCAGCCGCGATTGCCGCGCCAGAGGAAATCCTCGTGGAAATGCACCCCCATATCGTCCGACCCCTCTGCCAGCGCAGATTGCATCGCCGTGATCACGGCCAGGGTCCGGGCAGTCTGGTCCATGGGTCTACCCGTCGATCCTTGCGCCCGAGTCAAGATCGAACAGATGCACGGCCTCCGCCGGGATCTGGGCCTGAAACGGCGCGCCTATCTCGGTGCGAAACTCCTTGGGGCATTTGATCGAGACAATGGCATTGCCTGCGCGCACGGTCGCCATGGTGGCGTCGCCCAGAAGCTCCAGCGAGTAGACCGGCGCCGAGATTTGACCGTCGCCTGGCACCATAAGCGCGTCTTCGGCCCGAAATCCAAGGATCACCGGGCCATCAGGCGCAGAGACGCCTTCGACATGGACATTCTCTCCCGCGAAGACACCGCCCGAAACCTCACCCTCCATCAGGTTCATGGCCGGGGTGCCGATGAAACCGGCAACAAATGTGTTGGCGGGGCGGTCATAGATCTCGGTCGGGGTGCCGACTTGCTGTACGATGCCCGCTTTCATGACCACCACGCGGTCGGCGAGCGTCATCGCCTCGATCTGGTCATGGGTGACATAGATCGTGGTCACACCAAGCTGGTGGCTGAGATTCTTGATCTGCGCGCGGGTCGAGACGCGGAGCTTCGCGTCGAGATTGGACAGCGGCTCATCCATCAGGAAGAGGTTCGGCTCGCGCACCACGGCGCGGGCGAGGGCTACGCGCTGGCGCTGGCCGCCAGACAATTCACCCGGGCGGCGATGCAGGAACGGACCCAACTCGACCATATCAGCTGCGCGCCGCACCTTGGCGTCATGTTCGGATTGCGGCACCCCGCGCACCTTCAGCGGGAAACGGATGTTGTCATAGACGTTCATGTTCGGATAGAGCGCGTAGGACTGGAACACCATGGCGATGTCGCGGTCCTTGGGCTCGAGCGTGTTCACCCGCTTGCCATCGATCAGCACATCGCCCTCGGTGATGTCCTCGAGCCCGGCGATCATGCGCATCGTGGTGGTCTTGCCGCAGCCCGATGGCCCCAGCAGCACGATGAACTCCTTGTCGGCGATGGTCAGGTCAAAGGCATGAACCCCGACGAATGTGCCCCAGCGTTTGGACAGGTTGCGCAATTCTATCTGGCCCATTCGCGTCCCCCGAGAGCTGATTTGCAAACGTATGCACAAAAGCTGTCAGGAAATTATCATTCTGGCAATAACATATTTGCAAAGGATACAAAAAATGCATCTGGTTGGAGTTATTTCTTCTGAGCGAGAAAAACTGTGCTTTAATGCAATCGTATGCAAACCGTAAGGCGATTCGCGGCGGCGCATTGCCACAATCAGGGAGACGCCAGCATGACACAATATTTCCGCCTTGCTGCCAGCGCTTCAGTGCTGGCCTTAGGGCTTACCAGCGCAGCGCAGGCCGATTGCGGGATCGAGACGGGCAATGTCTCGATCCTCGGCAATGACTTTCCGGCCCTGCAGGCCGTGATCGACGGCGCGCGCGCCTGCGCCACCGACAACGTAAGCGTCAGTGCCAACCTGACCTCGGATCACCGTGACCTGCAGGTGGCAGCGCTGACCGCGAACCCGTCGCAACACTCGGTGGCGGTGGTCGCCAATGGCTCGATCGTGCCGCTGTTGAATGCCGGGCTGATCCGCCCGCTGGATGATCTGGTCGAGCAATATGGCGACTGGCTGCAGCCGACGCAGCTTGTTCGGATCGAGGGCAATATCATGGCCGTGGCCTTCATGGCCAATGCACAGCATCTGTTCTACCGGGCCGATATTCTCGAGGCCGCCGGGGTTAATGCGCCCGAGACCATCGAGGATGTGCTGGCCGCTGCCGAGGCGATCCGCGCGCAGGAGTTGATGCGCCACCCCGTGGCCATGGTCTCGGGCGCGGGGTGGAACCTCGCGCAGGAGTTCGTCAACCTGCATCTCGGCCATGGCGGGCGCTTCTTCGAGCCGGGCTCGGCGGAACCGGCGGTCAACAGCCCCGAGGGGATGGCCGCGCTCGAGGCGCTGCAGGCGCTGACCAGCTTCTCCGACCCGGATTTCCTGACCTTCGACTCGAACTCGGTCCAGTCGCTGTGGGAAGCGGGCGAGGTGGCGCTGATGCTGCATTGGGGCTCGCGCGGGGCGGGAATCCTATCGGGGGACAACACCACCGACGAGATCGTCGAGTCGACGGTTCTGGCCGCGGCGCCCAGCGCCAGCGCGGACGGGCGTCCGGCAACGACGCTGTGGTGGGACGGGTTCACCATCGCCGCGAATACCTCGGATGAAGATGCCGCCGCCAGCTTCCAGGCCATGCTGAACGGCATCACGCCCGAGCGCATGGCCGAAAATTCGGCGCTGGCCGTCTGGCTGGGCGAGGGCTACGCGCCGACGCCCGCTTCGGCCGGGGTGATCGCCAGTGCCGAGGGCGGCGCCGCGCCCTATCCGATGACCCCCTACATGGGTCTGATGCACACGGCGCTGGGCGACAACCTTGCGCCCTTCCTGCAGGGTTCGGCCAGCGCCGAAGAGACGCTGGAAACCATCGAGGCCGCTTACACCACGGCTGCCCGTTCACAGGGCTTCTTGAACTGAGACCCGACCTGGCGGCCCAACGGGCCGCCAGGTTTCTTGCAGGGCAGGCACCATGAAACACCGCACGTTCTTCTGGTTCATCTTCCCCTCGGCACTGGCGATGATCCTGTTCATCGCGCTGCCGGTGGTGTCGGTGTTCATCCAGTCGCTGCATGTCGAACATGAGCAGGTGTTGCGCACGGTCGAGAATTGCGGCCCCTTCGGCTGCGAGGAAGAAACGATCGTGGACCGCGAGGCCACGCGCGAATTGCGCGAGGCGCAACCCCTGGGGCGCTTTGCGGGCTTCAGCAATTACACCGACCGGAATCACCTTGCCACCGAAGAAATCCGCAGCATGTGGGAGCGATCCGACAGCTTCGCCGACTTCACCCGCCGCGCGATGACCCTGCCCTTCTGGCGGGCGATGGCCTTCACGCTGACCTTCACCTTCGTCGTCACGCCACTGGTGCTCATCCTCGGGCTCGCCATCGCGCTTGGCGTCAATTCGCTGCCGCGCATCTTCCGGGGGCCGACGATCTTCGTGTCGCTGCTGCCGATGATCGTCACACCGCTGATCGGCTCGCTGGTGCTCTACTGGATGGTGGACAGTCGCGGGGTGCTCGGGTCCTTCCTGCAGACCATAGCCAATGACCCCGAGCTCTCACTTCGGGCCTCGCCGACGCTGACCTGGATCATGCTGATCGTCTATGGCGTCTGGTCCTCCGCGCCCTTCGCCTTCATCGTTTTCTACGCCGGGTTGCAGACTGTGCCCGAGGAACCGCTGGAGGCCGCGATGATCGACGGCGCCAACCGCTGGCAACGCGTCCGCTATGTCGTGATCCCGCATCTGATGCCGCTGGCGATCTTCATCACGCTGATGCAGCTTATGGACAATTTCCGCGTCTTCGAGCCGATCGTGGGCTTCCAGGCGCAGGCCAGCGCGACTTCGCTGAGCTACAATATCTTCAACTACCTCCGCGGTGATGCCGCCCAGTTCGGCGCCGCCGCGACCACCTCCATGCTGACGATCTTCGGCGTCGTCGTCCTGCTCACGCCGGTGTTGATCCGAACCTGGCGCGACTTCAACCGCAAGAGGCACTGACATGGCCGCCACGCAACGCCGCTCACCACTGCTGGTCACGGTCTCCACTGGCCTTGTGCTCCTTTGGATCGTCGTCGCCTCCTTCCCCTTCCTCTGGACGCTCTGGGGCAGCTTCAAGGTGCAGGCGGATTTCTTTTCGCTCGCCGACTGGCGCAATGCGCTGCGTGGCACCTTCACCATTGCCCAGACCGGCAGCAATTTCACCGGGCAGGGCTACCATGGCGCCTGGGTGCAGGAAGAGTTCTGGCGCACGACGCTGAACACCTTCATCGTGGTGTTCAGCGTGGTGGTGATCTCGCTAACCTTTGGTACGTTGGGCGGCTATGCGCTGGCGCGCTCGGGCTTTCGCTACACCTTCTGGCTGCTGATGATCGCACTGGTGTTCCGCGCGATGCCTCATATCACGCTGGTATCGGGCTATCTGCTGCCTTTCTTCCAGTGGAATGTCTGGGGCCACCTGCCCACGGCAATCATTGTGCTCGTGGCGATCAACCAGCCTTTCACGCTCTGGATGCTGCACAGTTTCTTCCTGAACATCCCCAAGGATCTCGACGAATCTGCCATGGTCGATGGCTGCACCCGGTTTCAGGCCTTCCGCCATGTCATCGTGCCAGTGATGTGGCCGGGTGTTATCACCACGGGTCTGTTCAGCTTCCTGCTGGCCTATAACGACTTCGCAGTGACCGCCATGCTGCTCAGCCAGCAGAACCAGACCATGATCCCGAAAATCGCCTCTTTCCTCGGCTCTACGCAGGTTGAGGGCAATGTCATGTTCGCCGTCGCCGCCGTGGTCTCGGCCACAGCGCCACTCTTCGTGCTGATCCTGTTCTTCCAGCGCCAGATCGTCTCGGGCCTCACGGCAGGGGCCGTCAAGGGATAAGCCTTCCCCATTCATCCTTGTTCAAATATCCTGGAGGAGTTCGGGGGGCGGAGCACCCCGGCTCTCATTCAAAAGCCAAGCCCAGATGACCTTCCAGATCGAAAAAACCCTCCTCCGCGCCCATCACGCCGCACTTGCCGCGGCCACACCCGAAACTGTCGCCACGGCGCTGGCCGCACACACCCATGCCGACTGGCACTGGCGCGGCATGCATCCCTGGCACGAACAGCGCGGCGCCCCCGCCGTCGCGCAAGCCTTCTGGCAGCCTTTCTTGCAGGCCTTCACCCGCGTGCAGCGGCGCGAGGACATCTTCTTTGCCGGGCGCAACCAGATCGATGGTTTCGCCTCCGCCTGGGTGGTGTCGATGGGCCATCTGATGGGCCTGTTTGATGCGCCCTTCCTCGGCCTGCGCCCGACGCGGCGCATCACCATGCTGCGCTATGCCGAGTTCCATCGCGTCACGGCGGGCCAGATCGCCGAGACCGCCTTTTTCTGCGACCTGCTGCACCTGATGCGGCAGGCTGGCTACACCCCGCTGCCCGATCAGACCGGCGCGCATCTGGTCCAGCCGGGACCGGCCACGCATGATGGGCGCCTGCTCACCCCGCAGCCTGCAGATGAGGGCAACCGAACGCTTGACCTGATCGGACGCATGATCGGCGGAATCAATCACCACCACCTGTTTCGTGGCCCCGAGGAGGAGCTCGCCGCGACATGGTCGGATGACATGCTCTGGTGGGGCCCGGAGGGGATCGGCGCCACCTGTACCATCTCGCGCTATATCGAACAGCACCAGCGCCCCTTCCGCACCAAACTGACCGACCGGCGCTTCAATGGCCATATCGCGCGGCTGGCCGAGGGGCATTATGGCGGTTTCTTCGGCTGGCCCAATCTGACCCTGACGTCACTCGGCGGCTTCATGGGCCTGCCGCCGGGGACCACGGGCGATATGCGCGTGGTCGATATCTACCGCCGCGAGGGCGACAAACTGGCCGAGAATTGGATTTTTATCGACATGCTGCATTTCCTCAAGATGCAGGGGGTCGATATTCTGGCGCAGCTTGCTGAGGACAGTCTCTGCGCCCAGGCCTGATCAGGACCGAGCCGGGGGGGGGGGGGGGGGCCCGCCCCCCCCCCCCCCCCCCCC
>REER01000076.1 GCA_007694945.1 Paracoccaceae bacterium | reverse complement strand
AGCGCCTGGATCAGCGGGTCATAGACGGGCTTGTCCGCCCACGCGCCTTCGAACCCGAAGCCCGCGATGGAGGTATAGATGATGTCGGGGCGGGCCGCGCGCACGGCATCCTCGCCCAGCCCCAGCCGGTCGATCACGCCGGGGCGGAAATTCTGCACGAAGACATCTGCGCTTTCGCACAGCTTCAGCGCCGCCTCGACCCCGCGCGGATCCTTGAGGTTCAGCGTGACCGACTTCTTGCCGCGGTTGTTGTTCAGATAGGCCGCCGCAAAACCGCCCCGCCGCCCGGCAACCCGGCGGCTGAGATCGCCACCCTCGGGGTGTTCGATCTTGATCACCTCGGCCCCCTGATCGGCGAGGGTCATGGTCGCCAGCGGCCCCGAGATCATCGTCGTCAGGTCGATCACGCGAAAGCCGTGCAGGGGTCCGCTCATCGGGTCGCTCTCCATCCCGCGGGTGCGTGCCACAGCGGCGCCTAGTTCCGCATCTTGATGCCGTCTTCCCAGCGGAACCCGACACCGCCACCTTGCCAGACCCCCTCTCCGACCGGGTTGGGGCCGTCGATCCGGACATGCTGCGGCAGGCCGAAGCCGGGGGCAAGGTCCTTCACGCCCTTGACGGTGCTCCGATGCATGATCCGCAGCCCTTGCTTCTCTACCGGCATATGCGCCTCGGGCGAGGCCCGGTGCGCCACGGCCAGATTGTCGATAAAGACGCAATCATTCTCGCTGTATTCGAACGCCACGGCATAACCGTCGGTCAGTCCTGCATTCAGGATGTCGTTATATTCATGGCACAGCGCCTTCAATTCATCGGCGTGCAGCAGCCGGAAGCCATCCTGGTCCGGCAGTTTCTCGATCACGGCGCCGGTCATACCCAGATGCAGCCAAATGCATTTCTGCCCAGTCAGGGGGTGTTCATGCACCAGCGGGTGCACCACGCCCGAGGCCGAATTCACCGACGCCAAGCGCTGCCAGCGTTCCTGGCGGTCAGCGGACAGCGCTTCGAAGGCAAGGCCCTGATGGGCAAAATGCGTGCCGCCGCCGTTTTCGGCCGGACGGATGATGTGATAGCCCGAGTGCGAGAAGGTTGCGGGCAGGAAGCTGCCGTCATTGTGCCACTGTGGCCCGACATCCGGGATACCGTGGCGCTCGTCATTCGAAAGCCGAAAGATATGTGGGTTGCCGCCGGGTGTCTGAGGATGCACACCATGCGTGCTGTGCAGTTCACGCCCGCCAAAAAGACAGCTCGCGCGCAGGAAATCCTCTGGCGCGAGTTCCGTGTCATTCTTGAAGACGAGAAAACCCCTCAGCGCCATTTCATATTCCAGCACTGCGACAACCCTCGCCGCGATCGCATCTCTCGAGGTCAAATCTATACCCGAAACCTCCGCACCGATCGGGTCGAGTGCGATGATCCTGCCGCCGAATTCTTCGACGATGGCCGCGCGTTCCGAATCAATTAGCCGGAGTTGAGATATCTGTGTAGCCAATGTGCACCTCCTTCTCATGTGTCAGATAAGTTGACGATCCTCACGTTGAAAGTGGTTGAGGCGGATTTCACGCTTCACGCACTATACGAGCTGAGCTACGCCCCGAAATTCGGACACTGACATAAGCTACGATTTGCAGTCTGCTGATCTTCGACAGGCAGGAGATCAGAGATGTCGAAACGCAAACAACATGCGCCCGAGTTCAAGGCGAAGGTGGCGCTGGAAGCCCTGAAGGGCGAAGGTTGGAGGGACCGTCGCGCCAGTGGCGGGGCGTAAGCCCGAACAACGCCGCCGAGTTGGCGAGCCGGTTCGGGGTTCATCCGACGATGATCCACCAATGGAAACGTGCCTTGCTGGAGGGCGCGTCCGGCGTGTTCGAGCGCGGCGGCCGCAAGAAACCCGAAATTGACGAGGAGCAGGTGAAGGAACTGCACGCCAAGATAGGGTGAATTGGCGGGTGAACGCCACCGGTCCGAGAGAACCCGCCAATGCGGTGGCCAACTCTTTTTTGGAACGAAAGCTCAAGCCCTGGGGCGGGAAGTGAGGCGCGGCATGATCGAGCCTGATCATCCCAAACTGTCTATCGGCCAGCAGTGCAAGCTGCTGTCGATCGCGCGCTCGTCCTTCTACTACACGCCGAAGGGGGAGACCGAGCAAAACCTTGGCATGATGCGTCAGATCGACGAGCAGTTCCTGGAAACGCCGTTCTTCGGTGTCCGGCAAATGACCTGGCACCTGCGCAACGACGGCCATCTGGTGAACGAGAAACGAATACGTCGGCTGATGCGCCTGATGGGGTTGATGCCGATCTACCAGAAGCCCAACACCAGCAGGCCGGCGAAAGGGCACAAGACATACCCCTAACTGCTGAAGGGGCTGAGGGTGGAGCGGCCGAACCAAGTCTGGTGTTCGGATATCACCTACCTGCCCATGAGGCGCGGGTTCCGCTCGCCATTGTCCTCGGACCAATGGCGGACAAGGGCTCGCCTGGTCGCCATCATGGACTGGCATACCCGGAAGGTCTTGGCCTGGCGCATCTCGAACACGCTGGAGGCCGACTTCTGTGTTGAGGCACTGAACGAGGCCATTCACAAGTTCGGCTTGCCCGAGATCATGAACACCGATCAGGGCAGCCAGTTCACGTCCTTCGCCTGGACGGACCGGCTGCGCAGAACCGGCGTGCGTATCTCCATGGATGGGAAAGGCCGGTTTCTCGACAACATCTTCATAGAGCGTCTGTGGCGGACGCTGAAATACGAATGCGTCTACTGCATGCTTGGGAAACCGGCTCGGAGGCAAAGGCGGGCATCCGCAAATGGATGACCTTCTACAATCACCAGCGTCCACACTCCGCCCTTGGCGGCAGACCACCCGCCGTGGTCTATTGGCTGAGAAAAGACGAAAACCAA
The DNA here is from genome assembly GCA_007694945.1 of Paracoccaceae bacterium. GTDB lineage: Bacteria > Pseudomonadota > Alphaproteobacteria > Rhodobacterales > Rhodobacteraceae > Roseinatronobacter. The sequence goes on along the minus strand of REER01000076.1, from coordinate 41,289 downwards.
CCCGATCAGCAGGTGCAAAGAGTAGCTTAATTTACGCCAGATCCTGTCCAACCGATGGGGAGTAGCTCACACTAAGTCCGAAAGCGTCAAACATGTAAGCCAATTATCAATGAAACGTGTTACAATAAAGCTTTGCCGAAACAGGAGGCTTTGGGACGTTAACTCATTGAAAACTATAGCATCGGAAAACCGCAGATAGAGAATTCACCCAATTTTCTGTCGAACTTCGAGGCTCATCGCGTATCCTTCGGGCTGGGCTGACAGACGGGTCGCCATCGAACCCGAGGGCGGGGTGCGTGACAAGAGCCTTTACCAACGCCCCCCGAGCGCGTCGAAGCGGCGCGCAGGTTGAATGAGTATTTTTGGCAAGATGAAGCGATGAGTGAGTTTTCAGAAGCGCGCTGCCTGACGGGATCAGCCGCGCAACAGGGCTTCGATACGTTCCACGCGGGCGGCGAGTTTTTCGGGGTGGCCGCGGCTTTCGACATTGAGCCGTAGCACAGGCTCCGTATTCGAAGCGCGCAGGTTGAAGCGCCAGTCGCCCAGATCGAGGCTCAACCCATCGGTCTCGTCCACGCCACGCGCCTTTGGCTCTAACACAGCGCGCACTCGCGCGACGGCGGCTGGCACATCCCCCAGTGTGAAATTGATCTCGCCCGATGAGGGGAAGGCCTCTCGGCGCTCGGCTACCAGATCACGCAGCGCACCCTTTCGGCTCACCAGTTCCGCGATCATCAGCCAGGGGATCATGCCGCTGTCGCAATGCACGAAATCGCGGAAATAGTGATGCGCCGACATCTCGCCGCCATAGATCGCGCGCGCATCGCGCAGCGCCTGCTTGATGAAGGCATGTCCGGTGCGCGATTGCACAGCCCGCCCCCCTGCCCGCTCGACCACATCGAGCGTGTTCCAGATCACACGCGGGTCATGGATGATGGTCGCGCCGGGATGGCGGGACAGGAACACCTCGGCCAGCAGGCCCACGACATATTCGCCGGGGATGAAGCTGCCCTCATGGTCGAAGAAAAAGCAGCGGTCGAAATCGCCATCCCAGGCGACCCCCAGATCAGCGCCCTCAGCGCGGACCCGCTCGGCCGTGGGGGGCTGGTTTTCGGGCAGGAGCGGGTTTGGGATGCCATGCGGGAAACGGCCATCGGGGTCGTGGCGCATGCGGATGAAGGAGAGCGGGGCCCCGCGCGCGGCAAGTTCGGCGGCGATGGCATCGAAGGTGGGGCCAGCGGCGCCATTGCCGGCATTGACCAGTATTTTCAGAGGTCTGAGCGCCGCTATATCGACGAAGGACAGCACGCGTGCGACATAGGCCGCGCGGGCCTCCTGCGCCATATCGCGCAGGTGCCCGGTTCGCGCGGGGCCGAAATCATCGAACTCGGCCAGCGCGCGGATCCGGGCCAGCCCAGTCGCCGCGTCGAGCGGTGCAGAGCCCGCACGCACCATCTTCATGCCGTTGTAATCCATCGGATTATGCGAGGCCGTGACGCAGATCCCGCCATCGGCCTCGAAATGCGAGGTGGCGAAATACATCTCCTCAGTGCCGGCGAGGCCCAGATCCAGCACCTCGGCCCCTTCGGCCATCAGCGCATGGGCGATCTGATCGGCGAGTTGCGCACTGGAGGCACGGCAGTCACGAGCCAGCACGACGCGGCGTACTTCAAGCGCGCGGGCAAAGCCGCGCCCGATGCGAAAGGCGATGCCCGCGTCCAGATCGACGCCCAGCCGCCCGCGAATGTCATAGGCCTTGAAACAACTCAGAGTCACCCTCACCCCCCTGCCCGCCCCTGCGTATGGTCACATAGCGAAGCCTCGCGACCTTGATCGGGTGACGGCACCTCGTCTGCGCGCCCCAACGCGGAAGATCATTCTGATCTCAAACAATTCCCGCGCAGGCATAAGACCCCAACCCGCACCGTTCAAGGCATTTCCCGCAACGTGCAGCCCGTCAGCCCGGGACCAGCATGAAGTCGGTATAGGCGAAGCCGTCGCGAAGGACTGTCTCGCCGCGTTCCAGATCGAGCCGGTGCGCGAACCCGGGGCCATCGACGGCGATCGTGTGAAACTCGCCGCGCTCGCCGCAAGGGTCGACACCCTCGGGCAAGGCAGCGAGAAAGTCCTGATCGAAGGCGCTGCCGCATGTCTCAACTGGCAGGTGGCGAGGATCAAGCGTGGCAATATGCGCCTCGATCCCCGCGGCCAGCATCTCCTGCGCGAGCGCCCCGGTTTCGCGCCCCCAGATTGGGAAATGCGCGCACAAGCCAAGCGGCGCCAATTGCGCCTCGCGGTAAGCCCGGATATCTCCGAGGAAGATGTCGCCGAAGACCCAATCCTCGACTCCTTCCTCTTGCAATGACCGGATCGCCGCGCCGACCCGGGCTTCATAGGCGCTGTTCGGGCATGATGCGGGCAGATCGACCTCGATCAGTGGCAGCCCCAGTGCCTTGGCCTGCGCGCGCGCAATCGCGCGGCGCGTGCCATGGATCGCCACGCGACCGGCCTCGGCGTTGAACGTGCTGAAGAGAGCGACGATCTGCAACCCCTGGTCCTGCCGCGCCAGATGCAGCGCCAAGGTGCTGTCCTTGCCAGAACTCCAAGACAGAACCGCTGGACGCGCGCTCATGCCAGCGCCGCAACAATCGCATCCAGCCCGTCAGTCAGCGCCGCCGGGCCAGGCTGCAGGATGAGCGGCGACTTGATCTCGGTGATCCGCTGGTCGCGCACCGCTGGGATCGCCTCCCATCCCGGGCGCGCCGTGATCTTCTCGGGCCGGACCTTCTTGCCGCACCACGAGGCCAGGATCACGTCAGGCGCACGCGCGACCACCTGTTCGGAGGTCACGATCCGGTCGCGCGCGGCATCCTTGCGGGCAAGATCAGGGAAAGCCTCGCGCCCGCCCGCAACCTCGATCAGTTCCGACACCCAGCAAATGCCCGAGATCATCGGCGCATCCCATTCCTCGAAATAGACCAGCGGACGCGCCCTGCCCTCGGCCCGCGCCGCGATCCCGTCGAGTCGTTTCTGGTAGTGATCCACCAGCCGCGCGGCCTGACGGCCCTTGCCGACCATGGTGCCAAGATGGCGGATCATGGCAAAGATGCCAGCGATATCGCGCTGGTTATAGGCCATCACGGCAACCCCGCGCCGGATCAGCTCAGCGACGATATCGGCCTGCAGGTCCGAGAAGGTCAGCACCAGATCAGGCTCGAGCGCGAGAATCTTGGGAATATCGGCGCTGGTGAAGGCCGAGACGCGGGGCTTTTCGCGCCGCACCTGTTTGGGGCGCACGGCATAGCCCGACACTCCGACGATCAGATCGTCCGCGCCCAGCAGATAGAGCGTCTCGACCGTCTCCTCGGTCAGACAGACGATGCGTTCGGGCGGAAAGCGGCGCATGGGGCTAGAGCTCCGCCCGACGCGCCCGCGCCCCGCCGCGGCGCTGTTGCAACGGAAAGGTGAGGTCGAGCGCGGCGATCGGCCCCCGCGTCGAGTCGATCAGCAGATCGCAGAACACGGCCACAGCAGGCGAGCGCCGCTGAAGGGGTTCCGCCATGGCATAGGCGCGCATGGCCTCGGCCCGATAATCGGCGCTGCCGCGCAGCGCGCCCAGCCATTGCAGATAGCCCATTTCGCCCAATCGGACTGCCCGATCGGCGGGCATCGGTCCTATGTCGAGTTGTGAGAGTGTTCGTTCCAGAAGCATCGCGCCCTCCGCGCAAAACGGCAGGGACCGATGGGAAACGGCGATGTCGGAACAGTCTTGCTGCGCATCTCGGTCTCTCCGGCCCAAGGCACCCCGCCCGGGTTGATGTGACTTCGGCGCGAGGCTCGCGCCGGAGATGGCAGGTCTCCTGACTCGCGGGTCACAGCTTTCCCGAACCTTCCCGAACCTGTCGGTTCAGTGGTGTTCAACGGGGTCGCTCGCCGCCTACAGTTGCGGGGGCAGTCGCGGATTTGGGCCTATCACCAGTTTGGCCCGCACCGTGTTCCCTTTTCATCCGGCCGAAGGGCCGAACACCATCACATCGAAAGTCACACATGACCAAGGACAAGTCAACGGATCAAGTGCCAGAGCCCGCCATAGCCAGCGGCGCGCTTGTCGCCGCCTTGAGGTCCCGGATAGGTTTCAATTCCGGCGTGTTTACGCAAGCTCGGTTGAAAACCGGCGATACGAGGTTCCTGGCTGTCAAGCCCAAGCCTCATTGGGTCAGACGCACCATCGAGCCGTTGAAGCCCATTTCGTTGTCATAACCGGGAATGCAGCCCAATTTGAGTGCCGAGCTGTTATAGGTGATATCCCCCAGGGCTTCGGCATAAAGCCCTTCGGTCGCCCGATTGTTGGAATTCATCCGGATATCGCCCTTCGAGGCCATGAAAATGCCGCGCAAGGTGTTGTTCGAATTGAAGATGATATTGCCGCGCGCCAGCAAATAGGCCGAATATGTGTCTCGCGCACAATAATCGTATTCTGTCCCGCCAATCTCGACATTCGAGTTCGTCTCGATCTTGCCATCGGCTGCAAGAACAACGTTGCGCAGCGTTACGTTTGAGTGAATGTCGATATCACCACTCGCCACGATTGCCACACCCTCGAAATGACGGTTGCCGCGCAGATAGACGTCGCCATCGACGATATAGAGCATTCCGCGTTGCAGGGACTGATTGCCCCGTATCTCATCGAGATGAATCGGCCCGCCAGAGATAAAATCGGGCAGCACGTCCAGATTCAGCCAGGCACTCCTCAGCTCTGCAATGCGCGCGCTCACCTCATTGGCAAAGGTGAATTCATGCGAGGCCGCGCGGGTCGCCTCGGCCATGCCGTGATTGTTTCTGTGCCCGGTGATATTGTCGACATCAGGTGAACTGACAATCGTGCCCAGCTCGAAATGATTGTTGTTGTGCAACTGCACTGCCTCTTCGCCATGCACGCAAAATCCATCGCGATAATCATTGCGGCTGTTTCCGATCACGCGGCCCTGCGCGAAATACCCGCCCCCGCTGCAATTGGCGCGCGTGGTCACGCGGGCGGCGACCGAAGGTGTTGCAATATTCAGCCGGTCGACACCGATCAGGAACATCAGATGCGTCGGCAGTGGATTGTTATTGCGATCATCCCGACGGGTTGCCACCTTTACGGCATTCGGGGAGCCAGCGCTGTTGCTGGTGAAAACGCCATCGGCCCATTCTCCAACCAGCACATCGTTTACTCGTAGCAGGTTCGGGCCAAAGCGTTCGGCATGGGCGACCGCAGCAGCGCGCGCTGCGTCAGGACCTTCTGACAACCCACGCAATCCCGCCATTGCTGCGGCGTCAGCGACGGCCTGGAGTTGCGCCTTGGTGCGCACGCCATTGGCGTAATCGACGGCCAGACTGCCAATCATCAGCATGGTGAAGAAAACGAAAAGCGCCATAATAGACCCTGCGCCGGATTCATCCTTCAAAACCGTGCGCATTCTCTGCTTAAAGAGAGCTGTGGCCACATTTGGTGTCATAGCTTGACCCCTTCCTCGATACGCTGGAAAACCTGAACTTGCAGGTCGCCTACAAAAGAGAGTGCAATACCGGTCCCGATCTCGGAGAACGGGCGCGACAATTGCACAACAAGGATATTGTCCAATGTCTGCACCTGCATCGTGGTCCGGCTATAGGTGCTCACGAATTGCTGCGCTTCTGCGAGGCTGGTGGTGCCAGTAGCCAACGCGCGTGAAATCTCGCCGGCATTCTGCCACATGCTCGCCTGAGCAAGAAAAGTGGCAGTTGCATCGGTGATAAACATCAACGCCATGAAGATGACCGGCACCCAAAGCACCAATTCAACAGACAGCGATCCGTCTTCGGAGTACAACAGATGCTTCAGTCGTTTGGGTTGCGTGCTTTCGCCCATGATCGAATCGCCTCGGTTTGTTTTTCGATTTTTGTTAAAAATATCTGAAACCAAGGCAGGTTTCGGGACGAATTGCGGCAATATTACGCGTTTCAACCACGCCACCCCGAGCGGATTTCCCTTCGCGAGAACGCAATGAGACGACGTCTCGAAGCCTCTGGCGCAATACCGGTTCCCGAGGCTATCGATCTTCACCGCCGGTGCTGTGCGCTGCTCACCTCTCGGTCAGCTTCAACTCGATCCGCCGGTTGCGCGCGCGGGCTTCGGCGGTGTTGGCCGGGTCCACGGGCCGGTATTCGCCGAAGCCAGCCGCCGACAGCCGGAAGGCCGGGAAGCCGCGTTCCTCGGTCAGGTAGCGCACGACAGAGAGCGCGCGGGCCTGGGACAACGCCCAGTTATCCTCGAAGCGGGCACCGGGTGCGATGGGGATATTGTCCGTATGCCCTTCGACCTGCAGGATCCAGTCGATCTCGGGCGGAATGCGGTCGGCCACGTCATTCAGGATCGCCACGACATTGCCGATCTGCTCACGCCCCTCGGGCGCCAGATCGGCAGAGCCGAGTTCGAACAACACCTCCGACGAAAAGACAAAGCGGTCGCCCACGATTTCGACCCCCTGCCGCCCCTCCAGCACCTGCCGCAACTGGCCGAAGAATTCCGAGCGGAAACGCTCCAGCCGCTCGCGTTCGGCGGCTTCCAGATCGGCACGGGCACGCTGCTCGGCGGCGAGTTCGGCCAGCGCGATATTCAGATCCGCGCCAAGGCTTTCGATCTGGGTCTGCGCGGCTTCCTCGCGCGCACGGACCTCGCCCAGAAGCTCCTGCAACCCGCCGACCTGCCCGCGCAACGCCGCGACCTGCTGATTCAGAACTTCCAGCCGGCGCTGATCCTCCAGCGTCTGCGCATCGCGCTCGGCAAGACTCTCTTCGGCCACGGCGCGGAGCGCGGCAAGGCGTTCGCGTTCCGAAATCTCGCTGGCAAGAGCGTCCTGCAACGCGTCCTGCTCGGCGCGGGCAGCGGCCAGAAGCGTAAGCGTTTCCTCCGCCCTGCGGCGCTCAGCCTCAAGCGCCAGGGTCATCGCGGTCAGTTCGCTATCCGCACCCTCCAACCGCTCACGCAGTGCCTCGGCAGCCGCCGCATCGGCCAGACGGCGCTGCTCTTCCTCGCTCAGCGCGGTCTCCAGCTCGGCCAGCCGCTCGCGCAACGCCTCCGCGGCAGCGCGTTCGGCCAGCGCTTCGGCCTCGGCGGCATCAATCACAGCGTCCTGCTCGGCAAAACGGGCGCGCAACTCCTCCAGCCGGGCCACCGCTTCAAGCCGCGCGGCCTCTTCGGCATTGAAACGGCTGGCGGCATCATCCAACTCGGCGCGCAGGCTCTCGGCGCGCGCAACAGCGGCAAGGCGCGCAGCTTCCTCCAGCGACATTCGTTCCTGCGCGGCGTCCAACTCATCGCGCAGGCTCTCGACCATGGCGAGGGCTGCGGCCCCGGCCTCTCCTGCCGAGAGCGCCGCATCGCGCTCGGCTTCAGCCTCGCTCAACGCCGTGAGGGCCGCAAGAACCTCGGCCTCCAACCCGGCGCGCGCGTCCTGAGCCGCGATGCGCGCGTCTTCGGCACTCTCAAGCTGTGCCGCCAGTTGCGCGAGCGAGGCCTCCTGCGCGGCGGCCTCCGCCTCGGCCTGCGCCAGCGCGGCCTCCACCGCCTCAGCACGGGCAGCGGCCAGACGGGCGGCTTCGGCCTCGGCATCCAACTCGTCTCGCATTGCGGCCAACGCCATTTGCAGCGCCTCCTGCTCGGTCAGCAAGACGGCCTGTGCGGCTTCCAGATCGCTGACTTCGGCGGTGAGTTCCTCGCCGCGTGCAACGGCCGCATCGCGGGCCGAAATCAGCGCCGCCACCTGCGCCTCGAAATCGGTGATCTGCGCCTGTGCCTCTCCAAGATCGCGCGAGAGGGCCGAAATCTGCGCCGCCTGCGCGGCCGCCAGCGCGCGCGACTGCTCCAGATCCCCCTCCAGCGCGCCGACCTGTCCCTCCAGCGCCGCAACACGCGCGCGCGACAGCCCCAGCGCATTGGCGAGCGAGGCGACCTCGGCGGTCAGCCCCTCAAGCTCGGTATCCTGCGCGGTGATCGTGTCGCGCAGCACGAATTGCACGATCATGAAGATCGACAGCACGAACATCAGCACCAACAGCAGCGCCGTCATGGCATCGACGAAACCGGGCCAGATGGCCCCGCTGACATCGCGCCGCTGCCCGGATCTGCGCGCGAGCGCCACGGCTCAGCCCTCCTCCCGGCGCGACCCGTAGCCCGCGCGACCAAGCTGGCGCACGGCCTGGGTCAGACGCTCCAGATCCGCGCGCAGGTCCATGGTGGTCTCGATCCGCCCGGCAGAGAGCTCCTCGGCAATCCGCAGCAATTGCGCATCCATGTTGCGCAGCCGCAGTCGCATTTCGGCCTGACCATGCATACCGCCATCATCGGCCTGCGCCTGAAGCTGACCCGCCAGCGCCTCCTGCCCCGCAGCCAACCGCTCCAGCGCCGGGGTGAGGCCGCTGGGCGCCTCGGCATTCATGCCGCCGGCAGACAGGCGATCGATCGACTCGACCAGATATCCCAGCGCCTGATCGAGCTGCGCGCGCTCGGTATCGGCCTGCAATTGCTGGCGGTGCAGCGCCTCCATCTGCTCGGCCATCGCGTCGAGCACCTGCACCATGGCGCCCATCTCGCTGCCGGGCTCCAGATCACCCGATACGCCAATGCGCGTGATCGAACTCAGCCATTCCTCCAACTGACGGTAGAATCGGTTCTGACCATGGCCCGCGAATAGCTCCAGCAGTCCCACCACCAGCGAGCCCGCCAGTCCCAGCAGCGAGGAGGAAAACGCCGTGCCCATGCCGCCAAGCTGGGCTTCCAACCCGGTCATGAGGTTGTCGAAGACCTGCAACCCGGTCTGACCCTCTTCCGGGGCCAGCGAGCGGATCGTGTCCACCACCGCCGGGACCGTGATCGCAAGGCCATAGAAGGTGCCCAACAGGCCCAGAAAGATCAGCAGGCTGATGATATAGCGGGTGATGTCGCGCAGCTCGTCCAGCCGTGTCGCGACCGAGTCGAGGATCGAGGTGGCCGAAGAAGACGAGATCTTCGACCCGCGCCCGCGCCCGCGCAAGAGCGAGGCCAGCGGGGCCAGCAGCGAAGGCGGGATGGTGGCCTCATGTCCCGGTGTATCGGCAGCGAAGCCTTCGATCCAGATGATCGAGCGGTTGAGCTGGATCACCTGCCAGAAGGTCGCCAGCACCCCCACCAAGAAGACCAGAAAGATCACGCCATTGAGCCAGATATTGGCCAGAAAGATCCCCGAGACGCGCGGGAACAGGAAATAGGTGCCCACAGCCACCAGCGCGATGACGATCAGCATCATCACGATCTGGCGCACTGGGCGGGAAAACTGCGTCTGGGCCCCGAATTGGGATCTTGCCATGGCGGGCGTCCTGATCCTCTTGTCACAGTCAGCCTAGGTCAGTTTCGACCCTTTTCCAACTGGGTTTTTCCTGTCTGAAAGCATTCTTGCGCGACCTGCAGAGGTCCGGGCACAGCAAAGCCCCCGGTGCCGGCACCGGGGGCCTCATATCACGCGACGCTCAGTCCTGATCGGCGGCGACCGGCGCCTCGGCGGCGCGCTTGCGGCGGTTTTCATCCATGAACTGGTCGAACTCGGCCTTGTCCTTGGCCTCGCGCAGCCGTTCGAGGAAGGCATCGAACGCGGCCTGCTCGTCTTCCAGGCGGCGCAGCGTGTCGGCCTTATAGGCGTCGAAGGCACTGTTGCCCGATGAACTGGTTGCAATGCCCGCATGTGCGATTTTCTTGCGGCAGGATGTTCCGAACATTTTCTTCCCCCAGATCATGTAAGCCAGAAATGCCAGCCCGATGGGCCAGAACAGGATGAAGCCCAGCACCATCGCCGCGATCCATCCCCCTTTGCCGAACCCGTCGAGCCAGGCTTCCGCCCGTGCCAGCCAGGAGGCGTTTGCTGTTGCTGTCGTCATCATTCGCTCCTCTCGGTGTTAATGTTATTTACATTTACATAGGTGGGTGCCACTGTCGCGCCTTCAAGAGCTTGATACGTCGATTTTCGAAAAAACTGCAGCCATGGACTCAGTGATCGGGCTCCAGCAAGCCCAGACCGCGCAGATAGATCCCGACGCCGGTCTCTAGCAGTTCCTCGGGCGTGAACGGGCCGCGCGTGCCAGGGGCGCCACGCGCGTAAAGCTCGACAATGCCGTGGCTCATGGCGGTGACATGGGCGGCGAACATCTCGGTCGGCGGGCGGCGCTCGGGCGGCAGGCGCTGCGAGAGGTCATGCGCGGCGCGCACCAGCACCTGATTGGCCCGCGCACAGGCCGCCGCCAATTCGCGCGAGGCGTTGGGCACCACTCCGGATTCGAACATCGCGACATAATGCCCCGGATGCTTGCGCGCAAAGGCCAGATAGGCGCGCCCCACGGCCTCGAACGCCGCCAGCGGCGAGGGCTGGCCGTCGCGATAGGCGTATTCTAGAAGGTCCGCAAACAGCTCATAACCCTGCCGCGCCATTTCCGCGATCAATTCCTCACGCCCGGTAAAATGGCGATAGGGGGCGGCGGCCGAGACATCGGCGGCCTTGGCGGCCTCGGCCATGGTGAAGCCCTGCGGCCCCTTCTCGGCAATCAGATCGAGCGCGGCCTCGACCAGCGCCTGACGCAGATTGCCGTGATGATAGCCGCGCTTGCCCATGTCCGGCATCCGTCCCTTGTCTGGCGCCCCCGGCCTACCTAGAGCAAAACAGCCGCGCGGGGAAAGCGCTTCTCGCGCAGGATGGGTTGCAAAGCGCGCGCCAAGCGCTTAAATCGCGTCGTGAGAGGCTGGCGCGGGCAGACGCCTTGCCAACCCGGTCAGGTCCGGAAGGAAGCAGCCGCAGCATTTTCCGTCTGGGTCGCTGTCCAGTCTCTCACTATCCCGCCATCATTGCGACAGATCGCGCAGGAACTCGAACACCTCGCGCGCGCCGCTGCGCATCTCGATATGCATACCACTTTCGGCGTCGGGCTCGCCCGTGACAGAGCGCAGGAACTGGTCGGGGTCGCGCAGATAGGCCACGAAATTGTCTTCGGTCCAGCGCGCACCTGTGGCGGCGGCGGCTCTCAGATCGTCACTATAGAAGCGATAGCCGCTGTCACTCGCCAGCGGGCGGTTCGCGATACCGTAAAGATTTGGCGCGCTGCGACCACCGCGGGCCAGAATGCTGCCATCGGGTGCCTCGACCGCGTGGCAGGTGCGGCAGTCGCGCCAGCGCGGGTCATCGGCCAGAAGGGGCGTTGCGAAGGTCACGCCCACAAGGGTCAGCGCGAAAAGGGGTTTCATGGCGAGGCCTGCTTTCTTCAAATCTTGTCTCGTTGAGGTAGCGCGTGACTCGCGCTTTCACAAGCGCGTCACCGCTCACATCTGCGGCACGCGGTCTCAGGGTTTCAGCCGATAGCCAATGCGGAACCAGTGCCAGCAGAGCGTCGCGACCAGCAGAAATGCGCCACTGACAACCGCCAGACCCAGCAGCGGCGATGCGTCAGACGCGCCGATCACGCCGTAACGCGCGCCGTCGATCAGGTAGAAAACCGGGTTGAGGCGGCTCAGCGCCTCGAGCGTGGGCGGCAGGGACGCGATAGAGTAGAAGGTCCCCGACAGGAACGACAGCGGCACGACGATGAAATTGGTAATGGCGGCGATCTGGTCGAACTTGTTCGAGATGATCCCGGCCGCGATCCCCAGCACGCCCAGAAACCCCGCCCCCAGCGCGAGGAAGGCCAAGAGCCAGAGCGGATGCGCCACCCCCTGCCCCAGCAACAAGACCATCGCCGTGATGATGACCACGCCCACCACAAGCCCGCGTACGAGGCCACCTGCCAGATAGCCCAGCACAAGCTCGAAAGCCGAGAGCGGCGGCATCAGCGTATCGACGATATTGCCCTGCACTTTCGAGATCACGATTGACGACGAGGTATTGGCGAAACTGTTCTGGATCACCGTCATCATCAGGATGCCGGGCGCGAGGAAGGCGAGGAAGGGCACGCCCAGCACCTCGCCGCGCATCGGTCCGATGGCAAGTGCAAAGACGGCCAGAAACAGCCCGGCCGTGACCAGCGGTGCCAACAGTGTCTGCGTCCAGACCACGAGGAAGCGGCGAATTTCACGGTCCGCCAGCGCACCGAGGCCGAGCCAGTTCATCCGCCCGAAACGCCGCGCGCCCATGCCGAATTGCGGTGCCTTCTGCTCTGCCATTTCTGCCTCCTTTTTTGTCGTGCTCCTGCGCGCAGTTGTCTTTCGCGTCATGGCGATGTATTTCATCTGCAGTGTCACAACAATGGTGTGCGCATTGCGCGAGAAAACCATCTCATCTGCCGGAGTTTGAGAATGTCCTGGACCGACGAGCGCGTCGAATTGCTCAAGAAGTTGTGGACTGAGGGGCATTCGGCCTCGCAGATCGCGAAGGAACTCGGCGGTGTGACGCGCAACGCCGTCATCGGCAAGGTGCACCGGCTGGGCCTGTCGAATCGCAACGGCCCCGAGACCGAGTCAGAGGCCGCCCCGGCCAAGCCCGAGCCTGCGCCTGCCCCGTCGCGGCCCGAGGCCCCGGTGGTTGATCTGGCGCAGGCCAAGGCCGAACGTGCGGCAGCCAAGCCCAAACCCGACCCCGAGCCCGTAGTAACGCCCGAACCCGCGGCCGAGGCGCCCGTCTACAACCCGCGCCCGATCATCCCGGCGGGCCAACCGCTGCCACCACAGCCGTCGACCAACGAGATTGACCCCGAAGCGCTGGCGAATGTGCGCGAGATCGAGAAATCCGCGCGGAAACTCTCGCTCCTGGAGTTGACCGAGCGGACCTGCAAATGGCCCATCGGTGACCCGGCGACCGACGATTTCTGGTTCTGCGGCCTACCCGTGAAACCCGGTAAACCCTATTGCGAAGCGCATGTTGCCGTAGCTTTCCAGCCGATGAGCACGCGGCGCGATCGCAGGCGCTGAATATCGCTTGCGCCGGGCGGTGGACGCCGAATGCGCTCACCTTTGAAAACAATATTTTTCAATATGTTGGAATTCATTCTTGATGTGATCTCAGCCATTGCGCCACGATCCTGCAGCGCAGCGCCCGAAGCGCGGCATTGACCGCCGCGGCCCGCGGCCCTACCACTATGTACAACGCGCTCTTGCAGGCTTCCCCATGCTCCAGACATATACTGCCACGACCCGCCCTGCCGATGGCCCGCTGCGCCTGCACGCATTGCGCGCAGCGCTGAACGCGCAGGGCGTCCAGGGCTATCTGGTGCCGCGCGCGGATGTGTATCAGGGCGAATATGTCGCGCTCTGTGACGAGCGGCTGGCCTGGCTGACGGGGTTCACGGGTTCGGCGGGGTTCTGCATCGTGCTACCCGACCGTGCGGGGCTGTTTGTCGATGGCCGCTACCGGGTGCAGGCGCGGATGCAATGCGCGGCCGATTTCACGCCGGTCAACTGGCCCGAGACGAAGCTCGCCGACTGGTTGCGCGAGGCCTGCCCCAATGGCGCCGTGATAGGCTTCGACCCGTGGCTGCACACCCCGGATGAGGTCGAGGCGCTGGAAAAGAGGCTCAAGGATAGCGGGATCATCCTCAAGCGCTTGCCAAATCAGATCGATGCGCTCTGGACCGACCGCCCCGGCCCGCCGATGGGGCACGTCACGGCCCATCCCGATAGCCTCGCCGGGCTGTCGAGTGCGGAGAAGCGCCGGCAGATCGCGCAGGCGCTTACAGATGCCGGCCAGAGCGCCACGGTGCTGAGCCAGCCCGAGAGCCTGTGCTGGCTGCTCAATATCCGCGGCGCGGACCTGCCGCGCCTGCCGGTGGTGCAGGCGTTCGGCATCGTGCATGCGGATGGGCGCGTGGACCTGTTTGCGCATGAGGCAAAATTCGACGGGCTGACACTGGATGAGGGTGTCCATCTGCGCCCGCCCGAGGCCTTCGAGCCTGCGCTGCGCACATTGAGCGGACCGGTGCGGCTCGACAAGACGAGCCTGCCGCTGCGCGTACTGGACATATTACGCGAGACGGGGGCTGAGGTCGCCTTCATGCAGGACCCTTGCCTGCTGCCCAAAGCGCGCAAAACTCAAGCCGAGCTTGCCGGAGCGCGCGCCGCGCATCTGCGCGATGGCGCGGCAATGGTGGAATTCCTCTGCTGGCTCGACACAGAGGCTGCACAACTGGTTGCAGAGCCCGAACATTGCCTGACCGAGATCGACATTGCCCGCCAGCTTGAGGCCATACGCGGGCGCAGCAACGAATTGGTCGATCTCAGCTTCGACACGATCGCCGGGTCCGGCCCCAATGGTGCGATTGTGCATTACCGCGTGACCGAAGACAGCAACCGCCGCCTGCTGCCAGGCGACCTGATGCTGGTCGATTCGGGTGGGCAATATCGCGATGGCACCACCGACATCACCCGTACCATCGCCATCGGCCCCGTCGGCGCTTTGGAGGCGGAATGCTTCACGCAGGTCCTGCAAGGCATGATCGCCATCTCTCGCGCGCGCTTTCCGCGTGGCGTGGCGGGGGGGCATCTGGATGCGCTGGCGCGCTATCCGCTCTGGCTCGCGGGGCGCGATTACGACCATGGCACCGGGCACGGTGTGGGAGCGTTCCTTTCCGTGCATGAGGGGCCGCAGCGGCTCTCGCGCGTCTCGACTGTACCGCTGGCCGAGGGCATGATCCTGTCGAACGAACCGGGCTATTACCTCGAGGGGCGCTTCGGCATCCGCATCGAGAACCTGATCACGACGCGCAAGGGCGAGGTGCCCGAGGGCGCGGATGCGCGCGACTGGCTGGAGTTCGAGACCCTCACCCTTGCCCCGATCGACCGCAGGCTTATCCTCAAAGACAGGCTGAGCCCGGAGGAGCGTGCATGGCTCGACGCCTATCACGCGCGCGTGCATACCTTGCTGACGCCACTGGTCTCGCCAGAGGCCGGGCAATGGCTCGAGCGGGCCTGCGCACCCTTGTAACGGTCAAACTGGCACCCCGACGCAACGCATCTCGCGCACTTTGCCTTTGCAGACAAACCCTGCGATAGTGCGCGAGTAAAATCGAGAGGACATCAGAGCATGAAATCGATCCGAATTTATCCGGCAGAGGGCACTTGGAGCGTGCGCGCCAGTGGTGCCGTCATTGGCGAGAGCACCCGCGCGCTGGAAGTCTTGCAGCGTGACATGCCCTTTGTGATCTATTTCCCGCGCGAGGACATCGCGGGCGCCGTGCTGGAACCGTCGGAACGCAAGCTGATCTGCGATGACCGCGGCGAGGGTGTTTTCTTTCATGTTTCGGCACCCGAGGGGCTGATCGCGAACGCAGCCTACAGCCTGACCAACCCGAGTGAAGAGGCCGAAACCCTGCGCAACTACCTCGCCTTCGACGCGGGCAAGGTCACGGTCGAGCGCATCTGAACCGATGACCCTCGACGCGCTTCGCGAGTTGCTGGGTCCGCGCTTCAGCACCGGGGCGTCGGAGCGTGCGCTGCACGGCCGCTCGGAAGCGCATTTTCCCGAGATGCCGCCCGATGCCGTGGTGTGGCCCGAGACGACCGAAGAGGTCGCGCAGATCGTCCGCCATTGTGCGCGCCACCGAATACCCGTCATCGGCTGGGGCACGGGCACCTCGCTCGAAGCGCATGCGCTCGCGCCTCATGGCGGGGTCTGCGTCGATTTCAGCCGCATGGACAAGGTGCTGCGCGTCGCGCCAGAAGATATGCTGGCCGTGGTTCAGCCCGGTGTAACGCGCGAAGCGCTGAATGAAGAGTTGCGCGCGACCGGGCTGTTCTTTCCGGTTGATCCGGGGGCCAATGCCTCGCTTGGCGGCATGGCCGCGACGAGGGCTTCGGGCACGACGGCGGTGCGCTATGGCACCATGCGCGCCAATGTGCTGGCGCTAGAACTGGTGCTGGCCGATGGGCGCATCATCCGCACGGGCTCTCAGGCGCCCAAATCCTCGACCGGCTATGACCTGACGGCGCTCTTTGTGGGCTCGGAGGGCACCTTGGGGCTGATCACCGAACTGACCCTGCGCCTACAGGGCCAGCCCGAGGCCGTGACCGCCGGGCTCTGCGCCTTTCCCGATATGGCCAGCGCCGTGGAGACGGTGATCGCGACCATCCAGAGCGGGATTCCCGTGGCGAGGATCGAGTTCATCGACGCGGCCAATGTGCGTGCTTTCAATGCCTGGGCGAAAAGCGACATGGCCGAGAGACCGCATCTGATGGTCGAGTTTCACGGCAGTCCCTCGGGCGTGCGCGAACAGGCCGCGAGTTTCGGCGAGATCGTGGCCGAGATGGGCGGGCGCGCGTTTCAATGGGCCGAACGCGCCGAGGATCGCAATCGCCTGTGGAAGATGCGCCATGAGGGCTATTACGCGGCCCGCGCGGCGCATCCGAATGCCTTTCCGATCACGACCGACATCTGCGTGCCGATCTCGCGCCTGGCCGAGGCAGTCGAGGAAACCGCGCGCGAGATTGCCGAGGCAGGCATTCCCGGCCCGATTCTGGGCCATGTCGGCGATGGCAATTTCCATGCGCTGCTGCTGCCCGACCGCGACCGCTCCGAGGAGATTGCCAAGGCCAAGGCGCTGGCGAGCCGCATGGCTGAACGCGCGCTGCGGCTGGGAGGCACGGTCAGTGGCGAGCATGGCATCGGCATGGGCAAGCTGGGCTATATGGAAGCCGAACATGGCGCCGGGTGGGAGGTAATGGGCGCAGTGAAAGCCGCACTCGATCCGTTGGGAATACTGAACCCCGGCAAGCTGGTGCGTCAGCAGATGGCGGGGTCCGCGCAGCCACCCTCAAGGGCACCCGGCGCTCCATGACCCGTACCGCCCTGCCCCGGCGCTGCGCAACGCGCGCCCTAAAGGGGCGGCAGCGAAGATCAGGGTTGAACCAGATTTGGGCGATTGTGTTGATTATCTGCGCGGTGATGACCCTATCCGAGGCGCAGGGACAGGCGCTGAGCGACCGCGTTGGGGTTCTCGACCGCACCTTTCTGCTCGATCTACGCGCAGGCTCATTGCGCTCGCGACGCGCGCAGGAATTGTCTGTTGGCGGTTATGAACTCGACGATGGCACGCCGGTAGATTTCGCCGATTGGTACACGCCGCGCTTTCCGGAGATGAACCTTGTGTTCCTCACTGCGATCACTCCCTCTTTTGGCATCACCTGGGGCGTGAGCACGGGCGAGCGGGGCGAGAAATACCGCATTGATCCGGGGCTTTGGCTGGGCTTTGTCTATCGCTACGACATCGGCCCGCGCCAGACGCTCAGCCTGTCGGCCTCGACGCTGGTGGGCGGCGATCTGCGTGAACAACCGTGTCGCGCCTTCTATCGGGTGATCGATGATTTCGCGACGGTCAACTGCCGGCTTGCCGCCTCGACCCTGCCGCCGCGGGAAACACTGCAATTCCTCGAACGCAAATCCGGCCGCCGCGAGTCGCGCATCCAGTTACGCTACGAGATCCGGTTCTGAGTGAGGCTCAGTTGATCGAGGCGGGGGCAAGCGCGCGGCTGATGCTGGCCTCGCCGCGGCCGTGCAGCACGGGGTCGTAATTTCGGATAGTGTCGGTGCGCGCTGTGTCGAGGAGTTGGCGCGAGATCTGCGTCGGGCTGGCATCGGTAAACTTGCTGCCCAGAACCGCCGCATAACCGCTGACAATCGACGCCGAAAACGAGGTCCCCGACAACTCGGTGAGTTGGTCCAGAACGCCCACGCTCAGGAACTGGTTCTGAATCGTCGGGTCGCTGCCTGCTCGGTTGGAGTATGAGGCCAGATTGGCGAGGTTATCCGGCGTGCCGTGACGGTCCAATGCGCCGACGAAGATGGCGGATTCGGCCCCTATCAGCGCCAGATTGAGCAAGTCGAACTTTCCGTCGAGCGCTGCATCAATTCCCATCGCATCGTTTCCTGCAGATTTCACGACTACGGCCTGACCATCGCGCGCATAGCCGATCAGAGATTGCTCGATTTCCGCGCGGGGGCCAGTCGGAAAATCTTGGTCCAGCGTGCCCACGAGCCTGTAACTGAGATTCATCACGTTGAGTTTGTTTGGCTCCAGCGGTACTGGTGTACCCGTGGTATTGTAATCAAACTCGGTGATCAGCGCCGAAGGCGCGATCATGCTTGCCTGGGTCGCAGTCCAGAAACCATGGGTGCCGAGCTCGCGGCCAAAACCGAGATTGGCGCGGAACTGCTCTCCGACAAATTCATCGACAACGGTAATGTGCGCGCCCTGCCCCAGATACCCCGCATCCCAGGCTTCCTGAATCTCGGGGTTCATCCAGCCAAAGAATTGCGGCGGCGGCGTGCCGGGGCGCAAGCCGACATGACCCGACCCGCTGTCGCTGCCCATGCAGCTCGCAAGCACAAAGCCGGTCGCAAGCGCGGCGATCAGGCGTGTCAGCATCGCTACCTCCGCAAATTCGTTAACAGAGGTTAACGAAGACCTGCGCACCACTCAACGCCGCACTTGGCCAGTGGCGGTCATCCGCTGCCGGCTTGATTTACGTCAAGGTCCGCATGCGCCTTGGCCTGTAGCCTTCACGCGATGACAAAACTTTCTTTCGGAGACGCAATATGGGCCTGATTTCGAAAATCGACCGCCACTCTACCTTGTTCCACCGTATGTCAGAGGCGCGACAGGTCGATCTGTCCGATGCAGTCATGCATGGTGCAGTCGACGGACAGACATTGCGCGATGCCGTGCTGCGCTGCATGCAATGCGAACAGACCGATCAATGCGAACACTGGCTAGATGAGGCCGGGCTCGGTGATACGCTCGAGCCAACGGAGTGCCGAAACAGGCTGCTGCTTGATCGGTTGAGCGTATAAACTCTGGTGGTCTTGCGTCGCTTAGTCGCTGCTTCCCCGACCGCCGTTGCCATTACCACAATCGTCACTGCTGGAGTGCTGATAGCTGGTCGGGCCGATTTTGACATGCGACATCAGCTTCGCGAACCAATGGTTTGCGGGCACTAGGGAATCTCCAACGATCTTGGGCATCAAGATCCCTCAGAAGCCCAGAATCCCGCTCCAGATCAGGGGCACAATAAGCTCTTCATTGACTGAAAGCATAACGCCATCTCCAGACTGCCCCGAGAGGTTAGGCTCAAAACGTGCCACTAATCTGGCACCCCTTTAGGCCCGTGCAGCCAGCGCGTCATCGAGCACCGCGCGCAGCACCTCGCCCGGCACATCGTCGCAGACGAACGCCGCGCCGATATCCCGCGCCAGGATGAAGCGCAGCCGCCCGTCCTGCACTTTCTTGTCCTGCGCCATCAGCCCGATCAGCGCCTCTGTCCCTGGCAGATCGCCCGGAATATCGGCCAGATCGCAGGCCATGCCCATCGCGCGCAGATGCGCGCGCAGGCGGCTGGGTGTCTCCTGCGCACAAAGCCCCATCCGGGCAGAGAGTTCATAAGCCAGCGCGCAACCGATCGCCACGCCCTCGCCATGCAGCAGCCGGTCGGAATACCCTGTCGCAGACTCCAGCGCGTGGCAGAAGGTATGGCCGAGGTTCAGAAGCGCGCGCTCGCCCTGTTCCGTCTCATCCCGCGCGACGATGCCCGCTTTCATCTCGACCGAGCGGCGCACGGCATATTGGCGCAAATCTTTGTTCCCGCGCGCCAGCTCGGGGCCGTTCACCTCCAGCCAGTCGAAGAAAGCGACATCGCCCAAGAGCCCGTATTTCACCACTTCACCATAGCCCGCCAGAAAATCACGCGGCGGAAGGCTGTCCAGCAGGTCGATATCGGCCAGAACAAGGCTCGGTTGGTGAAAGGCGCCGACCAGGTTCTTGCCGTGGCGGGTGTTGATGCCGGTCTTGCCGCCAACGGAACTGTCAACCTGCGCCAGAAGCGTGCTCGGCACCTGCACGAAGCGCACGCCCCGCCGCAGCACCGCCGCGGCAAAGCCCCCCAGATCCCCGATCACGCCGCCCCCAAGCGCCAGCACCATGTCGCGCCGCTCAACCTGAGCATCGAGCAACCATTCGACCGACTCGCGGAGCCCGTCCCAGCTTTTCGTGCCCTCGCCCGGGTTCAGCGCATGGGCCTGCGCTGTAACGCTCGCATCGGCGAGCCCGGCCTCCAAACCCGCGAGATGCAGCTCTGCGACACGGGCCTCCGTCAACACCGCCACACGCGGACGCGTCAGCAGGGGCGCGATCAGCGCGCCTGCCTGTGCGAGCAACCCCTGCCCGATCACCACATCATAGGCGCGCGCGCCCAAGGCCACATGCACGCGATCGAAACTCATACCCTGTCCGTCTCCAGCACATCCGGGCGCGTGGCCAGCTCTGCCAGCACGGCCCGCGCCATATCGGCAATGGCATAGCCTGCATTCGCTTCGACCACCAGATCGGCCTGCGCGTAATGCGGTGTGCGGGCCTCCAGCAAGCCTGCCAGCGTCGCGCGCGGGTCAGCCGTGCGCAAGAGCGGGCGCGTTGTCTTGTGGCGCACCCGCGTCCACAAGAGATCAAGATCCGCCTTCAGCCACACCGCCACACCCTCGGCCGAGATGAGCGCGCGTGTATTTGCGTTCAGATAGGCCCCGCCACCGACCGAGAGCACCCCGGGCCGCCCCCGCAACAGCCGGGCGATCACTTCCGCCTCGCGGGCGCGGAAGAACTTTTCGCCATCGCGCTCGAAAATCTCGGCGATGGTCATCTGCGCGGCTTCGACAATCTCTTCATCCGAGTCAAGAAAGGGCACGCCAAGCAGCCGGGCAAGTTCCTTGCCAACAGCGGTCTTGCCTGCGCCCATCATGCCGACAAGCACAACGGTCTTGTGCAGTTTCATGCCGACACCCTGCCCCTTTCCCTGCCATGCTTCAAGTTTTCGTGGCCTGCCTTTCTATTGTCGTGTTAATGCGGCAATGTCGAATACAAAACCCCGCAGGCACCTGCAAAAACCGGTGCAAAAGAGGTCAGGCAGTCCGGAAAGGCAGGATCATGCGCTATATCTTTCGTTTTGTGCTGATTCTCGTGATTTTGGGCGGATTGGCGGTCACCGGCTATACATTCGTGGGGGATCTCTCGCCGCAACGTGCCCCGGTCGAAACCCCGATCACTCTGGAGGTGAATTGACCACGCTGCGCCTGTCCTGCATCGGCCTCGCGTTTTGCGCATTGCCCGCTTCCCTTCCAGCGCAAGAGGCGGAGGCCCCGCTCAGCGCCATCGAGTGGCTGGATCAGGTGCTCGCGGCACCCTTGCCAGAGCCCGACCCAGCGCCCTCTGAAGCCCCTGTCATCCTTGCGCCGGATAGCGGGCAGGACCCGTCCGGTCAGATCGCCGCGACACCGCTCGACAGTGTCGAGATAGATTCGACCGGGTTGTTCAGAGCCGAACGGATCGGGCTGCCGCGCGACGTCTGGGGTCCGACGTCGCTGCCCGATATTCTCGATGCACTTGAAAATCTGCCGCAGGATACGTTGCCCCGCGCCCAGCAGCTCGCGCTGCGCGTGCTGACCGCGGAATTCGCCCCACCCTGGAGCCTTGCGCCCGAAGACAGGGGCCTGCTGCTCGCGGCCCGCGTCGAGCAACTGATCGCGCGCGGCGCGCTGGAGCAGGCCGGGCAATTGATCGACGCCGCGCCGGAACGCACTGCCGCCTTGAATGCGCGCGCCTTCGACATCGCCCTGCTGCTGGGCGAGGAGGACGCCGCCTGCGCCAGGATGAGCGGGCAGATCGCGCAGGATCATGGGCAGGCGGCGCAGATCTTCTGCACGGCCCGGCGCGGCGACTGGCCCGCTGCCTATGCGAGCTTGCAGGCGGCGCGGACCCTAGGACTGCTCAGTGCCTCCGAAGCCGAGATGCTCACGCGTTTTCTGGAAGAAGAAGAAGCCGAGGCGCTCTTGCCGCCACCGCAGGACACGACCCCGCTCCTGTGGCGCATCATGGAGGCGCTGGGCGATTCCGTGACCACGGCCAACCTGCCGCTGGCCTATGCCCATGCTGATCTGCGCGGCACCAGTGGCTGGCGTGCCCAGCTTGACGCCGCCGAGAGGCTGACCCGTGCCGGGGCGATGCAGCCCAACCGCCTGCTGGGGCTCTATACGCAGCGCCGCGCAGCCGCGTCAGGTGGGCTCTGGGAACGGGTGGCAGCGGTTCAGGCGCTCGAGCAGGCGCGCATGGGCCGCGATGCCGAGGCGGTGGGCGCGGCTTTGCTGCGGGCATGGCCTCTCTTTGCCGCTGTCGAACTGGAATATGTGCTGGCCGAGATGATGGCCGCCGATCTGGCCCATATGGCCTTGACCGGACAGGCTGCCGAGCGGCTGTGGCATATGCTGCTTCTGACAGAGGCAGCGCCCGAGCGCGCAGCCAGCCTCGCACCCGAGGGTGAGTTCGGCCAGTTCATGACGGCGCTGGCGCAAGGTTCTGCACCTCCTGAAATCGCCGCAAGCGGTATGGCCGGAGCCATCGCCCTTGGCTTTGCCGATGACATGCTGTCGGACGAGGTTCGCCAGCAAATCGACGAGGGTGCCCTTGCGATGGTGCTGGTCGATGCGCTCGGGTTCATCGCCGATGCCGTGGCGGGCGACCAGCAAGCCGCGACGCGCGGGTTGCAGCGGCTGCGTGCCTTGGGGCTGGATGATGACGCCCGCCAGATCGCCATCGAACTCCTGCTACTCGAACGGCGGGGCTAGCGCATGGCGCAGGATCTGGCAAATCGCTGGATTTCCAGCTTTCTCGATGCCAGCGCCGCCGAGACGGGTTCCGCGCGCAACACGCTTCTCGCCTATGGCCGCGACCTACGCGATTGCGCGGCATGGGCAACGGATCAGGGCTTGGATTTCACGACACTCGCGCGGGGTGATATCGAGGCCTATCTGATCCATTGCGATGCGCAGGGGCTGGCGAAATCCACCCGCGCCCGCCGCCTCTCGGCGATCCGGCAGATGTTTCGCTTCGCCTATGCCGAAGGTTGGCGCAACGATGACCCAGCCAGCCGCATCGCCGGGCCGGGCAAGAGCCAGAAACTGCCCGTCACGCTCAGCCCCGAAGAGGTCGAGGCGCTGCTCAGCGCCGCGCGCGAGACCGGGCGTGGCGCCAGTGAGCGGCTGCGCAACACCTGCCTGCTGGAGCTGCTCTATGCCACCGGGCTGCGGGTGAGCGAGCTGGTCAGCCTGCCAGTGGCGGCAGCGCGGGGGGATCCACGCATGATCCTCGTGCGCGGCAAAGGCGGCAAGGAGCGGATGGTGCCGCTTTCGGCGCCCGCGCGTGACGCTCTGGCGGCCTGGCTTGGGGAATGGGATGTGCAGGCGTCCGCGCTGCGCGCGAAACGTCAGCCTGAGCCGCGCCATCTCTTCCCCTCGAAGGGGCGCGAGGGACATCTGAGCCGAGTGGGGTTTTACCTGCTGCTCAAGGAGATCGCGCTCAAGGCCGGGCTCGACCCGGCCCGGATCAGCCCGCATGTGCTGCGCCACGCCTTTGCCACGCATCTGCTGGCCGGGGGCGCCGATCTGCGCGCCATTCAGACATTGCTCGGCCATGCCGATGTCTCGACCACCGAGATCTATACCCATGTCCTGGATGAACGGCTGAAAGCGCTGGTGCTGGAGCATCACCCGCTGGCGAAACCCTGAGCGGGACCGGGTGCGTTGCTCCGGGCAGGGTGGGTTTCACTGCCCGGCCTTGTGGCCCTTGCGCCGGTCCAGAAACCCCAGCACCGAGCGCGCCGCGCGCAGCCCTGGCGCCTCCTGCCCCTGCCCCAGTCTTTGAAGCGTCACGCGCATCGCATCGCGCTGCGCGCGCTGCGCGGCCTCGTGCTGCATCAGCGTCCGCAGTGCGTCGGCGATCCGCGCGGGTGTGCAATTCTTGCCCAGACATTCGGGCACAGCACGCGTTTCCGAGACCAGATTGACCAGCGTCACCGTGTCGATCTGCAACAGCCGCGCCGCGAGCCAGCGGGTGAGCGGATTCATGTCATAGGCGATAACCATGGGCGTGGCGCTGGCGGCCAGTTCCAGCGAGACCGTGCCCGAGGCTGCCAGCGCCAGATCGGCGATCTCGAAAGCCGCGCGCTTCGCGCGCGGCTCGGCCAGAATCTCGGCCGGGACTGGCCAGCGCGCGACCTCTTCGCGCATCAGATCGGCTTGCGCCGCGACGCTAGGCACCAGCACACGCATGCCCTCGGGCAATGCCTTACCGAGCGCCGCGCCGAAGCGCGGCGCGAGGCGCAGGATCTCGCCCCGGCGTGAGCCGGGCAGCACCAGCATCACCGGCCCCTGATGCGCGGCGCGGAGCGCCGCGACGGCTTCAGCGCAGGCGGGCGGCTCGGCCACGACCGGATGGCCCACGAAATCGCAGGACATGCCAGCAGCCTGCATGTAGGGCGGCTCGAAGGGCAGAAGGGCTAGCACATGATCGACCAGCGGGGCCATACGGGCGGCGCGTTTCGGGCGCATGGCCCAGACCGAGGGCGCGACATAATGCACGGTCGGCAAGGCCGGGCGCGCTGCGCGCGCCCGGCGCAGCACCCGCAGGCAGAAATCCGGGCTGTCGATGGTGATGACCACATCAGGGCCGGTCGCGAGAATGGCCTTTGAGGTCTCATGGATGCGCTGCCGCAGAAGCGACAGGCGCGGCAGCACTTCCAGCAGGCCCATGACCGAGAGATCGGACATCGGGAAGCGCGGGGTCAGCCCCTCGGCCGCCATCGCCTCGCCGCCCACACCGTTGAACTGCACCTCCGGCACCAGCGCCCTGAGCCCCGCCATCAGCGCGCCGCCCAGCCTGTCGCCCGAAGGCTCTCCGGCAATGATGAAGACCTTCACGCCCGCGCCCAGAGGAACAGCCCCAGTGCATCGGCCTGCGCGACCATCTCGGCGCGGTCGATCATCAGCACCCCCCCGGCCTCGCAGGCGATACCGCGCAGGCCGGCGCGATGCGCGGCGATAACAGTCTCTGGCCCCAGCGCGGGGAGATCGACGCGGCGGTCCTGTCCGGGCTTTGGCGCCTTGCAGAACACCCCGCCTGCGGGCAGTTCCGCCCCGCCCTCGCGCAGCCCGGCAAGATGCGCCAACATCACATCCGTCCCGGGCAAAGCCTCCAGCGCGAGGCATTGCCCACGCGCCACCACGCAGCCCTGCCCGACATCAGCCACGCCAAGCGCCTGCAGGATTTCAAAGCCCCGAGCCGCGTCGTCCTTGTCCTGCGCCTTGGGCGCGACAGCCCCCAGCACCCCTTCATCGGGCAACAATTCAGGATAGACCTCATGCGCCCCGCGCACCGACATCCCCCATTCGCCCATCAGCGCGATCACTTCGCGCAATGTCCCGTCATCGCCCTGCTGCATCGCGGCCATGATGCGCGGCAGAAGCTGCATAGTGCCGGGGTCGATCAGCGCGGGGTCGAGCCTCGGCCGGTGGAGCGTGCCCGCGAAGACCACCTCCGCGACCCCAAGCTCCTGCAGATGATCGAGCAAGGGCACCAACCGCTCCAGCCGGAACACGACGACATTCTCGCGCGTGCGGCTCAGGCTCTCGAACCCTTCGAGCTCGGACATGACCGGCGCGCGGCCTTCGGCCTCCAGACGCTCCGCCAGAAGCTGCGGCAGGCGCCCGCGACCACAGATCAGCGCGATCCGGCTCATGTCGGGCGCAGGAACTTGCGCTGTGACCCTTCGGTGAAAAACCGCGCCACCTGCGCCACCACCTCGGAGTCGGTCTCCTGACCCAGTGCCTCGGCGAGATCGACCAGGGCCGCCTCGCCTTCGGCGAGGCGCTTGTAGGCCGCGCGAAGCGCCGCGATTTCCTCGCGCGGCACGCCCCGCCGCTTGAGCCCGATCAGATTGAGCCCCTGCAACGTGCCATCTGCCGCCGACACCAGCCCAAAGGGCATGACATCATGCGCAACCCGCGTCAGTGCCCCAATCATCGCCCCTTCGCCCACGCGAATGAACTGGTGCAACCCCGCCGAGCCCCCGACAATGACACGATCCTCGATGATCACATGCCCGGCGACCCCGACATAATTCGCCAGGATCACATTATTGCCGATCTGTGCATCATGGCCGATATGGGCGCTGGCCATGATCAGGCAATCATTGCCGACACGGGTGACACCGCCGCCGCCCTCGGTGCCGATATGAATGGTGGCATTTTCGCGGATGCGGCAGCGCTCGCCCACGATCAGCCGGGTGCGCTCGCCCGCATATTTGAGGTCCATCGGCACTTCGCCGACTGAGGCAAAGGAGAAGATGACCGACCCGGCCCCGATCTCGGTCCAACCGGTGACCAGCGCATGGGGCTTTACCTCGACACCTTCGGCAAGTGTCACATCAGGGCCGATGATGGCATAGGGGCCGATCACGCAATCGGCGCCGACCTTCGCGCCGGGCTCGACAATCGCTGTGGCGTGGATGCGGGCAGAAGGGTCGATCATGCCGCGCTCATTCCACCAGATCGGCGCTGAAATCGATCATCGCCGCGAACTCGGCCTCGGCCGCGATCTGATCCTCCACCTTGGCGACCCCCTCGAACTTCCAGATCTTGGTCGAGCCGCGCTTGACGGTCACATGCAGCTCGAGAACATCGCCAGGCACGACCTTGCGACGGAACTTGGCCTTGTCGATGGACATGAAATAGACCAGCGGTCGCTTCTCGGCAAAGCCCAGCGACAGCCCCACTAGGACAGCAGCCGTCTGCGCCATGGCCTCGACAATGGTGACACCCGGCATGATCGGAGCGCCGGGAAAATGGCCCTGAAAATGCGGCTCGTTGAAGGTGACATTCTTGATGCCCACGACCGATTCTCGCGCCACCACATCGCGAACCTTGTCCACAAGCAAAAACGGATAACGATGCGGGATGACCCGCATGATGGTGGCAAGATCGGCCTCTTGCAGGGGGGCATCGGTCATGACGGCTCCTTTGCATCGCGCAAACCCCGTTGCGCGGGCCTGCGAAGTTTTGTCGGTTGCTCTAGCAAGAGGCTGGCGCGCTGACAAGCGCGCAGGACCCGCATGTCAGGGCAGGTTCAGCGGGAAGGCTGGCTCTCCACCATCGCCCAACACCTCGTCAATCGCGGCGATGGCCTCTGGCGTCATGTCCATGCCCGGCACACCGATGAGCACCGCGCGGGCGTCGATCAGAATCTGCGCACCGGCCTGCGCCAGCACCTCTTGCAACACAGGCGCGACAGACGTGAAAAAGCGCCGCCGCTCGGCCTCTTCGAACTGCACCAGCCGCTGTCGCTTCTCTGCCTGTTCGCGGCGCGTGGTCTCCGCCTTGACGTCGAATTCTACAGCAGCCGCGCGGAACTCCTCCAACGTCATCGAGCCGCGTTGCTCGGTCAGTTCGGCCTCGCGCGCGGTCAGTTCGGCCAGCAACTCGTCATTCTGCGCCTCAAGCGCGCGTGAGGCCCTCTCTATCTCGCGCGCAACCCGCTGACCGAATTCGGATTGCTGGAACAGGCGCTCTTCGTCAATGGTGCGCAATGCACGACCAGCCTGCGAGGTCCGATCGCCGACTGGTTCACCAAAGGCGAAGCCCAAGGATTGCTGCGCATGCAGCGGCGCTGGAAAAGGGGCCGCAAGCAAGCTTGCGGCCCCCAACAGGAACAATCCGGCACCATCGCAGAGACGCATCAGAATCGCGAGACGATGGAGAAGTCGAAATTCTGGGTCCGGTCTGCCGGCAGTTTGCGCACAGCGCGCGACAGATCGAAACGCAAGGGCCCGATGGGGCTATCCCAGAACAGCGAGACCCCGACCGTCGCGCGCAGACGAGCGCTGTTATAATCCGTGCCACTGTCGATCATGTTGATGCCAGACACAGAGTCGGTGCCCCAGACCGAACCGATATCGGCGAAGACACCACCACTGAGGCCATATTCGACCGGTGTACCGAGCGGGAACTGCGCCTCGACCTGCAGCGCGGCAAAGCGGTTGCCACCGAGAACGTCATTATTGACCGCCCCGAAATCGCGCGGACCAGCGCCACCGAAGGCGAAACCGCGCATCACATTGGCCAGTTGGAAGCGCTCGCGATTGCGCGACTCGCCATTGACCATCTGCAAAAGCCCTGCACGCGCATCGCCGCGCAGGGTGACATCTTCGTTGAAAATCGAGATCTCGTAGCCAGCGCGCGCCTCGGTCTTGATGAAGCGGCGACTGTTATTGCCGACTGCGAAATCCTGCCCGACGCTGAACACCCAACCGCGCGACGGGTCGACCCCGACGCCGCGAGTGTCAAAGGTGTAGGTGTAGCCGAGCGAGCCGGTGATCGCGGAGCCTGCGGCCTGATCCGCAAAGAGCCGCGCCGAGTTCACGGTTGGGTCAGGGTCAAGCCCGGTCAATCGGTCGAGGACGAGCCCCTGCCGCACCTGCAAGCGCCCGAATTCACTCACCGGGAAGCTCAGCGCATTGTTGAGGAACGCCTCGCGCGTATCGAAATCGGAGAAGAAGGTACGCGTTTCACGATACCCGACACCCAGCGAATAGTCGAGATCGCGGCCCAGCAGCGCGGGTTCACCGAATTCGAGCGAAATGTCGCGCGCGCCTCTGACCGTATTGAAATTGATCGAAAGCCGCTGGCCACGCCCAAGAAAGTTTTGCTCAGCAAAGGAAATCCCGAAACCGACGCCCTGCGCGCGCCCATAGCTGACCGAAAAGCCAAGCGAGCCTGTGGTAGTCTCTTCAACCTCGACATCGACGATGGCCTGATCCGGGGCCGAGCCCTGACGCGGTTCAACCGCAACATCAGCGAAGAAGCCCAAGGCCCTTATGCGCTCCGCGGCCTCGCGAATCTCGCGCGGGTTGAACGGATCTCCTTCGGCCGAGCGGAACTGACGGCGGATAACCCGATCAAGCGTGGTCGTGTTGCCCTGAATGTCGATCCGTTCGACAATCACCCGCTCGCCGCGCACCAGAGCGAATTCGACATCGACTGTCTGCTCGCGGTCATTGCGGGTGAAACGTGGCTCGGCGCGGATGAACCGCAGCCCACGTTGAGTCGCCACCTGCTCTAGCCGGGCGATATTGCGGTCCAGCGTCGTGGGCGCGAAGATCGTGCCCGAACGCAGGCGCAGTGCGCCAATATAGTCATCTGGGTCGACCCCTTCGACCTCGCTGACCACGGTGACATTGCCAAAGCGATATTGCTGACCTTCGCGAATGTTGAAGGTCAGGAAAAACCCATCGCGCTCACGCGCCATCTCGGAAGTGACCGAGAGGATGTCGAAATCGATGAACCCGCGCGAGAGGTAGAAATCGGTCAGCAACTGACGGTCGAGCGCGATGCGCTCGGCCACGAAGGTATCACTCTGGATGATCCAGCGCAGCGGTCCGGCCTGCTTGGTGCTCAGAACCTGACGCAGACGGTAGTTCGAGAAGGCCTGGTTGCCGACGAAGGAGAGCCGTTCAATCTCGACAACAGTCCCCTCACGGATCACGAACGCCAGATCAACGCGGTTATTCCCCCGCGGAATGATCTCGGGCGTCACTTCCGCACCAGTGCGACCACGGCGTGCATAGAGGTCGGCGATGGCACGGGCATCGGCCTCGACCTGCGAGGGCGAGAGCACGCGCCCGGCGCGCGTCTGCACGACCGGCTCGAGATCCTCGTCATTGATGCGGCGGTTACCCTCGAAATTCACAATCCCGATGATCGGGAATTCCTGCACCTGAATCCGCAATGTGTTGCCTTGCGGAACGACATCGACAGACTCGAACAGGCCCGAAGCGGACAGGTTGCTGACCGCTGTGTTGAGTTGCCCGGCGCTGACGGCCTGGCCGGTCCCGATTCCCGCAAGCCCAATCACCGTAGAATCATCGACCCGGACATTGCCGTCGATCACGATCGACGAGAAGCGAAGGTCCTGCGCCTGAACTGCGGGCGCGAAGGCTATGAAAAGAAAAGACAACAGTCCCAGAACTGCTACAGAAAAGACGTGCGGACCCTGCGCCACACCCCCTTTGTGCGCAGGCAGCATCCCCATGATTCCGCGCATGTCGGGCCCCATCATTACCGCATTATTGTTTCTTTCTGCCTATCGGGTCAGAGCGGGCTTGTCAAAGCAATCGGCGTGGGTAGTGATGCACCCGGGGCACAGTTGAATAATACCGGCGAAGAAGTTCTCATGATGCCCGATTGATACCTGATCGATCACCCTTAACGGCAGGACACCGCGCGACAGCGCGGCGTCAATCGAGCGAGGGGGCCTTGGCCCATTCTATGCGGCCAATACGACCGCGCGGTCAGCGGGTGAGCGGCAAATCGGAGGCAGGCATGCTCAGATAATGCGCCAAGGCACTGGCAAAGACTATAGCTGTCACGATCAGCCCGATGACGATGACACGATCCCCAACGGTCGACCAGACAATGCGCATGCTGCGAAGCTCGGATTCGATATAGGCCATTACACTCTCCTTCGTCCCGGTGATGGCCATAGAATCGGGCAAGAATGAGGCAGCAGCGCGTCCGCGCCATGACATCGCCCTGCCGCTACGCCCGGCTCAGCAGGTCAGGTCAGTGAAGATTGCAAATACAAAGAGCGAGAGCACCAGCGCCAACCCGATGGTAATCAGGATCTGCATCGCTTTGTCACCCGCTGGCCGTCGCATCACGGCCTCGTAGGCGTGGAAGACCAGATGCCCCCCATCCAGCGGCGGGATCGGGAAAAGGTTCAACAAGCCGATGGCGACGGACAGCACTGCAATGAACCAGACAAACTCGATCACACCGTCACTCGCCTTGGCCGCCGAGGCTTCGGCAATGCCGATGGGGCTGGAAAGGTTACAGGTGCTGATCTGGCCGACCACCATATAGTAGAGCCCCTCCAGCGAGGTACGGATCACCCGCCAGACCTGGGTCACCGCCATGCCCGCAGCCTCGAAGAAACCGGGGCTACGCGTGCTGTATTCAAAAACAGCCCCCGAGGTCAGGCCGATCAGAAAACGGGTCTCGAACCCGCCCTCGGCCAATGGCAGATCGGTGCTGCGCGGCTCCAGCGTCAGGTCCAACTCGTCACCACCGCGCCAAACACGCAGCGCCAGCGGGGCGCCGGCTGATTCGGCGACAATATCGCGCAACTCGGCGAAAGTTGCGATCTCGCGCCCGTCGATCGAAAGAATCACATCACCGGGCTGCATACGCGCCTCGCGGGCGGCGGACTGGATGGCGACACTGCCTGCAAGGGGCGGTTGCGGATGGGGGCCGGTCACCTCCATTACCTGCCCGTCGCGCTCGACTGTATAGCTCAGCACAGGCTCGGCCGGCATCTCCTCGGCGCTGGCCATGAAGGCAGACAGGGTCTCGGTCTCAATGCCTTCGACAGCAAGAATTCGGTCGCCGGTTTGCAACTCGAAAGGCTGAGCAGGCAGCGGCGTGATCTCACCCACAATAGGCTCGTCCACCGCCACGCCCTCGAACATCAAAAGCCCGACAAAGACCAAGAAGGCAAAGATGAAATTGAAGAACGGCCCTGCCGCAACCGTCAGCGAACGTGCCCAGAGCGGCGCGCCATGCATGGTGTGCCGCCGCGCCTCCTCGTCCATCTCGGCCATGCCCTCGGCATCCTTGCTGGAGGTTGCGCCCGCATCGCCAGCGAATTTCACATAGCCGCCAAGTGGTATTGCCGCGACCTGCCAGACGGTGCCGTTCTTGTCGGTGCCACTGGCCAGAACCGGGCCAAACCCCAGCGAGAACACATCGGCGTGAATGCCGGTCCAACGCCCGACAATGTAATGCCCGTATTCGTGCACAAACACGATGATCGACAGGACAACGACGAAAACCGCGATGGTGAGGAAAAAATTGCCGAAGCTCGGCAACAGCCCGATCAGATCCACTCGATTTCCCCTTTGTCTTGCCTGCGACTCTCGGGCCGCACTTAATTCAGCGCAGCCGCAAGCCTGCGCGCGTGATCTCTGGCCATTTGGTCCATTGCTACAACGGTTTCAAGCGCCTCTACCGGATCTGTGAGGCAGGAGTCGGTCGAAAGCGCGTCAATTGTGCGTTCGACCAACCGCGCCATGTCGAGAAATCGGATCCGTCCGGCGATGAATTCATCGAGCGCCACTTCCTTGGCAGCATTGAAGGCCGCGCCCGCGTGGCCGCGCGTCTCCATCACCTCACGCGCCAGCCGCAGGGCCGGGAAGCGGAACGGGTCCGGGGCCTCGAAGCTCAGTTGCGCAAGCTGCGCGAGGTCGAGCCGGGCGACAGGTAACTCCGCGCGCTCGGGCCAGTTCAGCGCATAGCCGATGGCGTGGCGCATGTCGGGCGGGCCGAGATGTGCCATCAGCGCACCGTCGCGAAAGCCCACCAACGCGTGAATGATGGATTGCGGGTGGACCACAGCCTCGATCTGATCGGGCTTAAAGCCAAAATATTCTCTTGTTTCAATTAGTTCCAAGGCTTTATTAAATAAGGTCGCGGAATCAATCGTGATCCGCTGGCCCATGGACCAGTTGGGATGGGTCTGTGCTTCGGCCAGTGTCGCCTGCTCCAGCCGCTCGAGGGGCCAATCGCGGAACGGCCCGCCCGAGGCCGTTATGATGACACGCTCGACCGCTGCCGCATCCTCGCCGACCAGCGCCTGAAACACGGCTGAGTGCTCGCTGTCGACAGGCAAGATGCGCGCGCCATGGCGCGCAGCCTCGCGCATCAGGAGCGGCCCAGCCGTCACGAGCGATTCCTTGTTCGCCAGCGCCAGAGTCGCCCCCTGCGCCAAGGCGCGAAAGCCAGGCGTCAGCCCGGCAGCCCCGACGATGGCCGACATGACCCAGTCGGCAGGGCGCTCAGCGGCGTTGACCAAGGCTTGGGTGCCCGCCTCAACCTCGATACCACTGCCCGCGAGCGCCTCTTTCAACGGCTCATAGCACTCCTCATGTGCTGTGACGGCGACGCTCGCGCGAAGCGCACGCGCCTGCTCGGCCAGCCGGGCCACATTGCGCCCGCCGGTCAGCGCGACTGTCTCGATATCATCGCGGCGCGAGAGTAAGTCGAAGGTGCTCTCGCCAATCGAGCCTGTCGCACCAAAGACCGAGACCCGCATCGCTCAGCACCCTGCCCCGACGCAGGTGCGCAGCAGACCCAGCACGCCAGTTTCGGCAAGCAGCAGCACCATCAGCGCCGCCGCAATCATGGCATCGAACCGGTCCATAAAGCCACCATGACCGGGGATGAGGTTCGAGCTGTCCTTGATCCCGGCATGGCGCTTGATGGCGCTTTCGGCAATATCGCCCGCCTGCCCCGCCATCGCGACCAGCACCGAAACGACGATCAGCCCCGCGCCCGCGCCCAGCAAGTCCATGAAGCCCCAGCCAATCGCCACGGCCATGACCCAGCCTGCAACTGTGCCTGACCAGGTCTTCTTTGGGCTGACGCGCGGCCAGAGTTTTGGCCCGCCGATCAGGCGGCCTGCGAAATAGCCGGCCACATCCGAACCGATCACGATAAGCACCAGCCACAGCACCCAGTCCCAGCCATAGACCCCGCGCAGAGCGATCAGCCCCAGCCCCGCGAACAGGATGAGCGCCAGATAGGCGGCTGCCATGCCGCGATCCTTCGGGAAGCGCCACGCCAGAAGCGCGACCGAGAGTGCGATTATCCCCAGAAGCCAGAAGCCCGACAATTGCAGCGTGAAGACGAGTAGTGCCACCGCTGCCGTGAAGCCTGCGGCTTCGGCCTTGCCCGAGGGCGCGTCCGGGTCGAGCATCCGGGTAAGTTCCCAGACCATCACCCCGCAAAGCAGGCAGACCAGCCCGGTAAAGACCATCCCGCCTGCCCAGACTGCACCAATGCCCAATACGGCCATCGCGACGCCCGATAGCGTGCGGTCGCGCAGGTCGGCGAAGCTGCTCATGTCTTCACACCGCCGAAACGGCGCTCGCGCGACCGGAAGGTGTCGAGAATCGCGCGCATGTTCTCGGGCGTGAAATCGGGCCAGAGAATGGACGTGAAGACATATTCGGAATAGGCCGACTGCCAGAGCAGGAAATTCGAGACACGGGTTTCGCCGGAGGTGCGCACGATCAGTTCCGGGTCAGGCAGGAAAGACGTATCGAGATGCTCGGCTATCAGCGCATCATTGACCGCGGTGGGTAAGATCTCGCCTTTCTGGACCTTGCTGGCAATCAGCCGCATCGCGCGCGTGAGCTCGTCCCGCCCGCCGTAATTGATGGCAACGGTCAGGAAAAGCCGCGTGTTATCCGCTGTCTGCCGCTCGATCCAGTCCATGAGTTTGATCAGTTTCGGCTCCAGCCGCGTCCGGTCACCGATGAACCGCAGCCGCACACCCTCCTTGTTGAGCCGCTTGGCTTCGGCCTTGATGTAGCGCGACAGAAGCGACATCAGACCCAGCACTTCTTCGGTCGAGCGTTTCCAGTTCTCGGTCGAGAAGGCATAGAGCGTCAGGTAGCGGATACCCAGTTCCGGGCTGGCCTCGACCAGACCGCGCACCCGTTCGACCCCTTTGCGGTGCCCGACCAGCCGCGGCCAGCCACGATTCGCCGCCCAGCGCCCGTTTCCGTCCATGATCACCGCCACATGCAGATTGCTTGCGGCGGGCGGGGACGGCATGGACGGTATCTGATCAAGGGTCATGCTGTGCAATCGGGCTCGGGCGCAGGTCAGACCTGCATGATTTCCGCCTGTTTGGTCTCAAGCTGCGAATCCACCTGCTCGATGAAACGGTCCGTCAGTTCCTGGATTTCATCGGACCAGAGCTTCTGCTCATCCTCGCTCATGCCAGCGGCCTTGGCCTTCTTGACCTGATCCATCCCGTCGCGGCGCAGGTTGCGGATGGCGACGCGGGCGTGCTCGGCATATTGCGCGGCCACCTTGGTCAGTTCGCGGCGGCGTTCCTCGTTCAACTCGGGGATCGGCAGCATGATGATCGTGCCATTGAGCTGCGGGTTGATGCCAAGCCCCGATTCGCGGATCGCCTTCTCGACCTTGCCGACCATCGACTTGTCCCAGACATTGATCGTGACCATGCGCGGCTCGGGCACATTCACAGTGCCCACCTGGTTGATCGGCGTCATCTGTCCATAGGCCTCGACCTGCACCGGCTCGAGCATCGAAGCCGAAGCCCGGCCCGTGCGCAGCGACGCGAATTCGGTGCGCAGCGACGCGATCGCCCCATCCATGCGGCGCTTCAGATCGTCCACATCGATCTCGATTTCTTCCGACATGCTCGTCTCCCTCATATCGTCTGCGGTGCGCCCTCGGCGATGTTCTAACTTGCATGGGCCGCGAATGTAAGCCTTCGCGGTACCGCTCAGGGGTGCACGCGCGTATAGGTCCCCTCACCGCGCAGAATACCACTGAAGCCGCCGGGCTCATCGAGCGAAAAGACGATCAGCGGCATCTTGTTGTCACGGCAAAGCGCGATCGCCGAAGCGTCCATGACCTTGAGATTGGCGCGCAGCACCTCGTCATAGCTGATATGATCAAAGCGTTTGGCATTCGGGTTGGTCTTGGGGTCACTGTCATAGATGCCGTCGACCTGCTTGCCCATGAAGATCGCCTCGCAGGCCATTTCCGAGGCGCGCAGCGCCGCCGCCGTATCGGTGGTGAAATACGGGTTGCCCGTGCCTGCCGCGAAAATACACACGCGGCCCTTTTCCAGATGGCGCACAGCGCGGCGGCGGATATAGGGCTCGCAGACCTGATCCATCGGGATGGCCGAGATCACGCGGGTATAGACGCCGATGGCTTCCAGAGCAGTCTGCATGCCCAGCGCATTCATGACAGTAGCCAACATCCCCATGTAATCGGCCTGGGTACGTTCCATCCCCTGCGCCGATCCCTGCAACCCCCGGAAGATATTGCCTCCACCAATGACCATGCAGAGCTGAACCCCCATGTCATGGACCGATTTCACCTCTTGCGCGATTCGCACCACGGTCGGCGGGTGCAGCCCGAAGCCCTGATCCCCCATCAGCGCCTCGCCCGAAATCTTCAGCATGACGCGCTTGTAGGTGGTCTGGGGGGCGTCATCGGGCATGGAGATATCCTCTGGCAAATGGCGGGCAGCACTACAGGCGCTTTTCTGTGGCGGCAAAATGTCGGAAAAAGCGGACAGGTTCAATCTGAAAGCCGCCCTCTCATGGCTGATCGCCGCGATCCTTTTCCAAGCGCGCGCGCGCGGATGCGCCGCACGCCCCCCGACCCGGCGCGGCCTGTGCTGCTGGCCGGGCCAACAGCCAGCGGCAAGTCAGAGCTGGCGCTGGAACTGGCCGAGGCGCAAGGGCGCGTGATCGTGAATGCCGATGCGCTGCAGGTCTATGCGATGTGGCGCGTGCTCTCGGCGCGGCCCGACGCACAGGATTGCGCGCGGGTGCCGCATTATCTCTACGGCATGGTGACGCGTGATCAGCCCTGGTCGGTCGGGCATTGGCTGCGCGCGGTCGAGCCCATGCTGGCGCGCCACCCCAATGCGGTGATTGTTGGGGGCACCGGGCTCTATTTCCGGGCGCTTACCGAAGGGCTGGTCGAGATACCCCCCATTCCTGCAGTAGTGAGGGCCGAGGGCGATGCCCGGATGACAGAAGCAGGCGCCGAGAGCCTGCTGGCCGAGTTGGATCCGGCGACGCGGGCGCGGATCGACCAGCGCAACCCGGCGCGCATTCAGCGCGCCTGGGAGGTGTCGCGTGCGACCGGGCGGGGCCTCGCGGCATGGCAGGACGCGACGCCACCCCCGCTCCTTCCACGCAGTCAATGCACCGCACTGGTGATACGCCCGCCGGTGGAATGGCTGAATGACCGAATCGCCACGCGATTCGACAAAATGATGGCGCAAGGGGCGATCGAGGAAGTGCGCGCCGTCCTGCCCTATTGGCAGCCACGCGCCCCATGGGCGCGCGCGATTGGCGCGGCGGAACTGGTCGCGCATCTACGAGGCCATATCTCGTGGCAACAGGCCATCGACGCCGCTACACTGGCCACCCGCCAATATGCCAAACGTCAACGGACATGGTTCCGCAACCGCATGGCCGACTGGACCGAGCTGCCCTGATGGCACCTGCGCAGAGTCACCGTTTTGCAACGCCTCTCGCACAACTCACGGAAGAATAACGGCTGCGTGAAGAATTTGCCTTTTCATGCGCCGGTCAGGTCGTAATCTTGCCGCTATCCGGGGGGATAGGATAAGAATGACAACCATACCCGAACAGCCCGCGCGCTTGCGTCTGCTCCCACTTGCCAAACTTGCTGCTGCGCCGAAATGGCAACTCGAGACTATTCGCGCGCTGCGCGAGCCTGTTTTTCTGTGGTTCACCCATGGTCAGGGACGCATCAATATCGGTGGCTCGACTCGCGGCTTTCACCCGCATAACGCAGTTTTTCTGCCAGCGGGCACGATGCACAGCTTTCATTCCATGACCCGCATCCAGGGCACGGGTGTCTATTTTGGTGCGGATCACGGGCTCGATCTGCCCGACCGCCCGCTCCATCTGCGCCTGCGCGATGCCACCCGTCATGCCGAAGTCGCGCATCTGATCGATGCGGTCCAGCGCGAACTCGACGGTGCGCGCGCCATGGCGGAGCAGGCAGCCTATCATCAGCTCGGGCTGCTGGCGATCTGGCTGGCGCGGAACAGCCAGAATGGCGACGACGAGAGCGCGCGGGCGACACCCGTGCTCAATGCCAATGAGAAGCTCACCGCGCGCTATGCCGCATTGCTTGAACGCGAATTCGGCTCTTCGCTCAATGTGACCGATTACGCGACTGCGCTCGGTGTGACGCCCACCCATCTGTCGCGCGCCTGCC
This sequence comes from Paracoccaceae bacterium, assembly GCA_007694945.1. Taxonomy (GTDB): domain Bacteria; phylum Pseudomonadota; class Alphaproteobacteria; order Rhodobacterales; family Rhodobacteraceae; genus Roseinatronobacter. Next base: position 3,595 of record REER01000076.1, on the reverse strand, counting down.
GCGCGTCCTGCGGACGCACAGCTCTGGAGATGATGCAGGAACGGCGGCTGTTCGAGGCGCGGCGGATGCTGCTCGACACCGATATCCCGGTGCAGGAAATCGCCAGCAAGCTCGGCTTCTCGACCCCGGGCTATTTCTCTCGCGCTTTCAATCAGGCCGTCGGCGTGCCGCCCTCGTCCTATCGCAAATCCGGCGCCGACCCGTCGCGGCTGCGCTGACGCGAAGGGTCACATACCCAACTTCGGTGTGCTGCGGGTGGCAACACTCAGAGCGGATGCACTGAACCCTCTTCTTGTGCGACCGTCCAAAGCCCGTGCCGAGTCTGCGCTGCGTTCGTTTTTCTGTTCGGAACTCAGAACAGAATAACTACCGTCCCAATTGCGCTCGACATACTGCTTGTCGTCACTCATCTCACTCGTACTCCGTTGCTACGGGGGATTGATCCGGCAACGAAGACGATATCCAGCGACATGTTCTTGAAACAAGAATGCAAAGTGAACAATTCAAGATGTGCCGGTCAGGCAGGCATTATCCGAGGCGTTCAGACGAGCTTGTGCAGTCGCACCTCTCTATCCCACGTCCTTGCGTGCTGAAGCCCTCGCTTCGGATCGGCAGCGATCCGAGCAGAAGCGCACCTCGTCCCAGACCTTGGCCCATTTCTTGCGCCATTTGAAAGGGCGACCGCAATTCGCGCATGGTTTCTCTGGCAAGTCCGCCTTGCGGCGCATCTTCGCCATAGGCTGTCAGTCGTTGTCGCGCACAGTCATGCGCCCGTCTTCCCAGTCGCCCGAGAGCACTTCGCCGGTGGCGTAGCGCAGCACGCCCCGCCCGTGGCGTTGCCCGTCAACAAACGCACCTTCATAGACATCACCCGTGGCATAGGTCGCCACGCCAACCCCCGTGATCTGCCCGCCGGACCATTCGCCCTCATAGATGAAACCATCCGCCATCTCGATCCGACCATGCCCGTCGCGCGCGCCTTCCGAGAATTCGCCAACATAAACCGAGCCATCGGGATATACCATCTCGCCCTGCCCGTGCAGCTCGCCCCCTACAAGCTGACCAGTGTAGACGCGCCCATCGGCAAATGTCATCACGCCCTCGCCCTCGGCAAGGCCCTGCACGAAACCGCCCTCATAGACCGAGCCGTCGGCGAACTCGGCGCGGCCCTGCCCGTGAAACTGGCCTTCGCTCCATTCCCCCTCATAGGTGGAGCCATCGGCATAGGTGATCTGCCCTGTGCCATCGGGCAGGCCATTGCGGAACTGACCGACATATTCCGAGCCGTCAGGCTGCACCAGCCGCCCCTCGCCCTCGATCCGGCCTGCGACCCATGTACCCTCGTAGAGATAGCCATCCGGCCCTGACAGCCGCCCTTCGCCCTCGCGCATGTCATTGACGAATGTGCCCTCGAAGACCAGCCCATCCGCCTGTTCCACCCGCGCCTCACCATCACGCAGCCCGGCGCGGAAGCCGCCGATATAGAGATCGCCATTGGGCTGGCGCAGCTCACCCTGACCGTGCAACTCGCCCTCCAGCCAGTCGCCCTCATAGCGCAGCCCGTCCGGGTTGGTCAGGATGCCGCGCCCATGGCGCAGGTCCGCCTGCAATTCGCCCTCATAGACTGCCCCGTCCGGATAAGTGATTCGACCTGTGCCCTGCCGCAGCCCCGCAACCCAATCGCCCTCATACCGGTAACCATCGGGACGGGTCAGCACGCCCGCACCATGGGGCTGACCATCGACGAATTCACCTTCAAAGACGGACTCATTGGCAAAGACGCGCACGCCCTGCCCCGAGATCGTGCCATCGACCCAGTCGCCTTCATAGGTGGAACCATCGGCGAAGGTCATCTTGCCCGTGCCATGGGGGCGGCCGGCGGCGAAACTGCCCTCATAGACCGCGCCCGAGGGGTAGCGCGCCACGCCCTCACCACTGATCTCGCCCGCGACCCACTCGCCGGTATATTCGAACCCGTTCGGCAGCCGATAGGTGCCCATGCCATGCTGCAACCCGTCGCGGAACTCGCCCTCATAGATGCCGCCATCCTCATACTGGCGCGTCTGCACCCCGTCGATCTGGGCATGGAGCGGCGCAGCAAGAGCCAGCGCAAGGCCGGCGATGAGTGCGCGCGCGTACGGGGGGCGAATGGGCATGTCGCGGAACTCCCTGAAACTTTCGGCGCGAGGGTAAGGGGGCGGGCAAGGGCTGGCAAGGGCTTTTCCCTTGCGCGAGGGTCAGAGTGGAGGCGCGGCAAGAAGGCGTCGCTACATGGCGCATGGCGTAGATATGTTCGGAACCTGAGCGCGCTCCATGACTCGATCCGTGCGGTCGCCGGGCTTCCCTTTACGGCAAGCCGCATCAGAACAGCTTCAAGTCGGTCATTCGCTCGGGTCGGCCCAGTGCAAGTGGGCTGACCCGCGGGTCACCTTCCAGCTCTTGCGCGCCTCCTCAGCCAGATCTCGAGCGCCAAAAGATAGGGCAGATAGAAGGCGATATACTGGACCTGATCGAAGCCGCCTGTCAGTTGCTCATTGCTCCACAAGCCATCAGTCAGGCTGTACCAGATCACATAATGCAGCCGGAAGATCAACGACCCCATCACGAGAACGAACAGGCGCAGCGCCCATGCGCTGTGCAGCGCGGCATTGCGGGCGCGTGCATGGCGCAGCGTCTGGATGGCGCAGCCGAGCATCAGAGCACCATAGAGGGCGAAACCTGCATCCATCAGCGGACCCGCGATCGTTCCGCGTATCGCAATATAGGCCAGCCCGCCAAGCGCAACCGCGATTGATGCGACGACAATCACGCGGCCCGCTATCCGGTGGAGCAACGGATAGCGTCTGCGAATGCGCTCAATCGGCTGGAACGGCACAAGGAGCATCGCCAGGGCTCCGAGGATCATGTGCGAGAATATGGCGATATTCGTGAACGCACTGTCGGGCGTGTAGATATAGGTCTCGTCTGACAGATCGAGGCTGATCCCGCGCAAGCCAAAGCGCAAGGAATAGGCCGCAAAGCCAAGGATGAACAGGGCGAGCACAAGGAGGCCCAGGTATCCGGCCATGAGGACGAGGCGCTTGCGCAAGTGCATTCTGCCTGTGTGACGACGTGCTGATTACAGCCTTACCCACCCGCGGCTGGCCCGACAAGCGGGCGATGGCTTCGGCCGGTCCCTGAGCCACGATTGCGTAGATCTGCCCCGTCGAAATATCGGGCCGATAGCGCCCTATTGCGCCATTGCAGAGCTGCACCGCACACCCCTATGGTCAATTTTTATCATGTATTACCAGATTGTTAGCGCTTCTCGCAAAACATTGCCCCGCCTCTGCCCCGCCCTTTCGGCTTCCCTCGGGCGGTCAACGTGATATGTGATCGCGAAACAGCCGCTGGATCTGCCCATGTCTGACCGTTTCCGCCTGACGCTTGCCCAGTTGAACCCCACGCTTGGCGATATCACGGGCAATGCCGCCAAGGCCCGCGCGGCCTGGGACAAGGGGCGCACAGCGGGTGCCGATATGGTCGCCCTGCCCGAGATGTTCCTCTCGGGCTATCAGACGCAGGATCTGGTCTGGCGTCCGGCCTTTCAGGCCGA
>REER01000118.1 GCA_007694945.1 Paracoccaceae bacterium | reverse complement strand
GAACTGCGCGCGGCCCTCGATGCACCATGGGAACGCTGGGCCGTCTATCTGCACCCTGCCCAGCGCGAATATGTCGAGCGTGATTTCAACGGCCCTGCGCGCGTGATCGGCTCTGCCGGGACTGGCAAGACGGTGGTGGCGCTGCATCGCGCGGTCAGGCTTGCACAAGACCCCGAAGCACGGGTTTTGCTGACAACATTCAACGCGCGTCTGGCTGAAGCCTTGGCCCGCAAGTTGCCCCTGCTGGCGAGTGAACAGGTATGCGCGCGTATCCATGTAGGTGCGCTGGGTGATGTGATCCGGGACCTTCATGCGCAGACGTTCGGACCTAGTGAGTCAGTATCCGAGGACAGACTGACGGAGCTGTTGACGCAGGCGATCGAGAAGACAGATGCACCGCTGTCGGTCGAGTTCTTGCGCGATGAATGGTCCTTGATTGTTGATGCCTGGAATGTGCGCGATTGGGACAGCTATCGCGATCTGCCGCGCCTTGGCCGCAAAGTGCGACTACCCGCTGCGCGACGCGAGGCCGCGTGGGCCGTGTTCGAGGCCCTGCGCATGGCCCTTGCCGCTCTAAACCTCAAGACAGAGGCGCAATTGGCACATGATCTGGCGGGCTCCGGCGGGCTCCCGTTTTCACATACGATTGTCGATGAAGCCCAGGATATCTCAGTGCCGGAACTCATGCTTCTCGGGCAAGCTTTGGGAATGGCGGAAAACGGACTTTTCTTTGCAGGGGATATTGGCCAGCGGATTTTCCGTGCGCCATTTCCTTGGGCTGCGACAGGGGTCGAGATCAGGGGACGGTCCCGCAGCCTAAAGGTGAATTATCGTACATCGCATCAGATTCGGCGTTACAGCGATGAACTGCTACCAGAAACACTGGTCGAGCCAGACGGCACCGAGGACAACCGACTGGGTGTTACGTCTGTCTTTGAAGGTGCTGCGCCTGAGATACATGCATTCACCAGCCGCGAAGAAGAATTGTCAGCCCTGCAATCCTGGATAGAGGAACTTGTCTCGCAAGGTTTCAGGTCATCAGAGGTGATGGTGTTGGTACGAACCGACGCTCTGGTGTCCCGCATTGCTGCCAAAGTTTCCGTGCCGGTAATGACGATGCACGAGGCTAAAGGCGCAGAATATCGCGCCGTTGCTGTGATCGGATTGGATCAGGATATCGTTCCGCTTGAAGATCGACTTCTGATGGCGAATGACGAAGCTCAGATTGATGAAATCATGAATACCGAACGGCACTTACTTTATGTCGCGGCTACGCGCGCGAGGGATCGTCTCTGGTTGTCGGGGGTTTCGCCGATCTCCGAGTTTTTGCGGGACTTGATGTGACCAAGGCGTTCAGGAGCTTGTCTAAAAGAGAAAAAGTGAAGCGAGAGAAAAGAAATGTCCTTCCGTTTCTGGCGTCGGGTGCGCCTTGCCCCCGGTGTCACCCTGAACCTGTCGAGATCGACCGCATCTCTGTCCTTCGGCCCACGCGGCGCGAAATACACGATTAGCCCCCGCGGCAATCGCGCGACAGCGGGTCTGCCGGGGACGGGGCTGTTCTATACGGTCCATGACCGCCAGCGCGCGGGGCGCGGTGGGGCGGCACCTGCGCCATCCGTGCCGCAGCGCGATCGGCTGAAGCTGGGGTTCTTCCAGCGCTTGATGACCCCCGCTGAGGAAAAGCGCTTCATCGACGGTATCCGCGCGGTGAATGACGGGGATCGGGACGCGGCACTGGCGGCGCTGGAAGAGGCCGGCGATCTGCCCGATGCGGCGTGGATGGCCGGGATGATCCGCTTGCGCCGCGAAGAATTCGACCGCGCCAGGGCGCATTTCGAACATGCTCTGGTGCGTCTTGGGGATCTCGGCACGCTGTTTGCCAAATACGAGATTGCCGCGCAGGCCAGCCTTCCGATCACATCCGACATCTTCGCTCATGTTTTTCCGCGTGAACGCGGTACACGGCTGGCGCTTGTGGAAATTGCACAGCTCGAGGGCCGCCATACCGATGCCATGGCGCATATCGAGCGGCTGATGGAGATTGATGCGACTGATCCGGTGGTGCTGCTCTCCTTCGCGGAGTTGGCGCTCGACACGCCCGAGGACCGCGCGCTGATGGACCGCGTGGTGCGCGCCACTGTACATGTCGAGAATGAGACCCCAGTCGACACCGCCATCCTGCTCTATCGTGGCCGCGCACTGGCCGCGCTGGGGATGCCTGATGCCGCGATCGATGTGTTTACGCTGGCCAACCGCCGCCGCAAAGACCGGCCTGAGGGGTTGTTGCATCAGATCCGCTATGACCGGGCTACACTCTATGATCAGGTCGGCCAGCGCGCGCGCGCTCGGAGCGAGTTCGAACGCATCTATGCCGCCGATCCGGGGTTTGAAGACGTATCAAGAATCCTGAAGACATGATCATGGGTGAGTGGAATGCGAATAGCGTGGCGACGGGGGTATAAGACTTAGATGCCAACAAAAGTGAAGATGATCCATCTGCGTCGAGATAGCATCGCATCATGAGTGGTGGCGATTGGACCGATGCTGAAAACGACGCCGTGGTCGCGGTCTACTTCGCGATGCTCAGCGATGAGCTGTCGGGGCGCAGCTACAACAAGGCCGCGCAGAACAGAACGCTGCAAGAGCAGATTGGTCGCAGCCGTGGTTCGATCGAATTCAAGCTTTCCAATGTGTCAGCGGCCTTTATCGGGCTGGGGTTACCTGTGATCAAAGGCTATCGGCCTCGCTTCAATTTTCAGATGTCACTTGCCGAAGCCGCTTCCAGATGGCTTGCGCGAAACCCGGAATGGGAAATCGCGCTTCACAATAAATCACCGCGCCAGATTGCCGAGCCAGCTGCGCTTTTTGTAGGGATCGCGCCGACCCAGCGCAACACGCCTCCGCCTGAAGAGGTGGAACAGATGCACCGCGTTGCGCGGCGATTTGACGTGGCTGGCCGCGACGAGCGAAACCGCGCTCTGGGTTATGCTGGAGAAGAGCGCGTATTTCATCATGAACGACTGATTCTGCGACAGAATGGGCGTGATGATCTTGCACGGCGGGTGCGCTGGGTTTCGAAAGAAGATGGCGATGGGGTCGGCTACGATATTGCCAGCTTCACGACGCAGGGGCGTGAACGCCTCATCGAGGTCAAAACGACCAATGGCTGGGAGCGCACGCCTTTCCACATCTCACGCAATGAACTTGAGGTCGCAACTGAACGCCGTGATGACTGGTATCTGTTTCGGCTTTTTGAGTTTGCGCGCGCGCCAAAGGCCTTTGAGCTGCGCCCGCCTCTTGAAGCGCATGTCTCTTTGACGGCCACGAATTTTCAGGCGCGTTTCCAGTGACAATCTGGTGGCCGGGCCGCGAAACCCATAAGGATGGATTGCTCCGACCTCATGGGCGAGATGCGGGGCGCCGCAAAGACGCGCCCCGGCATCGCAGCATTGTGGGATGTCCGACGCCAACATTTGTGGATGCGCCGCAGTCAGACAATATTCCCTGCTGTTACGCATGCTCCTTGATGATAGAGCGCGTTGTCTGCACGGCTGAGGCGAGGGCGGCCTGATCAGTTCCCGAAATCCCCAACTGGCCAAGGTTGAAATTCAGTTGCGTGGGGCTGGTCGCGGCGGCTGCCGCTGCCCGGGCTGCGCGGCCGCGTGACGTGCTTTTGAGCTTTTGCGGCGCGCGCGCTGTCGTTTCTGCTTGCGCAGGGGCGACCGGGGGAGTGTCCTGCATTGCCGCTCCGGACAATTTGACCCGGTCCAATTCCTGCTTCAGCCTCTCTACGGTCTCGCGGGTTTCCGACATCTGCCGATCGCGGCGCAGTCCATCCTCGTCTGGATACGGGAAACTGCCCGCCTGGCTCGCATGCAGGGGATGGAGCACCGGATCGTCAAAATACTTGATCCGTCGCGCACGGATTGGCATCTGTGCGTCGATCACGAGGATCACCTCGTCGAGGTCCATCCGCCGGGCCTGATCCTCGGTTAGAAGCGGCGTATCCTCGGTCCGCTCGGAAACGCTGCGCCCCTCGAACGGGTTGCGCCCGACCGCCCGGGACCGGGTGACGACGCGCTTGGTGGTCTTGCCCACGGCCTGGCTCAACTCCTCGATGGTCTTTTGCTCGGACGGGGTGAGGTAGAGCTTCACGCCCGCGCCACCCTGAAGCGACCGGCGGGTGTTTTCGCCATAGATCTCGTCCAGGGCAGGGATGGTCTGGGTGACAATGGCGAGGTTGCCCCCGAACGAGCGCAGCGTCTTGATGCTTTCGGCCACGATGGGCATTTTCCCGAGGCGGTCGAATTCGTCGAGCATGATCATCACTGGCCAAGGCTCATCCTCCCCCGGCTCCTGCGCCTGCAGCGAGGCAATCAGGTCCGAGAAGAACAGCCGGATCAGCGGGGCCAACGGGCGGATCATCTCGGATTCGACCACGAGATAGATCGCATGCGGCCGCCGCCGGATGTCCCGGAAGGAGAAATCCGAAGTCGCAGTAGCCGCATCAATCGCGCGGTTGTCCCAGGTGTCGAGACCCGAGGTCATCAGGAGCGAGAGATACGAGGTCAGGGTGTCATTGTTGGTCGACGCCATGCGCTCAAAAATCAGCTTGGCCGAGGTGTTCTTCACCTCCTTGGCGCGCTTGAGGTATTCCTTCTGCTTGTCACCGCCCGAGGCTGTGATGCGGTAGATCTCGCCGATGGTCGGCACGCCGCGCTCAATGGCCAGCAGGCCTGACGCGACAAACAGATCGATGCCGCCAGCCAGAAGCCCGCTGAGCTTTTCATTATCGGTCTGCAAAAAGAGCTTCGCGGTCAGCTTCAGCTCCATCTGCTGGCGGTCAGGGTTGGTCATGGCCGCGATGCGGGCCAGCGGGTTGTAGCGGTGTGTCGGGCGGTCCCAATCGGTGGGCGCGAACCGAAACACCTTGTCGCCCATGCGCGCGCGAAATCGCGAGGTCTCGCGGAAGTTCTCGCCCTTCACGTCGAGCACCACGGCCGAGCCCTTGAAGGTCAGCAGGTTGGGGATCACGAAACCCACACCCTTGCCCCGGCCTGTGGGTGCCACGATGAGCGCGTGCGGGAAGGTTTTGGACACCAGAAAGGGGCGCTTTGATTTCGGGGGGCCGGTCTTGCCCAAAAGAAACCCGCCACCGGGCTTGGCGAAGAAGCCGTTGCGCTTCATCTCGGCCTTGCTCTGCCAATGCGTCGTGCCAAACCGGGTCAGCGCCTCGCCCAGAAGCGTGATGCTGAGCAGGAATGCCGCCAGGCCAAATACGCCCAGGATCAGGTTGACCCAAAGAAAATCCTTCGGCGCAGACCGCCCAAGGCCATGGTATTCCCGCGCCAGCAACGTGAAATCGATCCGCTCGGTCGACAACCCGTAGCGCAGGATGAGATAGCCCGTGGCCACGACATAGCCGATGGCGAGACCAACCAGCGTCAGGCTGAGAATACCGCCCACGATTTTACCCTTATCCATGGGTGATCCCCTTCTCGCCATGGGCCGCCGCGTGACGCGCGCGCTGCACCTCGATCTGTTCCTCGGCCAAAGCATCCAGCACCCGCTCCAGACCCTCGCCATGCGCGGTGACCGCGCTGCTCTCGAGATAGGCCTTGGCGAGTTCCAACTGCCGGATGGGATGCTCGGTGAATTTTTCCAGCGCATCGGCATGACCCGCGCGCAGAGCGGTCACCGCGTTCGGCGTGAGGTTGCGGTCGATCTGCGCGACCAGACGCTGCCCGTCTGCCTCGGAGAGCGGGGCCTCCTCCTCAGCCTCGGCCCGGCGCAGGAATGTCGCCACATCGGGGGCGGTCTCCGCCATAAAGCGCCGCTCGGCATAGTCCTGCCGGGCCTTATCCTCGATATCAAAGCTCCGTTCGCAGATATAAGGGTTCGAAGCGCCCATAGCGCGGAGATTGTTGATCTCTGCCTGCACCGCCGCGCTGAATTCGTCATCGGGCATTTCCGCGCGGTAGAGGGCGAGGGTGCGCGCATCCTCGGTGATGGGACCAAGGTGTTGCGACGGATCGCGCAACGCAAGATCCATATCACCAGCGTGCAGCCTGCGGTCCATCGCCTCAACGGCGAAATCCTGCGGTTTGCGGCTGTCGGTGATCTTGTCCCAGGCCATCGAGGCCAGTTCCGCATGATCAGGCGAGCGCTGTGCATAGGCGGTGAAGGCGGCGCGCGCCGCATCCACCTCGACAGCGCCCGCCCTGCGCACGGAAGGGTCGTCCGAGAACGGATGGTCGAAATCCGTCCGGCGGAACTGGGCGACCAGCTGCTGGAAGTCCTGCCGCTCGGACGCGGCAAAGGCGTCCGGGCGCCCATCCGTGCGATCGCGGCCCAGTGGTGTCAGACGCTCGGCGCGCGCAACATCGGCCTCCTCCGCCCCCTCCACATCGCCCGCCGCCCGCAGAATGCGCGCATCGGTCAGGGTGTCGCCCAGGCGCGCATGCACAGCTTCCAGCCGGTCCAGCGCGTCCTCGCGATCTTCGGCCTTTTCCAGATCCAGATCGCCCGCCTTGGCGATGGCGCGCAAATCCTGCGCCAGCCACTGCCGTTCGAGTACGGCATTGCCCGCACCCTGCCGCATGCGCGCGGCCACAGCCTCAGGATCGATGCCTGTGCCCTGCAGCGCCTCCGAAAGGCGCGCCTTCACCGCATCATCGTCGAGGCGCGCCATCTGGTCCTCGCGCATATTGGCGCGCACATAGACGCCGTCACCGGACGGCGCGTCGAGCAGCGCAGTCGAGCGATCCCCGAGCGGGTTGAGATGCGCGACCGACGCCAACACGTCAGAAAGCTTGCGCTCGATCTCCGGCCGCTCGGCCGCAGGCGCGCGGTCGATCGCCGCCTCGATCTGGCGGATGTTTTGAGAAAACTCGCTGATCAGCGTGTCAAAACCCGTATCGTCGTCAGACATATAGAGTGCTCCATCTGGTTGAATCTGTCCGCCACTGGCAAGAATGTCGCTGGCCCGCTCAAGCGCCTCGGCCACGTCATCGAAGTTTGACCGCGATGCCTCGGCAGCTAACCCGCGATAGCGCAGCGCATTGCGCGCCACCGTCTCAAGAGCTGCGGCAAGATCAGCGCCTGTGCGCAGCTTCTCGACAGGTGGGCGCCCTTCATCGCGGGCCTTGTAGATCTCGTCGATCCCGGCGCGGTAGGTCGTGACCCCCCGGTCAAGACGCCGTGTTGCCTCAAGCCGGATCCCGTGGGCTTGCGCCGCATCCACCATCGCCGCCCGGAAGGCGTCATAGTTGAAATGGTGGTCCTTCCCGAGATAGAACATCTCGCCATCCTTGCTGCGGCGGTTGAGAATGATATGCGCATGTGGATGCGCACGATCTTGGTGTATTGCAGCAATAAAGTCGAATTGCGACCCCTCACCTTGAAAGAACTTCTCGCAGACCGCCTCTGTGATCGCGCGGACCTCTTCGCCGCGGGTTCCCACCGGAAAAGCCATCAGCAAATGCGAGGTATGGCCGAGCTTGGGGCTGTGCCGTTCGCTCCATTGGTTTTCAAAACGGCGGGCGACACGGTCGATCTCGGCCTCAGACAGGGTCTTCTTGCCGTCATGTGTGCCGCGGCTGTCGAGGATGTCGCTCGATTTGGTGGTCAGATAGGTCAGTTGCGCGCGCAACTGCGCGCCGGTATGGCAGCCGCCTTTGGAAATCGGCTTGAAGATGGCCGGCGAATAGCCCCGCGCTGCGCGCACCATCTGCGCGTTGCGCGACAATCCTTGCCAGCTGCCCGAGACGCGGCTCCAGTCGCGGTCAAAAAGCGCGGGCCCGACACCGCGCGCGCGCTCAGCCTGTCCCATTCTCTGCCCCTTCGCCTTTGGCATCGGGCAGCAGATGCGCCAGTGCCCTGCTCACATCGAGGTCCAGCTCGCCACGCCGCGCCCGAAACATTTCCTGAATCTGATCGGCCATCTCGAAGACCAGCCCTGCCAGCTCGCGCATATGGGCGTGGCTCTGTGCCGAATAGGGCAAGGGCTCACCCCGGAGCTTGGCCTCATTCATCCGGCGCGCGACCTGGTTGACGTTATTGCCCACCCGGTTGATCCGGGCGCTCATGCCTTCCAGCTGATCGGCAATCTTCTCATCTGGTTTCAGAATCTTGCCCGCAGCCGCCATCAGCGCGCGCAGCGCGTCTGTCCGGTTCGTGATCCCGAAACCCTCAAGGGCGGCATCGAACCTTTCCAACTCGCGCTCGCTGACACGCAAGCCGATGACCTTCGGTCGGCTCCCATTGGCGCGCTTGCGATCTCTGACATGGTTCACCGCGTTATAGACCGACTTCAGGCTGACCCCGTGCCGGGCTGCGAGTTCCGCAGCCGCTATGCCCTGCGCCCGCTCTTTGGCGATGCTCAGGCGCTCGGTCTCGGTCAGTCTGCGGCCGCGTGACATTTTGAAGTTAACGTTCCTATTTCTTGCCAACTTCGTACAAGCCCGCCTTCTCCCAGCGCAAGCGGAGAAGGCATTAAGGGCTTGTACTCAATGTAGAAAATCGGCTCAGGGGGCCGATTTCACGTCTTTTGTCAAATGCATCGTGCACCGCGCTCAATGCATCGCGCAGCACGTCTTGTGCAGCGCGCATCGCGTCTTTTGCACGGTGTCTTGCGCGATCTGCAGCGCGTCATCTGCCATCTGGAAAATGTCAGATGCACCCTGCAACGCGCATCCCGCGCGCTGCATCACGCCGGGTGCAACCTGCATCCCGTCTTATGCAACGCGTCTTCTGGCAAATGCGCAATGGCACGCGCTCTATGGCATTTGCACCGCGCCCTCTGCATCGCGTCAGATGGCAGGTGCAACGCGTTTTCTGCGATCTGCAGGGTGCGAAATGGCCAGTGGCACCCGTCCTGTGCGGCGCGCATCACGGCTTGTGCAAGCTGCAGCGCGTCATCTGCTTGACGCGGATGGGCGCAGCGGGTACCGACGCGCATATGTTATTGCTGCGCTACACCATTCTTGCGAGAGGGATCATCTCATGCCAAACGACAATCTTGTGGTGATCGCTGCAATGGCCCGGAAAGGGGGAAGTGGCAAGACCACGCTCTCGCGCGCCTTGATCAGCGCTGCCGTGGCTGCTGGTCGCCGGGTCCTGGTCATCGACACTGACAGCACCGGGGTTCTGGGCAGTTGGCAAAAGCGCGCTGAGGCCACAGGGTTTGGCTCGCCCCTCCTGCAGTCTGTCTCTGTTGAAAGCGTGGGCGCAGTGGATCGCAAGATCGAGCAGGTCTATGCCACAGGCTCGGCCGATTTCATCTTCATCGACACCGCCGGCGTCGGTGCGGAATGGTCCGACGGGATCGCCGTGCTGGCCGATCACATCGTCACACCCGTGATGCTCTCGACCTCGGATTTCGATGTGGGCGCGCAAACTGCTGACTGGTTCGAGAAGCTGAAATCCCGCGTTGACGATCCTGACCACCTGCCGCGCCACCATGTCGTGCTCAACATGGTCGAGACCCGCAGCACCCGTGCCGATGCGTCCCTGATCGAAGCTGCGATCAAACGCTTTCCTGTCATCGAGACCGTGATGCTGCGCCGCAATGTCTACAAGGAAATGGACGAGAAAGGATTGCTGCACGCAGTGGCCTTGCAAAAGCAATCCGATCCGAACCCCTTGATGCGCCCGCATGCGCGCCATGTCGTCGAGGCGCTCGAAGAGGCCACTGATATCCTCAACAATATCCTGGCGGCGTGAGGGGCGAAGCAGTGCGCAAGAAGATCCCGACTGTCACTCGGCCCGATCCCAATTATGCCGCATCGCTCAAACAGCATGGCGAACAGGTCCCGGAAAAAGGGGCAGATGTCGCGGCGGCGCTTAGCACTCCGACCAGGGACAATGCTGCTCGGCCTGCAGACGCGCAGGGGGCCGAGGCGCCATCCCTCCGGGGGACCGCGTCACACCCCGAGAACCGCGACCCCGCAGAAATGTCCCCGCAGGCGTCCGCCGGTCCCGCGACAGCGCGCAGCCCCTCATCGCGCAAGATCGATATCCGTGTGAATGCGCTCAAGCGCCAGGAAACCGCATTGCGCGCCTGTGGTGTCGATCCCGCCCATGTCGTCCGCGCGGCCCTGCGCCGGGCGATCAGGGATTGGTCACTTTCACCTGTTTTTGCGCCCCCCGCCGAGGACGCACGCACGCGCAATACCAGATGGCAGGCACGCACCACTTTGGCCGTCGATGCGACCGCGCTCGCCGGTCTGTTGCGCAGGCATGACCCGCTCGATGTCCTCAGCAAATGGGCGCTGATCCGCGGCCAGGTTGAACCGCGCGTCTGGGCCGCGATCGATGCTATTCTGGCCGAGATCGAGCAGGGCGCTGCGTCGCAGACTGTAGCGCAAGTATCTGTAAATAGTGATTTTAAGGGATAACCAACATGCCATAGGTCTAATTTCGCCGATGATAGGGCTATCATGTCATAGTTGAGTTGCCGCTACGTTAACTCTCGCATAAAAGACCCAAGACCAGATGTTTCATCAATTCCACGGTAGCGATTTGAAGGAGTAAATCATGCCCAAGCAACGCCGCCTCATGGCTGAACCCATCATGTGCATTCTATGCCGCAAAACTGAAAAACTGGTGGGACATCTCTATCATTGGAACAATGGCGATCTGCAGCCAATGTGGATAGGCGACCCTTACACCGAAGTCCGCTACGTGCCCATTCTGGAACAGGCACGTGCTGCAGTTCGTGTCCATGGCATGTGATCCAGGCCATGGCTGCAAATGACTTGTAGATGAGGGGCAGCGAGGCCCCCTTTACCAAGACAGTGCTGATGCGCACATCCCCGCACTCCGGGCCCTGGGCACAGACGCGGTCGAGTTCGTGCCCGGGCTGATCTCAGATTGACAGCCTCGGCACAACAGCTTTGACGCAAAGCCCCCTCGGCCCGCTCCACGCGGTGCCGGTTGGGCGGCGCCGATACATCAACTGCAGCAGCCGTCCATTGCCAGCCCCGATCCAACCCCAACAGCGCGCGGCCGCACCATCACCGTTCAGTTGGACGAAGCGTGCGCCATCGACCCGATCATGCGCGCCATCCTTGCCGTCATCCACAGATTACCAGCGTCACCGGCAAGTGCGCATTTCGCGATTTGGGCCCAAGCTATGCGGAAGCTACAGGACAGGTCTGCCTGCCGTGCCATGATGACAGGGATTCACGGCTCGATCCGACCGTCCTGGGGTGTTTCTGCCACCGCAGACATCTCTCACGATGAAAACGCTTGATCTACCAACTGCCTCAGCCGTTCGTTCCGTCAGGCGGCAGGTAGTTGGGGAATGTCGGCTTGCCCAAAACGCGCGCAAGGTCAAACAGACGCTTCCGCTGCGCGTTGGGTATAGCGTAATATGTGCGCAATAGGTCCAGCGTTTCCTTGCGGTTCATCAGATCAGTGGTTTCGGTCTGCGCGCCGCCACCGCCTATTCCCTCGAAGAAAAAGCTGATCTTCACATCCAGAACACTGGCGATTTCCCACAGGCGGGAAGCCGAGACGCGGTTCGATCCGGTCTCATATTTCTGAATTTGTTGGAACTTCACTCCAACCGCCTGCGCAAGCTGCTGTTGCGTCATCCCGATTTCCGAGCGCCTTTGACGGATACGATTTCCAACACGAATATCGACCAAATGCGACATTGATTACCTATACAAAACAGAAAAATGACATACTATCAGGTGCTTGAATGCATTGGCGTGAGCAGTATTCCGAGCCCCAAACCCTCTGGCGCACTTACGCAGAAAAGGCCCGTTCTTGAAGAGGACGCGTATCGTAGATGTGATTTCTTTTCAACAGGGTTACGACACCTGAAGCCCGTCCCCGAGCGCATCCTTGCGCAACTTGC